>CAYOOD010000038.1:0-66198 GCA_964405435.1 uncultured bacterium
CCGGGATATATAAAAAAATGTAACAATACTAAGTTAGCCAACTTGGTATTAAAAACTGTTTCGGGCGCACCCACGAGCCGAAGGAGACGCGGGTGAGGTAGTAAATCGCTTGCAAAAATAGGGCGAACAGCACCGCGACGATGAAAGCACCGAGGGATTTAAATGGGGCGAAGCCTTGCAGGGCAACGGTTTTGGCGACGATTCCGAAGACGGCGAGGGGAACGAGGGCGATAATCCAGTGCAAAATGCGGATGACTGCCTCGAATAAGAGCGCGATCGCCTGCTCCACTGGCACATAGTCTGTTTTCCCCTGCGCGACTTGCTCGGTTTTCAAGGCACGCAGCACGATGCCAAATGCCAGAGCCAGGAAAATCAGTTGCAGCACGTTGTTGTCTACTAGCGGCTTGAAAACGGCTTCGGGCACCATGTCTTGCAGCAGTCCCCACGGATCGAGGGTTTTGCTGATTTCGGAGGTGGCGGCGGGAGGAGCCAGACGCCCCCACTTGCCCGGTTGCAGGATATTCGCGACGACAAGCCCGATGAGAATTGCGGCTAGGGTATTCGTCAGCAGCAGAAATGCCAGACGGCTGCCGGCTCTGCCTGGTATCGTGGCAGTCAGGAAGGAGTGGAGCACTGCCAGGAGAATCAGGGGAGTGGCAAGGGCGCGCAAAGCCTTGAGCACTAAGTTGCAGGGGATGGCTAGGTCTTTAATGGCTTCGATATTTTCCGGTTTGGGCTGACCGGCACCCAGGACGATCCCCAACCCGACTGCAACAATTAGGGCGATCGCAATCTGCAAGTAGAGCGGGATGCGCTGCCACCAGGGGCGGGTTTCGCTTTCAGCTCGTTCCATGCTCGGTTTTATTGCCTCAGCAATTTCAGATTTCAAATTTTAGATTTTATCTTCAATTTCCCCTCGGAAATCTAAAATCAATCTTTAGTTGTTTGGGTGCCAGCCAGACCGAGAGCCTTTTTGCAGATCCTCGTGGGGGAGATAGGAATTTTACGAACTGCTTGCGGATGCACAGGTGGCAAAGGGAGGAGGAGAAGAAAGTGAGATAGGCTAGCCAATTAACAAGTTTTCACCCGCCGGAGTATCTTCAAGAAGTCGGCGGTAATTTGCTCGCAGTTTTGCGGGGTGATGAGGGGAACGTGGACGAAAAGACATTTCGCGGAGAGTTGGCGATCGCGAATATATTTTAAAGTTTCGTAATAAAGACCTTCACAGACAAACCTACCGGCATTGTCGATAATCTCTGTCGCTCCTAAGTCTGCGACGATGCCGTCCAGATCGACGGCGGTTTTAATCAGTTCAAATCCATTGTAGGCGCGGGATTCTACGGTTAATTTTTCGCGAGATTCTGCCATGCCGCAGCAGATAATTGCATCGGGCTGAACTTGGTTTATTTTGGCGATCGCTCTTCCGGGTGCTTTTTGGAAATCAACCGGCAGCTTCCTCAGAAAAGTCAGGGATTCGGGCGAGTCGAGCTGGGAGATTTTTTCTAATAAATCGTCAGAAGCATTTGATTGGTGATGGGGGAGCCAAGTAGTAAAAGAGGTGAGCAGGATTTGGGAAGTCATAAAAAATGACTCTAACTGAGCTACAATGATTGTAGCATCAATTATATTTTAAGGGAAGTAGGACAATGCCGGTAATCGCCGTCGTAGACTACGACATGGGAAATCTGCACTCGGTTTGCAAGGGGCTGGAGAATGCGGGTGCGACGCCAAAAATTACGGAGTCGCCAGAGGAAATTGCGCGGGCGGATGCGGTGGTGCTGCCCGGGGTGGGGGCATTCGATCCGGCGATACAACACCTGCGATCGCGCGATTTGATTCATCCGGTGAAAGATGCGATCGCCTCTGGAAAACCCTTTTTAGGCATTTGTCTGGGCTTGCAAATTCTCTTCGACAGCAGCGAAGAAGGCGTCGAGCCCGGTTTGGGCGTCATTCCCGGAGTCGTGCGCCGTTTCAAATCCGAGCCGGGGCTGACGATTCCGCACATGGGGTGGAACCAGTTGGAATTCACTCAGCCGGACGTACCTATTTGGGGACATTTGTCAAGCGACCCGTGGGTTTATTTCGTGCATTCCTATTATGTCGATCCCGTCGATGCGGCGGTGCGGGCGGCGGTGGTGACGCACGGGAGCCAGACGGTGACTGCAGCGATCGCCCGGGATAATCTCGCGGCAGTGCAGTTTCACCCGGAGAAGTCGTCTGCGTCGGGGTTGCAGATGCTGGCGAATTTCGTCAAGCAGTTGGAACAAAATATTTCAAGCTGAGAAGTCCCGCCAGAAATTCGCAGAGCTAATATAGGTAGGGTTGACTTTTAATTCAATCCTGCCTATAGTATTTTAGGAGCCGATCTGGGAAACTGATAAGGATGTAGAAATGACTTCGAGCGCATCTGCAAGTAGTCCTGGGGGCTACACAGATCCAAAACTTTCAGATGACGAGCTGACGCTGATCCGAATTGCCACCGGCGTGATGCAACTGGCAGAAACAGTCAAAAATGGCAAACCGCCAAAATTGCCATATCCCAACCCCCTGCAACTAGGTTTCAGTCAGTTGAGTAAACTCTGTTTGCTCAAAAACGTGCCGCGACCTAAAAGTGTGCCAGACTTAATTGGCTGGTGCCAGCAAAAGCCTTTAAGCGACTGGCCACTCAAACTGCCAGATTATAAGTTCAGCACAGACGATACGCTGCTAGACGACCAAATTCCTACCAAACTCTGCTCTGATTTGGCGGAGTTAGCCGGCTCAAATTCCCGGGTGCTAGCTGAACTCACTCAAAAACGGATTATATATAGCGTATTTGAAATCAGCCAACAGGCAAACGCACCCGACGGCTATGTAGAGTTTCGGCGTTTCATCATCACTCACCCTGTAGCAACTGAGAGCGAGTTAGTGATGAAGCGTCTGAATCTATATCCCGAAGCGCTCTCTAAACCGCTAGAAGAAGCTTATGAATCGGCTCCCGAATCCTGCCTAGTAGGGGATTGCTATCAGTGTTGTCCGAACTGCGGCAACCTGTTGAGGCACCACATGAAAAAAGGTCGGGTTTGCGACATGTGCGATTATGTTGGTGACGGCGCGACGGGGCGGAAAATTCACAAACAGGAAGAAGTTTACTGGCTCAAGCAAGGGTTGCGCCGCTATATTGCTGCGCCCGGTATTCCTGAACTGCGTTTGGAGAAGCAACTCAAGGAACTCGGCGGAAACCTTGAAGTCCAACTCTGGCCCGAATTCGACAGCTACGATTTGCGGCTTGTTTTTCCAAATGGTGAAGCGTGGGCGATTGATGTCAAGGATTGGAAAAACCCCTTTGCGCTAGCCAAAAAAGTCAAGCCTATCCCCTCCGAGCCTCCCTGGGATCGAGCTTATTTTGTCTTTCCTGACGAGCGCCGCAAACAAGCTTATTATCTTAACGCATTTCGGGAAGCTGCTGAGCCGATACTTAAAAATAAGACTGACGCTTTGTTTGAAAGCGACATGGTTAAAAAGGTCAAGAAAAAAATTTAGGGAGTTCGCTGATGCGGAAAATTAAAACCTGGCAGAAGGATTTAACAGATAAAATCAAGAAAAGCTGGCCGCAAAATGAACAAGGAAAGGAGCGAGAGCTGACTCGAAAGATACACGCACTTTGCGAAGTCGAGTTAGGTCTTTATCTGCTGTCTCAGCTAGCTCCCTGCGAACCAGCTAAAGCGCTGTGGGTGCTGCTGACTGGCTATGCTTTTCCTACCCTAATTGCTAACTGGAGCCAAGAACAGCTACAGATGCTGGGCAATGCGCGATATCTTCTCTCTCATTTGAGGAGTTCCTACAAGTGGGAAGGGACACTAAAGATGTACCGACAACTCAACGAGCGGGTGCGAGGTTATGACGTTGAAGAAAAGCTAGAAACTCCAGCAGAACAGCGCCCGGTTAGCATCTGTTCCGATCGCTATCAAGTCTATGAAAAAACGCTCCGTTCGACAATTCCTCATTCTCAAGATACAGTGCGTTGGGGTTCTGATAAAAGTTACCTCTTTTTCGATGACAAAAATCAGATATCCAGTGTTAGCATTCCCAAAGAATTAGTATTTTCACCTCCGACACGTCACAGCCATGCGATCGCCCAAAAGGGGGATGAGATTTCAGTCTCCTGGAATGAACTGATTGAAACAGCAAAATGGATGGACGATCGCGCAGGAGCGGAGAACGACTCATCATGGGTTGGACGTCTATCTAGGGTAAAGCTTGAGATTTTTGAGGAGAATAGCGAGGTTCTGACGCCAGCGAACCAGATGACTTTGAAGGGGCTGACGCACCTAATTGGCATGGTATCAGCAGGAAAATCGACGCTGATGGAGGTGCTTGCAGTTTGGGCGGCGCGTCAGGGGCTTCACATAACTCTGGTGGTGGGAGATGTAATTGGGGCGCTGAATCTGGCTGAGAAATTCAGGAAATTGCAGATTTCCGTTGCCCCGATTTTGGGCGCATCAAGCCGCGATCGCCATACCGAAAGGCTGCATCGCGTTGTCACGGCTGAAAACCCATTAGAACCGCTAACGCAAAAACACCCTGGATTCGACTGGCTAAGTACGGAATGCCTGCTGGAAGTGTTGCGAGATGAGAGTAAAGATGAACCGCTGTCGGTGACGCACAAACCTTGCGGGAAGTTGTATCTGCCATCAAAAGAAGAAGAGCAATATACCTGCCCAATCTACAGTCAGTGCCAATTTCATCAGGCGCAGCAGGATTTAGTCAGCGCTTCTATTTGGATTGCCACGCCGGCTAGTTTGGTTTATACTTGGGTTCCCCGGCAACTGTCTCCTGAACCGCCCCCTGACAGCAAAAAGGCGTCTGGTGGCAAAAAACAAAAATCCGGAAAAGACAGTAAAGGGATTAAAATCCGGTTTGCTGAGATGGTGTATCGCCGGAGTAACTTGGTAATTGTAGATGAAGCCGACCAAGTACAGATGCAGCTTGACAGCACTTTCAGTCCGTGCCAGACTTTGGTGAGTCGCGGAGAAAGTGCGTGGTTGAACCAACTCCGCAAACACGTTGACGATCTGATAGACCAACAAGGGCGGGAACAGTTGGATGAAGAAAGCGTTTTGAGGTGGAAGCGGGCGCACCTGTTGGTTCATTTAGCAACTGATGGCATCTATAATCGCATTCTGACTAATGCAGAGATTAGAAAATGGATTGATGATGCGGAATACTTCACCGAGCTGGTTTTGTTTGGGAAACTGGCTAGAGAATTGAGTGGATCAGCGCGCGAGGAAACAGAACAGCATCCAGGTTATCAAAAACTGAAGGAGTTGTTTGACCAGTATATTGACGATCCTCTGGGAGACAAGAATGACAGCCCGCTGGCTGACTTGGCGCTCAAGGCGATCGCCTCTGAAAACGAAGAGCAGGTGCGGCGACGGCTCAAGGTATGGATTAACCAGCAGCTAGAAGAGATAGGAAATCCGGTGCCCCTGACAGAGAAACAGATGGAATCAGCGGCATTCAAACTGGAATTTGCCCTTTTGGTGGCGGTGCTTTTAGATCGGCTCAACCGACTGTGGGGCGACTGGAAGCAAGTCGAGGCGAGGCTAAATCTTGACAAGGCAGATTCGGCGTGGTTCAATCGCCCTCCCGAAGACTATTCGGCGGTAATTCCGGTAGCGCCGATGGGAAATTTGCTAGCACTGCAGTACGTTCCCCCACTAGATGTTTCGGAAGGTGCCGGAGATTTAAGATTTTTCCGGTGTATGGGTGTGGGTCGATCTTTGTTGCTAAACTTTCACCAATTGTTTCATAATGATGGCATACCCGGGCCTCACGTTTTATTGCTTTCTGGAACTAGCTGGGCGGGTAAATCGCCGGGGTGTCACGTTCAAGTTCCGGTGGCGGGAGTTTTGCGATCGCCAGAAAAAGAGGTGGACGCTATTAAAAACCAGAGTTCGTTTGAATTGCTGTATTTCAAAGATGAGAATAACAGTCCGATTAAAGTTTCAGGAATGAGCGGCAACCAGCGGGAGACAGCGCTGCGGAAACTCCTCAACAAACTAACCGAATCCGGAAAAATACCTGGCGGTAAGGCAGGTAAGAGTCTGCTGGAAAAAGAGTTAGAAAAGCTTGAAGAAGGGCGAAAGCGCATTCTGCTGGTGGTTGGCAGTTACAAGGAGGCAGAGATTGCATATCACTACTTGGAAAATCTGTCAACGTGGCGGGGAAAGAGCATCCCTTTGATTTCTGACGATGACGAGTTAGAAGACAGTCAAGGGCTGCCACGAGGACTGGTGGCCAAGTTTGCCAAAAAACCAGCCAAGATTCTCATTGCTCCTTTGCTGTCAATCGAGCGGGGGCACAATATTCTGAATGATGAAAACCAAGCAGCGATTGGTGCGGCTTATTTTCTAGTTCGTCCCCACGAACACCCCAAGGACATCAGCTATGCGATTTACTCTATCAATCGCTGGGCTATTGAACATTCCGAAAATTTATCTTGGATCGAGCAGCAAAATCCCCCCGGCTCACTTACAATAGACCGAGTGGGTGAAAAGTTCCGCTTGGAAGCATTCAATCGCTGGCGATCGCTCTTGCAAGTGCCAATGATTTACAGAGCCATGCCTAAAAAAGAGCGGGAAGCTGTAACGTGGAATCAGCTAGTGGCTGTCTGGCAAGTCATCGGGCGTCTGATTCGTGGGGGGTGTCCGGCGCGAGTATTTTTCTGCGATGCTGCTTTTGCCCCAAATACGGCATCCGGAGACGGGCAACCCGATACGGCAGCAACTAGCTTGCTAGTGGGGATGGAACAGGTACTGCGTCCCTATTTTGAACCCAATTCTAAAGTCCAGATATCCGCCAGAGACGAGCAACTGGTCAAAGCACTCTACGAGCCGTTCTACGAAGCCATTAAAAAGACAAAGAAACTTCAGAAGGAAATTCACTGATGCCAGCACAGTACAACCACCTGCGATCGCTTGCTTTCCAGTTTTCGCCTGAAGCTGGAAAACTGGAAAGGGATTATTTTACCTTAAAATTCCCCGGAAAATGGATAGAGCCGATTAAAAGTATGCAAGCGCGGCTCACAAACCGCGACCCCAATCAGACAAGTATTCCCATCGGCAACCTCAATAAGGCGTTTCGGGCGCTGGTTCCTGATATCATATCAATAGCCCGCTATCAAGACATACTCGGCGGACGTACCTGGATATACAGCCGGCAAGCAATTGATACCGATAAACTCTTCCCGATAGTTCAGGCGTGGGTGAAGACAAGCTTTAGCAAGGTGGCTGAGGGCGATCGCCAATATTTGCTCTCCAGAATGCAGGCTAATGACTTGCGTTGGGAGAGACAGCATATTAACATCACTGATTGGAGGGCAGGTGGCAACGGCACAGCCGCGCCAGTAAAATCCGACAGTTTTATCCTGTTAGCTGATGAAATCGCGGCGCGATTAAGCGAAAAGTACACAGAACTTGAATGTGACGACAGCATTCTAGAATATGGCAGTCGAGAGTCTCTGAGATTTCGTCGCGCTCCTCTGGCTCCGGGTAACAGCGGTGCGGAATTAATTTCATGGCCACCTTTTTGTTACAAGGCGGGTAAGGGTAAAAGTCAAAAACGCTGGCCATATTCTTTGCTGCTGACTTTAACCGTTCAGACGGTGCCTTTCCAGGAATTTCCCGTACTTTATATTGATGTTGGTTTGCGGCGCTGGGGTGGCGCTAAAATTAACCTGCCGACAGACAGAAAAGAAACCAGCATCTATCTGCTCGCCGGCGTGCCGTGGATTGAGGGATTCCCCCTGTCAAATAGCTTTCAGGTGGCTCCAATTCGGCGATATGGCAAGAACTTAAGGTGGGGGAGCAAGTTGGCAGAGTTGCTCAACGAGTTGCAACTCAAACATCCCTTCACGTCGCCAGTGGACATTGTTCAAAACCCAGAAGAAGCCCTCAATATCAATGGTCGCACAAGTGCTGCCCTTGTTTACCGTACTGGGCTCAAACCAGATTGCGGCGTCAAGGCTGGGATTATGCCAGGCGATCGCAGCCGGCTGGCGGAAAAAATTGCAGAAATTCTGGAGCCGGAGGGGTTGAAGTTTGTAGAACCTTTTGAAAGGGTTCAGTACAGTTTCCCTACAAGGCAAAACCCGTTTGCTGATGACTCGATATCTCTGTCGGAGCGACACCGCGCTGTTGGTGAATCTGTTAACCGGCAGATCACCCTGGAAATCTGGCATCAATCGGAGTTGGTGCGCGACGCCCTGATTCAGGCTGTTCGCGATTGTCTCGGGCTGCAGTCAGAGCCGGTATCTTTCCCTTATACTTGGGAAACTCCTGAATTGAGCCTGACTCTACGCTTAGCTCCTTTGGATAAAATTGGCGATCTCCTAGATATTAACGAAGATACCGAAAATGCCAGAGAACGACTCCATCAGTCTATCCGCGCTCGGTGCAGACAAATATCGCAGCAGCTAGGCAAAGCGTCACATTTTATTGTATCCTTGATAGAATTGCCACGCTTTGAAGGGCTTACCGACGATCCAAAACACGCAATCCGTCTGGGATTTGCTCAGACTAACAGATTGACGCAATTTATCAACTCGGATGCGGATACTGAGAGTTTGCCCGATCGGGCAAAAAACGCAGTGCTGGATGGGCTGCGCCAGTTGGGAGTATGGCCACTTGCGGAAAAGTTGGAATACAGCAACCGCAATACAAAACACGCCAAGTTTCTCGAATCTCTCCCCAAACCAGAGCTGAATTGTGTGGGGTTGTGGATGATAAAACATTATGCAGGGAGCAGCCCTGTCCGTAAAAAGCACTTTTTGCCGGTGATGGTTTATCTGGAATGGTACGCTGGCAAAATCTATGCGTTGGCTCCTGGATTTAAGGACTGGCTGCCCTATCCCAATGCAATGTTGGCGATCGCGCAAGGGCAAGCAGCAGGGTACGCAGCCCAGAAAGACGCCATAGAGTTCATTAAAGAAGCAATTTCCAACAACCTTCTCGACAATACCCTTTTAATCTGTCACGCCCAAAACCTGCGGACAACTTGGCATTGGCTGAGAAATACAGATATCCAATGCGATCGCCTGACGTTTGGGCAGAACCCTGCCAATGAAACGCCAACTCCCATCGAAGATTTGCGGGGACTTCGGATTGTTCGCGTGCGGGACAGTAGCGGGCACGAAACACCAGAATATTACGCCCAAAATGAAGATGAGATCGGGTTTACGAAAGGTCTTTTCCGTATCAGCGATCGCGTTTTCGCCAGCACTGCCCAAAAGTCACACCAGCAGAAAGGTTTGAGTAAAAATTTATCCAAGTTTGTCAAAGTGCAACATAGTAAAGGCGAGTTGCTTTCGCCAGCGCCCAACAAACAGGCATCGAACCCGCAAATGATCGAACTGACTGTTGCTTGTCTTCAGAAAGACGACGTTCCGGAACACTGGGCGGCACTGGTACATGAGTTGCGGCACGTTGCCATAAATTACACTGATGCGACGCAGCTACCTTTGCCCCTGGATTTGGCAGCGGAGATGAAGGCGTATACGTTGCCAGTGGAGGATGAGGACGAATAGGCTATTTCACAGAAGGGATAGCGATATGGGATATTTCGGATATCAGGCGATCGCCCCCTATTACCCCTGCCCATAAAAACTGACCCCCGCCGCCTATTTCTCGTCTGGAGGGGGTCAGTTATGAGATACTGAAAATTAGAGGCAGAATTTAAGGGAGCAAAATCTCCTGCCCGGGATAGATCAAATCGGGGTTATCTCCGAGAATGTGACGGTTGGCGTCGTAAATGCGCTGCCATTCATTGCCGTTACCGTAGAATCGCTCGGCGATCGCCCACAGGGTATCCCCGGGCTGTATGATATAAGTCTGGTTCATAATTTCCTCAAACACGCGAGTAAATTTTTTGAGGCACCCTAACGTGGATGAGTTTAAACTTAATTAAAAAGCCATTGGCAAATATTAATATTCTTTTAATTTTTTATTATGAGCCTGCGAATTTACGGCAATCGCCAGCTAAAAACACTATCGGGTTTGGACACGCGCCCGACACCGGCGCGGGTGCGGGAAGCGGTGTTTAATATTTGGCAAGGAGAAATACCGGGCTGTCGGTGGCTGGATTTGTGCGCCGGGGCTGGGGCGATGAGTGCAGAGGCGCTGTGTCGGGGTGCGGCTGAGGTGGTGGCGATCGAAAAAAGCGATCGCGCTTGCAGCGTCATTCGGGAAAATTTGCAAAAAGTGGTGGGCTCGGAGCAGAGCTTTCACTTGTTGCGGGGGGATGTCGTGCAAAAGCTGAGAACTCTGGCGGGGCAGCGGTTCGATCGCATTTATTTCGATCCGCCCTATGCCAGCGATTTGTACGAACCGGTTTTAGAGGCGATCGCCCACTACCAACTGCTGGCAGAAGGGGGAGAACTCGCCGTGGAACACAGCCCCGATCGCTCGCCCGTGGAGGCGGTGCCAGAACTGGAAATCTGCCGGCAGAAAGTTTACGGCAATACGGCTTTGACTTTTTATCAAGTGGCGGTTGAGCCGGGATTGCGGGATTAGGGGATTGGGCATGGGGCATGGGGAATGGGTTATTGGTCTCCGTGCCCCATGCGCTATGCCCCATGCCCTAGGCGCTACACGCCGAGATCGTTGCCGCGACGGTACTGCTGGTAGGCGGCAAAAAACAGGCCAGCGAGGGTGACGACGATGAGGCCAAGCACGATGCCGGAAAGTAGGGGTTCTACCACGATGTGTCTCCTTGTGTTCTGCGGAATACGTTAAGGTTTTTTTCCAACTTCTCATAGTACAGGCTCTCGTGGCCAAATGCGAGAGCGAGGGGAAGTCTTTGCTGCCTTTTTTGGGGATGGGGATGGGCTGCCGGGGCCAACGTCTCACAAGCTGCTACAGTTGTCAACACGCGCTGGAACTTTTAAGCTATGTTAATAATCGAAAAGCATTTTGTACATCTTTCTTTAAAATAGGCAGCGTTTGAATAACCAGTTGGCCAGACCTGAAATGGAAAGCAAGCACCAGCGCAGCGCCTGGGTGGCGATCGCGGCTGTATTTGTCATTTCGCTAATAATTCTGGGCGTTTACCGATTTCAGGTTTCCGACCCGTACATACAAAACGTTCTAGCCCTGAATGGCGATGCCGCTCAGGGCCATGCTATCTTTCAAATGAACTGCGCCGGCTGTCACGGAATGCAGGGGCGCGGTCGTGTTGGGCCAAGTCTGGTCAATGTCTCGAAGCACAAGTCGCGCCCGAGTCTGATCCGTCAAGTCACTGGCGGCAATACGCCGCCGATGCCGCAATTCCAGCCCAGTCCCCAGGAAATGGCGGATCTTTTGAAATATTTAGAAACACTATAGACAATGAGTAGGGTGCGTTATGAACGCACCCTACTTTGTTAACTAAACTGCTGGGCATAAAAGCGGGCATAGCGCCCGCCCATTTCCAAGAGTTGCTGATGGGTGCCGGATTCGACGATGCGCCCCTGCTCCATCACTAAGATGCGATCGGCGCGGCGCACGCTCGCCAGTCTGTGAGCGATGATAAAAACGGTGCGGTCTTGCATTAATCGTTCTAAGGCTTGCTGTACGAGGGCTTCGGATTCGGAATCGAGGGCGGAAGTGGCTTCGTCGAGGATGAGAATGCGGGGGTTGAGCAGTACGGCGCGGGCGATCGCAATTCTCTGTCGCTGCCCTCCCGACAAATTCACGCCCCGCTCTCCCACCCAGGTATGATACCCATCCGGCAGCTTGGCGATGAATTCGTGAGCGTTGGCAATTTCAGCGGCAGCTTGCACGTCTTTGAGGTCAAATTGTGCCTGCCCGAAGGCGATATTCTGCGCGATGCTGCCGGAAAAGAGGGTGACGTCCTGGGGGACAATGCCGATCTGACGTCGCAAGCTCTTGAGGGTGACGTCTTTAATATTGGTGCCGTCGATGAGAATTTCGCCGACTTGCGGATCGTAGAAGCGGGGGAGGAGGTTGACGAGGGTGGTTTTGCCGGCACCGGAGGCACCGACGAGGGCGATCGCTTCTCCTGGCATCACCAGCAGGTTTAGGTCTTGCAAGACTGGGGAGCCGGGAAAAGGGGATGAGGGGATTTGGGATTCTTCGCGATAGGAATAGCCAAAGGTAACGTCGCGGTATTCGACTTTGCCGGTGACGGGAGGGAGGGCGATCGCGCCGGGTTTTTCCAGGACTTCCGGTTGAATCGCCAGTAATTCAAAGACGCGATCGCACGATGCCTCGCCTTGTTTGAAGTCGCTGTAATTGCTGGTGGTGAGGGAAATGGGGTCAATTAACAGCGCGACGGCGGTGACGTAGCTGATGAAACCGGCTCCGGTGAGGTTGCCGGTGGAGATTTGCCAGCCTCCCAGAAAGAAGAGCAGCAGAATGCTCATGGCTTCGAGAAAGCCAACCACGACGAACTGCAGGGCTTTGACGCGCTCTGCGAGGTATTTGGCTTGTCGGTTGTGCTCGGATTCGGAGCTGAAGCGGTTGATGGCGTAGTCTTCGGCGGCGAAGGCTTTGACGAGGCGAATTCCGCCGAAGAGTTCGGTGAGGAGGGCGGATAAATTCGAGACGCTGGCTTGGGAGCGGCGGGAGAAACTCAGGAGGCGATCGCCGAAAGCGCCGATTAACAGTGCCATGAGCGGGGCAATAATCAAGGTGCCGAGGGTGAGCTGCCAGTTGAGCCAGATCATGTAGCCGATAACGACAATCAACTGCAGCACGCAGGGGAGAAATTGGTGAAAGACTTTGTTGATGACTTCGCCAATGCGATCGATGTCTTCGGTGAGGCGGTAGGAGAGATCGCCGGTTTTGGCGGTGACGAAATAACTGAGACTGAGTTGCTGCAAGTGGGCGTAGACTTGCTTGCGCAAATCCAGGGCAATTTTCAGGGCGGCTTTGGCCATGAGGGAGTCTTGGCCATATTGTACGCTGCCCCGGATCAGGAAAATGACGGCAGCCAAGCCGGCGAGTTGCGCGATCGCGCCTACATTTCCTTCGCCGATGTAAGTGGCCATCTGACCGGCGAGCATTGCCAGGATCGGCCAAAATACGGTAAATGCCAGGGTGCAAGCCAGCGCCTTGGCGATCGTGGGCCATTGGGGCCGGATGTAGGGCAGCAGTTGCCAGTATGTCGAGCGAGTTTTCAAGTTGCGGTATCCAGAAAAACTTGTGTTTAAAGCTATCAGCTTTTAGCTTCATTCCCTACAAAGGTCGCAACATTTCTCTAACCGTAATGCTACAATCAGGAAAAGCCAAAGGCGAAATCGTCGCGTCTTCGGATAGAATCACACAGCTAGAGTAGCCATTAGCCGTGGGTTCTCGAAAAACGTGCAGTTGGCGGTTATTAAGAGCTAATACCCAATAATCGGCGATTCTCGACTGGGCGTAAACTCTGGCTTTGAAACCCGTGTCGCGAGCTAGGGTGGTATCGGCTACCTCAATAATCAAATAAACTTCACCGACAGTAGGGTGGTGGTCTTCGTAGTCTAACGGATCTACTGTGACGACGGCAATATCTGGATCTGGTTCGGAGTAATTGTCTAACTGGATAGGAGACTGTAGCCGGAGCAAGACACCCTCGCCCAAACGACTCCTCAACAACCGATCTGCGCGCTTCACTGCCGCGCAGTGGGTTGGTAATTTTGCTGCCATTGCGATTATCTGTCCTGCAATTAATTCCACTCTTTCATCTGGGTTTAAAATTCCCAGGTCTGCCATGCGGTGATATTCTTCTACTGTAAAGCGTCGAGCCTCTACAATCATAGTTATCTCCTGTATGAGTTTAGCAGAATTGCCCTGCTTTACTCTCAAGTATAACAGTTGTCAAGCAATCTGTTCCGACGTTTAAGAAACCCGGCTTCTTGAAGAAGCCGGGTTTCTGGTTCGCGTCACATTAGGTTGATTTATCCCTAAAAAGGCGGTGGCACTACTGACAATAAAATAACAGACGGAAGGTGATTTTACCGGGCTTTTCTCTTGAAAACCCAGATAAGAAATGCCGCGAGGATAATCGCCAGGACGATTTTAGAAACGGGGCCGAGATATTCGTCGATTAGTTCGTAGTTTTTCCCGGCTTTTGTGAGGAGATATCCGCCAACTGTCAGGAAACTCACCCACAAAGTGGTGCCAACAGTTGAGTAGACTAAGAAGGGAACCACGTCCATTTCATTAAGACCGGCAGGAATGGAGATGAGGGTGCGAATTCCGGGGACGAGACGACCGAAGAAAACGGCTTTTTTGCCGTGTTTGTTGAACCAGTTATTGGCTTTTTGAATGTCGCCGCCGGAAACGGCAATCCACTTGCCGTATTTGTCGGCTAAAGCTTGCAAGCGATCGTGCCCTAATAATTTGCCGGCGTAGTACCAGGGCAGAGCGCCGATGACGGTGCCGATGACGCCGGCTGCGATCGCGGGGGCGAATTGCATTTTCCCTTGAGCGATCGTAAAGCCTGCCAGGGGCATGATCAGTTCCGAGGGGATGGGTGGGAACAGGTTTTCCAAGAACATCAGCAGTCCGATTCCCAGATAGCTCATGGAAACCATGATGTTCGTTATCCATTCCTGCATGGGTTCAATTCCTTGAAGTTTGTTTGAGTAGAAATTTCGTTTAACTCTAGCAGGTTTCGGCAGGATAATAGAATAACTTTAGAGAGAACTTTGGCACTAAAAAATTAGCGCGATCGCGAAAAAGGGTTGGAGAATCCAACCCTTGCACCGACAGTATTTTTTCTCTCAGTTAAGTAAGAGGACATAAATCAACCCGCTCGTGCGGGAGTCAGAAACCCGGTTTCTTGAAGAAACCGGGTTTCTGACCCGGCGACTGAGCGATCGCTCAAGTTCCCGAAGTCCAAGAGTTGATGTACTCGATTTGTTCCGCTGTCAAGCTGTCAATTTCGATGCCCATTGCCGTCAGTTTCAGCCGAGCAATTTCCCCATCGACTTCTGCCGGAATCGAGTGCAAGCCCGGTTCGAGCTTGCCTTGGTTCTTCACCAGGTATTCACAAGCGAGCGCCTGGTTGGCAAAGCTCATATCCATCACGGCGCTGGGGTGCCCTTCAGCGGCAGCGAGGTTGATCAGGCGTCCTTCGCCTAAAACCACGATTGACTTGCCGCTCTTGAGGTGGTATTCTTGGGTGAAAGGACGCACCGTTGCTACTTCAGACGAGAGAGATTGCAGCGCTACCAAGTCAATTTCGATGTCGAAGTGCCCGGAGTTGCAGACGATCGCCCCGTCTTTCATCGCCGCGAAGTGTTCGCCGCGAATGACGTGCTTGTTGCCGGTAACGGTGATGAAAATGTCGCCCTCTGCGGCGGCTTTTTCCATCGGCATGACGCGGAACCCGTCCATAACGGCTTCGATCGCCGCCACGGGGTTGATTTCGGTGACGATGACGTTTGCGCCCATGCCGCGCGCCCGCATGGCAGTGCCTTTGCCGCACCAACCGTAACCCGCAACGACGACAGTTTTGCCGGCGAGGAGAATATTGGTGGCGCGCACAATCCCGTCGAGCGTGGATTGCCCGGTGCCGTAGCGGTTGTCAAAGAAGTGCTTGGTTTGGGCGTCGTTGACGTTGACGGCGGGGAAAGTCAGCACCCCATCCTTGAACATGGCACGCAAGCGGACGATGCCGGTGGTGGTTTCCTCAGTCGTGCCGATGAGATCGGAAATTTGCTGCGGGCGCTCCTGAATCAAGGTAGCCACCACGTCGCTGCCGTCGTCGATAATGATGTTGGGCTTGCTGTCGAGGGCGATTTGAACGTGGCGGTGGTAAGTGGCGTTGTCTTCGCCTTTGATCGCAAATACGGAGATGCCGTAATCGGCAACCAGACAAGCAGCAACGTCATCTTGCGTGCTCAGGGGGTTGCTGGCAATCAGCACGGCTTCTGCGCCACCCGCTTGCAGTGCCAGAGCCAAGTTAGCGGTTTCGGTGGTGACGTGACAGCACGCCACTAGGCGAAGACCGGCAAATGGTTTTTCTTTGGCAAAGCGATCGCGAATCAGCCGCAGCACGGGCATTTCCCGTCCTGCCCATTCTATCCGCTGCCGTCCGAGGGGGGCGAGAGACAGGTCTTTGACTTCGTGTTGTAACTTAACTTGAGTGGCGGTCATAATCTTGATTGCTCGACAAACTCCACCTTAACAAACCTACTTGCACTAATGCACTGCTAGAAACTGGATACATAGCTCGGCAGCATTATTTCGGAGATTTCACTGCCCGAGGAGGGCTGACAGTTTTTTTGGGAGAGGGGGCTAAAGGTGGCGAGTCGTCAGAGCGGATTTCCCGCAGTTGACTGACTTGAAACACCAGATTAAAGCGCTTTCCCAGGCGGCGGTAGAGGTATTCTTCTACCTCGCGAACCTGCTTGGAGGTGACGGGCGTTTTTGCCCGAACGCTTAAGTAGACTTCCGGGGGGTTTTTGTTCCAGTTCACTTCGACGGGCTTGATCAAGTCCACTTGTTGGCCCACTGTAATCGTTTCGCGCAGCAGTTTTTCTTTAATCGTCGATTGCAGCGATGCTTTAGCCAGGAGCGTCCAAAAACTCAGAAACAGGGGGACGATGAGAATGCCGGTGAGGGCGAGTATCCAACCCAAAGCCCTTCCCAATCTACTGCCTTCGAGATAGTAGCCGCCCCAGATGAAAACAATGGTGCAGGCGAGGGTAATGCCGAGGAGGTTTGTCAGGTAGAGCAAGAAAGCGCCCCAACTCGCCTGCCAAGCTCCCTGAGAGAGGCTGATGCCGACGACGCACAGGGGGGGCATGAGGGCAACTGCGATCGCAGTGCCGGCGAGGGCGTCGCTGATTTTGGGGCGAATCTTGGCAAAGCCGCTAATCGCGCCGGCGGCAACGGCAACGCCCAAATCTGCGAGGGTGGGTTGGGTGCGGGCGAGGATTTCTGGAGTAAATTCGGAAGCGGGCAGGTTGATGACGCGCCCGACGCTCCAAGAAAGGGCGATCGCAAATACAGTGCCGACGCCTACTGCGATCGCACTTTGGCGGAACAGAAGCAAGTCTCCCTCTAGTGCCGCCAGCGCCAATCCCCTCAGTGGCAGCATCAGGGGGGCAATAATCATCGCGCCAATAATCACCGCCGCACTGTTGCTCAGCAGCCCAATCGTGGCAATGATACAGGCGCTTACCGTCAGAGCCAGATAGTTCAGCTCGAGTTCGGAGTCGTCTAGCAAGTTCTGACGCAGTTTTTCCAGGGCTTCTGGAGAGGCTTTGGACATAGGTATGAGCGTACTCCTGCATCTGATGACAGTCTCCAGCCTCGCGAGCATTGGAGATCGAATTTACAGTATCTCTCAAACTCTCTCCAACTGGCACAGACGATTCGCTTTTCGCTGGCGGGCATGACGCCAGTCACTTCTGGTGGGTGCTGCACCGCAGGGAGCGGCGGCTTTAATGATAAAATAATTGAATTATGAACCCGACAGCAAAAGCCCTACACTCCGTCGATTGGGATTTTAGCAACGCGCCGACAAATAGCGGCATTCACGCCATTCATCCCTATCCCGCCAGATTTATCCCGCAGATTCCCCGGCAGTTAATAGACTTGTTTCATCCCGGCGATGGCAGTCCGATTCTCGATCCGTTTTGCGGTTCCGGCACGACGCTAGTGGAAGCGCGCGATCGCGGTTTGGAGGCGTGGGGAATCGATCTCAACCCCCTTGCTTGTTTAATCGCTCGGGTGAAAACCACGCCTTTGCCGTGTTCCCTGGGTGCGATCGCAAAACAGATTATCTCCCAAGCCCGCGAGCAAATCTCAAAAAATAGCGTTTCCGTACCAGAAATTCCCCACCTCGATCATTGGTTCAAACCGGATATTCAAATAAATATAGCAGCTTTATTACAAGAAGTCAATACAATCGAATCGATGACAATTCGAGAAGCGCTGCAAGTAGCCTTATCGAGCCTTATCGTCAGAGTTTCCAATCAAGAGAGCGACACCCGCTATGCCGCCATAGAAAAAGATATTGCCGCCGAAGACGTCTTCAAGCGATTTGAAAAACACGCCGCCACACTCAGCCAAGCCGTTTCGTCTTTTTCCGCTAACCGCTGCCAGCCCTTCCGAAAAATAACCGTTCTCAATCGAGACGTGCTGGAAGTCACCCCCGACGAATTGCCCTCAGATATCGGCTTAGTCGTGACATCCCCACCCTATCCCAACGCTTACGAATACTGGCTTTATCACAAATATCGCATGTACTGGCTGGGAATGAACCCGCTGGAAGTTCGCCAGCGGGAAATCGGAGCCCGCCCGCACTATTTCAGAAAAAACGACTATCAAGACGAAAAAGATTTCGAGCGACAGATGGGCGCTTGCTTTCAATTGTTGTCTCGCGCCATGAAACCGAAAGCCAAAGCTTGTTTTTTAGTCGGGCGCTCCGTCATTCGCGGGCGAATCATCGACAATGCGGCGCTATTGCAGCGAGCTGCCGCCCCTCACGGCTTTGCTGTCGAGGGCATCGTCGAGCGGCACATTTTGTCAAACCGCAAAGCATTTAATCTCGCTCACGGCAAGATTAATCAAGAACATTTGATGGTTTTTGCACTGGATTCAAAACCATGAAAGTCAATTTTCACTGGTACAGTTACCCCTATCTCTCCTACGAGAGAAACCTCGCTCGCCGCGAGTTAGTTGCCTTGCTCGGGCGGGAACCCATTTTCACAGGCGAGGGGATGTCTGTTGAATGCCAGTCAGAGTGGGCAACTGCCGCCTATCGTACCACCTATTTTAGAGAAGCCGTAGCAGAAGATGGGAGTAAGATAATCCCGCTTCAAGCGAGTTTAGAAGCGTCAACCTGTGGAGAGACGCAAAGCCCAACTCGGCAAAAGACGCGCTATTCGGCACACGGATTGCACGAGTATCGGGGGAAATTCAATCCGCAGGTGGTAAGAGCGATCGCAAATATTCTGCAACTGAAACCGGGAGACTGGATACTCGATCCTTTTTGTGGCAGCGGCACAACCCTGCTGGAAGCCGCCCATATCGGATTCAACGCCATTGGAGTTGATTTCAACCCGCTGGGAGTGCTAATCGCCCAGGCAAAAATCGCCGCTATGCAAGTTCCCGCAGCAGAATTATACTCCCAGGTGGAAGAGATAAAACAGCGACTTTCTCAGGGTTTCTGCAATCTATCATATAATCGAGCATTTAGCAAGGCAGAACTAGAAAAAATCGGGGGAGAAGATTGGCAAAGCCGCCTGCCCGATGTGGATTACCTGCATTCCTGGTTTGCCGAGTCAGTCTTAGTACAATTAGCAGTTATTTTGGATGAAATTAAGCAAGCGCCCGTACTGCAAGCGATATTCAGCGATATCGTTCGCCAAGTTTCTTGGCAAGAGCCGGCTGATTTGCGGATGCGCAGGCGAAAAGAAGCGCCAGACAATGCGCCGGCAATCCCGATATTTTTAGAAGCTGTCACCCGGAAAGTTGAAACAATCCTGAAGGCGCGACAGTATCTCGGTGAAGTGAGAACAATTCAAAAGGCTTTATTAGGAGATGCGCGCCACTGTGCAGAAATAGCGCGATCGCATTTTCAACACCCCTTCGATGCAGCAATTACCAGCCCGCCCTATGCAACAGCCCTGCCGTATATTGACACGCACCGTTTGAGTTTAGTGCTGCTGGAATTGATTGGAGCCGATGAGCTTCGGAAAACCGAGAAGAGTTTGATAGGGCAGCGGGAGATAGCGGGGAAAGAGCGCGCCAAACTGGAAAATGCGATCGCGTGTAATTCCCAGCAGCTCCCCGATGAATGCTGGCGGCTGTGCCAGCAACTCAAAAATGCGATCGATAAAAATAGCGATGGATTCCGAAAGCAAAACGTACCCGCCCTGCTCTACAAATACCTCGCCGACATGGCAAAAATGTTTAGAGAAATTTACAACCTCTTGCGAGAAGGCGCACCATTTGCCCTAGTTGTAGGCTATAATAAAACGCAATTGGGAGGGCAAGAGTTTGTTATTGACACGCCCCACTTGCTTGCCATCTTGGCAGAAGAGAATGGGTTTGCCGTACAAGATGCGATCGCACTAGACACCTATCAGCGCTTCCACCTCAACAAAATTAACTCTATCCGTTCCGAAACCTTGCTAATATTGAAACGAAAATAATCGCCCGACACGGATTTTAACACGGATACACGGATATTCCTACTCGTTACCAGGCTCAGCCTGGTAACGCCTGCCGGGAGGCTCTGCCTCCAAAAAATCTTCTAAAAACCCTACGATAAATTTTCGCTTACTCGTTATCAGGCTGAGCCTGGTAACGCCTGCCGGGAGGCTCCGCCTCCAGAGAAATCTTCTTAAGAAAATCAGATAACCGCTGGAAAAATCCAAAAACTTGCTAAACTAATTTCATTCAAAACTCAAACCACTATCACCCCCAACCTTCAAATCCAATGACAGAATTAATTCACGCCCAATTTGCCAAAGATTACCTGGAAAACCTGTTAGCACCTTACGGGGAAGTGCAAGCACACAACCCCGTATCGGCAGAAGTCAGCCCAATCGATATTTGGTTTGCCCCATTACCCCAGGCAACTGCAGCTACCGAAGCGCTGGGATTATTAGGGCGCTTAGCGGCAACTCCTTCTCTTTTTGAACCTTTCCGCCACCCTGTGACTGTCGATGACGTGTGTAATGAGCTGAAAAAAGAGTTAAAATTGATAGGAGAATATTACCGAGAAGCCGAGGCAAATAATACAACCCTTCAAGAGGAAGAATTGCCGACATTGTGGATTCTAACGCCAACCGCATCAGAGACGCTGCTATCTGGATTTGGCGCTACAATAGATGACAACTGGCTGCCGGGGATTTACTTCATGGGTGACTACTTTCGTACAGCCATAGTCGTCATCCACCAGCTACCCCGAACCCCAGAAACCCTCTGGCTGAGGATTCTCGGCAAGGGAAGCGTGCAAAAACAAGCGATCGACGAACTAGAGGCACTTCCAGTTGATAACCCATTCCGAGTCAATGCCCTGAAGTTGCTGAAAAACTTGCAAAAAAGCTTGGGAATTCCACAAACTCTAGATGAAGAAGACAGGGAGTTGTTTATGCGATTAGCACCACTGTATGAGCAAGATATAGAACGCGCTACGCGGGAAGGAGAGCAGCGGGGAATCCAGCAGGGAATCCAGCAGGGAGAACGCCTGGTTTTGGAAAATATGCTGCGCGTTCGGTTCGGGGAATTAGACGAGCAACTGGCAGCAATTATTGAGCCGATATTGGCTCTGCCGCCAGAGGAGTTTGCTCCCTTGCTGCTGCAATTGTCTAATCTATCCCGCGAGGAATTATTAGCGCGGTTTGCCGAACAGAAGTAAGGCGAAATCGCCGCGTTTCCAGTAGGGAAGCAAGTGGAGTGCCCCTACTGGATAACCCATGCCGCGTGAATGTCCCGAAAGTTGAAAAGGTAAGAGGACACGCGCGGATTTTGAACGCGGATACGGGGATAAAAATGGAGGGAAAGAGAGAAAATTTATCAGAAACCCGGTTTCTTGAAGAAACCGGGTTTCTAGACGTAACAGCCGTTCACGAATCCAATAGAAACGGTATACAAATTAAATCACTGAGAAGAAATTACTGCTGAAGCCGTTTAAGGGCGTCTTGTCCTAGTTTGCAGATAGGGCTCCCTTGAGCGCAGTAGAGTTGTGTGGCTTTTTGTAAATCCTCTATTGCTCCCTGTTTATTTCCCAAATCTGAGAGGGCACCAGACCGTACCATATAGGCTTCAGCAGAGTTAGGCTGGAGTTCAATAGCTTTAGTAAAATCGGCAATAGCTTCCTGTTGATTTCCCAATTCCTTACGGATAAATCCCCGTCTGATATAGGCTAAGGCAAAGTCAGGCTGGAGTTCAATAGCTTTGGTGTAATCGTCTATAGCTCTCTGTTGATTTCCCAAAGCTGAGTGGGCATTACCTAGGCTGTTGTAGACCTCGGCAAAGTCAGGCTTGAGTTCAATGGCTTTGTTGAAATCGTCTATAGCTCCCTGTTTATCTCCCAAATCTAAGAGAGTATTACCCCGGATGTAGTAGCCAAAAGGGTAGGGATTGAGTTTAATGGCTTGGCTGTAGGCATCCCTGGCTTCTGAGTTGCGTTTTAATCCTCGCAGCAGATTACCTCGCAACATATACAGAAAAAAATCTTTGTCGTTGAAATCAATTGCCTTGTCAATAGATTCCAGCGCCTCTGGGTATCGCTTCAAGGAAGAAAGTATTCGACCTCGTTCGCGCCAAGCTTCATAGAATCTTGGCTCACTTTCAGTCGCTTTTTCAAAAGATGCCAAGGCTTCTTCATCTTTATTCTGCCTGTCTAGCACTAAGCCGCGTGCGTACAAAGCTGGAGAAAAGTTAGGATTTATTTTAAGTGCTTCGTCAAAAGCTTTCACAGCTTCATCGTAGCGAAATGAACGCCACAACTGATTGCCATAATTCACCCATTCCGTCTCATGGGCACCGCTTGGAGGTTTGGGTGCGGTGATTATAGCTATTATAATTGAAAATTCTTCTTCTACGTCAGTTGACGGCGGGGGTGCCTGTGTCTCTACGCTCAACCACTCAGGCTTTATCCCAGCTTTTTCTGTTAAACTGAGAAACGTCTTCACCGGCACTCCCAAACTGTTACCTAATTGCACCTCATATACTTGATTTCCTTTCCCCTCCGCAGCAGCGTGAATTCCAATGATCCGCCCGCGAACATCCAGCACCGGCCCCCCGCTCATCCCTGCTTGAGTAATATTGCTGTAGACTAGCTCGTAACCGTTCGTTAATTTCGCGACAATAGAACTTAATTCTGTACTGAAAACAAATCCAGCAGTAAACATTCGGGATGGGTTGTTCGTGCCTTGTGCCCCCGGCCATCCAGAGATAAAAACCCAGTATCTACCGCCTTCTTTTATGTCATAATTTCCCAAAGTTGCCACGGAGTAAGTTTGGTTACTTTGGAACTGCAGCACCGCCAAATCTACCCCCTCCAGTCTTTTCACGGTGCTGTAGTTCACCGGATATCGCGCCCGATCCGGCGTTACGACTTCATATTTACCTGGATTCTTCACTACATGGTCAGCGGTGAGGACGTAGTAAGTATTCCCCTGCTTGGCAATAATCGTCCCGGAACCATTGTCATTTTGCCCGTCAATCCGCACGGTAATTTCTGCGGCTTTTTTGTTCACCTCTGCCGCTATGCCGGTTAGGGGTGGAATCGCGCTGTTTGTTATTCTTTCAGGAGCCACCTGAGCCACAAACTGCACCGGCACGCCCCAACTCAACTGCTTCATCTGCTGCCGCTGTGCTTCGCTGGGGCGGGAACCATCTTCAAATATGTACGCATCCCCTAAAATGGGATAGGCTCCCATGCCGTTGATGCCGATCGCTTCACCGCGCTTATTTACTATCGGTCCCCCGCTCATCCCCTGTTGAATCTCATTTGCGGAGCCTATCCGATAGCCCCCCTGCAAGGCTTTTTCCGGCAATAATTTGATTTCCCCGCTGGTGAAGGCGATCCCCCCCTGCCCCCCGTTAAGAAGGGAGGGTTCTGAATCAAAAGGAAACCCGGCGGCAAACACTTTATCGCCTTCTGCCAATTTTCCCAGAAACCGGTTTTCTGGCAGCGCCGCCACCGCATAGTCGCCCGCCGCGTTAAACTCTAACAGCGCTAAATCGTTGCCCTGAAAATTGATATTTTTGACGAGTGAGGCAGCGTGAGTTTGCGCGTCTGGCGTCTGGATGCGATAGGGTTCTCCCGGTGTCAAAACGTGCTGATTGGTGAGAACTGTATAATTCTGCCCTTGCCTGCCTATCAAAGTGCCGGAACCTGCCCCGTTTTTTGGCAGCACTTTCACGGTGATGGAGGCGGCGATTTTTTCCAATTCTTCGGCGGAAAGCGGCGCGGCAGTTTGCTCGATCGCGGCGGGTTTTGAAGCGCATCCGCCCAGAGAAAGCGTTGATGCTGGCAGCAGCAGCAAGCTCAGAGCGGCAACCCCGGTTAAAAAATGGCGATTCATTGGCGGCGGATTGGGTAACGGATGTTTGAATTAGGCGGTGAAAGCGGGGAATTAATCGGGCTCAACGGGCGCGTTTTTGAGAAATTCCTCTATATCTACTTTAATGTAAATCGCCTTGTTTGAACTGTGCCGAATCGGACCGGTTGAACGCCCTTGGAAAGTATCGTTAAGCTGTGCTAAAATAGGCTTCGGATCGTCATTCCGCCGCAGCGTCATTATCAATGTATCGCAATCGCCACCGTCAGAACGCGCTGTACAGATAACCGGCTCTCCGTTCATGGTGCCATTGGTGAGATATTGAAGGCTGCCGTTTTCGTAGGCAGTTTGAAATCGGGGCGATACTTCTTCGCACCGCTGCTGCGGCGTGTAATCTTTGAAATAAGTGGTTTCCCAGCGAACTACGGCGATTTTTCCCCGTTCGTTCCTCGCATAGGTTGTGGGCAATTTTTTCTGGCTGGCGCTGTCGAAACCTTCCTTACAGCGGAAGGTTACTTTTTCATCGGTTTTGGTTGGCTGCGACTGGGGCTGATTCGGGGGAGGCTGGGTGTCGGCGCAGCCTGCAGCGATCGCACCTGCAGCGAGAATTGTTACGATCGTTTTTACCTTCATCGCGGGCTATCCCTCCCCCTAGCGATTAAAATAATTATCTCATCCTGCTAGATTACTATAAACTGCTCTAGTGTTGGCGTTTTTTTAATAAAATTTAATAACAGGCAAGCGATCGCGCTGCCCAAATCGCCCGCCATCGCCCGCAGGCTGAAGCCTGGGGCTACAGGAACTTTCGCCCGCCTGCGCGGGCTATTTATCGGGAAGGCTGCCTGCGCAGCCTTCGTTCGCGTAGCCACACCCTTTAGGGTGTTTTATTTCTAACAGCCCGCAAGCTATATGCCCCGGTTTCTCCTGCTTCTTTGGAACGGGCAATCACCGTATAAGTGCCATCTTTCGGCAGCGTTACTGATATTTTAGCATTAAAATCGTCCGGCGATATATCGTCATTGAAAGCAATTTGATTGCCGTCAGCATCCCGAACAATCAAATAAGGGTCAAATTCCTGACTCTTCATCTCAATTGTCACTTGCTGCCCGCGTTTCCCCTCAAAAACGTACACGTTTGAGTAAGTATTGTCAAGGGGATTGTCGCTGCGATTTTCTGCCGTGAGAGCCCGATTCAACGCTTGCCCGTCGAGGGGCAATCTCGCGCCAGAATTCGGGCGAGATGCTAATATAAAGATGACGGCAACTGCGGCAGCAGAAACTGCAGCGATCGCACCAAATAGCCACCATTTTTTAGGAGGCGGTGGATTTGTCAGAATCTTGACTGCTTGCAGCGCTTCCTCCGCCGAGTAACGCTGCCGGAAATCCTGCCGCACCATTTTATCTAAAATATCCCCTAACTCCGGGCTGACTTGCGCTTGGTTGCGCCAGATAATCTCCTCAGTATGGGGATCGAGGGGAAGTTGCGGCGGGAGCTTGCCCGTCAGCGCTTGAATTGCGATCGCGCCCACCGCATAAACATCGCTTTTGAAGTGCGGCTGCCCCGAAGTTTGCTCCTTTGGCATGTAGCCGGGTGTGCCTATTACAAGTGTTCTGTTGCTGCTAGCCGTGACTTGTTTAACAGCCCCAAAATCTATCAAAAAGAACTTGCGATCGCTATCGCGCTGCATGATATTTTTCGGGCTGATGTCCCGATGAATGACATTGTAGCCCTGCACGAATTTGAGGATTTCTAATAATTCCTCCACAAAAATAAGGATTTCCTTTTCTGGGAGCATTTTCCCCAGAGCCCATTTTTTATTTAGCGGCTTTCCGGCAACATATTCCTGCACGAGGTAAAATTCGCCCCCAGACTCAAAATAAGCAAATAACCGAGGAATCTGAGGGTGTTCGCCCAGCTTTTCTAAGGTTTCAGCTTCTTGATTAAAAAGTTTTTTTGCAAGCTGTAGGAGAGCGGGCTCTTCCGGCTGCAGTTGCTTGACAACGCAAGTGGGATTTCCGGGGCGTTGGGTGTCTTCTGCCAGATAGGTTTTCCCAAAGCTACCCGAACTCAGGGCAGCCGTTATTCGGTAACGTCCATTTAAAAGTTGTCCGATCATCGCACGGGGCACTACTAATGTTTTTTTAAGGGCGATTCGCCTGTCGGTAGGTTGCGATTGTCTCGCCTTTACAGGCGGGGCAATATTCCCATTGTACAATCTAGCATAAAAACAAAAATTGTCAAGCATTTTAAGGTGAATATCGGAGGAATAAAAAATGAATGGCTAGAATTGCGGCAACTGAAAGAAAATTTTTCAACTGTGGAACTTGTGACGGCTAGAAACCCGGTTTCTTGAAGAAACCGGGTTTCTGAGGGTTCGCGACTCAATTAGAAACGCTATATAGCGCGACAAATTACTAGCGTGGTTTGCCGACGAACAGAAGTAAGAGCAATCCCTGCGCTGCTCTTGCAAAAATCTGCTATATTGGGAAGAGAGACGTGCAGGAGTGCAATTTTATGGCAAAACAGAAAAAACCTTCCAACCGCTCGGCAGCCGGATTCGGTTCGCAACGACTGATGACGCAACTGAGCAAGGCTGAAACGTTCAGGCGGCAGAGAAAGTTCGACAAAGCGCTGGCAATTTTAGAGCCGCTGGAGGAAGAGTATCCCAATGATGCTAACGTGCTGGGTTGTTTGGCAAATCTCTACCACGCGATAAAGCATTTTCCCAAATATGAGGAAACGTGCGATCGCCTGCATCAAATCAACCCAAACGATCCGGATATTACTTTAATGTTAGCGGCTGCCTGTTTGGCAAATAATCACCCGATTTTAGCGCTGCAAAACTTTCGCTATGCTGTCGAAAAATGGCCCTCTCACCGCCGCGCGGACGAAGCGCGCGAACTTATCAAACAGTTGGAATCGGGCGTACAAGAAATATTAGCAGAAAAAGGCTTTGCGGGCGAGGATGCGCTGGAGGTGGGGGCGCTACACGAGAAATCACAAGCCAAGTTGCAGAGCGGCAACTATGTGGAGGCGCGGCGGCTGAATGAGGAATTGTTGCGTCACCGCCCCGATTTTGTCTCGGCTCTCAATAATCTCAGTCTTACCTATTTTTTAGACAGCCAATTGGATGAGGCGATCGCAACGGCAAAGCGCGGACTAGAATTAGATTCAGAAAACTATCACGCTCTCTCAAATCTCACCCGTTTCTGTTTTTTAAAGGGGGAAATCAACGAGGCAAAACAATGGTGCGATCGCCTCAAAACTGTCGAGTCTGATTTTGATGATGTCTGGATAAAAAAAGCCGAGGGTTTGAGTTATTTGGCAGACTATCGCGGCGTGTTGGATGCTTTCCAGGGCGCAGAAAAAGCCGGAGCCCTGAAATCTTCTTCAGAAAGCGCCCTCCTCTACCACCTCGCAGCCGTTGCCAGCTACTACCTCGGAGAAGAGAAACAAGCTCGCCAATATTGGCAGCAAGCGCTGAAAATTTATCCCGGATTAGATTTAGCGCAAGATAACACAGATAATTTGAATCAACCCGTCAGCAAGCGTCACGCTCCTTGGGCTTTCAGCCTGAGATATTGGCTGACTCCGAAAGCGCTAGAAGATGTGAGAGCGATTTTTCTTTCACAGACTGAAGGCGGCGAAGAAGAGGATGTTCCGCAGGTAATTGAAACTTATTTTCGCCAGCATCCAGAAATTGCCAAATTGGTGCCAATTTTTCTCGATCGCGGAGATCCGAGCGTGCGGCAATTTGCTTTAAACCTGGCGATGGCAGCAGAAACGCCGGAAATGTTCGCAGCGCTGCGGGATTTTGCACTCAGCGACAAAGGTTCCGACGACATGCGCTTGCAGGCAGCACAGGCAGCTTCTAAAGCAGGGCTTTTTCCCGAAGAAACTGCGCGCCTCTGGATTCGGGGCGAGTGGCAAGAGTTGTTATTAATGGGGTTTGAAGTTCACGACGAAGCCGTCAACTTGCACGCGCCAAAGGTGGAGGAGTTGTACAGGCAAGCGATTTTGGCAGCGCGTGCCGGAGAAGCCGTACAGGCTGAAAAACTTATCAAAAAAGCTCTCGAACTCGAACCCGATGCCCCCGATTTGCTCAACAATTTGGCGGGAAGTTACGCCATGCAAGGGCGCGATCGCGAAAGTGTGGAAATCTTGAAACAAATTCACCAGCGCCATCCCGATTATCTATTTGCTCGCGCTGGTTTGGCTCGAATGCACCTGCAAAACGGCGAAATTGAGAAAGCAGAAGAGTTGGTGCAACCGTTGCTGACTCGCAAGCGCCTGCATTACAGCGAATTAGTCACCTTGGCTGGCTTTCAGATCGAACTGAACCTCATCAAAAATCAAACCAATGCGGCTGCTTCGTGGCTGCAAATGTTAGAAAATGCGGTTCCGGATCATCCCAATGTTGCCTACTGGCGGAAGCAACTCAACAAAGCGATCGCGAAACAGCCTGGAGCCAGCCGCACTTGGAAAATAAAGGAATAGCTGGCGAACAAAGCCCGCCCGCGCGGGCTCTACTTTGGGGAATCCGCCCGATGTTGCTGCCGTGGTGTAGCGCCAAACTGAAATCTGTGGGATAATTTCGCTAAAATTCCGCTAGCGTGTAGAGGCATCTACCGATGAAAGTTATCCACGGCACCTGGATTCCCCAGGCAGAAACCGAGTTCCTGCAAAGTGGCGCATTTTACCTGTGGGTGGAAGCGGCACCGCTTCGCAAAACCGCCAAAAAAAGCAACGTTCATCCGGGGCAGCTCGCTAAGGCAGAGCTGGCCGGCTTTCTCGTCAGCGAGTTGGGGTTGGCGGAGACGGCTTACAATAAAATGAGCGATCGCATCTCTCCCAAATATTTTATCCTTCCCACCGCGAACAATTTCCCCCTGCCCTCCCTGGAATTATCCCGCTATCTGGAAGACGAACCGCCGGAAGAATGGGACTTTCAATCGTGGCAAGTCGATTGCTTTGAAGTCGCCGAGTTTACGAACTCGCGCAAAGTCTCTAATGTCATCAAACTTTTAAACGACATTCATTTTCTTGCCGTCCACAATCTCGCTGACGTTCAAATCGGCTCGGATCTCCTATTTTGGCATCACTACACCCAGACTTTCAAAGAAATTATATTTAAAGACCAATATATCCCCGCCTTAAAATATCGCGAAGTCACCACCCCAGCCAAAGGCAAGCGCAAACCGTCTGCCATACAGCAATTTTATACCGGATGGGAGATACTTTCTGAAAAGTACGAGTCAGACATCCGCCGCTACATCGATTCCATGCCCCTCGCCTGCGCCGCTGGTTCGGAAACTGCCAGCACGTCGGTAGAATTTTACGACAAAGAAACCTTACTCCGCCATTTTTCCGAATGCCTGCTCGATCGCATCGTTTCCGACACTCCCCTCACCTCCCTAGTCGCGAAAAAACTCGACGGTTCCTTTATCACTGCCTGCTTCTCCGCCTCCAACTCAGCCGCCAAAGCCGACTTAAGCCCAGACATTTGCAAGCAGTGGCTGGGCTGGAAGCAGAAAATTAACGGCGCTCAAACCGATGCCCAATTCCACCTCTGCTTTAAATTGCAGGAAGCCTCGGCGCGGGATATCGATAACTGGCAGATTCAGTTTCTCGCTGCTTCTAAAAAAGACCCCTCCCTGCAACTGGTTTTAAGCGATTACTGGACTCTGAATCCGAAAGGTAGAAAAAATGCTCACGCGAACTTTGGCAGCGAATTTGAAAAAGATTTGCTGTTAAATCTGGGATACGCCGCCCGCATGTATCCCAAACTCTGGAAGGGACTCGAAACCGACAAGCCCGTCGGCGTGCGTTTAACCCTAGAGGAAGCATTTGCATTTCTCAAAGAAAGCGCCTGGATATTAGAAGATGCCGGCTATAAAGTGATTGTACCTGCTTGGTGGACGCCGGAAGGACGCCGCCGCGCCAAAATTCGCTTGCAGGCTTCTGCCCGCAAATTACAGTCCGGTAAAAAAGCCAGTAAAGGTTACTTTAGCTTCGATACGATTATACAATATCAATATCAACTTTCTATCGGAGGACAGCCGGTAACAGAACAAGAATGGCAGCAGCTCGTGAATGCGAAAGTGCCTCTGGTGCAATTTCGCGGGCAGTGGATCGAGTTAGATCCGAAGAAGATGCAAGAGATGCTGGAATTCTGGCAGTCGAAGGGCAAAGAAACTGGAGAAATTTCGCTGCTGGAGCTGATGCAGAAGTCCAGCGAATCGGAAGACGAGCTGGAAGTCGAACACGACGAAACTCTCGCAGAGATGATGGCAAAGTTGCGCGATAGCAGCCAACTGGCAGTTATTGAAAATCCGCCCAAATTGCAAGGAAGTCTGCGAGACTATCAAAAACGGGGCGTTTCCTGGCTGCAATATTTGGAACAGCTCGGTTTAAATGGCTGTCTCGCCGATGATATGGGGCTCGGTAAAACTGTCCAGGTAATTGCCCGCTTGGTGAATGAAAAAGAAGAAGCAGAAAAGCCCTTGCCGACGCTATTAATTGCCCCCACGTCTGTCATCGGAAATTGGCAGAAAGAAATCGAACGGTTTGCGCCTCACTTGCAGGCAATGGTACACCACGGCAGCAAACGCATCAAAGACGAAAAGGAGTTTAAAGCGGCGAGCCTGAAGCACGATATCGTCATCACTTCCTATACGTTAGTGCGAAAAGACGAAAAACTCTTGAAAGCGGCGAACTGGCAGCGCGTCGTGCTGGATGAAGCGCAAAATATCAAGAATCCCCAAGCTGCCCAAACGAAGGCAATTTTAAAACTGCAAGCCAAATACCGCCTCGCTTTAACCGGTACGCCGGTAGAAAACCGCTTGTTGGATTTGTGGTCGATTTTTAACTTCCTCAATCCCGGCTATCTGGGGAAAGAGCCGCAGTTTCGCAAGTCGTTTGAAATTCCCATTCAAAAAGAAAACAACCCGATACAGTCTGCGACGCTGAAAAAATTGGTGGAACCGTTTATCCTGCGCCGCGTGAAGACGGATAAGGCAATTATTAAAGATTTGCCGGATAAAGTGGAACACAAGCAATATTGCAACTTAACGAAGGAACAAGCTTCCCTGTATGAGGTGGTGGTGAAGGAGGTAGAAGGGCAAATCGAGGGGGCTGAGGGAATCCAGCGCAAGGGGTTAATCCTCTCAACGCTGCTGAAGCTGAAGCAGATTTGCAATCATCCGGCGCAGTTTTTGCAGGATGGGAGCGATTTTTCACCGGAGCGATCGCACAAATTGCAGCGCCTCTCTGAAATGATAGAGGAAGTCATGGCAGAAGGCGAGAGCCTGTTGGTATTCACGCAGTTTGCAGAAATCGGCGGCGCTCTCGAAAAATACCTGAAGCAGACTTTACATTACAACACCTATTACATCCACGGCGGCACGCCTCGCCCCAAACGGGAAAAAATGATTGCCGAATTTCAAGACGCGGAAACGGAGCCATCGGTGTTTATTCTCTCTATCAAAGCTGGCGGCGTCGGCATCACCCTGACGAAAGCCAATCACGTCTTTCACTTCGATCGCTGGTGGAATCCCGCCGTGGAGGATCAGGCAACCGATCGCGCCTTTCGCATCGGGCAGAAAAAAAATGTTTTCGTGCATAAGTTCCTAGCGTTGGGCACGTTGGAGGAACGGATCGACCAAATGATTGAGGACAAGAAAAAGCTTTCGGCGGCAATTGTCGGCGCGGATGAGTCTTGGCTGACCGAGCTCGACAATGAAAGCTTCAAAAAGTTGATTGCTTTGAATAAAAATGCCATTCTGGAGTAACACTCTCGTTGCGGGGAGTAGGGGGCAACCACGGGGTGAAGGGGGAGGCTCTGCCTCCCGGCGTGCGTTCCCTGGCTGAGCCTGGGAACGAGAAGAGCAAGAATTAAAGAAAGTAGGAGGAAAAGTTATGGCGAAATTTAGCAGAACTTGGTGGGGACAGCGATTTATTGAAGCGCTGGAAGCTTTTACAGATTCGGGAAGGTTGGGGCGCGGGCGTTCTTATGCCCGGGGCAATAAAATTGAGAACTATGAGATTAGCAAAAATATAGTCGCTGCCCATGTGCGGGGCTCGGTTAATCCCTACTTTGGGGTTGACAAGGCACCTTTATACTTTACAAGCATCGAGATAAAACCGATTTCAGCGGCAAATTGGTCGAAGGCGATCGCTCGCATTTCTTCAAAAGCCAGTTTTGTCTCGAAACTGCTGATGAATGAAATGCCAGACTCGATCGAGGATGCTTTTTCCGAACTGAACCTGCATTTATTGCCCCACAGCCGCGACGACTTTAAAACCCGTTGTTCTTGTCCCGATTATGCCAATCCCTGCAAGCACATTGCTGGGGTTTATTACTTGGTTGCGTCGCAGTTAGATAATGACCCTTTTTTGCTGTTTGAACTGCGCGGGCTGTCGCGGGAAAACTTGCAAAAGGAACTGGCAAAATCTGCGCTGGGCAAAATTTTATCCTCGGCACTAGATGGGGATGACATCCCCGCCGAAATGGCTGAGTCTTGCTACACGATCCCTAAAAAAGTGCCCGCTGCTGCGTCGGCGAGTCTGAAAGAATTTTGGATGGGCGAGAAGCGCCTCCCGCCCGCAGTTGCTCCTATACCAGCAACCGTGCCAGCTATTTTGATTAAAAAAGCCGGAGATTTTCCCCCGTTTTGGAAAAAAGATAATTCTTTTGTTGAGGCAATGGAAGAGGTTTATCGCCTCGTGAGAACCAAAAACAAAGGAGTCATGTAGCAGCAGCTTGGTAGGGCTGGGGAAAACCCGCCCTACTGAAAAAAATGTCTGTATTCAGTAGGCGGCTAGGAAGCTGTAGGGGCGACGCATTTGCGCAAATAATTTGTCGGTTTGTAGCCAATGTTTATCCGCAAATGCGTCGCCCCTACTCCCGGCGACTAGCTCAGTAATTTGATAAAATTGCGTTTGGTTTTATGAGTTTTGCGAATTCCCTCCAGGTATACAGAAAATTCTGTTTTTCGTTCGAGTTTTATCATTAAATCGCGCAGGTTGCTAAGCAGGTTCACGGCTTCGGCATAACTTTCGCTCGTCTTGCGATCGATTGCTACTTCTATCTCGCGCTGGTAAATTGGCAGCACGTCTTCTGGATGTTCTGTTCCCCATTTCTCCGCTGCTTGCAGCCAAATCTCTTTGGAGACTTTGCCTGCTTTTGCTTCCTGCCATGCTGACTCAATCTCGCCTTCCCACAGCAAAATCTGCACTAAGGTAGAATTATCCGCTGATTTGGATTCAGCAATCTGCTGGCGCACGCAATCGCGCGCTTTTTCCTGCAAACTCTCCCACTGCTCAACTTTCAATGCCTGCGTTTTGAGTTGTTGATAGGCTTCAAACATTTTATCAGCAGGAGCCTTCTCGAACGCAAACCAAATCAAAGCGATCGCTTCATCCAGGCGATCGCGCTGTCGGTATTCTTCCACCAGAAATTCTAACAACTTCGGCTCGGCGCGATCGGGAAATGCTTTTAAACCGCGTTCTGCCCATTCTAACGCTTTGTCAACTTGACCGGCATTGTAATAAAGTTCTGCAATTTCTAGATACGTCTGCGGACTCGACAAATCGCGAGACTTCATAGCGACAATCGCCTCAATATCACCGCTGAGTTGCGCCAGATTGTGCATCAGGCGGCTGAGACACGCCCGTTTTTCTTCGCAATTACTTTCAGAGGAATCCGGCGTCTGGAGTCGCTCCCACTCTGCTTGCACTAAATCGCGATAGGTGGCAAGTCCCTCATATCCCAACATATCTGCATAGAGTGTCAGAGCTTTGTCTAAATGATCGTATCCCTTTTTGAATTCCCAGCCAAAAATCCGTCTCGCTAGGTATTCCGGATCGGGTAGGGCTACTTTGCAGGCTTCGTGGTGCAGCGATTGCAACTGGGTGGCGATTTCGCTGGCGAAACCATTGCAAGCAGCCACCGATTTTTTAGCTTCTTGCACGGATTCCAAAGCATACTCGGTTAATTCCATGACTTGATGGGCGTGCCCGCGTTCGAGCAACTGCGCGATCGCTTTAATCACCCCCTCAACCCGCTCTTTATAATCATTAACGGGAGTAGAACTCACCGCGCTGTCAGTATGGAGGGCATTGTCAATCGAGTTTAAAAAAACCGTAATGTCAACACCCTGCGGACGGCAGCTTGCCGCTTTCATCAGCAGGCGATCGCGCCATACTGTATCATTTTTAGATCGCTCCAGAATCAGTTCGACGAGTTCACTTTTCTCTTGTTGTTCCAGGTAGACTCGCAAATCGTTCGCACTCACGAATGAAGATGTCATGCCCTGCTGACTCCCTTGATGGCTAATGCTTGGATTTTAGCAATACTTTTAGCAGAGCGAGATAACATTGCCCTTCTCGACGTTTCGGGCGATCGCCGCCTTTTGTATTCAGCGATACAGCAGGCGGCAACTGTAACTTTCTTATCAAAAACCCCACTCAGCCGGGGTTTTATGTAAGAGCGATCGCCCTTTTGCTGCTAAATCGCGTCCGGATCGACGCCCAGAGCCCGCAATTGTTCAGGCATCTGTTCGCTGGCGCTATATTTCTGCACCAGTCTCCTGTAGGGGCGAGCCCCCGCGAGCGCCCTTCTTTTGTTGCAGGCATTTTCGCGCCCTCTCATCCCATCCCCGGCATTTTCAATCCCTTCAGCGATCGCTCCCTTTCTTCTTCACTCAACCCCTTCCCCTGCACCAACACCCCAAACCCTCCCAATCCCATCGGATTCATCAGTTGGTGCAGGGCGTCGCGCCGCCGCAACAAACTGGTAATATCTTCCGTTTCGCTATGGGAGATAGCCGCCACGCGATCGCCCAAACCCAGCGCCATCAAAAACAACCCCTGCTGCACGAACCCCAATTTTTTCAACCCGCACGATTCCCCCTGACGCTCCAGCGCCGTAAAATCAACGTGGGCGGTAATATCCTGCCGCCCCACATATCTGTAAGCATCGTCGTGGTGCGAATGCCGGTAATAACATTGCAGCGTCCCCTGCCGCCGGAAAGGACTGTACAAGCGATCGGCTGCATATCCATAATCAACCGTCAGCAAATACCCCCGCCGCAACCGATTCGCCACCGTACTCATCCAATCGAGCGCCGCCAGATTCACCTCGCTGCGATAGCCCTCCTGATAAGCCCCGCCAGCCAAATTAATCCCGACTAAATCAAAATATTCAGCCAGTTTCGGCGTCGAAAATTCCCCCGTTACCTCTACAAAATTACTTTCCTCGGCTGCCGTCACGAAAACTTCCCGCAACTGCCCGCCTTCAATAACAATTTGATGCACCGGCAGCGCATCAACTAACTCATTAGAAAAACAGCAACCCACAATCGACTCAGCCGGTATCTCCTCCCAGCTACACCAGCGCCAATTTACGCCATATCTTGACAAATTATTTAAAATATGCTTTTGTTCGGCAATCAGCCCCGCTGCCTTTTCAACGATTAAATATTCCAAAACCTCGAAACATTCAAAATAATGCTTGTGCAAATATTTCAGCACGTCTGCCGCTAAAATTCCCTGCCCCGCCCCCATTTCCACCAGGTGAAATGGTGCCGGTCGCCCCAAAACCTCCCACATTTCCGCAAACTGCTCCGCCAGCAATTCTCCGAAATCAGCACCAAGGTGGGGCGCGGTAAAAAAATCCCCCTGTTCGCCAATATTGACTTGATTGGTTGCATAGTAACCCTGCTCCGGGTGATACAGCACCAATTCCATATATTCAGCAAAGGTAATTCGCCGCTGCGGGCTCTGAGAAATGCGATCGCGAATGATATCGCACAGTGCCTGGTTGGAATCCTCTAAGACTTTTTCTTGCATAAAAACATCACCCCAAATAATAAGGGCACGGTATTGCCGTGCCCTTACTGTTTTTTGACAGTTATTAATTACCGGTCAACCGATCCCATGATCACGTCGATACTGCCCAGGATGGCCACGATATCCGCCACCTTCATGCCCCGCAACAGCGACGGCAAGATTTGCAGGTTGTTGAAATCCGCCGCGCGAATCTTCCAGCGCCAGGGGAATACGTTGTCATCCCCAATAATATAGATGCCCAACTCGCCCTTGCCGCTCTCGATGCGGACGTAGTGCTCGCCCTTGGGAATCTTAAACGTCGGCGCGATTTTCTTGCCGATGAACTGGTAGTCGAAGCCGTTCCACTCCGACTTTGGCCCAGCAGCCATCCGCTTCGCTTCCAGGTTCTCGTAGGGGCCACCGGGCAGCCCTTTCAAGGCTTGGCGAATGATTTTCACCGACTCGCGCATCTCGCGAATCCGCACCAGATACCGCGCCATGCAATCGCCGGCGGTTTCCCAGTGTACGTCCCAGTCGAGCTCGTCATAGCACTCGTAGTGGTCTACTTTCCGCAAGTCCCACTTCACCCCAGAGGCGCGCAGCATTGGCCCAGAGAGGCCCCAGTTGATGGCGTCTTCGCGGGTGATGACGCCGATGCCCTCGATGCGCCGCCGGAAAATCGGGTTGTCGGTAATCAAGCGCTCGTACTCGTCCACCTTCGGATCGAAGTAGTCGCAGAAGTCGTAGCACTTATCCACCCAGCCGTAGGGCAGATCGGCTGCAACGCCACCGATGCGGAAGTAGTTGTTGTTCACCATCCGATAACCGGTGGCGGCTTCCCACAGATCGTAGATCAGTTCCCGTTCCCGGAAGATGTAGAAGAAGGGCGTCTGCGCGCCCACGTCTGCCATGAAGGGGCCAAGCCACAGCAGGTGGTTGGCAATCCGGTTGAGTTCCAGCATGATGACGCGGATGTAGCTGGCCCGTTTCGGGACGGCGATATCGGCGAGTTTTTCCGGCGCGTTGACGGTGACTGCCTCGTTGAACATCCCCGCTGCGTAGTCCCACCGGCTGACATAGGGAACGTACATGATATTGGTGCGGTTCTCGGCGATTTTCTCCATCCCCCGGTGCAGGTAGCCGATGACCGGTTCGCAATCCACCACGTTCTCGCCGTCGAGGGTGACAATCAACCGCAGCACCCCGTGCATGGACGGATGGTGAGGCCCCATGTTGAGGATCATGGGTTCTGTTCTCGTCTCAAGTTTTGGCATCGCTCTGCATTCTCCCCTTTATACGCATTTGAGCCGCCGCACCTCCATTTCTGCTTGCACGCCAAAATTGAAGAGGGCCGGCACCGCTGGTTTACTGCTGAATGTTGATTTTTGTTTCGCTTCTTTAAATTATATTGTCTTGTTTCCACCCCTAAAAGGGATTCTGGGAACCGCTGCAGCCGACTCCTGCAACACTCTACAACAAAATTCAGCAAGATATTTAATATCTCTATCGAGTTGATAGAGTTTCCCTTAGCACGATAAGGCGTCTTATGGCTGTCACTCAACAACAATTTGATGCGCTCATCGCGCGTCTGGAGCTTCTCGCCCGCAAGCAGCCCGCGCTCTACAAGCTGCGCGTCGGTGCTCTGGCGGCTGTTGGCTATGCCTATATCTTCGCAGTCGTGGCTCTGTTGTTGGCCATTTTGCTACTGCTGGTTCTGGCCGTCTTCTGGAGCGGCAGAATCAATTTCTATGTCATAAAGTTCGGGTTTTTGCTGCTGGTTCCTACGTTTATCATCCTCAGATCCCTGTGGGTGTCTTTTCCCCCGCCGGCGGGGCTGGAACTGCGCCGCCAAGAGGTGCCCCGCTTGTTTGCGTTGGTGGACGAACTCGCAAAACAACTGCGATCGCCCGCCAATTACCGCATCCTCCTGACAGAGGACTTCAATGCTGGTATTGTCCAGCGTCCGCGTTTGGGCATTTTTGGCTGGCAGCAAAATTACCTGATTCTGGGACTTCCCCTGCTGCAAGCCCTCTCGCCGGAGCAATTGCGCGCGGTACTCGCCCACGAGCTGGGGCACCTATCCGGCAACCACAGCCGCTTTGCGGGCTGGATTTATCGCGTCCGCCAAACCTACTATCAGATATTGGAGCGGCTGCTGCAAAGTCAGCACCAAGGGTCTGCTGTTCTGTTTGTAAACTTTTTTAACTGGTATGCTCCGTTTTTCAATGCCTATTCGTTCGTTCTGGCGCGAATGAATGAATACGAAGCCGATCGCTGTTCGGCTGAGCTGGCAGGGGCGCAAAATACGGCGGCGGCTCTCGTCAATGTAGAAATTAAAGCGCGATTTTTAGATCAGTCTTTTTGGCCGGCTATTTACCAAACAGTGAATCATCAAGTAGAACCGCCAGCGTCAACTTTTACCAATCTATCTGGCGCTTTCGCGGCTGGTGGCAATGGCGAGGAAGCAGCGCAATGGCTGGAACAAGCGATCGCCCAAAAAACCAGCAATGCCGACACTCACCCCTGTTTGCGCGATCGCCTGTCTGCCCTGGGCTTTTTCCCCGCCAACCTCCCCAAGCCAGAAGCGATCGAGACGAGCGCGGCTGAAGCTTTTTTAGGAGAGGCTTTACCGAAACTCACCGCTTATTTCGATCGCGTCTGGGTGCAAAAAGTCGCGACTCCTTGGCGGCAGCGCTACGCCTACGCGACGGAAACGCAAAATAAACTGCGATCGCTCGAAGATAAAGCTCAGCACGGGCAACTCACGGCGGAGGAAGCCTGGAATCGCGCTGCCTGGACGGCTGAATTTAAGGGAAATGAAGCGGCACTCCCCCTGTTGCAGGAGATTCTAGCCGCACAACCGCAACACGCTTCGGCAAATTATCTGTTCGGGCAGATTTTGCTAGAGCAAAATGACGAAGCAGGCATCGGTTACGTTGACAAAGCGATCGCCCAAGATGAAGATAAACTTTTTCCCGGCTGCGAGCTGATTTATTTATTTCTGAAAGAACGGGGAAAAGTAGAGGAAGCCAAAGTTTACCAGCAGCGCTCGTTCCAGCACTACGAACAGGTGATGCTGGCTAATCAAGAGCGCTCTTATGTAGCCGACAGCGACAAGTTTATCCCGCACGACTTGCCGGCTGAAGCCGTACATCTTTTGTGCAAACAGTTGGCTCGTTACCAGTCGGTAACCGAGACTTTTTTAGTCAAAAAAGTGGTAAAATACTTTCCCGAAAAGCCGTTATTCGTTCTGGGGATAACGGTTCGCAGGACTTGGTACAAATTGGAGGTTTCCGACCAAGACGCGGCCCTTTTGAAAAAAATTTATGAGGAATTGCAGTTTCCCGGTGAAATCTATATCTTCCTCGTTAACTATCTCGGCGATGAAAGTGGGTACAATCAGAAGATAGGAAAAATTCTGCGCCGAGTAGAGGGCGCAGTTATCTATCGAAAATGAAGGATTTAGGATGAAGACAGACGCCCAGATACCTGCGGAACGTTCGTCGCCGGCGTTTGTCCACGTTTCGGTACTCAGTCGGGAGTTAATAGAGGGATTGGCCATTTGTCCGGGGGGCCACTATCTGGATGCGACGGCGGGGGCTGGCGGTCACAGCCGTTTGATTTTGTCGGCGCAGCCAGACGTGCGAGTAACGGCAATCGATCGCGATCGGGCAGCGATCGCGACGGCGACGTCCAATCTCGCCGAGTACGGCGATCGCGTCCAGTTCTGGCAGGGCAATTTTGCCGATTTCCCGGCAAAGGACATTCTATTTAACGGGATTATTGCGGATTTGGGCGTCAGTTCCGGGCAACTGGACACGCCAGAGCGGGGGTTTAGCTTTCGCCACACCGCCGATTTGGACATGCGCATGGACTCTCAGCAATCCCTGACGGCGGCTGAGATTATTAACAAGTGGAGCGAAACCGAACTAGCGGATATCTTTTTCACTTATGGAGAGGAGCGCCTGTCGCGGCGGATTGCCCGATCGCTCGTGCAGCAGCGTCCCTTCCGCACGACGACAGAGCTAGCGGAAGCGATCGCAGCGATCGTCCCCGCCAAATACCGACACGGACGCATTCACCCAGCCACCCGCGTCTTTCAAGCTTTGAGAATTACCGTCAACAGCGAGCTGACTTCCCTAGAAACCTTTTTAAACCGGGCTCCCGACTGGCTCAAACCCGGCGGCAGAATCGGCATCATCAGCTTTCACAGCTTAGAAGATCGGATCGTCAAGCACCGATTGCGGGAGTCGCCGACGTTGCGCGTTTTGACAAAGAAGCCTATAATACCACAACCTGACGAACTTGCCAACAATCCTCGGTCGCGTTCTGCCAAGCTGAGATTCGCCGAAAGACTGACGGCGTGATATATAAATAAAGGGGGTAACACCCCTCACCTGATTAGAAGTGGACATGGGTAAGCGTGATTGGCCGCTGCATTCGGCAGGGGCTGAATGCGGAAGCGCTCTGGCTTTCTTCCCGCGCGCGTCGTTCGATTTATTAGCGTCTGCCTGTTAGAGCCAGCCTAATCTGGGGTATTTTACGTTAGTGGAACAATCTCGCCCAAGTTTTTGCCAGTCGTGTCCCAAAAATTGTTGCCCCTTGACCATTTGTACCGATGCTGTTGGCTGTATCTTTAGGTAGCGAGTTGATGGATTAGCCGGGAAGTGGTGGTCTTGCATGAGCCAAGGAAATCGGAGCAAACTCAAACTCTTGGTAGTAGATGACGAGCCTGACAACCTAGACTTGCTGTACCGGACGTTTCGGCGAGATTTTCAAGTCTACAAAGCCGACAGCGCCTTCAGCGCCCTAGAAACGCTCGATCAGCAGGGAGAAATGGCAGTCATTATCTCTGACCAGCGGATGCCTGAAATGAACGGCACCGAGTTTTTGGGAAAAACAGTGGATCGTTTTCCCGATACGATTCGTATTTTACTCACGGGTTATACAGATGTAGAAGATTTAGTCGAAGCGATCAACTCTGGCCAGGTGTTCAAATACATTACCAAACCCTGGCAGCCAGAAGAGCTGAAGTCAGTGGTACAGCAAGCGGCTGAAACGTATCGGTTTAGCAAGCAAAGAACCATCGAACTGCGCCGCGCCCTGCGGCGAGAATCGCTGTTTAATGACGTGATGAGCGCGATCCGGGGCTCGCTGGACTATCGCAGTATGCTGCCGACGATTGTAGAAACGGTGGGGCGCGCGTTTGGCGCGAATGGCTGCATCTTGCGTCCGGTAGAGGGCGATCGCCTGCTGCCAGAAGCCTTTTCCTACCCCTCCTCCCACGCCACAGCCGTCCTCAATGAAGATCCCCTGATCAAAACCGCCTTTGAAAGCCGAGCGCTCCAAGTTACTCAAAATGAGGACAACGGCAGCAGCAGCACGCGACTCGTCGTGCCACTCCTCTACCAGAAAGAATTTCTCGCCGTTCTGTCCCTGTACCAAGACGGCAGTTCTCTCCCTTGGTCATCAGAAGATATCCAACTGATTGAAGGCGTGGCCGAGCAAGCAGCCCTGGCCCTCTCCCAGGCAAAGCTCTACCAGCGCACCCAGGAGCAAGCCCAGCAGATGCGCGCCGAGCTAGAAGTGGCCCGCCAAATCCAAACCAACTTGCTCCGCCAAAGTTGGCCGGAACTGGAAAACGCGCGCGTTCAAGCCTGTTGCTATCCCGCCCGAGAAGTCGGCGGCGATTTCTTTGAAGTGTACGTCCACAGTCAGGGAGACATCTGGATAGCCGTCGGGGACGTCTCCGGCAAGGGCGTGCCCGCTGCCCTGTTTATGGCGAGTGCCATTTCGGTGATGCGGCGCGAACTCTCGCAAGAAAACGCTCCCGAACCCGAACAGGTGATGGTGAACCTCAACAGCAGTTTATCAGACGACCTGATCGGCAATAACTGCTTTATTACAATGGTTTTGGCTCGTTACACGCCGTCAACCAGACAACTGGTTTACGCCAACGCGGGACACATTTATCCCCTCGTCTGGTCGCACAAAACGGCAACCGCCAAATCCGAGCCAGTCGAGCCGAATTTTCTCAAGGCTCGCGGCGTTCCCGTCGGCATTCTGCCAATATGGAGAGGCAAAACCGGGAGCGTCGAGTTAAATCCGGGGGATGTCTTTCTGCTGACGAGCGATGGCATCACGGAAGCTACCATCACAGATCGGGACTCCACCGACAGCACAGCCAGTGCGGGGGCAATGCTGCAACAGGAGGGTCTTTGGCAGTTGCTTCTTGAGGAGCCAGCGCCTCTAGACCTGAACAATTTACTGGCTCGCATCCGCGCACGAGCGGAGGAGCAGGAAGATGACCAAACAATCCTTTCTCTAGAGGTTCTGTAGTTTATGAGAACTGAGCTGCATGTGCCAAGCGATTTGAAGTTTTTGACGATTGTTGAAAACTGGTTGCTGGGCAGTTTAGAGCTTGAGGTCGGCGATTATGTTGATTGGCCTCGTCAGTCGAATCGCTTGCGCTTGGTATTGGCGGAAGCATACTCGAATGTGGTTCGTCACGCCCACAGAGACAAACCCAATTTACCGGTGCTGATTCGCTTGGAACTAAAGGAACGCGATATCGCCCTAGAAGTCTGGGATCACGGTCAGGGATACGATTTGTCTACTTATATGGCACCGTCGCCTGAAGACATGCAGGACGGCGGCTATGGCTGGTTGATTATGAATCGCCTCATGGATAAGGTGGAGTACCGCCTGCAAATAGACGGTCGCAACTGCCTGAAGTTGGAGGCGAGTTTGCCAGAAGCGAAAAGAGCTTGAACTTCCAGAGGTCGTCGGCGCGATCGAGGCTCCAACTGGGGGAGGCGATCGCATCTGATTTTAATCCCTGCAAGGGATGCCGGATTTTTCCAGGGCCGGCTTTTTGATTTTTCGTGCCTACCTGTTTGTTTTCAATCTCTCAAACGGATTCCAGGTAATTCCTGCCCCATCGCTCGTACAGTGTCAGACAATTAAATTTAGCATTTCAGGCACCGGGGATGCAGGCGCTTGGGGCTTCACTGTCACAAGCGCGGGTGCTTTCACCCCCGGTGCCCTGCCCTTGAAGGGGTGCATTTTTTACAAGATTTTCAGTTCTACTGGAAGCCGTATCGGGATTGTTTATCTTTTCATTTTTTTGAGGAACTGCTTGCATCGCAGAACGGGCAGAGAACCGAAGAAATAGGTAATTTGGAAACGCGCCCGGGCGTCCGGCTAGGGAGCATCTCAGTTTTGTAAAAATACTATCAGGAGTGCGGGCTTTCTGGCCCGATATCTATGACCCCATCGCGGGCCAGAAAGCCCGCACTACAAAACTGAGATGCTCCCGTCCGGCTACCGCGCAGAGAAAGGCACGCTCACCTTCCCATTACTAGATTGTTATAAGGGATTTTCGCAAAAATATAAAAAAACTATTATTTTTGAAAATAAAGGCGATTTATGTGGTAGCGAATGTGTTCTTGAAAGTTGTAACAGATGCTACGCAAAAGCTGCAATCATTTGAGGGCAAGGCATTCGCGTTATTTTCGGCTTTTCGGACATAAAAATCGGCAAAAACTGACTTTTTTTCTTGACAGTTGACTCGATCGCGTCTATAAATGAAAAAAAGAGCAGTTGGGGTGGTTAGCTGCTGGCCATTTTCGTGCGTACAGCCACCCTTCCAAAGCTAACTGAAAGCGATCGCCGCCACTAAAATAAGCTTTGAATGCAGCCGCGATCGCGAAAACAAAAGCTCAATCAGGGCAAACGCATCTCATTTCTCGACTTGCAGACAACTGAGCTGATTAGACTGAGGCTGTGCTACATATAGAAATGGCGCTGTCAAGCAGCGTTAGTAAACCGAGATTCTGAAAAAAATCGTCGGTTTACTGACAATATTTTCGGTCAGCCTAGCCGCAAAAAAACGCCTGTAGGCGACGCAGGCGTTGGAAATCAGCCACAACTCTACCGAAAATTACATGGGAGGCAAAAATGTTATACGAAGGCTGTTCGGGTCCCGATGTAGCGTCGATTCAATCCTTTCTAAATTATGAATCTGGCGGCACCTACGGCATCCAAGTAGACGGTATTTTCGGCCCAGCAACGAAACAAGCCGTCATCAACTTTCAACAGCGCATGGGGTTGAATCCTGACGGACTTGTTGGGCCGGTTACGCTGGCAGCTATGGAAAGTTTAGGCTATGTAGCGGGCTGCTAAGTTTCTGTTTTGAAGCGCCGCTGTAAAATAATAATAAAGGTAGAGGTATTGCCGAAAATTCCTCTACCTTGACTTAGTTTTTTTGGGTGAATCTGACAAAAAGATTCTGGCAATAATATCGGCTCAGCAAAAGTCCAGCAGCGGTGCGTCAAGCAATCTTCGGAGCAGCTCAACCAAAGCGCGAACTTCGCTCTTCAAATTGCCCTTTAGGAAATCGGGTAAAAATCGGGTAAAAATCGGGCGATATCGGCCCGCTAATTGACGGACAAGTCTTAACCAGGGAGAAAAAAATGGCCCCGTTAGACGATGCAATTGAGATTTATGGAAAGGCAATATTAGCACTGGAGGAGGCGGCTCCCAATCCCACATTCGAGCAAATCGTAGAGGCGCTCGTCGCTCGCGATTCGATCGAAAAGAAAAAGCAGATGGATCAGAACCCGGTCGGGGGGACGTATGCCAAGCTGATCGAATTAGATGCCCGATTGAAAGCGATGGCGGAGACGATCGCAAATGACGACCGATTGGAAGACTGGAAAGCCAGTATCAACCCGCCGCCGACTTCTTGGTGGTGGTCTCTGAAATATCCCCTGCCGCGATTTCCCTACCAGGCGATCGCCCGCTATCAAAACGCGATCGCAGCCTTAGAAGAAGCCGAGAGCGAACCCGCACCCGAACAACTGCTAGAAGTTCTCATCGCTCGCGACGAAATAGACGAAGCAAAAAATAACAAGCCCTTTACAGAACCGATCGCCAAACTCGTCATTTCACTAGACGAGCGGCTGAAAGCTCTCGGAGAGTTATTCGCTAAAGACGATAAATTGTACGCATGGCGAGAGAGCTTGAAACCCCTGCCGCAAAATTGGTGGTGGGATATCAAAAATTTCATGCCCCTGTCGCCAAACAAAGCGATCGAGCGCTATGCCGACGCGATCGTAGCGCTGGAGGAAACGTCGCCCAATCGCGCCAACGGGCACCTGCTGGAGGCGCTCCAAGCTCGCGAAGCCGTTGCGGAAGCTCTGCGGCAGAGCAAGCTGCCTGCGGAAAAAATGACAGCGCTCGTCGAATTAGACGAACGGTTAAAAAGACAGGGAGAAGCGATCGCCTGCGACGACACCCTAGAGCAGTGGAAAAAAACTTTAGGCATCACCGCGCCGAATTGGTGGTGGCAGCTCACCGATCCCGAACCCCTGCCCGCCCAAGCAATGGAGCGGTACGACAAAGCCCTGTGTGCCCTGGAAATTGCGGCGAGCGATCGCTCCTCCGAACAAATTATCGAAGTGCTCCTAGCCCGAGATGCCGTCGAGAAAACCCGCGCCTCTCAAAAACAACCGCCGCCCGATAGAATTGCCCAACTTTTCGAGTTGGATAGCCGCTTGAAAGCGCTCTCATTCGTCATCGTCGCTGACGACACCTTAGAAGAATGGAAAAAAAGCTTGAGCGTATCGCCGCAGAATTGGTGGTGGGGTCTGACGGATAGCGATCCGCTCCCGTATCAGGCGATCGCGCGGTACGAAAAAGCACTTATCGAGTTAGAAAACCCCCCCAGTCCCACCACAGAAGAACTCCTCGAAGTTCTCCTAGCGCGCGATACCGTCGAAAAAGCCCAGAGCGGACAAAAACAGCCGCCCCCCGGACGAATTGCCAAAATTATCCACTTGGATAACCGCTTAAAAGCGCAAGCACAAGCCTTCGCCGCTGACGACACCTTGGACGAGTGGAAAAACAGCTTGAAACCCCCGCAGCAAAATTGGTGGTGGGGTTTCACAAAACCCATCCCCCTGCCCAACCAAGCGATCGAGCGGTATGACGCCGCCCTCAAAGAAGTCGAACGCGCCAATCATCCCTCTGCGGAGCAACTGCTAGAGGCGCTTTTGGCGCGCGATGGCGTTGAAAATGCGGTTGGGGCTGCTTGGCCGAACCAACCCGTACCGGAGAAAATCGCCAAGCAAATCATCAAATTAGACCAGCGCTTGAAAAAATACCGCCTCGCCCTCAACCAAGACAATCAACTGGTACAGTGGAAAAGCAGTTTGAAACGCACTGGCTGGTGGTGGGACCTCAAACCGGCGTTGCTGGGCTCGGAAGATGAACCGGCTACGGGGCGCGACTGGGTGCTGACGGGATTGGCTCTGCTGTGTCTGGGAATCGCTGGCAGTTTCGTCGTCAACACTTACAACATTTTCTCCAAACCCGTCACGGGCGTTAAGCAAGATTTAGCGCAAAACCTGGCCACCATCCTGCAAGTTGTGGGGTTGGGTGCGGCGGCTGGCGGTGCTGCCACCAAGAAGGGACAGGAAACCATCGAAAAAATGATCGTCGGCTTGCGGATGCCGCCCAATTTGCAGGCTCCGGCAGCGTTGGGCATCTCCGTAGGATTGTTGGGCGTCACTGGCGGCTTAAACGCGAGTTTGCCCTTCTGGGGTGAAAAATACATCGAACACGGGCAAAAGTTGCTTTCCCAGGGCGAATTAATCAAAGCGCGAGAAAATTTCCTGCAAGCCACTAAATTTATCAACTCGGCTGAGGCAGAAGCCAAAATTGCCGTGGGACTCGGCGAAATCGCAGAAGATTTCGGAGATTTGCCAGAAGCAAAAATTCAATACCAAAAGGGCCGTCAACTCAACGATCCGGCGGCGATTAATGCTCTGGGTAAATTAATGATTTTGGAGCAGTTGCAGAAAAAAGGATGGACGTCAAAAATAGACCCGACCATCGCCCGCGAGTCGGAGTTTCTCTTCGCCCAAGCCTTGCAGCAGATGACCAAACAACTCAATCAAAAGGCAGCCGCTCTGAAAGTTGAAGTTTCCAAGCTGCCCCTGCAAGAGCAAAATTTTGAGCTGCAATCCAAAATTAACACGAATTTTGGCATCTGGGGGATAACGACAGCCGATCTGACGAAAAAACCGGACCCGGAGGCTTTGAAGTTAGCAGTTAGCGATTTTCAACGGGGGGTGATTCAGGAGGTATTAGTCGCAACGGGGAAAGAACTCACCCCTGAAGAGTTGGATAAAACGAATCTCGGTACGGGGCGGGCTCGCTGCTTTTATCGGCTCGGACAACTGTTATATGCAGCGTTCGGCGAAGGCAAGACGGGGGACGAACTGAAGGCGGCAGACACGAAAGTGGGAGACGAAAGTTGCTACAATGGCCCTGCTCCAATCGATGATTTAGATATCTACGAGGCTTCTTTAGTTTATTTTGCCCGCCGGGTGGAAGGGTTGCCGAAAAACCCATCCAAACCTAAAAAAGTTGAAGCATCACCGGCACCGGCTGCAGCGAACCCGACGCAACCGCCTGCCGCCCCTGCCGATGCAAGCGAAGCTATGCCGAAGGCGATCGCTCCCGCTGAGCTAGAAGAGCTGCGGTTGAAGCTGTTCGACCAAATTCAGGACAATTGGCTTTCCCCGCCGACGTTCGATCGCACTTTAATCTACCGGGTGAAGGTTGACAAAGATGGCGCGATCGCTGCAGTCGAGCCGGTCGATCAATTGGCAACGGATTTTCTCGCCGAAACGTCCCTGCCTGTTTTGCCCAAATCCAACGACCCTTCGGCGGCGATCGCTCAATTTAAGGTGGCATTCAGCCCCAGCGGGACATTTGAGGTCAGCCAATGGCAGGAATAACGGGGTTGAAAAATTTTCTGGGGATTTTTCCGGGAAAATTTTCTGAGGAAATGTATTAACTTCAACCAAAGCTTAATAGGAAAGAAGCCTCTTATGTATCAGCGCGTTCAGTTTGCTCCGGGTGCTTATTCAGAAGTAATCAACGGCTCGGTTATCCGAGGCGATCGCGATACTTATGTCCTCGGTGCAGAAGCCAATCAAACCATGAATGTCTACATTTCCTCTCTTGAGGACAATGCGGTTTTTGACGTCACCGATCCGTATGGAGGGGTACTCGCGCAAGAGACAACTGCTTGGCAGGGCTTATTGCCAGCATCTGGGGATTATTCGGTCATTGTCGGCGGCACTCGCGGTAACGCGACCTACACCGTGCAATTTGAAATCTATTAATTGACGGGTAATGGGTAATGGGTAATTGCGGTCATTTCTCTTCTCGGCACGCGATTACCTTTTGAGTCATTAGCAACTTGAGTTAAAGAGGGAGCGATCGGGCAGGCAGTGCCCGATCGCTTCTTTTTCGCGCGGCTAAAATTTAAAACTTCGTTAACGGGCGCAGGGAAAGCAGCTCTTGGGGAGAAGCCAAAAGTTTAATCGTGACGCAGATAATTTCGCCCTCTGGATTGAGGACAAACCGCCAGCCGACGTTGACGCCAAACCAGGGAGTCTCTACCCTGCCGATCGCGGTGACTTGAATTTGGCCATTTTCTAACGTTTCTACAAGCGCTTGACGGGGATGCAGGTGCATCTCCTGCGCTTCTGCTTTCAAATAGGCCGAGATCGCCTCTCGCCCCGCGATCGCCTCCTCAAACGGCGCGTGCAGTTGACCATCGCTGGCAAACAGGGCTGCTGTGGCCTCAAATTGGCCGGCATTTAAGGTTTCAAAATATTGCCGCACCGCAGGCTCCGCAACGAGAGCGATCGCCGTGTCGGTGGTTGAGTTTTCCGCAGTCCGCATAGAATCCCCTTTAACACTCCAACTCAGGCTAGCGAGCGCGCTCCGATCTCAACCACAGCCGCTAGGAATATCTTCTTTTTTCAACTCTGTTGTCAAGCGAGAAACCACAGCGATCGCTCGATCGCTCTCGTCGCCCACTCCGGAATCGGCAGGCTCCCCGCCCGCCGCCGGGGCATGTTACGTTTTTTTACGAATTGCCCGTAAAAATTACCCCGACAGCCAAGGCGCAATTATAATAAGCCGGTCGCAGCAGGGTGCAAGCCCTCTCGGTTCTCGCCGGCCTTTTTCTGGCGATCGCAGGCCCGTAGTTTGGAAAATCTTGCTTTATAAAAGCCTGTTAAACAGAACGAATTCCCAGCGATCGCGTTCTCGCAGAGAGAGTTACAGCCCGGTTCCCCTATCTAAAACCTAAAATTTAAATTCTAAAAGCTTAGAATGCTAGCGCGATCGCCAGTCAATAGCAGTGAAATTAAGCAAAAAGCCCTAGAGCTGGGATTCCACAAAGTCGGGATTGCCGCTGTGGACGACGCAGCGCTGGCAGCCGAGGCGGAACGCCTGCGGGCGTGGATGGCCAAAGGCTACCAAGCAGATCTGGATTGGATGGCCAACCCGAAGCGGCAGGACATCCGCGCCTGTATGCCAGAGGTGCAGTCGGCGATTTGCGTGGCCCTCAACTACTACACGCCGCACGAGCGATCGCCGGAACCGGATCGGGCCAAAATTTCCCGCTACGGATGGGGACGGGACTATCACCGCATCCTGCACAAAAAACTGAAAGCGCTCGCGAACTGGCTGCAAGCGCAAGGGGAAGGCATCCAAGCGCGGTACTATGCCGACACCGGGCCGGTTCAGGACAAGGTGTGGGCGCAGCAGGCGGGGATTGGCTGGATTGCCAAGAACAGCAATGTCATCACCCGGGAGTACGGTTCCTGGGTGTTTTTGGGGGAAGTGTTCACCAACCTGGACTTAACGCCCGATCGCCCGCACGCGCCCCACTGCGGCACCTGCACGCGCTGTATCGAAGCTTGCCCCACCGGCGCGATCGCCCAACCCTTTGTTATTGATGCCAACCGCTGCCTCGCTTACCACACCATCGAGAATCGAGCCGAGCAATTGCCGTCCGCGATCGCGAGCAACCTGCACGGCTGGGTTGCCGGGTGCGATATCTGCCAGGACGTCTGCCCCTGGAACCAGCGCTTTGCCAAAGAAACCGACGTGGCTGAGTTCCAGCCCTACCCGGAAAACCTAGCTCCCACCCTGAGCGAACTCGCCGAACTCTCGGATGAAGCGTGGGATCGCCGCTTCAGAGCCTCAGCCCTGCGGCGGATTAAACCAGAGATGCTCCGGCGCAATGCCCGATCGAATCTAGAAGCCAGTCAGACGCTGGATGAAAAGTGAGAAAATAGCCAGGAGAAGTGACGCGCGAAATGTAACGATTTAACTCACTGAAAAGCGGGCTTGCAACTTTTCCCATTTCTCTTTACCCTTCTTCCCGGTTCGGGTTTTATTCTCCCGTTTTCCGAGCGATTTAACAAAGATTCTGAGGCAAGCGAATGAGCGTCAAAGTAATTATTTTTGATTTTGACGGCACTTTAGCCGACACGCTAGAAGTGTTAAGAAATATTATCAATCGGTTGGCGGGAGAATTTGGCTACAAGCCAGCTAGCGAAGCCGATCTCGACCGCCTGCAAAATTTAACCTCTAGAGAAATTATCAAGCATTCAGGGATTGCAATTTTTAAAATCCCCTCCCTGCTGCGGCGCGTCAAGGGAGAATTAAACAAAGAAATTCACGCCGTCCTGCCCATCAAGGGGATTGAGGAAGTTTTGAGAGAATTAAAACAGAAAGGGTATCGGTTGGGAATTTTAACCTCTAACTCGCGAGAAAATGTTAAAATATTTTTAGAAAATTACAATTTAATCGATTTATTTGACTATATCTATTCGGGGTCTACGATTTTTGGCAAAAGTAAAGTGATGAGAGGGTTTCTGAAGCGAGAAAAGTTAGCGCCGCAGGAGGTGATTTATGTCGGCGATGAAGTCCGAGATATCGAGGCGGCGAAGAAAAGCCAAATCGGGATGATTGCCGTCAGTTGGGGCTTCCATTCCAAACAGGCGCTCGCTGCACAGCAGCCGGATTGCGCGATCGACGAACCACGGCAACTGATTGAGGCGATCGCCTGCTTGCAGAAATGAAGTGCGATCGCAGGTGCGATCGCGCCGAGGTTTGCAAAAAGTATCTTTTTATACGGTTTTTTGGTTCAAAAATCTTTACGATAACGTGCAGTAAATACTCCTACGGAGAGTTTCGGGTTGCGGCGCTTCCCATTCTCATCGGAGAAATCGCCCGAATAGCCGCACGCGATCGCGCCAAAGCGAAAGCGAACGCCCAGTGCGTTCTCGCCCGACTGCCGGAAAATCGCTGAGGCGTCAAAAAAGAGTATCCCAATCGAGATTTAGAGAAAGCGATCGCAGCGAATCGCGGCAACGATGTAGATTATTTCCGTGTCGGCTCAGCCGAGCGTGAGGCGTAGAGATAGAGGTGCGAAGCTTATTGCCGGCTCCCTGATTATTTCGCAAGCTTTTGAAAAAGTCAAGTCTGACAGCCGGGAAATTTCAGCCGTCAAAAAATGCAGTACCCGGCTCTGGAAAATCTTCTGTGAGTTCCCTCAAATCAGCCTTTATCACTCTCGTGACAGGGAGATTGATGTGGTAGAAGCGGAAGGAGCGAAGCCGTAAACTTTCGATAATATTAAAGAATTTTCGAGATTCACTTAAAGTCAAGCACTTATCCCACCTGCCGCAGTCGGTCGGCATTCAGCGCCGGCAACCGCCCTAATATTGCTGAGGATGTTTGCTTTTGGCGATCTGAGTGCTTCTCAAAAAAGCCTTAGAGCCATCGGGCGCGACTGCAGGAGCGGTTATTCCCGAAAAGAAAGCAAAGCCCGTCGGCGAGAAAGCGTCTGGCTTTAGGGAATTATACTGATTTGATTTGAGATTTGAGAACTCGGGTTCCGAAATAACCGTCTGGAATTCAGACAATTAAAGTTTTGTGCGAGTACAAGCCGCTTGTTTTTGCTGGCTTATTAACTGCTGAATGTTTTGGGATGAGGGATATAACCCCTCATATCCCTGACCCTACAATGGCGAGATTCTGACGTCTCCTGGCTGGCGTTGCCCGACGCTTTCAAGCACAGTCCGAGAGAGAAACGCAACATGGAAATGAGAAGCGAGAGAGGCGAGAGGGATGCGATCGGGGAAAGATAAGATGTTATTCAGTTAAAGTGCATAAGTATAATTTTTACTTTACGATTTAGCATCAGGTGTATGGCAGAGCCAGCAGGCAGATTGAGCCGTGCAAAGCTAAAAGTTGACCGTTGCAAATCAAAAGTTTGTCAGCCCCGCTTCCGTCTGGGTGAGAGAGTCGTCTTTTTCGCCGCCTCTCCCCTGAACCCTTGCGAGGAATCTGCGGGGGGGCAGGCAGCAGCATTACAGGTAGTATTTGTATTACTCGATCGCGACTGTAAAGCTGAGAGCGGTTGAGCTGCTCCTTGTCGTCCGTAATTTCTAGGATATATTTGATAAATAACAGCCCAGAGTTGCGGTGCCCGAACGGCTAAAATTGAGCGCAATCGAGGCTTTTCAGGTAGCGCCTCTGTAAAAACTCGTAAAAAATCTCATCTGTGGAGAGCGAGAGATTCAGGGGGTGCGGCGGCTGCCGCCACTGACTTGCCGCAGGGTTCCCACACTTTTTTGACGCATCTGCGGTGCTGTCTGTCTGAGAAAATGTTAATTTATGAAATCAACCCCCTGTCATCTTCCAAAAGATTGATTAGAATAGCTGAGTAGGTTCTAATATTTGTCCAGATGAATTTTTTGGCAAACTTAAGTAGTATTTAACAGAATCTATGACCGGGACTTGACGGCTCAAACGGGGGGGGTGCTGACTAGCAGCGTGATTCAAGACAGAACTGAGGGGCTTGAGACATCAGCCCAAATCTTAAGGCTAGCACATACCCTGCCTCAATCCTTCTCGCCGACAGCGCCGGCTGGCGGCAAACGGCAAACTCTCGCGTCGCCGCAACGGCGAGGCGACCCCTGCGGGCGAGAAAGTGCTAGCTCTTCCAGAGCCGCTTCGCTAATGCGTTCTTCTGGCGCTTCAGGCGAAAGCGCAAGCCTTCCCCCAAAATTTTGGCGCGAGGGAATATCGCCTCCGGGCCATATAGGACGCTAGTTGCGGAACGCACTCCAGCAAAGCGCGACTTTCGCCGCCTTCAAGTAGATGAAGCCTGACCACTCGCAGATGGCGTATGAAATTCAGGGACACAGGATAACAATGGGTGCATCAATGGCAATCTCTTTCGCTTTTCAGAACTCAGCCAGCAAAAGTAAACCAAATCCTTTCTAAATAACATCCTGAAAGGGAAAGGCAACGGTTCAACCGGAGTGTCCGATCGCGAAAGCGCCCGCCGCTATGGAAGCGCGCGGCATGTTGTAAACTTTTCAGGCATTTAGCTGAGACGAGATGAGAGAGCTGGACTTTTGCTCTTGGAAAGCCTGACCTTCCGACGCTGGAGTCAAACCAATCGAGCAGCGTGCAATTTTGGTGAACTAGGCTACAATCGGAGAGGTCTTCCTAAAAACCAACATAAAGGTATTCTGTGGCGCTTCTACCCGACCGTTAACAGGAGGGGAAGGGGTGCAGGTTTCGGTCGGCGCTTCGGGCAGTTAAGAGAGCCGCTTGTAGCTGGAAAGAGCTACAATTCGTTCGCGACTGTCAGGAGACAGACCGATCGCGCTATCCAGAGATTGATTGTTTGAATAAGGAGCATGAGGAACGCGGCATGAACCAGGCTAACAATGTAGTGGCAACCCTCGATCGGACAGAGCTGGAAACCATCGGACAGCCTGAGAACGATTTAGATGACCTGTTACTGGACGATATGGAAGATGAGTTGTTCAGCAACGAAGAAGGCGATCGAGAAGTCTTTCTAGAAGCTCAGACCGATCGGGATGACAGTAAGTCTGGTAAGGCTCGCACAGCCCGTCGGAAAGCCCAGGCCAAAAAGAAGCATTATACGGAAGACTCCATTCGTCTTTACTTGCAAGAAATTGGCCGGATTCGACTGCTGCGGGCTGACGAGGAAATCGAACTCGCGCGCAAAATCGCCGACCTGTTGGAATTAGAACGGGTGCGCGAACAACTGTGCGACCACTTAGAGCGGATTCCCCACGATTCGGAGTGGGCTGAAGCCGTGAGCATGGCTTTGCCAGAGTTTCGCCGTCGCCTGCATATCGGGCGGCGGGCAAAGGAAAAAATGGTGCAGTCGAACCTTCGTCTGGTGGTTTCGATCGCCAAGAAATACATGAATCGCGGTCTGTCGTTCCAAGACCTGATTCAAGAAGGCAGCTTGGGGCTAATCCGGGCAGCAGAGAAGTTTGACCACGAAAAGGGTTACAAATTCTCGACTTACGCGACTTGGTGGATTCGTCAGGCTATCACCCGGGCGATCGCGGATCAGTCCCGCACTATCCGCCTCCCCGTTCACCTTTACGAAACAATCTCTCGGATTAAAAAGACCACCAAACTCCTCTCTCAAGAAATGGGCCGCAAGCCCACGGAAGAAGAAATCGCAACTCGCATGGAAATGACCATCGAGAAGTTGCGCTTCATCGCCAAATCGGCTCAGTTGCCTATCTCTCTAGAAACTCCCATCGGCAAAGAAGAAGATTCTCGCCTGGGAGACTTTATCGAATCTGACGGCGAAACGCCCGAAGATCAGGTGGCTAAAAATCTGCTGCGCGAAGACCTCGAAAGCGTCCTCGATACCCTCAGCCCCCGCGAACGCGATGTCTTGCGGCTGCGCTACGGCTTGGATGACGGGCGCATGAAAACTCTGGAGGAAATCGGCCAGATATTCAACGTCACCCGCGAGCGGATTCGCCAAATTGAAGCGAAAGCCCTGCGGAAGTTGCGCCATCCCAATCGCAACAGCATTCTCAAAGAATACATCCGCTAACAGCTAAGCAAGGCTAATCGCTAATCGTCATGCCATTAGCCATTAGCCTTCGCTATTCGCTGATAAAAAAACTGGGCGTCCTTTTGGGAACTCCCAGTTACATTCGTTTGGAGATTGTTTGAGCTTTTGAAACGATTTGGTTTCTAATCTATTTCTTTTCCGTCGCTTCCCTCCGATCGCGGGAAGCGCTGCTTTCAGGGCAAGCTGCTCTCGATCCGGTTGAACACTACATCAGCCCGAAAAAGTGCAGCACGCCTTTGCCGGTGGCCAGTTCCAGAATCAGGGCGGCGGCAAAACCGATCATCGCCAGACGACCGTTCCAGTTTTCAGCGCCAGCGGTGAAGCCCCATTGCCAAGTGTTGCGATTGTCTTTTTCCATTGTCTTGACTTCCTTTAGCAACGTTTTGTTAACTTCTGTAAATTAATGTAACAAAGACTTGCCCGAGTGGCAACGATCGCTCAGTTACGGTTGCGGTAGTGAATGCCGTAATAGACGAGCTGGCCAGCTTTAGGGGAAAATGGCCGCGCCGGTGTCGGGGTCGAAGAGGTGAAGTTTGTCGGGGGCGATCGCGATCCAGATTTGCTCGCCCAGCCGCACGGAGCGATCGGGCTCGACGCGCACCTGCATTCTTTGCGGCTCGCCGGCACCGCCATCACCGGGTAAGCTGACGGATAAATAGGTTTCGTGACCGAGGGCTTCGACGAGATCGACTTGCACTTGCAGATTTTTGATGGCTGGGAGGCTGAGGCTCAAGTGTTCCGGGCGGATGCCCAAAACGAGCGATCGCCCGTCGTATTTTTTCAGAACTGCTGCCCAAACTTCTGGCAGGGTGAGGCGAAACTGCGGGTGTACCACCAACAGGGGTGCCTGAAACTGCACCGACAGGAAGTTCATCGGGGGCGAGCCGATGAATTCGGCAACGAAGCGGTTAGCCGGTCGGCTGTAGAGTTCTAGCGGTTGGGCCACCTGTTGAATTTGGCCCGCGTGCATGACGGCGATGCGATCGCCCATCGTCATCGCTTCCGTTTGATCGTGAGTGACGTAGATAGTCGTCGTGCCGAGCTGGCGCTGGAGCTTGACGATTTGAGCGCGGGTTTCGGTGCGCAGCTTGGCATCGAGATTCGAGAGCGGTTCGTCCATTAAAAAGACTTGGGGATTGCGAGCGATCGCCCTGCCGAGGGCAACCCGCTGCTTTTGCCCGCCAGAGAGCTGTTTCGGCAACCGATCTAAAAACGAATCAATCTGGAGGAGTTGCGATACCGAACGCACGCGCTCGTCGATCGCTTTTTCTTTTTCCGAAAGGTAGCGCAAGCCTTTGGGAAGCGATCGCGTTGCCGCGACGAACATATCCTCAACAAAGCTCTCCCCCTGCTCCTGCGCTCCCCTGCTGGCGCGCCGCAGCCCGAAGGCGATGTTGTCGTACACCGTCAGGTGGGGATAGAGGGCGTAATTTTGGAAAACCATCGCGATGTCGCGTTCCTTGGGGGGGAAGCTATTGACGACGCGATCGCCAATATAAATCTCGCCGGCAGTGATTTCTTCCAGCCCTGCCAGCAAGCGCAATAGCGTGCTTTTCCCGCAACCGGACGGCCCCACCAGCACCATAAATTGGCCATCCGGCACCTCCAAGTTAATGTCCCGCAATATAGATTTTTTTTCCCCTTTGCGAGCGGGGAAGCTTTTGTAGACGTTTTTGAAAGCAACTTTGGCCACGACGGTCAATATCCACTACAATAAGAAAAACAATTCCTGCGGGGCGTACTGCCCTTATCAGTTCTTTTTCAACTATATTCGAGCTTCCCAAATTTAGTAAATTGAATAATGACGACATGCAGACAGGCAGGCTCAGCCCTCTTGGCGATCGCGATCGCCATTGTCACCGGCTGTAGCCCCAAAAACGCCGAACCCACCCAACAAGTTGTCACCCTAGCCGGCTGGCAGAGCAATCTCAGCGAACAAAAGCTGCTCGCCCGCCTCCTCAAGCAATTTGAAACAACCCATCCAGACATCAAAGTCAAGTACGAAGTCATCACCGCCGAATACATGCCAGTCATCTACACCCGACTCGCCGGCGGCACCGCTCCCGACGTATTTTATTTAGATGCCGCTGAAGCCCCCAGACTGATGAATGAGGGAGCCCTAGAACCCCTCAACCCTTACATTCAAAAAAACTTTGACCTCGCCGACTTTGAAAAAGTCTTGCTAGACGCCTTCAAAAAAGACGGCAAAATTTACGGCATCCCCAAAGATTTCTCAACCCTCGCACTCTTCTACAATAAAAAAGCCTTTCAACAAGCCGGATTAGCCAAACCCCCTCAAACTTGGCAAGACTTATTCAACGATTCCAAAAAACTGACCCGCGATAAAAATAAAGATGGTAAAATAGAACAATACGGTTTCGGTGTTTTGCCGGAACTGGCACGTCAGGCGTTTCTCATTAAATCTTGCGGCGGGCAATTAACCGAGGCAAATGGAAAAGCCGCCTTTGCCACGCCAGCGGGATTAAAAGGGCTGCAATTCCTCACCGAACAGTATCGAAACCAGAGAACATCTGCCCTGCCCTCAGATGTCGGGGCGAGTTCCGGCAGCGAGATGTTTGGTGCGGGGAAAGCCGCAATGGTTATCGAGGGAATGTGGGCAATTCCCTACCTGAAAGATACCTTTCCCACCCTCGATTTTGGCATCGCGCCAATCCCGACAATTTGCAACAAACAAGGAACGATGGCATATACCGTCGCTTACGTTTTGAATAAAGATGCCAAACATAAAACAGCCGCTTGGCAGGTAATTTCCTATTTAACGGGGAAAGCGGGAATGAAAGCGTGGACGAATACGGGATTTGCACTGCCCACCCGCAAGTCGATTTTAAAAGAATTTGGGCAGAAACCGCAATATGCTCCCTTTGTTGCCGGGGCGGCGAGTGCAACCGTTTGGCAAGCCGGCGAGAGATTGCCCAAAATTTTTACAAGTTTTAACAATCAGTTTATCAGTGTCATGCTCGGACAGCAATCTCTACAAGACGCTATGATGAAAGCACAGAGAGAAGCGAATAAGGATTGCATGAATCCCTAGAGAGGAAAGGTAGGGAATTTTATAAACCGCAAAGAGGCAAAGGACGCAGAGAGAGAGAAAGAAAGAGATTTATAGAGTTAATTTAGGGCGAATTTTTATCGCCACCAGGGAGAAAATATGCTAAGTTTTAGAAGGGTTCGCAGTCAGCCAAATTTTGACGAAGCTGCTTCGGGCTATTTTTTTATGGCTCCTGCGATTCTGATTTTGGGGATTTTTGTAATCCTGCCGATTGTATTTGCAGTTTTTTTGGCTTTTCACAAGGTCAAAATTCTGGGCAACCTCAGCTATAAATTGGTGGGGTGGAAAAATTTTCTCTGCCTTGTCGGCGACGAGCGCGTCTGGATTGCCCTGAAAAATACGGCTGAATATGTGGCGCTCGTGGTTCCCACTCAGACGATACTGGCTCTGATATTAGCACTCATTCTGAACAGTAAAATTAAAGGGAGAGACTGGTTTAGAATTTTATTTTTTCTGCCGACTATTACTTCTTCAGCGGTTTTAACGTTAATCTTTATCTGGATGTACAATCCCAACGGGCTGCTGAATGCCCTGTTGGGATTTGTCGGGTTGCCCGCTTACAATTGGTTGGGCGATCCTGCGGTAGCGCTGAAGGCGATTATGTTGATGAATATTTGGTCAACGGCTCCTTTTTTTTATGGTAATTTATTTGGCAGCACTGCAAGATATCCCTGAAAGTCTTTACGATGCGGCGGCGATTGACGGGGCGAATGCGTGGGAGAAGTTTTTTTATATTACGCTGCCTTTTTTAAAGCCCGTTACTTTTTTTATTGTTGTAATTGGCATTATTGGAACGTTTCAATTGTTCGACCAATCTTATATTTTTTCTGGGGGTTCGGGAGGGCCAAATAATGCAACTTTAACGCTAGTGTTGTTGATTTATCAATATGCGTTTAAGAATTTGGAAATGGGCTATGCAGCAGCGCTAGCTTTGGGTTTGGCGCTGGTTATCATGATAGCGACTGCGATTCAGCGGAGTTTGTACCGAGAGGAAGAATTGAAGTAATTTTAAGTAAAGGATGGGTAAAATGAGGCGTTTGAATTGGGTGCAAGGCATCCTGTACGCAGGGCTGCTACTGTACGCGATCGCAACTCTCCTGCCGTTTGTCTGGGCGATTTCGGCGTCTTTCAAGCCGCTGGAAGAAATTTTATCGGGGGGATTGAATATTATCCCGCAGCAGCCGACGCTGGAGAACTACAAGCAAATTTTTTTCGCACAGCCGCTTTTCGGGCGGTGGTTTCTCAACAGTTTGGGGGTTGCGATCGCAGTGACTGCCCTCAACCTCTTATTTAACTCGATGGCGGGTTATGCGCTCGCCCGACTTCGCTTTCCCGGCAGCAATTTTTGGCTGTTTTTAATTTTAGCCGTTTTAATGGTGCCCGGGCAAGTCACGCTGATTCCGAGTTATTTGATTTTGAAAACTTTGGGATGGCTCAATTCCTATCAGGGTTTGATTGTTCCCGCTGCCGTCAATGCCACGTTTATTTTTATGATGCGGCAATTTTTTGTAAATTTTCCGAAAGAACTGGAGGAAGCGGCGGCGCTGGATGGGTTGGGGCGGGTAGAAACTTTTTTTAAAATTGTCTTGCCTTTAGCCAAGCCGGCTCTAGCGGCGCAAACAATATTCGTGTTTATGGGGGCTTGGAATAATTTTTTAACGCCCCTAATTATTTTATCTGATGAAGAACTGTTTACGCTGCCTTTGGGGCTGAACAGTTTTAAGGGGCAATACGTTACCTACTGGAATTATATCATGGCAGCGTCGATGATGTTCACGCTGCCAGCGCTGGCAATCTATGCCTTTTTCAATCGCTATTTCATTCAAGGGGTGACGTTTACAGGCGGGAAGTGAAATGAGAGTGACAGAAACCCGGTTTTTTGAAAAAACCGGGTTTCTTGTTTAAGCGGAAATAAAGTGAACCCAGAAGTTACCGTCAGGGATGCACGTTCTGCGAATCAAATTGTAAGAGTAGTGGAGATAAGCACCGCTGAGATCGGTACGGTAGCCGTCAGGGAACCACTCGCCGTAAGGATCGTGAACGATGAAGCCGTCGGAATCGTATCCGACGACAACAATAATGTGCCCGAAAGAGGTAAAATATCCGTGAATCACGCAAAGGTTGCCCGTAGCCAGCCAATCTTTCACGGCATCGATGGTGGCATTGCGTTTGAAGTCATCTTTGCGGCCATAATCTCTGACAATTTTGGCCAAGTGTTCGGGCTCGTGCCGGCTCAATCCCTTTTTAATGGCATATTGATAAAGTTCGTCCTCAAATTGTCCTGAATAGGTTTTGCGCGGAGTTTTCAGGTACTCCAGGCACATGGCGATTGAGGTGACGTTACAAGAGCCGGTGGGATTGTACCAGTTGTCGAGTTGCGATTTGTACGGAACTCGCAGTCTGACGGAATTCGGTCTGGGTTTGGGATAGGCGATCGCTTGTTTGCCGCCATCCGCCAAAATCTGAACGTGCTGCCCGAAGGCATACCAAGTATTCCGACCTTTGAAAGTCTCTTTACTGAGGGCAAAGCGAATGTGATTGCGGTCGAAGGTATAGGAGTGGAGTTCAAATTGCTGCCCCGCTTCCACGACGTGTCTTTCTGCATCTGGGAGAGCGGAAGATTGAATGGGTCTGGTTTTAAATACAGTTTGCCTGAGAGTCTTGAGAATGGGTGCCATACTGGAAACCTGCCAGAAAATTTGCTCTGTTAGTTTGACGCGCCAATATTTTTTTATTCGCACCCTTGGCGCTGTCCGTCAGGATTTTCCCCATTCGAGCGGAACGCCGCGTGAAGCGCCAGCTATCGCGCCAGCGAATCGCGCCAGAACGGCTCCCACACTCAGCAGCGAACACTTTCCACTCTCTCACTCAGCACTCAGCACTTAGCACTTTCTACTCTACTTGCCAGCCTTGCTATGCTGAAATACAGTTGCCCTGCTAGAATCGCCTGCTTACAAACTTATGAGTGAACACCCAGCACGCATTGTTATTCTCGGCGGAGGCTTTGGCGGATTGTATGCCGCTCTGCGTTTGAGTCAGCTTCCCTGGACAAAGCCCCAAAAGCCGGCGATCGTTCTCATTGACCAGAACGATCGCTTCCTGTTTTCGCCCCTGCTCTACGAAATCCTGACCGGCGAACTGCAAACCTGGGAAATTGCCCCGCCCTTTGAAGAACTTTTGGCGAATACGGGGGTTCGCTTCCACCAGGGAGCGGTTGCGGCAATTGACGTGGACTCCGAGAAAAAAGTGCTGCTGAAAGATGGCAGCGATTTTACCTACGATCGCCTGGTACTGGCACTCGGGGGAGAGACGCCCTTGCATGTGGTGCCGGGAGCGAGTGAATATGCTTTCCCGTTCCGCACGGTGAACGATGCCTACCGCGTCGAAGAACGCCTCAGAGCGTTGGAAGCCTCTGAAAAAGACTTTATTCGTGTAGTCGTTGTGGGAGCTGGTTACAGCGGCGTGGAGCTGGCTTGCAAGCTGGCAGATAGGCTGAAAGAGCGGGGGCGCATTCGGCTCGTGGAACAAGCCGATACGATTTTGCGCACCTCCAGCGAGTTCAACCGCGAAGCTGCTATGCGGGCGCTGGACGATCGCCGCGTCTGGCTCGATTTGGAAACGACGGTAGAATCTCTCGATGCCGAGACGATTTCGCTACTGTACAAGGGACAAATAGACGCGATTCCGGCGGATCTGGTGCTGTGGACAGTGGGGACGCGGGTGGCGGCGGCGGCGCGAGAGCTCCCCCTCAAGCAAAATAGTCGCGGGCAGTTAGTCACTTTGCCGACGCTGCAAGCGATCGATCGCCCGGAAATTTTCGCCCTCGGAGATTTAGCCGACTGCAAGGATGCCGAAGGGCAGCAGGTGCCCGCCACGGCTCAGGCTGCCATCCAGCAAGCTGATTATGCTGCTTGGAATGTCTGGGCGTCTCTGAGCGATCGCCCCCTGCTGCCCTTCCGCTATCAGGCAGCCGGCGAAATGATGGCATTGGGCATTGACAACGCCACCCTCACCGGGTTAGGAATCAAACTAGATGGCCCGATCGCTCACCTCGCTCGCCGTCTGGTCTATCTGTATCGGATGCCCACCCTCGATCACCAGTTAAAAGTCGCTTTTAATTGGATTACCCAGCCCTTACAGGGGATGCTTTCGAGTTAAATTGCGAATGGGTAATAGGTAATGGGTAATCGGTAATGGATAATGAGTAAGAATCATCCTGCCAATTACCAATTACCCCTTACCCCTTGCCAACATGACCCAAAATAACGGACGCCCCAAAGTGATTTTTCTCGATGCCGTTGGCACGCTATTTGGCGTGCGGGGTAGCGTGGGTGAGGTGTATGCTTCTGTCGCCAGCGAGTATGGCGTCGCTGCTTCGGCTGACGCGCTGAATCGCGCCTTTTTCGAGAGCTTTAAGGTGGCTGTACCTGCGTGCTTTCCGGGGCTTGATGCGGCGGATTTGCCGCAGCGGGAATATCACTGGTGGCACGCGATCGCCCTGCAAACTTTCCACAGAGCCGGCGTTTCCCATCACTTCTCTGATTTCGACGGTTTCTTTGCCCATCTCTACGCGCACTTTGCCACTGCTGCGCCCTGGTTTGTCTATCCCGACGTGCGCGGAACTCTGGAAAGCTGGCACCATCGGGGGATTGAATTGGGCATTTTGTCTAATTTCGATTCCCGGATTTATGCGGTTTTAAAGGCGCTGGATTTGGCTTATTTTTTCAGCTCCGTGACGATTTCTACAGAAGTTGGTGCCGCCAAGCCCGATCCGAAAATTTTCGCCGCTGCCCTGCAAAAACACGGCTGTGCGGCTTCGGATGCTTTGCACGTCGGCGATAGTTTTGAGGAAGATTACCAGGGAGCGATCGCGGCGGGTTTGCGGAGTTTTTGGCTGCAGCGCGACGCGACGGGCAATGATTCGCGGTTGGATGGGATTTTACTTTAGAAGAGCCATTTTTTTAAATAAACCGCAAAGACGCAAAGGACGCAGAGGAAAGAGGGAGAGAGCATGAATAAGGCATGTAGGGGCAAAGAAGAAAGCGCGACAATCTACGGGTTAGGCCCAAAGATTTATTCGCAAATGCTTCGCCCTCACACAGGGGCATAAAAAACCGTAAGATTAAAGTGAGTAAAGAGTAGGTTATTAGAGAATTACCGATGAAGGAACCAGTGTTTTATGAAGGGGGCTGTCACTGCGGTGCGGTGCGGTTTCGGGTGAAAGTGGAGGAACACGTCGCGACGGAGTGCAATTGTTCGATTTGCACGAAGAAGGGATTTTTGCATTTGATTGTTTCGGCTGAAAATTTTACGCTCCTGCAAGGGGAGGAGGCGCTGGCGACTTACACGTTTAATACGGGGGTTGCCAAGCATACATTCTGCCGCACTTGCGGGATTCACTCGTTTTACCGCCCGCGATCGCATCCCGAGGGTTTCTCGGTTAATGTCCGCTGTTTGGATGGGGACGTTCGCGATCGCTTTCGCGTTGTGCCCTTTGACGGCGCTCGCTGGGAGCAGAGTATCGAGCAACTGCGCCAGGAGATTCCTTGACACTTTTGTAATTTGTATGTAGTATAGGTGTAGCTTAGCTGAAACACAGCTCTTTCTACTGGTTGAGCGAGACTCCCAAAACGCGATAAGCGATCGTACAAGAGTCCCACACTCTCCCACTCTCCTACTCTCTCACTCAGCACTCAGCACTCAGCACTTTTTACTCTTTTAACCCATGCCTTACGAACCGCTGAATCTTTCAACACCCCATCCGGTATTGTCTTGGGCAGGGCACCCGCTCTCTGCTGCCGAGGAAAAGATGGCAAAAAATGTGGCGTCGCTGCCTTTCGTGTACAAGCACGTCGCGCTGATGCCAGATGTCCATCTGGGAAAAGGTGCTTTGGTGGGATCGGTTATTGCGACGAAAGAGGCGATTATCCCGGCTGCTGTGGGGGTGGATATTGGCTGCGGGATCTGTGCGGTGAAAACTCCTTATAAGGGCGATCGCTTGGAGGGGAAACTTAAGAAGATTCGCCGCGAGATCGAGGCAAATGTGCCCGTCGGATTGACGGAAAATAAGGAAATCGAAAAAGCGGTGACGAACTGGCAGGGGTGGCGGGAGTACGGCGAGCTTCATCCGGGGGTGCAGCGCTTGCAAAATCAAGCGATGAAACAACTCGGTTCTCTCGGCGCAGGCAACCATTTTATTGAGGTTTGCGTGGATGAGGAAAACGCCGTTTGGCTAATGCTGCATTCGGGTTCGCGCCACATTGGCAATATGCTGGCGCAGTATCACATCGATACGGCGAAGGAATTGCGGCAATTGGCTGGCGATCGCATCCCCGATCCCGATTTGGCTTATTTTATCGCGAATACGCCGGAGTTTGAAGCCTACTGGCGGGACTTGCAGTGGGCACAGGATTACGCCCGCTACAATCGCGAGGTGATGATGGCTCGTGTCAAGCGGGTTGTGGAGAAGCACCTCGCTGGCGGCAAGCCGATGAAGCCTTTATTGCAAGTGAATTGCCACCACAATTATGCCGAGAAGGAAGTCCATTTCGGCGAGGAAGTGTACGTCACTCGCAAAGGGGCAGTGCGATCGCGCCAGGACGATTTCGGCATCGTCCCGGGTTCGATGGGTGCCAAATCCTTCATCGTTAAAGGCAAGGGAAATGCTGAGAGTTACTGTTCGTGCAGTCACGGCGCTGGGCGCTTGATGTCTCGCAACAAAGCCAAAGAGCGATTTACAATGGACGATTTGATCGAGCAAACTCGCGGCATTGAGTGCCGCAAAGATGATGAGGTTATCGATGAAATTCCTGCCGCCTACAAGCCGATCGAGCGCGTGATGGCGCAGCAAGCGGATTTGGTGGAAGTGTTGGCGACGCTGAAACAGGTGGTTTGCATTAAAGGGTAAGTACCAAAAAACCCGGTTTCTTGAAGAAACCGGGTTTTTGAATTTTGAAGAAGCCGGGTTTTTGAGTTCTAAAAAAAACCGGTTTTTGAATGGTCAAGGGCGCGCTCTCGATACCCCAATCCTATTAAACTAAGCACCCTAATTGCTTTGATTCATTTTCTAACATTTCGATGAGAGCTCGATCGCCCTTTGCTTTGGCCACTTGCAGGCGTCGTTCGAGATTTTTCCACAGGTTGTCGCGGTGGGTTTGGGCCACTTCTGAGACGATCGCCAGGCACAGTTTCGGGGCGGATGTCACCCGTTCGGGGACGCGCGCGCGGCTCTCGCTCGGGCGATCGCTCTGGTAGTGAACGCCGCGATATTGCAGGCTGCAAATCGGTTGCGGCGCGGGTAGGTGTCGGGGATGGCCCAATCGCCAAGGATGGCCCCGATATCTACCGCCAACCGAGCTTTCTACCATGTCGAGGGTGGGAAGTTCGCAGTCGTAGCGGACGCCGCGATAGGTGAGTTTTATATTTTGATTTTGCATTGGACAACAGGAACTGGGGTAAGGTGAGATGAAAACGAGAACTCATCAGTTTATTTCTGTATCTTATTTTACCGTTTGCTGACAAAAGCAACAAATTAAAAAAAAATAAAGTTTGAAGGCGGGGGAGGCCAGCGGTGGCAGGTGGCCCGAAATCGCCCTGCCAGTGGGACAATAAGGGCAGGTCTTTCCCCAACTATCAAAGGAGATTGATATGAGTGCAGGCGATTATTCCCCGCCCGTGGACGAGCTGCTGGCCATAGGCGAACCCCCCGACTGGCGCGAGTGGCCCAACTATGCAGAGAAATTCGAGCTTGGCTCAGAGCACGTTTCCGAGTTGATCCGCATGGCGACGGATCGGGAATTGGAGGAGACAGACGCGGAGCAGCCAGATTGCTGGGCACCGGTTCACGCGCGGCGGGCGTTGGGACAACTGCGGGCTGAGGCAGCGATCGAACCGCTCCTGTCTTTGCTGCACGAGTGTGAAGACGACGAGTGGGTTGCAGCGGAAATGCCGGAAGTGTTCGAGCTGATTGGCCCTGCTGCCGTCCCAGCACTCGCGGCTTATGTGGCCGATAAATCTCGCGGCATGTATCCCCGCGTCATCGCTGCCGAGATCCTCGCACGCATTGGGCAGGCGGACCCGGAAACCCGTGCTGAGTGCGTCAGAGCGATCGCCGCTGAGTTGGAGTTATTTCAAGACAACCACCAAGAACTCAACAGCTTTCTGATTGGTTCGCTAATTGACCTCAAAGCACTAGAATGGGTGCCGCTCATCGAGCGTGCCTTCGCTGCCGGTTGCGTTGTCGAAGATATCATAGGAGATTGGGAGGACGTGCAGGTAGAGATGGGCTTGAAGGCGAAACGCGAAACGCCTCGCAAGAAGCGATCGTTCGCGAGGGACAACGTAGCCCCCATTTTCAGCGCGATGGAAGGCAGCGATCGCCGCCCGAAGCAATCGCGCGAAACAAAAGCCAAAAAAAAGATGGTCAAGGCGTCGCGCCGGAAAAATAGAAAAGACCTCTCCAAAATTTAAAAATTATGCTATAATGGCAAAATCAATGTTTTT
>CAYOOD010000039.1:0-65698 GCA_964405435.1 uncultured bacterium
TCCGGGATATATAAAAAAATGTAACAATACTAAGTTAGCCAACTTGGTATAACTTGAAGAAAGAGCTGGCAAATCAGCAAAGGATATCGCGTCCAGGTGCATCGGTTGTGTCAAGACGCGGCGCGCGGGGAAACCATCCTGCGCAAAGACGGGCTGCAAGAGATTGACCGCTACAACGCACCCGCCGGCAGCGATCGCGGGCGATCGCCTGCCACTAACGCGAACGCCGCTGCTGCCACTGGGCGATCGCGCTTTGAGCCTCTGCATAAACCGGCGCGGAGGGCGGCACCAGCGAAGCCGCTTCAATCGCTGCACTGAACCGGCGGCGAGCCGCTCTCGCCTTGGCAATGTCGAGGATAGCTTGGCTCCACTGGGCGACGAGCTGCTGGGCGTCCGCATACTTGGGCTGGCCCGGTTTGATGGGGCGGAGGGCGGCGATCGCCTGGGCGTAGGAAGCGGGCTGTTTTTTGCGTGCCAAGACGGCGGCGGCTTTCAACAAATTCTGATTGGCTTGCTGCACGGCGGCTTCTTGCTGCCACTGAGCGGCTTGCTGTTTGGCTTTCTCTGCCAAAACGAGCCGGTCTTTTGGCACCAGTTGGGCAGCCGCGATCGCAAGAGAGAAATTCCCCTGCTTGGCGCGCGCCCGGGCGATATCCAGAATCACGCTGCCCCAGCGGTCGATATTTTCCTGCGCTTGAGAATAGAGGGGATCGCTGGGGGGAATTTGGCGGGCGATCGCGATCGCGTAAGCAAACTGGGACGCTTCTGTCGGCAGAATTGCCAGAGTCGCCTTGTCGAGGAGCAATTGACTGGACTGCTGCTGCGCCAATGTCCGCGCCGAGGGTGCTGGCTGAGCCTCTGACGCGCTGGGGCTGGGCGGCGATTGCGCCACTTCTGGGGGCGCTGGCTGGGGTTCTCGGGAAGGGTCGATCGCGAAGATCGAACGGCTGGCGATCGCGCCCAACGCCAACACCACCGCCGCCGCGCCGCTCCACACCAGCAGGTATTGCTGCCTTGCGATCGCTTTGGCGTCCCGATCTTTGCCCGTGCCGGGATTGGCCGGTGGGGGGATTGGGGAAGAGGGAGCTGGAGGATTGGGCGCTGCCTCAGCCCGCGTCGGTTCGGGAGGGAGTGCTGCTTTCCCCTTGACCGGTTGCCCGTTCTTTGGCCCTACCCCATTCGTTCCATTTTTGGCTGCCGCACCCGGATACTCGAAACCGTACACCGCCTTGCCATTGGCGCTGCCAGCGCCATTGCTGAGCGCCACTAACAAATCGGGATTGACGGTTGCGCCGTTTTCCTTGGGCTGCCAAATCAATTGGTGGATGTTTTCTGGAGGGTTGACGGCGACGAGCGGATCTTGCGGCGGCAGCCAGAGGTGTTCGCTCAATTGCGGCAAGCGATGGTTCAAATAGCGAACGAGGTGATCTACGGTGACGCAGCGGCTGTAGCGCAGGCATTCTAATAGGGCTGCTGTAAATAAGCCGTGGCGCAAAACGCCGCTTTCTCGGGAAAATTGGTCGGGACGGCAGGAAAGGATGGCGGGAATTTTCAGTTCTTTGGCGATCGCTGCGGTTTCCGTTCCGATCTCGCCGAAACTGCCGCTGCCGGAGGCGCGGTTGATGTCCAGCAACAGCAGCATTTTTACGGGCGGATTGGCCCGCTCTTGCGCGGATTTGAGCCCTCTCAGGAGCGATCGCGCCGATATTCCGGTTGCCGCCACGTCTTCCGGATCGCCTTCTCGGGGCATCAGGTAGTCCTCGCCATCTTGGCTTGCCCCATAGCCAGACCAGAACAGCCACAGGATGTCCCCCGGGCGCAGCGTCTGGCAGAATTTGCCCACCCATTCTTCTATCGTTTCCCGAGTCGGATAGGTCGATCGCCCCCCAACCGGCGGCGAACTGTCCGTCAGCAGCAGGCACCGCTCTGGCGGCAACCCGACTTCACCCACCAGGAAATCTTGCAGCGCTTGCGCGTCCTGTTGGGCATAAGATAGGGGTTGGAAGAACTGATATTGATTGATGCCGATGGCGATACAAGCCTGATTTCCTACCATACCTGCCCCAATCCGTGTAGCTGTTGTGTCGAAAACTTAACATATTTTACGAGACTCTCTCAGGAGCGATCGCGCGATTCGATCGCCGCCAGCTTCGCTTCCGGGCAAAGCCTCGGCCACTCTCGGCCTGTTGTCGCGGCTGAACTCGTTTAAGAATTCTTTAAGTTTCGATCGCATATTTTTTAATAAAATATTGTAGAGCAATTTGCTTGCCTGCTTTAAAGTGGCATAAACTAGAGAAAAGTAGCAAGCCCCCCAGGGGGTTCGCTGCCGGCCCGAGTTTTGGATGGCAGCGCATTAGAAGGGGTGCGATTACAATTGAATAAAACAGTCGTGCCTCCCAGTCATCAGAGCCAATTACCCCACGAAGGAGGGTTGAATCGATGGCGATCGCCAGCAATAGGGAATCAGCTATCACAACTGCTGCGCCTGCTAACCAGACAGCGGGCCAAAACCACTCACTGAAAAAAAAGCACCCCAAAAAGCACAACCACTATCGATTTGAAGATTTTTTTCAGTTTCAGCCGGAAATCGGCACGATTACCGACTGGAACGAGAGCCGCAATATATTCGCAGCAGAAGATTTTATTATCGGACTGCAAGAAGGCTTGGAAGAAGAAGTCGGCAACGCTTCGGCAGTGATCATGTACACGATCGGCTGCCAGTGGGGAACCAAGGACGCGCTCGTTTTTCGGGACTGGTTTGAAAAGGAATTCGATCGCGACATCTACAATTCTAATTTAATGTTCCTGTTGGAAACTTGGTGGTGGCCGTTTACAGCCCAAGGATGGGGACGCTGGGAAGTAGACATGAGCGATCGCAAGCAGGGATTTATCTTTATCAATCTCTTCGATTCCGCCGTGGCTCGCACCCTGGGCGATGTCGGCAAACCCGTCTGCTATCTCTATGCTGGGTTATTTTCTGGTTTCTTCACCTCTCTGGTCAAAAAATCTCTGAGCTGCATCGAAATCCAGTGCTACTCAATGGGAGAAACTTACTGCAAGTTTCTGCTGGGGAATAAAGATCGCATTGATGCCGCCGCCTTCTGGCTCAACGAAGGTGCCACAGCCCGCGACATTCAAAAACGCCTGCAAGATGGGGAGCGGCTGAAATGAGCGCCGATACTTCTTGGTTAAAACTCTCCGTTGAAGAGTTTTTCAGCCAGTGCAACTGGTCCGGTCAAACCCTGACGCTTCCCGACTGGCTGCCTGCTTCCAGCCAACCCCTGCCTCTAACCGTGTCGGTGGCAGAGTTCTTTCGGGCGCTTCCTTGGGAAGGGAATCCCGCCGTCGGTTCCCTACCAAAATCATCCTCTACCCCGCCAGTGCCAGCCACCGACGAACCCAAAGAAACGACTCTGGCGGATTTGATGGATTTATTTTAAAACCAGTGGGGTATGGGGCATGAGGAAAAGTAAAAAGTGCTGACTGAGAGGAGTAAAAAGTGCTCTTCGGCCTCGGCTGAGACAAAAGTGAGGAGTTGCAATTTATTATTTAAATTTTTGTCTTCAAAACTTAAAAATCCTCACTCAGCACTCAGCACTGAGCACTCAGCACTGAACACTATGAGAACGGTTAAGCTGAAAATATCCGTGGAGAACGATGCATCCCAAGATTGAAGCCTTAATGGAAGAGGCAGAAAACCGCTACTTGAAGCCAGAGGAAATGGAGGCTTTCAAGCAGTACGCTATCTCGATCGCCCAAAGCCTGAAAGTATACGAGTCTTTGCGCGACAAAGAAGTAGACATTTTTCAACCCGTCGCGGATCGGCTGGTTAAAGCTTTTCCCCAAACCGAACAGGGAATTTTAGAAAGAGTCTTGAAACACTGGCTGTTGGTGTTGCGCTACTGCGGAATGGCCATGCTATTGAATGACCGAGAATACTTGCAGCGGCGCTTGCTCGACTGGCTGAAAGGGCTGGTGCAAACGCACCAAACCGCAGAAATTGAGGCAGCGCTTTACCAGCTCCTTCAGGCGCGCCTGAAGGAATTGCTCTCCCCGCAAGCGCTGGCACTACTGCAACCCTTTTTAGAGCAAGCGCGCGCGACCCTTTTAGAAGCGAACAGCTAAGAGGAATCGGGGAGGGGCAGGAGGCACGAAGGGATGAGAAAAAGCCCCTGTCAAAAGCCCTCCCAGCAAGCTAATCACTGACTACTGAAACTGCTAAGTAAGAATGAATACGATCGCGATCGCCGAACTGCTGGATTCCAAACGCCTCCCCGGCAATTACTTTGCCCCCGGTTCCTATATCCGAGGGGATTTAGAACTCGGTTTGCTAGAAAATCGCCGGGGCGATCGCTTCCTGTCTCTGCCGGATACCTTCCTCGAAGCGATTTACACCGGACTCGACCAAGAAACCGGCTCGGCAGCCGGCTTAGTGCTGTTTAACTGCGGTCGTTGGTGGGGCAAAAATTTCTACGTCCGTTTTTGCGAAGAGGTGAGCGAATACTACGGCAAGCCCGTAGCCGAAATGGAGATGGTGGAGTTCATCCAGTGCTTGCAACAGTGCTGGAAATGCCTGGGTTGGGGGACTTTTGACCTGGATCGCACTTATTACCAGCAAGGTTTTCTAGAAGTGAAAATTGCTCACTCTCCCTTCGCTGCCAAAGCTCCGCAAGGCAAGTGCCCTTCGTGTTTTTTAGAGGCGGGGGTATTGAGTGCTTTTTTCAGCCAGCTCACGGGGCGAGATATCTCCTGCGTGCAAACAACCTGCGAAACTTTGGGAGCGGATTGCAATCGGTTCGTGATCGGATTGAGCGATCGCCTCAAACCCGCAGAAGCCTGGGTTGCCGAAGGGCAAGACCACGCGAACATTATGGAGAAATTGTGCAGTCAATAGCCGCTCTCCAGTTGCTACTAATCTAGTCGCGATCGGCAGCTACCCATACCCCGTTATCGGTTTCCTTAGTAGCAACTTGAGTTATTTATTGAGGCGGTTGAGTTCCCAAAGCGGACGAAATAGCGCCGCTTCTTCAGCCGTCAAATACTCCGGCACGACCTCCAGCATCACTTGATAGGTGATGTCGGCGCTTGCTTCCACATTGACGGCGCGCAGGACTGTTTTGAACCAGACAATAAATCGGTTGCGCAATCGCTCGGCGTCATCGACGAGCAAAGCTGCCGCTGTCTGGCGCAAAACCCGCACCGTATCCAGCCGCCATTTGGCGGTCGCGTCCTCGGAACCGCTGAAAAATAAACTGGGATCGACCGACTGAATTTTAGCTTGTGCTTGCCGGATAATTTCCGCTTCAGCGGCTTTAATTTTCTGGTAAGCACTCAAGCGAACGCTAAAGGACTTAAAGTAGTTTTTCAAAAACTGCAGCTCGTTAGCGGTGGCATAGCGACCGTCAGCTTCTGCGCTCAGGCGGGCTAGTTGGCTCAACATTTACTTGACTTTTTTTAGGCAATAGCGTTGTGAAACGATTATAGAGCTTATCCCTTCTCCGGGCAGGCCGAGTTTCGAGAGTCCCTCCTGCTGCCGCAAGCGATCGCCTTAGTTAAGCATCTTTAGTTTGAGCGAGATACTGTCCGACTTGGAAGCGGGTTTCTTCGAGCTGCTTGATGATAGAACGAGTAATCAACTTGCCAGCCTCGACGACAACTTGGCCGGTAATCGGGTGCAGCAGGTTTTGTTCGGCACGGCGACCGATCAGGGCTTCGACATCTTGAATGGCGTTGATGTACATCCCTGTCGGCAGTTCTACCACGACCCCTTCATCGATCACCCGCGCCTGACAGGCTAGGCGAGAATTGGGATTGGCGGTGGTAATCACGGCTAGAGTCCTTTCCTCGCGCCGATTGATAGGAGAAAGGGCATTCATGCCCTGTTTGATGTAGACGTGACAGGTGGCACACATCCCCCGACCGCCACATTCTTTGAGGACGTGCAGTTCGTTGGCAATTAGGGCAGAGAGGATATTGGTATTGGTTTTGACCGCTGCCTCGCAGGCAATGGGATCTAATTTAACAGTTTTGACCATCTTTTTTGTTTAGAGCCTTATTGGCAATGTTACTCTAGTTCTAATATAATTTTTTAGAAGCAGGCAACCTGCATTCTTTCTATTTATAGCAGGAGTTGAAACTCACCTAACAAGTTTAACCGCACTGCTTTGTCGCGAGGCGAGGCAAGCGCTCGCGGTGAATGGCTGCGCTTGTTCTGGCCTTGCTGCTGGCCGCGCTGCCAACGGGTCTTAATAAATCTTAAAATATTTTCGACAAATTTTTTGAGAACTTACCGACACCCCGAAAACAAGAATCTTGGTAATTTAGAAGCTGAAGACAAAGAAGGGACAGGCGGGGGGAGTCGGCGGGCTGGCGATCGCAGCTCTTGCAGCCAGAGCCAAGGCGAGAAACGCCTCTGAATACAAAATCGGTTTGGAAAAACACTATGAAGGTTGAGGAGTCGGATGGGTATCGATCGCGATCGCGCTTTCGATCCGCGCAAAAATCCAAATACCGGATTTTAGACCTAATTGGACAAGGCCAATTTGGGCGGGTTTTTTGCGGGGTCGATCGCCAAACTGGCGAAATCGCCGCCCTCAAAGAACTCAGTCACGACAGTTCGCCCACCAAAAAGTTTCTGCAAGAACTCTGGTCGGCGATTGCCCAAGAGCACCCCAATATCGTCACCTGCCACACCTTAGAACACACCGCCACCGGTCGGTACTTGGTGATGGACTATTGCGAAGGCGGAACCCTGCGCCACCTGCTCGAGCAAAACAGACCCTTGCGATTGGCAGAAGCATTACAGCTAATCATAGGTATTTTAGCGGGTTTGGAGTCCGTCCACCAGCGAGGCATGGTTCACTGCGACATCAAGCCAGAAAATATCCTCCTGACGCTGGGAAATGAGGGCTGGATACCCCGACTGTCTGACTTTGGAATTGCCCTGCAATTTCCACAGGGCAAGAAAAACGCAACCCCCCAAGGAGATGCCACGATGGGATCGCCGGGATACATGGCCCCGGAGCGATTTTACGGGCTGTATTCCCCCGCCTCCGATATCTACGCAGTCGGGATTATTTTGTACGAAATGTTCGCGGGCGATCGCCCCTTTAAAGGATTTCCCGGCAAGTTGATGTGGGCGCACCTGAACGAGCGGAAACTGCTGCCGGAGAGCGTGCCGGAGTCGCTGCGGGCGATCGGGCAAAAGTCCCTGGAAAAACTGCCGGCGCGCCGATTTGCCAGCGCTGCCGAAATGGCAGACGCCATCAGGCAGGCAGCAGAGGACCCGCTGGTGAAACACTACAGCGATCGCCGCCTGCCGTGGGAAACGCCTGCCGAACCGATTCGCCTCAAGCCCTTGCCCGAATCGTACCGCAAGATAGTGCCAGATCCCTTGAACTGGTTCGCATCCTCTGAGTCCACGCTTTACGGAGCAGCGGGCTGCGAGGTGATGGTTTGGAGCGCGCCCCGCAAACGTCCTGCCCGGGTGAGTTTGCCGGAAGGAGCCCGATCCTTGCAGGCACGACCGCAGGGGTGTCTGGTACTGACGCGGCAGCAACTTTACTGGATAGGGGCCGGTCAGTACCGGGCGCAAATGCTTTTAGATGTCTCGCAGCTACCGGCAGACCTCTCCAAGAGCCCCTCCCCTGCTACACCCCCTTCCCTCTCAGGGAAGGGGGCAGGGGGGTTAAGTCAGCTTCCCTATACAGCAGCCGTCTCTCCACAAAGTCGGTGGCTGGCGGTGGCGATCGCGGACGAGTTGCGTTTCTATTCTCTGTCCGCCTTGCAAAGCGGTGCAGCAGCGCCCCGGCGCAGCATCCCCCTCTCAGAAGCAACGCTTCCAGAATTAATCTTTCTGGACGAGCGCCACCTGCTGGCCATCTGGAGCGAACCCGCAAACCATCAAACCCGTTTGAAGGTATACGCTCGCCGGGGGCAGGAAATGTCGATCGCTCATTTGCCAGTGCAATTCCGGCGCGACAGAAGCGATCGCTCCGTGGTACTCGCCGCCGAACCCTATACGCTGTTCGGGATTGACTCCGGGCCAAAACCCGCCGCTTTTCGCATTCAGCTAAAACCCCTGCAAGTGACGCGGATTCCCTTGGAGGTGGTGCCGGCGTGCTGGGCAGTTTTTGGCAAAGAGTACGTCGTCGCTTCTCGGGAAGGCGAGATAATGTTTTTCGACAGCGAAGGGCGATCGCGGACGCTGAAAGGGCCAAGAGCACCCCGGGCGATCGCGGCTTGGGGCACGAGCAGCCTAGCGATCGCCACTCGCGACGGCGAACAGGGCTATTTATACTGCATGGAGCTAGAAGCAGGCACGAGCGAATGAGCGAACCCGAACAAACAGCGGCCAATTTAACGCCCGCGCCTGAAAGTTGCGGGTTAGCGGAGTCTTTAACGTTCGAGGCTGTCAGCAAAAGCATCCTCAAGCTGACTGAGCAAGCGGCGATCGGTCGCGTGACAACCGCCCCTTTTTGGGCGAGCGATCGCGCTGTGGAGGCGATGCAGCGGTTGGTGGCGATCGTCGCGGAAGTGCGATCGCCGCAAGGAGGCTGGCCCGAACATTTGCCGCCCACCCCAGAAAATTTGACCCCCTACGTCGCCGAGGAAGCCTCGGAAGTCCTCGATGCCTGGGGGAGCGATCGCGCAGGCCGAAGCAGCCGCACGAAAGCCAAAAAGTATCAATATATATTAGTCGAAGATTTGATTCCCGAACTGCTTTGGTACTTGGCCAAAAGTTCCGAGGAAATCATGCGACTGCTTGCGGGGGTGAAAGCCCAATGCTGCCTCCCGCAAGGAGAAGCGACGAGCGGCACCCTGCGGCTGGCGGCTATTCTAGAAGCCGATGCAGGCGACCTGCGCTGGTCGGTTGACCTTGCCACCCTGCTGCCCCTGCAATACCGGCTGCCAGCGGATGCGACGATTCAGATATCCCCGACTGCAGAAGCGATCGCAGCAGAACAGTACGCGCAGCAGTTGCGCGAGCAAATCCTCGCCGCTAGCCCGGAAGTCAGCATGTTTCTGGAATCAGCTTCTGTAGAACTGCTCAAACCCGGAAGCAGTTGGAAATCGGGTTCTGTCAAGCTGACGGTCGATTTTGAATTTATTGCCGATCGCCCAGAAACCAGCATTGCCATCATTCCCGTCCCGCCCAATTCTCAAGCCCGCGTCAGACTCGCCGATCCGGCACTGGTCGAAAAATACCGCCAGAGTTTAATCCGGCAAAAATTAATCGGCGCTATTTCCGCTATTGCCGCCACCGCCGACAGCGCCGGCACCGCCGACGCACTCAATACCCAACAGACGGCAGCCGCTTCTCCCACACCGGCAAGTATTGCCTGCTTAGTCGCAGCCGCGTGCAGCCTCGCGGATGCCGTGCAAGTGCCCTTCTCCGGCGAACCGCCTGCGTTTCAGTTGCCCGAAATGCTCTGGGAAGAACTGATTCACAGACTGCTGTGGCAGCTCGTGAGCAGTTCTTATGAAGTCATGCAACTGGTGGGCGGAGTACGCGCCTCCGTCCTGCAGCAGCACCAAAGTTGGGCCAGCGGCACCCTGCGCTGCAGGGCCATTCTTAAAGTAGTAGCGGGCGATTTAAATTGGAATTGGGATTTAAGCAGCGGCGAAGTCTTGCCAGAAAACATCCAGGCGATCGCGCCCAACGCGATCGTGCAATCCTCCGCCTCTCGCCTGTTGCAAGAAGCAATACCCGCCCACACCCTCTTGAAATGGCTCAAGCGGCAAGTCATCCAAACCACTCCAGAAGTCCAGCTCTTTGCCGAGGGCACCCGCATCGAGTGGCTGACTTCCGAGGAAAATTGGCAGCCTGCCTCCGTTCAACTCAGCCTCGCCCTGGAATTTCTCCCTTAAATCGAGAAAACTCTCCCCCTCTCCCCTCTCCTCTTTCCTCTGCGCCCTTTGCGTACTCTGCGGTTGGATTAAAAACTTTCCCTTTCACAGCCTAGGAAGAAATATGTACGCCTACGCCATTCTCAAAACGGCAGGCACGACTCTGGATTTGCCCGCCACCGGCATTGCTTTTGAGTTGCAGGCGATCGCTGCCGGGAGCCTGTCGGCGCTAGTCGAGCCCGGGCTCTCCCTCGCGGCGATCGAGCAACTGGAAGAAGAAGCCCTCATCCAGGCTGTTTTGTGCCACGATCGCGTCATCTGTGAGGTGTTCAAACAGCGATCGCTTTTACCCCTGCGCTTCGGCACCTGTTTTGTTTCGCCAGAGGCGCTGGTGGCTCACCTGCTCGATCGCCAGGAAGAATACTTGCAACAACTCGATCGCTTGGCGGGCAAGGCTGAATATTGCTTGAAGTGCCTCCCCCGCGACGCGCCGGCTCCTGCCATCCCCTCCGAGGCGAAGGGCAAGCAGTATTTTCTCGCCAAAAAACAGCGCTACCAAACCCAGCAGGATTTTCAAGCCGAACAGGCGCAGCAGTGGCTCTCGGCGCGCCAAGCGATCGCCCGGGATTATCCAGAGGCGATCGTCGCTGCCCCGCAGGGAACAATCCAGCGGGTTTACATTTTGGGCGATTCGCGCCCGGAAGACGCCTTCCTCTCCGATCGGGTACAAAATTGGCAGCAAGCCTGCTCCCACTGGGAATTTCACCTAGGAGACCCCCTCCCTCCTTATCATTTTGTTACACAAATGACCGGTTAGAACTGTAGAATTTTCTCCATCCCAGCAGATTTTCAGGAACCCAGTTTCTCAAAAAAACGGGGCGATTTGCCCTCCCTGCAAGACTAACAGTATTTTCACGGATTTGGCAAGCCCAATTTATAAAAATTCACAATTGCGAAACTCTTAATGTTACAAATTGCATCAAATCCTTGCAGAAAATTCTCTTCTCGATCAAACTGAGAATAGGGTTTATTAAAATTCTCTAAAATGCGCAGTATCAATTCCCTGCTGGAAGACCTCGCCAATCAGAGCGAAGGACGCTATCTCACCGCAACAGAGCTGCACCCCGTGCAGCGATACCTGAAAAGCTTCTCGACTCGCCTGCAAACCTACAACCTGCTCAGAGATAGAGCCGATAAGCTAGTGCAGCAGGCGCTGAAAAAATTTTTGGTTCTCGAACCAGAAGTCATGCAAAAGCACGGCAAACGGTGCCAGTATGACATGGCGCAAGTTCTGCGATACATCGCCCTGTCAGTCCTCAGAGACGACGAAAAGTTTTTCAAAGAAAATCTATTTTTCTGGCAGGCAAATATTCTCGCCGCTTATCGCCAGAATGACGCTTGCCTAGTCGCCTATCGCTGCTTGCAGGAAGTGCTGAGCGAACACCTGCCAGCCGCCGCCTATCAGTTGACAGATCCCTACATCGAAATAGTTTTGCAAACCCTAGACTTGCCGCCTAAATTGATGGCAACCGTTCAAAGAGCGAGCAACAACTAGGATAGGAAATGCTACAGCCCCCAGCCACCTAACGCTAACAGGACTACCACCATGCTGTTACAGGAAGCCGTTACCACCCATCACAAAGCCTCGCCCGAAGAACGCACCCAAATCCTGCTGCAAATTTACCGCCAAGTGCTAGAGCGCGTCCCCTATAAAGCGGAACGCCGCCAAATGGCGAGTTTAGAAGCCGAATTTATCAAAGGGAAAATCGGCATCCGACACTTTCTAAAAAGTCTAGCAGTCGCCCCACTGTACCTGCAAGCCTTTTACGAGTGCAGCTCCAATGTCAAGTTTATCGAGAATGCGCTGAAGCACTTTTTGGGGCGCGCCCCCCACGACGAAGCAGAAATTCGCTTTTATGACGACTTGCTCGTGCGTCGAGGCGTCGGGGCGATGGTTTCGGAGATGATCGACTCCGAAGAATACCGCAAGGCATTTGGTTCTTTTACGATTCCCCACTGGCGTCAGCGTCACTACGAATCAGCCAATGATTATTTAGAAAGTCGCTTATTGGAAAAAGAACATGCCGGTCAGCGGGGCTGGGCGATTCCGACTCTCTACTGGCACGAGCTGCACCTCGACTGCAACGGCGGAGTTTGCCGCCCCGCTTGGTCGCCTTCCAGGCGGTTGCGTTCTTGATATTTGTTCGCCCTGGGTTTCGCCCCGGGGCTGCTCTTAGTCGGGTTCATTTGTAATTCAGCCAGTCTTGGATTTCTTGCGCCAGCCAAGCACACTCTTCTTTTGTAAAAGTCCCTCCCAGATTGTAAGTGCGATTGTCTGCCCGAATCATGACTTGATTTAGAAAAGTTGGGCTCAATATTTCCCCATAATTTTTAATTTTATAACTCTTGTAAAAAATCAAAGCACCAATTACATATCGCCTTTCAAGGCTGTTGCGCTTTAATATAATTTGAGTTCTCGGACTAAATAATACTACAAAAAAAGCCAGCAATAATCCCGCGCTAAATATCAAGTTATAACAGTCTTCAATAAACGAAGGGTAGGCAGGAAATACGAGAATATAAAAAATAATCATGCCGAAAAAAATTCCTATACAAAACAATATCGTGTACTGGTTTACAAGAAAATATGGCAGCACAATTTCTAAAGAATCTGGCGATTTTTCAAGAAAAATAACACTTTCGGAGGGTTTAGAAATCTTTGTAACAATGGAGTGGTTTTCTTGGTGACGGATGACTAGCCCTAATTCCAGGGATTCCAGTGCCGTGCGGGCAGTCTTGAAGCGTTTTTCGATCGCCACTTCCGTCATCTTCTCGATCCAACTGACAAAATGGGGATTGAGACTGACGAGGTTGGCAAACTGAATCCGAGAATTCTTCTGGGGCAAGTCAGCGGGAGCCCTCCCCGTCAGCAAGTGAATCAAAGTCGCTCCCAAGGCATACAAGTCAGAAGCCGCAACCGCCCGCCCCCAAAATTGCTCTAACGGCGCATAACCGCTGGTGCCAACGACGGTAAATGTCACCCCAGTAACTGCCGCTTGCGCTTGCACGGCTCCAAAATCGACCAAATAGATTTTATTATCTTCGCCCGAGATTAAATTGCTCGGCTTGATATCGCGGTGCAAGACAGGCGGACTGAGTTCGTGCAGGTAAATGAGAATCTTGAGCACTTGCGTGGCGATCGCGCGCGCCTGGGTTTCTGTGAAGCGCTTGCCCGCCTCAATTACTTCCTGAAGGGTGGCACCGGGGATGTAGTCTTGCACCAGCCCAAACCAAGGCAAACCCGCTCCCTCATCGCGCTCTATAGAAAAATAATCCCGATAGCGGGGGATGCGCGGATGCTCCAGGGCTTGCAAGACTTGCGCCTCGCGTTCAAATAGTTTGAGTTCTTCCCACTGCATCTGAGGGCTGAACGCCAGCAGTTTAACCGCGACTTGCTCGTGGGAGCGCATATCTTCTGCCAGCCACGTTTGACGACCGGCTGCAGTGCGACCGAGTTGTCGCATTAGCTGGTAGCGTTCTTGCAAGACTTTTCCTGACTCAAACACGGCGTTACCCTCATTTTAAAGATGCAGAACGAATGGAGCAGGTGAGCCAACGCTCGGCGAGTGCTGCACGCCATCTCCAGACTATCACAAGTACATAAGCTCGTTACCAGGCTATGCCTGGTAACGCAAGGACGAGAGGCTCTGCCTCCAGAAAACGGCACGGGAAAGTATCTGAATAAACCCGCTCTACCTCTACAACAACCGCGCTAATTTAACCGATTATCCTGCTCAGCCTGCTTTTTCATCAACCGCTGCACGCTAACCAACGCCCGATTTAATTCGTAATTGCGCCGCTCTGGATTGTTCAAATACGACTGCTGTTCTTCCTCGATCATCACGACATCCTGACGCACCAATCCGTCGAGCAACTTTTGCGCGGAACCAAACAAACTATCCTTGACAAACTTGCGGAACCAGACGGGCAATTTGTGCAATCGCCAAAAGGCATTTAATGAGGTAAAATGAATGAGATAGGCGCGAGTTGCCGTTTCGCTCACCGGACAAACCAGACAGTAAATTTTAAAATCTTTGCCCAAGGTTGACACCCAATGCGGGTAAACATAGCTCACGTCTAGCGGTTCGGGGTGGAGGCGGCGCAGTGCCGGGAAAAATAACTGCGAGATCGACCAGATTTTATCAATCCGGTAATAGCTTTGCGCCTGATAGTGGGCGTCTACCCGGTTGTTATCTTCGTTGATATCTTGCAGCACCGGATCAGCCCACGCTTGCCAATTTTGATGCAAGTGCCCGTGGTACATATCCATCAGGTTTTCTATCAGATAGGAATAGTGGGCGTTGCAGTTGATGGTGGAAACGGTGGCGATGTAGTTGAGGTGTTCCCATTCGGGAACGCCGAGGGGAGCGATGGTTTCTGCGATCGCCTCTTCCCCCGGAAACAGCCAGATAAAGCCGTCTAATTCCTTCACCGGATACGAGCGGATTTTGCAGCTAGGCAATTTCTGGTTTTCTTCCAAATACGGCACTGCCGCGCACTCGCCACTTGACTTAAATTGCCAGCCGTGGTATTCACATTGTATGACATCGCCGAGAACGCGACCGTGGCTGAGTTTAACCTGGCGGTGAGGGCAGCGATCTTCTAAGGCGCAAACGGTGCCGCTGCTGTCGCGAAATAGGACGATCGCTTGATTCCAGAGAACGACGCCGACGGGTTGCGCGTTCACTTCGGTGCTGCGAGCCACCACATACCAGCGATCGCGATTGATGCCCAGCTTGCGGATGTCGCGCTGCGAGTTCGTTAGAGATGCCGATTCCATGATGTTATTTTGCATTACAGATTCTCCCATATTACGCCCATGAAACAGCCCATTTTTACAAAAGAACAGCCGGGGAAAACTGCTCTGTAGATTTCTTTAAATTGATTTTCTGACAAATATCGGTCACTGGCTAGATGTTTCAACCAGTTGGGCGAGGTTCTGAATCTGAAAAGTCTGGCAGCGTTGGGGACGCCATATTTGAAACAATCGGGGAGAAAATCTCTGACTGCGCCGGCGATGTAGCCGATTGTGGCGGGTGTTTCGATTTCGGAGATATTATCGAGCAAAACGATTTTGCCGCTGGGATTTAACAAGTCTTTGATAGCTTTGAGGGTTGCAGAGATATCTTCCAGATGGTGTAAGGTGGCGGCGCTGACGATGAGTTCAAATTTCTTATTGAGCCGCGAGAGTTGGTTGGCATCCATCTGCAGGTAGAGGATGTTGGGAGCAGAGCGTTTCAGGCGGGCGATCGCGAGCATTTTGTCCGAACTGTCAACCCCCACGACACTTTCATAATGTTTGGACAATTCCAGCGCCAGAATCCCCGAACCGCAACCGATATCGAGTGCGGCTCCTTTATAGGTGGATAAATTTTGCAGGAAAAAATCGTAATTTTTCTCCAAGCTGGCGGCAAAATCATATTCAGCCGCTACTAAATCAAATATTTCTGAAACTTCAGCCACAGTCACCCTCCACTTAATTTGATTAATTGTAGAGACGCGAGAAATCGCGTCTGGGTTCATCGCGCCTCTACACGGGATCAGATTTGCAACAAACCTTGTGGATTCACGGAAAAGAGCGATCGCCGCTGCAATCCCTCTCGGTGCAGAATCGCATTGGCTGCCAGCAAGCCGCTGCTGACAGCGCGTTCCATCAAGCCGCAAGGAAAGGGCATTTTTACCCAATCCCCGGCAAAGATTAAATTGGGAACGCTGCAGCACGTTTCCGGGCGCTCCGCATAACTCCCAGGTGGATAGCCGGAGAAATTTTTCTGATTGACTAATTCCCGGTGCAGCACCTTTGCTTCTTTGAGTTCGGGTACGATTTCGTACAATTCCTGCTCGAAGGTTGCCAGCAAAGTTTGCTGGGTGGGGAATTCTTTTTCTTTATAGCAGTAGGCGTGCAGTTCGACGACGCTGCCGCCGGTTTTTTGATTCCACTCGATAAATTGTTCTTGGATGCGGTGGTAAAGGGTGATGCTGTCGGTGAGCTTGTAGCCGGAGAGAGAAGTAAACCAGCTATGTTCCCACTCAAAATCGCGATCGAACCAGAAGCGGGCAACCGCAAACGGATCGGCGATCGCTAATTTTTCTACCCGTTCTTTTACCTGATTATTCACTTCCCCCGTCATCAAGGTAAAGAGGTGCTGCACTCCCGGCACGTCGGTTGCAATCACATAGTAATCTGCTGTAACAGTATCTTCTGCTTTCGGTGCCGTTACAGACGCCGCCAATTGCAGCTCTTCTTTCTCCCGTTGCAGCACTTTAAAACGCGGTAAATCCCGTTTTGCCGGCCCTTTTACGACTTTGCCCTCGGCGTCGAAAACGGCACCGTGACAGGGGCAGTGAAATTCGCCGTTGGCTTGCGGCTGAACGGTGCAGCCTTGGTGGGTGCAGGTGAGAGAAATGGCTTCTTTGCCACCAGATGCAGCAGCAAAAACGCGATCGCCCGCTCCGAAATATTCTTTTTCTCCCGGAGTTTCTCCCTCGGAGAGTAGGGGATTGCGTTTCACCCAAAAAGGAACAGAATTCCCCGCATTTCCGCGATAGTAACTGAGCGAATTAATCTGCCCGTCTTGCCAGCGAATATCGCTGACTGTGGCATCGGTGACGATCGTGCCGCCCGATCGCTCGATCGCCCGGGCGATGGGCTGCACCAGCGACGTGCCCATATCCTGCCGCGTGCCGTTAAAAGCCAGCCCTTCTGGATTGCCAAAAAAGTAAAAGTGGAAAAATTGCATTAATTCGCCAGCGCTGAGCACGTCGGGAGCATTCAAACTGGATTTAGCAAAGGGCAAGAAATATAAATCGTAGAGCCCTTGAGGGAAATCCTGCGCCACCCATTCGGCAACCGATATGTGGTCGAGGCGCTGGTAACTTTTCTGGGGGTGGAAGCCGGTAATCGCTCGGAAAACTTGCCAGTGGGCGGGTTTGGTGAGGTTGATTCCCCAGCGCAGGCGGTTGTCAGAGGCGATCGCCAAATCGGCGATATTCCAGGGAAACGCCGAATGGCTGGGGCGAAATACCTCTGGCTGGTATTTGTTGTCCCGGAAAACCACAGAATAGAACTTTAAATCCAGGAAATTTTCCGCGATGCCCAGCTCAGCAACAATGCTTTTAAGGTTGTAATATTGGGGGAAAAAGCCGTGGAAACCATGTTCCATCATAAACGTTTCGCCGCCGACTTCGATCGGCCAACTGGCGATTTTTCCCCCCAATTGGGGCGATCGCTCCAGCAGCGTCACCTTGAAACCCCGCTGGCTGAGCTCGTAGGCACAAGCCAGCCCCGCCAACCCCGCCCCAACCACCGCGACGCTCTGCGGGCGGCTCGTCACGCGCGGCAAATCTAGGGTATCCTGTTGAAAAACCGTTGGCTGGGGTTTTGCAAATCGGGAGTATCCCACAACTCCCGCCACAGCACCGACACCAAACATCTTTAATACGGCGCGTCGGGATACGGGTAGCGATTGCGCGTACTTCGACAAGTCACTCATAAACAACTCAACTCATTCCTCACACGATGAAATATTGGCGCGAAACAATAGCAGTAGCACAACGCATTCTGATTGAATTGTTGCGGAGGCGACGCAGCCTTATTTTTTGGTGTATTTTTCCGGTTTCCATCCTTTTGCTAAATGGTTTTATTGTGGCAGAACGCACTCAACTGTCAATGGCGGATGCCTTTGAAAGTGCCGCGCCCTCCTCGCTGGTGGGTGCTGCCTTATTTTTTAGCTGTCTGGGGGGCTCAGTCGCCACTGTGGTTGCAGAGCGGGAGCAGCACACCCTCAAACGCCTGTTTGTCTCGCCCCTGAGCGGCACGTCGTACTTTTTGGGGATTTTCCTGGCTCACAGTTGCATCGGCATCGGTCAAACCCTCCTGGTGTATGCGATCGCGGCTTTTTGGAATGCCGAGTTTCACGGCTCGCTCCTCCTGGGAAGCGCGATTATTTTACTCAGTATAATTTCTTATGTGGGAGTGGGGTTTGTGCTGGGCACGCAACTGGCGCGGCGCACGGAGGATGTAAACGCCTTGGTGGCGGCGTTTGGGGTGCCCCTGTTGATTCTGGGGGGCGCGTTTTTGCCGACGTCCCTATTTCCCGATACGCTTTTGGAGATTGCTAAATACAATCCCATCTACCACATGAATGAGGCGCTGCTGAAGGTTTCGGCAAATGGCGACGGGTTAGAAGAGATTTCGTCGCACTTTTGGTTTTTGTGCGCGTTTGCTGTTTTGATGGTTGGGGCGGGATGGCTGTCTTACCGCCGCATGTTGAGCGTTGAAAGGAGTCTGTAATCCCGTGCTGACAATTGAGAATTTGCGGAAATCTTACGGAAAGCGAGCCGTTTTGCAGGATTTGACGCTGCACGTCCAGCCGGGAGAAATTTACGGGTTGTTGGGGCCAAATGGAGCCGGGAAAACGACGACAATTAATATTCTCTGCAATTTGTTGAAGGCTGATAGTGGGTCGATCGCAATTAACGGTCTGCCGATTTCGGAGGCGACTAAAACTTTAATTGGCATTGCGCCGCAGGAAAATTTGCTGTATAAAACGCTTTCTTGTGGAGAAAATTTGGATTTTTATGCTAAAATATACGGCGTTTCGGGGAAGGAACGGCGGTATCGAATAGAGAGCTGTTTGGCGGCGGTGAATTTAGGCGATCGCGCCAAAAGTCCGGTGGAAACTCTCAGCGGCGGGATGCAGCGCAGGTTAAATATCGCCGTGGCGCTGATACACAATCCCAAGTTAGTGATTTTAGACGAACCGACAACGGGTTTGGATATCGAGGCGCGGTACGAAATTTGGGAGTTAATCCGCAAGCTGAAAAGTAAGGGAATTTCGATATTGCTGACGACGCACTTATTAGATGAAGCGGAACGCCTGTGCGATCGCATCGGCATTCTCAAAGGCGGGCGCGTCGTGGCAGAGGGGAGTTTGGAAGAACTCAGAGCCGCGATTCCCGCCAAAGAAATCGCGATCGTGCAGACGCCCCAAGAGCAGCGCGCGATCGCCCGGGCGCGAGAACACGGTTTCGCGGTTCGGCGCTACGGTTCGGATTTGGCTTTTTGGCTGCCGGAGATGTTTGAATTGAAAGAAATCCTCGAAAAATTTGAGGGAATTCCAATGGATTCGCTGGCGCGCACTCCCGTGCGCTTGGAGCATATTTATGTAGAGTTGACGCAGGGAACCTCTAGCCCTTAAAAGAGGAGGGGGCTCGACGAGGGGGCAGGGGAAGAAATGAATTTTTTTCTCCTCGCCTATTTTTGTTTGAGTACCAGCAACGTAATGTCATCGTAGAGTTTTTGTTCGCCAATGTGCTGCCGCACCGAAGCGATCGCAGCCTGATTGATTTCCGCAGCCGATCGCTGCCAGTTGTCGAAGAGGACTTCTAGCAGGCGATCGAGACCGTATTGCACCCCGTTGATATCTTCAGCTTCCGTAATTCCATCCGTATAGAGTACCAACCCATCTCCCGCATTCAAAGACATCTGATATTCAGCCACGAAACCGACAATTTCCGAATCTAGCCCGATTGGAAAGCCCAGATCGATCGTATCAATGAGTTCCACGCTGCCCCCAGCACGCACCACGATTACCTGTTCGTGTTGCCCGCTCAAGCGGAGCTTGCCCTCACAGTAATTAATCAATAAAAGCGTGAGATTTTTATCGGAATTCATCCGCTGCACGTTGCCGTAAATCGTTTGGTTGATAGCTTGAAGATATTTAGCCAGTTCGGTTTCGTTGTTTGACAGCATCGTTCTCACAGCCGTCTGCACCATCAGCATCAAGACGCCACTCTCTAACCCGTGCCCCGTCACGTCGCCGATCGCAATTTTTACCTTTCCCTCGTGTTGCAGTACGTCGTAGTAATCGCCGCCCACTTCGTCAGCCGGTTCCATAAACCCGGCAATCTCTAACCCCGGAATTTGATTCAATTCCGACTGCTTCGGCAGCAGCATCAGTTGCAGTCGCCGCGCCACGTCGAGTTCAGCGCTCATGCGGATATTTTCAGCTTTCAGCCGCCCGTTGAGGAGGGTAATTTCCCGGTTGGCGGCGGCGAGTTGAGCGGTGCGCTCCTCGACTTTTGCTTCGAGAGTGCGGTAGAGCAGGGCATTTTCGATTGAGATGGCTGCCTGAGAAGAGATGATGTTCAAAACTTCCAAGCGATCGGACGTAAAAGCCCCCGCTGTCAGGTTATTTTCCAGGTAAAGAATGCCGATTAGCTTGCCTTGATTTTGAATCGGGGTACACAAAATTGATTTGGGTTGGTGGTGGATAATGTAGGGATCGGCAGCAAAGAGCAGGGGCAAGCCTTGCGCCTGTCTGGTATCGTCAATGACTAGGATTTCTCGCGTGCGCGAGACATAGTTAATGAGGCTGAGGGGAAGCTGCTCGGAGTCAGAAAGGGTGCTAAAATGCAGGTTGCAAGTCTTACTACTGACACAGTAAGCCGCGAGCACCCAGGCATCTCCCTGTTGCAAAATCATCGCGCCTTTTTCGGCTGCTGCATTTTCGATCGCCACTTCCATCAAAGTTGAGAGCAAGCGATCGAAGATTATTTCCCCAGAAAGCGCGTGCGATGCTTTGATTACAGTTGCCAAATCGAGCGCTGCCGAAGTGCCCGTACTGGAAGAAGTGGCGGTTTGCGTCTTGGTGCGGGAGAGGGTTTCTCCGATGCCTTTGCTCCTCGTCTGATTCAGGATAGCAGCGAGTAATTCGGGATAGCGTTTTTCTAAATCTGCAACTTTTGCTAAAGCGCCCCAGCGCGTATAACAGTAGTAGGCATCAGTGAGGTAGACGCGGGCAATTTTCTCTTTGCCCCAGTCGAGGTAGAATTTGGCAGCCAGTTCGTTTGCGATCGCTTCTTCATTGAGATATTGGTTTTCTCTGGCTCCTGCGATCGCGCGATCGTAGCAATCCATCGCCTCCACGTTTTCGCCCAGCACCCGACACAGTTCTGCTTCTACCAGTTCAAATTTGTGGCGGTGATTCGCAGGAGAATGCTGCGCCCATTTTTCCATTTTCTGTTGATTTGCTCTCACCTTTTCTAGACAATTTTCTTTTTCTGTATCGTCCAAATTAGGGAGGTTCCCCAGCCGCGACAGCGACTCATAAAAACAGCAGACAGGGATGGAAAACATCGCCGTTGCGCTGTTCGCGTATTGAGCGGCTATATTCGCCTGCGCGATCGCCCCTTCTAAATCATTGAAAATATAGTGCAGAATTAACTTATTTAAATAAAAATGATAAGCCCCCAATCCGTCATTCGCTTCCAGAAAAATCGGCAGTGCTTCCTCCTCACTATAGACATCACCCGTCAAACAGCAGGGATTTGCAGATTGAGACATCAAGTTCAAAATTGCCTGATGAAACTGTTGCAGATAACTCAAACTTCTTTTTTGTTTCAGTTGAGCCAGGAGCGCGCTGTAGTCAGCTATTTCGCTTTCCAGCTCTGCAAGTTCCATCCCGCAAAAATACGCATATATAGATTTAAAATATGTCGCATAGCCTACATGATCGATATCTCCAATCTCTAGAGCATTTTTATAAGCCTCTCGCAAAAGGAATAAACTTTCTCTGACTGAGTTGTTCCAGTGTTCGGTAAAAGCGGCAACCTTAACCATTGTTCTAGTCTTTAAATCTTTAGCTTTGAAGAAGTCCAGCAGATCCAAAGCTAGCTTGCCAAATTTATAACCGGAATCAATCTCTTGTAGAAGTCCAATTGAAATAATTCCATAATCTGCATAACCACAAGCAGATAAGGGAGCATTGCCATATTGTATCGATAAAATGACTTGTTCAAAAGCCAGCATCATAAATAGATTTGGAGCGGCAACATAGCTACTAATAACCAACCGCGAACCGAGCCTTAGAGCCCCTAGACTGTAGGCATTTGTCATGGCGGGTAGGGCAATTAAATCTTCTATGTTCTTGCCTGAAAAATAAGCTTTTGTTTGCTCCAGCCCCCTCTCGATATCTGAGGGACTCGGCGAATCAGGCAAGCTGAATCCCAATAAATTCAGCGCCTCTAGCCCGATTTGAATAGCTTTTTTGAGGTTGCCCTGAACGTCATAGGATATAATTTTTATATCATAAACTTTCACTTTCTCTAGAATCGTTTTGGCTTGCTGCAGCACGACGGACGTAAATTGTTCCATCCTCTCCCATTCGCCGCACAAAAATGACACCTCTGCCGCTTCTTCATGCAGAGCAAAGGTTAAGTCATAAAGGGTTTCCCAGCTAGAATCTGCTAAGAGTTCCATCCCGGCGTTTAAATACTTGAGCGCCGCAGCATAAGCCGTAGAAGCCTTGGCTTTCCGTGCCGCGATTAAATTCAGCCGAGCGAGTTCATCTCGTTCGGCTTGACGCGCGATCGACTCTCCCCCCATATTCAATTGGTTGACAATCTCGAAAATTTTCTCTTCCCGTTCCTCTGGGGAAGTATTGGTTAACAACAATTGTCCGATTTTCAGGTGAGTGGCTTGTTTCCGATCTTCAGGAATTAGGAAATAGGCGGCTTGCTGCACGCGATCGTGTAAAAATTTATACGAAACCGATAAATCTGCCGATCGCACCTCCTTAACGGATGCTGGAGCGATCGCGTCTGATTCCTGAAAAAGTTTGTAAACTTCACTAATAGGCAGCACGAGCCCTTCTTGCAACGCTCTCCACAGAGCGACTGCCGTTTCGGCTTCAGACTTTTCCGAGACGATCGCGAGGGTTGCCAAGTCAAACTGGTTGCCAATGCAGGCAGCCAGTTTCAAAACATTCTGGGTATTTTCCGGCAACTTTTTCAACTGAACCGCCATAAACTCGACTACATCGTCGCTCGCAGAGAGGGCTGTAACTCCGGCAATGTCGCACTGCCAGTAGCCGCGATCGAAGTCGTAGGAAATCAGCCTTTCTTGATGCAAATATTTGAGAAATTGAGCTGTAAAAAATGGGTTGCCCTGGGTTTTAGCAATCACCAGTTCTGTTAGAGGCAGTGCCCGAACGGGGGGACAGCTCAGGGTATCGGCAATCAGGAGATTCAGGGAGGACTTATCGAGAGGAGCCAGGGTAATTTGACTGACACTTGCCTCGGCTTTGCGAATTTCCTCCAACGTCAGCATCAGGGGATGTGCGATCGCGACTTCATTATCCCGATACGCTCCTATCAGCAGCAGATAGCCTGTATCCGTTTCGCTCATTAATAATTGAATCAATTTCAGAGAGGCGGGATCTGCCCACTGCAAATCATCGGCAAAAATTACGAGAGGATGTTCTTTTCTAGTAAAAACTCGGATGAACTTTCCAAACAACAAATTAAACCGATTTTGGGCGGCGCTCCCTTCCAGTTCTGGCACTGGCGGCTGCTCTCCGAGCAGGAGTTCTAGTTCGGGAATCACCTCAATAATGACTCGCGCATTTTCGCCCAAAGCTTCCAGTATTTCTGCTTTCCACGCTTGCAGCGCCTCAGCCGTTTCAGTCAGAAGTTGCTGGATGAGATTCTGGAAGGCTTGCACGAATGCTGAAAAGGGAATATTGCGCTTGAACTGGTCAAATTTTCCGGCAATAAAGTAACCCCTTTGCCGGACAATTGGCTTGTGAACTTCATTGACTACAGCGGTTTTGCCAATCCCAGAAAAGCCAGCAACCAACATGATTTCTGTGGTGCCGTGACTGACGCGGTTGAAGGCTTCTAAGAGAGCGGAAACCTCGCTTTCTCGCCCGTAAAGTTTTTCCGGGATTGCAAAGCGATCGGAAATATCTCGCTCTCCTAAAATCAACAAATTTAGGGGGCTTTTAGACTGCCATTTCTGCCAGCAGATTTCCAAATCGTGGCGCAATCCCAAGGCGCTCTGATACCGTTCTTCAGCAGTTTTTGCCATCAACTTGACGGTGATGTCATTCAGCAAAAGGGGAAGGGTGGGTACGAGTTCGATTGGAGGCGTTGGCTGGCGGGCAATGTGGCAGTAAACTAATTCCATCGGATCGCTAGACTGAAAGGGGAGTTGCCCGGTTAGCAGTTCGTAGAATGTCACCCCCAAGGAGTAGAAATCGGTGCGGTAGTCGATGCCGCGATTCATCCGCCCTGTTTGTTCGGGGGACATGTACGCGAGGGTTCCTTCCAGCACGTTTGGGTTCTGGAGAATCTGGGTTTCTCTGGGCAAGAGAGTAGCGATGCTGAAATCAGTGAGCTTGACTTGCTTGGTGTGGGGATTGATGAGGATATTTTCGGGCTTGATATCTTTGTGAATTACTCGGTGGCGGTAGAGCCCTTCGAGGATGCGAGCGATCGCGATCGCGATATTGAAAAATTCACCAACCCTCAGAGGCTGGTTGGCTCGGTAGTCGTGCAGGGAGATGCCGCCAAAATCTTCCATCACCAGCGCCAATCCATTGCGGTAATTTTCCAGGCTGTAAGGTTGGACGATCCCTGAAAAATCGAGATTTTTAGCGATCGCGTACTGATTGCGGAACTGGATTAGTTCGCTGAAAGTCGGATATTCAGAGTTCAGTATTTTGATGGCAACCGGTTTTCCGTCACAGGAGCGCCGCCCTCGATAAACGAGGGTTCTAGAACCATCATAGATTTTAGCGAGAATTTGATAGCCGGGAATCGCGATCATTGTTACAAGCTCCTGCGACGGGGTTGCTCGCTCAACCAGTTTAGCGCAGTTCCGCAGTATAGCCGTTGTCGAGGACTGGATTAGAGATTAATTTTTATTAAGCTATCTAGCAGAATCTACGGAATTGAAATCTAATAATAACCCCGGCAATTTACCGAGCTAAAAGAAGAAATCAACAACCAATAATTTGCGGGGAGTGACATGAGGGGACGCGGTAGGAGCGGGTCATACCAAATACTTTTCGGCTGTGCCGAAAATAGCTACAAACCCGCCCTCCTACCCAAACAATGCAGGGAAGCAATCTAGTTTAGAGTTGAGAATTGAGAAGTTAGATGTGACAAAAAAGAAGTGCCGACTGTCCTAAGAGCCGACTGCGATCTCAGCCGTGACGGGTGGAAAGCGATCGCCAGGACTCGCCACAACTGGAGTCAGAGCGGAGAAGAAATGCCCTCGCACAGACGGCGATCGCCCTCCAGCACATAAGGATTATTCTTCAGATAGTCCTGCAGCCAATCGCAACCGCTGGCGATCAGACTTTCCAAATTTAAATTATTGACCCGCCAGAGAATCACGGTTTTGTCCTTAGTCGCCAAAGCCAGAACTTTGCCGTCCGGGCTGAAATTGAGGCTGTTGACAATCTCCGTATTGTCGAGAGTGGCGATGCGCGTCCCGTCCTTGCGCCAGAGCGTCACCGTTTTATCCTCAGAAGCCGAAGCAATCAGGTCGCCCTTGGGGCTGAAACTAACGCTATTGACGCGATCCTTGTGGTACAAAATTTCCACCAGCGTCCCGTCCTTGCGCCAGAGTTTCACGGTTTTGTCCGCACTCGAGGAGGCCAGCATCTGGCCGTCAGGGCTGAAACTGACACTCGTCACCTTGTCGCCGTGTCGCAGGGTTTTGAGCAACGTGCCGTCTTTGCGCCAGAGTTTCACCGTCGAATCGTCAGAAGACGTGGCGATCGCCTCGCCATCAGGGCTGAAGATAGCGCTGGTGACATTATCCTCGTGCTGCAGGGTTGCCAGCAGCGCCCCGTCGCGACGACGCCAAATTTTCGCCGTCTTGTCTTGACTGGCGGTGACGAGTTCGTCGCCCTCAGAGTTGAAGCTGACGCTAAAAATCGCCCCGCTGTGTCCCCTAATCGTATTGAGCAAGGTGCCGTCGCGGCTCCAGAGCATGACCGTTTTGTCGTAACTGGCGGAAGCAATCGTCTGGCCATCGGGGCTGAAACTCACCCAGCTCACCCAATCTTTGTGCCCTTCCAAAGGCTTGAGCGCCGTGCTGTCGAGCAGCCAGAGTCTGACGGTTTTATCGTAACTGGCTGAGGCAATCAAATCCCCATCGGGGCTGAAACTGGCGCGATACACCCAGTCGCTGTGTCCGGTGAGGGTTTGACGCAGGGGAGTGCTGTCAATGCGCCAAAGCTTCACGGTTTTATCGACACTGGCGGAGGCAATTTTTTTGCCGTCAGGGCTGAAACTCACTCCCACCACGTCATCCTGGTGCCCTCTGAGGGTATTGAGCAGGGTTCCCTCCACGCTCCAGAGTTTGACGGTGCTGTCTGCCGATGCCGAAGCCAGCATCTTGCCATCGCGGCTGAAACTCACCCCCAAGACTTCATCGCTGTGGCCCTTAAACGTTCTCAGTTCTTTGCCGTCTTCGAGGTTCCAGAGTTTGACCGTCGTATCTGCCGATGCCGAAGCCAGCGTCTTGCCATCGCGGCTGAAACTGACGTTGTAGACGATATCATTGTGACCCGAGAGGGTTTTGAGAAATTGACCGTCGTTCCTCCAGAGTTTGACGGTTTTGTCCTCGGAGGCGGAAGCAAAGGAGCGACCGTCAGGGTTGAAACTAACGCTCAGAACCCACTTGTTGTGGGCGTTGATGGTTTTGATGAGCTTGCCGCTGGAAGTGCTCCAGAGTTTGACAGTTTTGTCGGCGCTGGCGGAAGCGAGCATTCGCCCGTCCGGCGAGAGGCTGACGCTCGTCACCGTTTCTGAGTGGCCCCTAAAGGTTTGCAGTTCCCTGCCGTCCTCGACGTTCCAGAGCTTGACTGTGCCATCAGCGCTGGCGGAGGCGAGGAGTTTGCCATCGCTGCTGAAGCTGATGTTGGTGACGGCATCTTTGTGCCCGGTTAGGGTTTTCAGTAGCTGGCCGTCCGGTCGCCACAGTTTGATGGTGTTGTCGTCGCCAGCGGAGGCGATCGAGTCCCCTCCGGGGGAAAAGCTGACGCTCAAAACACTCTTGTTGTGCCCCTCAAAGCGGTTGATTTCCTGCACTCTGGACACGGCTTGTCTGAGACGTTCGGCGATTTGATTCTTGTCTTCCAGCCGGGGGTTCGCATTTTGAGAATCTATGCCGATCTTGACGCTGGTTAGCAACACCCCGAGTTGGTCGTTTTCGTTCGAGATCACCAGCGCTGAGGACGCCGACTTCAGGGCGTCGGTGCGGGCTTTCTCCGCTTCTTTTCTTTGGGAAATCGCTTCTCGCGTCTGAGCGATGGCCAGCCAGGTCAGCGAGGCCAACCCGATCGCCGCGATCGCGGCTCCGGCGAGGGTAACTCTTAACAGTAAATTGAGCCTCGCTTCAGTTTTCTTGATTTGGTCTAGCATTTCTTTGTCCTTGCGCAGTTGCTCAATCTCAGCCTTACTCATTTTTTCACGCTTCCGCAGGTTTTCTATTTCTGACAAATCGGGTTCGTTTTGCTGCCGGATAAAAGCCGCCAGGTAATCGTGGACGAGCTGATAAAATGGCGTCGGAAATTCCCCCACCAAAAAGACCAATCCTGATTTAACTAAAATCCTCAGAACTAAATCAATTTTTTTGATTTCTTCAAACTCGGCTAACTCGGCAGCCAATTCATCCCGCGTCCTTAACGGACGGGGGTCATTTTTATCGGTTAGAAAGTACAAAACCAGTCTGGCCGCCCGTTCATTTTCCGGCCCGCAGTCCTTCACGACTTCTTCGAGAAATCGCTCGACTAATTTAGTTTTGGGGCCGTGTTTTTCGTACTGTTCTAGGGTTCTGATATTGTTGGCTTGCAGTTGAGCCCCTACCACCTGCAGCTCGATGGGGCGCGCTTCTCCCATTTCACTGGCTAAATCCTGCACTAACCGATCGGTCAGCTCCGGTTCTAAATAAAACTGAGAGCGTTCGGTTAAACTGTGGATGACGGCTTTGGCATCTTCAGGCGATAAATTTCCCAAATGGTACAGAATGGTTTTGCTGAGGATGTCGTTGTTAATGGCATCCAGATTGGTGAGGCGAACGCCTTCTAACAAGTAATGCAGGAAGTCCGAGCGCATGGAAAGGACGACCTTGACAAACGGAACGTCCAAGCAATCGCGCAAAAATTCAAAAAAAACCTGTTTGGTGGCCGGGTCCTTTGCCAGGAAGAAAAATTCTTCAAACTGGTCGAAAATCAAGACAGTCAGCAGGTTGCGATCGCCATTCAGGCGCAACTGCTCGACAATCGCTCTCGCCGAGTCCAGGGGCGCAGACAAGTAGAGGCTCCTCGTTTCCTGAAGCGCCTCAGCCAGCAATTGCCCCAAGTGCGCGATCCAATCGGTATAGCCAGACAGCACGATCGGCAAGACATCGCGAGCGATCGTCACGGTTTGTTTCAGCGCCGGCACCAAACCCGCTCGGACAATCGAACTTTTGCCCACGCCGGATTGCCCGTGAATCACCGTCAGCTTGTGCTGGGTACTGCTAATCCGATTCAGCAAATGATTCACATCTTGCTGCCGGCGGGAAACCGCAATCTCTGAGGGCAAAGTGACGATCGGCGCAGCGGGTTCCACCGCTGGGTTGAGTACCTGCAGTTGCGGCTGCAGGCATCCCGCCCCGATAAAGGCGCTCAAGCCGTATTGCGCCTCGATCGCCCGCTGTTCTTGCTTGAGTTCAAACGCTTCTAGATAGCGGTGCTGCTCGAAGTAGAGCTTTCGCAACTCCTCCAATATCTCCAGGTGCAGGCGGGGGGCGTAGTGGGGATCGCTCTCCTGTCGGGCGGCTTCCAGTTGCCGGATGGCTTGCGAATGCTGCCCGAGTTTCTGCTGTGCCCGCGCCAGAAGCAACAGGTACAAGCCCTGGTGCTGCGGCAGCGCGATCGCGATCGCTTGTTTTTGGCGCGCTGCCTGCGCGAGAATGGCCAAGGCTTGTTTGGCCCGGTGCTTGGCTGCTGTCCAATTAGACTGTTCCAGGGCGACTTCTGCGAGAAAGCCGTAATCTTGAGAGAGCTGCACTTGCTGGCTGTAAGTTTGATGCAGATCGAGGGCTTCCGCCGCCAATTGCTGCAAATCTTCCCACGCTTTCAAGTGTCGCAGTACCTCCATGAGTTCGGTAATGAACTTAGCGACTAAATCCTCGCGCCCAGCTTGCTTGAAAGCCTCCACGCCCTGCAGCAGGTAACCCCGGGCTCGCTGCCAGTGCCTCTGGCTTTGCGCCGGTTCGAGTTCCGCCTTGCGGGAATAGCACAGCCCGATACGGCAGAGTACGATTCCTTGCCGCTCTGAGAATTGGGCGATCGGGATTGATTGTTGTTCTCCATGCCCTTTTGCCCATGCCCCATGCCCAGTGCCCCCAGCATTCTGCTGCCAAAAGGCTAAACTCTGCCAGTAATTGTCTAGGGCTGCATCGATGCGATCGTTGATGTAGTCGTCCCGTCCCCGGATAAATTGCAAGCCCGCTTCCAGCGCGGGATCTAATTGAACGCCGAGATCGAGCAAGTCGCGGCGCGCCGACTCGAGTTCCGAATAGCCTTGGGAACCCAGGATGGTAGAATTGGGCAGAAACGGTTCCGCAAAGGCTTGCAAAACCGCAGAAAATACGCGATCGCTGCTTTGACGGATGAAATCAATCAGCTCAGAAGCGCCCAGCAGCAATTGACAAGTAGAAGCCCAACTGTAGAAATCGGGGGCCGAGCGAATCAGGGTTCGCAAGACCTCATCCGTGACCCACAAGAGCAGCGGGCAGCGAAAGTTATTGCGAAACAATTCCCGACCTGCATTCATTGAGGCGAGAACTTTTTCAATCCCTTGCACCGACTCCAAGCCAAACACCATCAAGGCTGGCGTCTCGGAGGCTGCTATTTCTGCGTGGATAAAAGCATACAAGCTTTTGACATCGGGCGGCAGTAAGAGTTCTCGAATCGGGAACTCGCACAGATCGCGCAGCCGCTGCGCTGAAAGAGAGCGCAAGCTTAAGTAGTTGCAACGCAGCAAAATTACCGAAAATGTCCCCTGACAAAGCGCGATCGTTCTGGAGAGGCTCTGCAATGCTGCCTGGTTCTGTGCGGCTACATCGGGTTGCGCTGGAGGCTCATCCATACTATCTTTTCGTGTTTGTGCATTTAACTGTAGTGCCGCCTAATCATATTCAGACACGTTTAAAAGTCATTAATAATTCTACCAGTCAATTCAGTTACGGTCGCGTCTGAAAGTCTTTGGCCTCTTTCAAAATCGGATTGATGTCAAACCAGGAGCCGTTGCGATCGCGGTATTCAAACACGAACAGACTGCGCAACAGGGTTTGGTATCCGATTTCGCCCCGAACGTCTTTTTGCTTGGCCACATTTAGCAACACCTCCCACTCCTCTGGGATAATTGCCAGGTTCAGTTCGTTGCAGCGTTGTTTGATCGTGGTTTCCAAACACTCCCGGGAGATGGGAGGATCTTGTTTTTGCAAGCACCCATACAGCAAAACTAGCAGGTTTCGCATGTGACCGCCACTGACACAGCACAGGCGATCCAAGGTTTGGGGGCTGTCGAATAATTCGTTTATCAGACTGAGGCGCTGTTTCTCAGGAGCCTCTGGAAAGGCTCTCGCTAGCACCATCTGCCGCAGCAGCGCTATCCCTTCCGCGCAGGCAGAGCCGTTGCGCAATTGTACCGGCACCATCGGCAAGACTTTGGGGTTGACGCCAAAGCGATTCGCCAGTCTTCCCAAGTCATTTGAGAAAATCAAGACGAGGGGAATCGTATAAACGACGTGGCACTTGAGTTTATTTAACTGTTCGCCGCGTTCGACAAAGAGATATTCTGGTTGAGGCTGACCTGATGGTTTGAGCGAGCTGTCTATTCTGTCGAGATTATCGACGATCGCCACCAGTCCTTTTTTACCGGAACGCTTTAATTGCTCTGTGGCGGGAACCAGCAAGTCGTCATTGATCGCTTCTAAAATACTATTGGCGCGCGGTTCTAGATACTGGCGCAATTTGCCGCGAAGCTTGGGGGAATCCTTGGTTTTCAGGGTGATATAGCCAATGCCGGCGGATAGGGAAAATTGCCCTTGCGTGCTGCCTTTTAGTTCGGCAAGTCCAGGCACGCCGAATCCAGCGCTCACGTCGAGTTCGGTTTGCAAAAGCTCGGCGGCTCCCTGAAGGATGGCTCTGAAGCCTTGCGGTTGCAATTTGATTTTTAGCTTCTCGATGCTTTCGCTAACTTGGCGGGCGATCGCCAGCAAAATGTCGGTGATGTCTACGTCTCCCATGTCCAGGTCTTGGCTGGACTCGAAGTAAACGACGTGAAACCCCTGCACCTCCAATTCGGCTTTCAGGCGCAGCAATTCTGTCGATTTTCCGCAGCCGATATGCCCGGTAAAGAGCTGGCAACTCGGCGCGTCGCCGGCTAAGAGGGTGATGGTTCTCTCTACTTCTCGAATGATGTTGCTCCCCCTGACACTGGAAAAATCGATATAGTACTTGCGATCCTCGTCATTCCCAAAATTTAGGGTCATGCTGGGATTGCAGGCTCTAAAAAATTTCGGTAAATCTAATTTCATCGCGGTCGGTCAAGTTGTGCTTGTTGTCTCAGTCGGCCTCACCCTGCCCTTTGGGCTCTCCTGTCCTCAGTCTGTCGTGCTTTAGCCATGCCATCCAAACCATTGCAGATCTGGAATTTTGAGCCGGCAAAAAATCAGCGCGATCGCTTATTTCGGCTGGCGAGGCAAGCCAACCACAGCATAACGAAAGCTTGCGGCAGAGGTTTCTCATCACCTGATTGACAAGAGAGCCATTTTTTGCTATTCAAAAAAATTTAAGTTAGCGCGCGCAATAAAGTACACATTGGACTTCGCTAGCAGTAAAAATTACCGTGGCAAGGCTGTGTAAGTTATTCTGCACGGTTCCTTAATTGAGGGAAGACTGAAGCTAGTCGCAGATCCTCAAAATGCGGCATTCTTTCGTTCGCCTCCCCTTGGCTACAGGAGCAGACAGACCCGTCTCTGACTGATATCGCTCCGTACTGGCATTTCGCCCATTGGACAAGCCAAGCTGGATATCTCCGATTTCCAGGCTACTACTGGCCACGCTCTGACTGACAAATAGCACTAGCAGAATGGGCACTGTCACCATCGCGCTTAAAAGTCGGTTTTTCATTTGATTTATCTCCTTCTCCTGACAGAGACATGTCTACTGGGGTGGGTATCTGGGTTTGTGGAAAGTCACAACTTCTTTGAAAAGTCTTTCTACTGGTTTAAGACAGGTTTGTGGCCATCATGGTTGCCAGATGTCTCCGGGGCATAGGTCGTGTATTCTATACAGTGAAACCGCCAACAAAACCGGGTACTCAGAGGGTACATTTTCAAAATCTGCCTTAATTTTGCCTGAGTTCGGCCCTCTTGTGGGACGGCGGCTGTTACACTCCCTCGACAGGCACCCATAACAGCACCGGACGGCTCTTCAGGAAAGTGCTCTGCATTTGTGCGAGAGTGGGATGGCTCAAAAGCTATGTCAAACCAGGTTTTTCACTTTCTCCCGCCAGCAATTTCGTGCCGCAGCTTTTGCCGCAGGCAATGTTTTCGCCGCAAGGACAGCATGCAGACTGGCACCCTGTTGTCAAGATGGGCGAGATGCTGCGATACTCCCCACAGTCGAGTAAGTCCTGTTTCGGTTACAGTACGCGCGAGAAAGCGCTTCGCAATCCCCAACGCTTAACGCGCGTGATGCCACTCCTGTTTTTTAAATACATGGCTCGGCTGCACTTAACACTCGTCCAACTGCAGCACTCCTTTTACCTTAAGTGTAGCAACCCTTACAACTATATATAAAGAACTCTAAAACCTGCCAGCCTGCCTAGTTTGCCAAACAAGACAAGGTAAGCTATAGAAAAGTTTTTTCTGCATGATAGTGAGATTTTCCTGCGCTCAGTGAAGAAAAATTTAACACATAGCTGAAATGCGGATGAGCGATCGCCTGTCCGCGCCGCACTTGTAGGGGCGGCGAACCCGCGACCGAGGCGCTTTTTGCCCGCGATCGTCATTCTCATCTCTCCGACACGAGCAGTCTCTACCACGATCTAGTTTTTCAGTCAAGGAGCATCTGGCCCCTCGCCCCAGTCACCGCGAAAAAGTCAGCTCCCTGGGGCAACCGCCAATCGATCTGAGACGGTTGAACGGTGGAGCGAGTGCCAAAAAAGTTGTGACGAAATTTTGCAGCCCGATAAGCCAGCGCAATCGCGATCGCGTCAGTCACGCCGAACGTTTTGCTTTTGAACCAGAAGGGATTCATTTGTAGCCGTAACTTAAAAAAGAATTTGGGATCGAGTCAGCGGTTGTCTGAGGCAGCGAGTTTCCCGAGCGCGCCTCTTTTTAACGCATCGATAACAGAGCGTGTCAATCCTGTTCAGACAAAAGACTGAAAGTGCTGGAGGCGAACCCCTAACAATTCTGCCTGACTGATTTCTGGGGATCGCTGGGAGTAGGTAAAAGAGCGATCGCCCTTACAAGGTGGCGCTACGCGGAGAAAAAACGCCTGGAGGCGCGATCGCGTGCGTGCCCTTGGGATGGCAGAATAAATAGCAGTTGCGCGATCGCATCCCCTATGAGTTACTGCCTCAACCCCCAATGCCTCAAGCCTCACAATCCAAATGGCAGCCAATTCTGCCAATATTGCCGAGCTAAATTGCTGCTGAGAGACCATTATCGCGCCATCCAGCCCCTCGGTCAAGGCGGTTTTGGCAGAACCTTTTTAGCAGTGGATGAAGACAGGCGGCAAGGGCGCTGCGTCATCAAGCAATTTTTTCCTCAATCCCAATGCCCCAACACCACCCAGAAAGCAGCCGAACTATTCGAGCAAGAAGCCGCCCGTTTGGATGAGTTGGGCAAACATCCACAGATTCCCCAGCTACTCGCCCATTTCGAGCAAGATCACTTCCAATATCTGGTGCAAGAATTTATTGAGGGGCAAAACTTAGATCGCGAACTCGCCGAACAAGGCGCTTTCGATGAACGCAAAATTCGGCAGTTGCTCCTAGATTTGCTGCCAGTTTTGCAGGTTTGCCACTCGCGCGGCGTCATTCACCGGGATATCAAGCCAGAAAATATCATTCGCCGCTCCGCCAAAGCAACCACCTGCGACGCGGCAGTGGCTGCCCAGTTGGTTCTCGTCGATTTTGGGGCTGCCAAAGTTCTGACTGGAGAAGAGCGGCTGCAAAAAGGAACTGCGATCGGCACTCCCGAATATATGGCTCCCGAACAGATTCACGGGCAAGCGACTTTTGCCAGCGATCTCTACAATTTGGGCGTTACCTGCATCCATTTACTAACTCAAATGCCCCCGTTAGAACTGCGCAATCCCAGCGAGGATGCCTGGATGTGGCGGCAATATTTGAAGCGTCCGATTAGTGAAGGGCTTGCCAAAATCCTTGACAAAATGCTGCAAAGAGCCACCAGCCAGCGCTATCAATCGGCAACAGAGGTACTCCAAGACTTAAACAGCCTCATCAACAGTCTTTCTGACGCGATCGAGTCCCTCCACCTCAACAATAAATTTTTCATCGCCCAGCAAATCTACGACTCGGACTGCCTGACAACTGCCTCCGAGAAAAAACTGACTGAGGATATTTATGAATTTTTAGCCACCTGTGCCAGAGCCGAACTGAAACGTGAAAAAATTACCGAGTGGCAAATTATTTCTTTATGGAGAAACTACCTGGTTGAAATTGTCGAAAAAATGCCTGTTAATCTCGGCAGTCGCGATGATAAAATTTTCTTTTTAGAAAAATTGCGAGGACTGGGCAATGATTGCCAAATCGGTAAAAATCTGCGTTCTCTTGTCAAAGAAACAGCCGTTTTGATGTATAATGCCTTTGACGAAAAAGAAAAAGAGGAATTTTGGGAAAAAGTTAGAGAGGACTTGAAAAACGATCGGGTTAATCTAGCCGAAGAACAATTAAAAAAAGCAGGAATCAAAGGCATCCTTTTCGGAACGGCTGGCTTGCCCGCCCTACTGGTGCCAGTGGTGTCTCGAATCATACTCAGAAGAATTACGCGGGGGCTGTTGACAGGAATTTTAATTCATGTCTTGGGAAGGCGTGCCTTGAGTCGGGCGGTTCTGGGCTTTATGGGAGGGCCAATCGGGGTAGGGATTAACGTGGCTTTAGCAGCGGGGGGCGTTATTCACGGCGTTTCTTCTTATCAGAAAGAAAAGCGAAAAGCGAAATTTATTCAAGCGATTTTTTCTATCTATCTTTTATCGAATTAAAGTCTTTTGAGAGGACAGGCGATCGGGAGCATACCGGTGCCTGCATATACCGAGATAAGGGCGAAGCATTTGGATTGTCAATTATCGGTTTTGACGCATAGATTTTTCGCCCAAATGCGCAAGCCCCTACAAAAATGCGCCCGGTGCGATCGCCTATACAAAAGACGAGCGCCCCTCGCCCCTCGCTAGAAACCCAGTACCAATTGCAACTCGCGCTCCGGTTTGGCATCCTCTGGCAGGGGTTCGGGATTTTCTGTTACGGCTGAACAATAGCGGGCATAGGTGCAAGCGCGACACTGTTTGCCGGGAGCGGGCTCCCACTGGCAGTCAGCCCGCAGTCGCAACGCTATTTTATCGAGGGTTGCCTTTACCTGTTGTTTGTGAGTGTCACTGGCATCAAAGCTGACTGTCTCGCCCGTTCTCAAATACAACAAACTCAGCCGCTTGAGACTTGTTTTATATTTTTCCTCTAACGCCAGATAGTACAAGCCTATTTGCAGGTCAATTTCTGCGGGATCGAGTTCTTTTCTTTCTCTGCCGGATTTATAATCAATTAATTCCAGACCGTCATCGAGCCAATCGAGGCGATCGTAGCGCCCGGTTAGGGTGAACTCTACATTTTCAATGGGCAGGCGCGTTTGGATTCTGCCCTCAACAGCCAGCGGCTGGTGTAGCGCTGTCAGATTGGCGATAAAAGAGTTGTAATACTGTCTGAGAATTTCTTGACCTTCTTCAATTTGGGAAGGATTCAGACCGGTCTGGTGCTGGCTCCAGCAGCGATCGATCCAATCTCTGCTGGGGAGCGGCTCTAGGTAGTGCCAGTCGCCGTAAATATGAGCGAGAGTTTTGTGGAGAGCGGTTCCCAGTGCGGTTGAGCCGAAAAAACCGGGGCTTTTTATTCCGCGCTCGTAGCGGAAATAATAGGATCGAGCGCACCGCTGATAGGTTTGCAGCTTGGCTGCCGATACATGGTAAGCCATAATCTTTAGGGCGTAGAATACGCCGCTACCCTTATCTGATAGGAACGATTTTAAAAGGCTGTAGGAAAATTGGCGCTTGAGGGTTGGAGTCGGTTTTCACTCTCCGGATAGATGCAAGATGCGCTGCCAGTGCGAAGAGGAAACGGGCATGACGGAGAGGCGAGAGAGCCGCAGCAAGTCGAAGCCTTCAAAGTGGCTATCTTGCTTGATTTGGGCGAGTGGAACTGCTCTTGGCAAGCGTCGCACGGGGCGCACTTCTACCACGATTCGTTTGGGATCGTTGAGGGCGGGATCGGGGTAGGGTGGGCTGGTGATTTCCGCAATCCCCACTACCTGCCGCTCTTTACCGGTATGGTATACGAAGGCTAAGTCGGCGATCGCCATCGCCCGCAAGTGCTTGAGGGCAAGGGGATTTTTCACGCCATCCCAAATTCCTCGCCCCTCCCGCTCCAAATCCGCCCAGGAATATTCTTCCGGCTCACTTTTGAGAAGCCAATAGGCCACTAACAATTCTCCTTTTTATTCAATCCGGTTGATGTTATTTTACGGCAGTGCAAAGCGCTCCCATGCCCGATGCCCGCTGTTGGTGAGTTTCCGAAATCGTAACCGCGCCGACTTTCTGGATGGCGCAGTGCCACAGTTGAAGTACAGGACTGATAGCGCTAGAACTTAACAGCGCTATATAAAAGTGAGGAGATAAATGTCTATGAATCGCTGCCTTCCGTCTTTTTCCACAGTCAAGGCTGGATTAGCCGCGAGCCTGCTGAGCCTTATGGTGGCTGCTCCGGTTTGGGCGCAACAGCAAGGGCCAATGCGAGAGGTGCCCGTGCGAGTGCTCACCGTCACCGGTCGGGGCGTGGAGGAAATACCGGCCACGATCGCGCAAGTGCGTCTGGGCGTAGAGGTTCAGGGGAAAACGGCGGCTGAAGTCCAGCAGGAAGCGGCGCGCCGCTCGGATGCGGTGGTGCAACTGCTGCGATCGCGGGCTGTAGAAAAACTAGAAACCAGCGGCATCAGTCTCAATCCGGTTTACAGCTACGAGAACAACGTGCAGCGCCTCAGCGGCTATGCCGCCACCAACACCGTCAGCTTTCGCCTGGACGCGGAAAAAGCCGGCCCATTGCTGGACGAAGCCGTGAAAGCCGGGGCGACGCGGATTGACGGCATCAGCTTCGTCGCCGCCGACAGCGCGATCGCCGCCGCCCAACAGCAAGCGCTGCGCGAAGCCACCCAAGACGCTCAAAAACAAGCCGAAGCCGTTTTAAGCGCCCTGAATTTCACCAAGCAAGAAATAGTAGGCATCCAAATTAACGGAGCCTACGCGCCGCCGCCGTCCCCGATCTCGTTTGCCGCCCTAAACGAGAGAGCCGCTGATAAAGCGCCGTCCACGCCTGTCATTAGCGGCGAACAGCAGGTAGAGGCATCAGTGACTTTGCAAATTCGCTATTGATAGGGAGCGCGATCGCCACTAGAACTCGCCGCCGCTGTCGTCACCCCCCGTTCCATAATTGTCTGCGGCAGCAGCAGCGTCTTGCTTGGAACCGAGCAGATCTAGCCGTTCGACCCGGATAACTGGTTTGGAGCGATTGGCTCCCGTGTTGCGATCCTGCCAATATTCAAACTTCAAAGCACCTTGCACCCCAATCAAACTGCCTTTGCGGACGTAGTTGGAAGCCACCTCTGCCGTCTTACCCCAGAGTTCCAACTCAAACCAGTCGGGTTCGTCAGTATTGCGAGATCGACGGTCTACTGCTAAGGTCAAGGTACACTTAACACTACCGGAGTCGAAATATTTCACGTCCGGGTTTCTGCCCGCGCGGCCTACCAAGTTCACGATATTGAGACTCATAATCGTCACAAGCAATTGCGTGCTGATACGCTCATCGTAACCGAGTACAGTCACCGGTCGGGAGCCGTTCGCCGCTCTCCTACTCCCTTTCTGCCGCAAGAAAGCTCGTGGGGAGAAGCAGGCAGGGGAATGGGGGAGGGAAAAGCCGGAACTTTGCCAGCTTAGCAGAAGTCGGTAGTGAGGTTGCACTGGCATAATAAATTCACAAACCTACAAACTTTACCCGGATTTTGTCCCCCAGCGCCTGGATCGTAGGTTATCTCTGCTGGGTCATTTAGAGAGAAAAATTTTTCCACACTTACTAGACGCCGGAAAAAAAACGTAATAGAATCCAGCACGGCTACACTATAGTTGCACAGCATTTAAATTTAGGGGCGTAGAAACCAGTGGGTCTTTTCAATCGCTTATCCTTATCCCGTGACATGGGTATCGACCTCGGTACCGCCAACACTTTAGTGTATGTCTCCGGTAAAGGTATTGTTCTCCAAGAACCCTCTGTAGTGGCCATTGACCAAAACGAAAAAGTGCCACTGGCGGTGGGAGAAGACGCTAAAAAAATGTTGGGTCGGACGCCCGGAAACGTTATTGCTCTGCGCCCCCTGCGCGATGGCGTCATCGCCGACTTTGACACTGCCGAACTGATGCTCAAATCATTTATCCGGCGAGTCCACGAAGGGCGCACCCTCGTGTCTCCCCGGATCGTGATTGGCATCCCGTCGGGGGTGACGGGGGTGGAGCGCAGAGCAGTGATGGAAGCGGCTTCGCAGGCGGGGGCTAGAGATGTTTACCTGATCGACGAGCCCGTAGCTGCGGCGATCGGGGCAGGGTTGCCCGTAGCCGAACCGACCGGCAACATGATTATTGATATCGGCGGCGGCACCACGGAAGTGGCCGTGCTGAGCTTGCAAGGAACGGTGCTGAGCGAGTCCGTCCGCATCGCTGGGGACGAGCTGAATGATTCGATCGTCCAGTACATGAAAAAAGTCCACAACCTCGTCATCGGGGAGCGAACCGCTGAGGAAATCAAAATTCAGATCGGTTCTGCCTATCCCACCAACGAAGACGAGGACGCGATTATGGACGTGCGCGGCTTGCACTTGCTCTCCGGGCTGCCCCGAACGGTGACCATTAAGGGGCCGGAAATCCGCGAGAGCATGGCCGAACCGCTGGCGGTGGTTGTGGAAGCGGTGAAGCGCACTCTCGAGAGAACTCCTCCCGAACTCGCCGCCGATATCATCGATCGCGGCATCATGCTCGCCGGCGGCGGGGCGCTGTTGCGCGGGCTCGATACCCTGATCAGCCACGAAACCGGCATTGTCACTCACGTTGCCGCCGATCCGCTCAGTTGCGTGGTTCTCGGAACCGGTCGCGTTCTGGAGAATTTCAAACAGCTCGAGCGCGTCTTCAGCGGTCGTTCTCGCAATATGTAGCAGGCAACAAAGTATGCGGTCGCTTGTCAGAATTTACTGACACAGATCGACGCTTGGTAATTAATAACTGATAATTGATAACTGACAAAAGGCTGATAGCTGAATGTACACATTGCGTCGCTGGTGGGAGCGGCACGCTTTACAAGTAGCACTGGTGGTTCTCGCCATTGGTGCCGCGTGGGCGGTGCGGCAGACCCAGGGTTCAGTCATGTTTGAGGTCTACCAAACGGTCACCCGTCCTTTCCAGGCAAATCCCACTCGACAACAACAGCTCGCCGATGCCCGCATTGACGAGCTGGAAAATCGCTTGGTCGAACTGGAGAGCCAAAACAAAAAGCTCAAAGATATTGTGGGCTACGTTTCTGCCAACAAAGAAAAAGGCATCGTCGCGCCGATTGTGGGGCGCTCTGCCGATCACTGGTGGCAGCAGGTGACGTTGGGGCGCGGCAGCAAAGACGGAATAAAGGTCGGTTATATCGTCACCGGCCCGGGCGGTTTAGTTGGCAAAATTACTGCCACGACTCCCCACACCAGCCGCGTCTTGCTGATCAGCGATCCGAGTTCGCGGGTTGGCGTCACGATTAGCCGCAGCCGCTTTATGGGTTTCATGCGGGGACAGGGGGCCAATCGAGCGGTGATGGAGTTCTTTGACAAGGTTCCAGATGTGCGTCGGGGCGATGTGGTTGCGACGGCACCGGTCAGCGAACTGTTTCCCGGTGGGATCGCGATCGGGCGCGTGGAGTCGGTGAATCTCAGCAAGAGTCCGGCTCCTGAAGCAATTATAGAGCTTTCTGCTCCGATTAATGCCCTCGAGCTGGTGGTTGTTTCCCCCAATAAACCAAATCCAGATAAAGAAAGTTCACAAGAGCAGCGCGGACAATGACACTGAAATTAGGTATGAGAAATGACCCTTTTAGCAAGGTGTCTCGCTGGAATCCCCAGACTCGTCAACTGCTGAATGGGTTGGTGACGGTTGCATCGGTACTCTTGTGTTTGTTGATTTTGCCAACGCGCTTGCCGGGTATGGTCTTGTTGGGCATTGGCCCCAATTGGCTGTTAATCTGGGTGGTTGCTTGGAGTGTGAAGCGCACGGTGTTTCAAGGTGCTGTTGCTGGGCTGGTTTTGGGGCTGCTTCAAGATGGGATGACCTATCCCAATCCCACGCACGCGCTCAGTCTGGCTTTGGTTGGTATTTTGACGGCTCGCCTGCAAAAGCAGCGCTATATTCAGGAAGATTTTATTTCGGTGGCTTTGATCGTGTTCGGCATGGCCATCTTAGCTGAGACGGTGACGGCGATTCAGTTTAGCCTGATCGGACGCAGCACTTTAGAAGAAATTTGGACTTATCACCAGTTGATTGCGCTATCTTCTGCGATTCTCAGCAGTCTTTGGGCTCCGGTGGTTTATTTTCCGCTTAATGTCTGGTGGGAGCGTTTCAGGGCGATCGATGCTTCTTGAGGGGCGATCGCCCTCGGTTCGGGAATGGGTTTTTTCTATAGTTTATTGATTCTAATAAATGTTTTTGGCAGCTAGTGTTCTAAACGCTGGCTGCTTAATTTTTGATAGTTTTTGAACCGCAAAGGACGCAGAGGACGCAGAGGGAAGAGGGAGGAGGGAAGAAGGTTTTTTGCACAATTTTCGAGCGATCGCGCTTAATTGGCCTCTCGCTCTAACAGCAGCGTCACGGGGCCGTCATTTTCGATCGCGACTTCCATCATGGCACCAAAGGAGCCGGTTTCGACTCGCAACCCGCTCTGCCGCAATTTGGCGACGAATTGCTCGTAAAGATTGCGGGCTTTTTCGGGGGATGCGGAGCGATCGAAGGAGGGACGGCGACCTTTTCGGCAGTCGCCGTAGAGGGTGAATTGACTCACGACTAGCAGTTCGCCGCCGATGTCTTGGACGGATTTTTGCCAGCGATCGCCCCCGCTGCTGTCGGCTGCATCGGGAAATATCCGCAATTCCAAACACTTGCGCGCCATCCACTCCAGTTCTGCCTCGGTATCGCTCTCGGCAATGCCGACGAGCAGGTTGAGCCCCCGATGGATTTCACCGACGATTTCACCCGCTACCGCGACTTGTGAGGATTTAACGCGCTGAACGACGACTCGCATAAGTGTGGAGGGGAGTTAAAAGTGCTGAGTGAGGGGAGTTAAAAGTGCTGAGTGCTGAGTGCTGAGTGAGGAGCGAAGATTTCAAGCAAGAAGGTTTTACTATTTCTGGTTTTAGTAATGTTATTTTAATTACTCACTAAAATAACCCAGATCGGCACTCTTTCCTCTTTCCTCTTTACTCAGCACTCAGCACTCCGTCCTCTCTACTGAGCACTCAGCCGAAGCATCAAGCACTCAGCACTCCACGCTCTCCACTCAACACTATTTCCCAAATCCTTTGCCGCGATTGCTCGACGGCAGGCAGACGCAGTTTTGCAGTTGCGATCGCAGGGTTTCTTTGTCCAAATTCTGGCCGATCAGCACCAGTTGGTTTTTGGGGGTGCCTTTCCACTCGTCGTCATCGAGGGAGAAGCGCTTGCCGCAGAGGTGGAAAATGTGGCGTTTCGGGCTTTCCTCGAACCACATAATCCCTTTGGCGCGGAAGATATTCGCGGGCAGTTGGTTGTCGAGGAAATATTGAAATTTGCGAATGTTCAGGGGGCGATCGCTCTCGAATGACAGCGAGGTGAACCCGTCATTTTCCAGGTGATGGGAATGATGGTGGTGGTGCCCGTGGTCGTGATGCCCGTGGTCGTGATGCTCGTGGTCGTGATGCTCGTGGTCGTGATGCTCGTGGGCGCAGTGGCCGTGCTCGTGGTCGCACGCCGAATGGTCGTGATGGTCGTGTTCTGGCTCGTCAGTATCGAAATACTTGTCCGACTCGAACAGCCCCACACTCAGAAGCAGCGGCAGCGGCACCTCACCGCGCGTGGTACGCAGAATCCGCGCGCCTGCCTTGATATCGCGAATCTTGACCTCGAGCAGGTCCAAATCCGCTTCCTCCACCAAATCCGCCTTGTTCAGCAGAATGATATCGCCGTAGGCAATCTGACTGTAAGCGGCTTGGCTGTTGAACAGGTCGAGGCTGAAATTTTCCGAGTCCACCACCGTGATGATGGAATCCAGGCGAGTCATGTCTCGCAGCTCAGTCCCCAGGAAGGTTAGCGCTACCGGCAGGGGATCGGCCAAGCCCGTGGTTTCCACTACCATGTAGTCCACTTTGTCTTCGCGTTCTAGGACTTTATAGACTGCTTTCACCAAATCGTCATTAATGGTGCAGCAGATGCAACCGTTGCTCAACTCCACCATATCTTCGCCAGTGGTGACGATCAGCTCGTTATCAATGCCGATTTCGCCAAACTCATTGACCAGAACGGCTGTCTTTACTCCTTCCTGATTGCTCAGGATGTGGTTGAGGAGGGTGGTCTTGCCACTGCCGAGGAAGCCTGTAATAATCGTGACCGGCATCCCGTGTTTGGGGGCGTCCATCGCGTGGGAGGGGGCAGACTGGGTACTTGCTGCTTGCATAGCGTCGCTGTCAAAAACGTTAGAAAATGCGAATATAGCGTTACAGTGCGAGAAACACCGGCTGTGCGGATGCGGGCTGACATCCCAGCTATCCCCATTATTGCCGATTTATTTAAAGGTTGTTCTTGCTGTCTGTCGCCAAGTTGATTTCATTCTGGTTTTGTTATGGCCCTTAGACTTTACAACACCCTGACCCGTCGCGAGGAATTGTTCGAGCCGCTAGAACCTGGGAAGGTGCGGATGTATTGCTGTGGGGTCACGGTGTACGATTACTGCCATTTGGGCCATGCACGTTCTTATATTGTATGGGATACGGTGCGGCGGTATCTGAAATGGCGGGGCTGTGAGGTGCGTTACGTTCAGAATTTTACCGATATTGACGACAAGATTCTCAACCGGGCTCGGCAGGAGGGCTCGTCGATGCAGGAGGTGGCCGATCGCTATACCCAGACTTATTTTGAGGATATGGCGCGGCTGAACGTGCTGGAGGCGGACGAGTATCCCCGCGCCACCCACACGATCGACGGCATCAAGCGGCTGATCCACGAGTTGGAGAATAAGGGTTACGCTTATGCCGCTGAGGGGGATGTTTACTATACGGTGCGGAAGTTTGCGGAGTACGGCAAGCTTTCGGGGCGCAAGCTTTCGGATATGGAAGCCGGACGGAGCGGGCGGGTGGATGTGGAAGATCCGGAGGCGGCTAAGAAGCAAGATCCGTTTGATTTTGCCCTGTGGAAGGCGGCAAAAGCGGGGGAGCCGTTTTGGGAGTCGCCTTGGGGGGCGGGACGTCCGGGCTGGCACATCGAGTGCTCGGCGATGGTGCGCGATCGCCTCGGGGAGACGATCGACATTCACGTCGGCGGCGGCGATTTGGTTTTCCCCCACCACGAAAATGAAATTGCCCAGTCGGAGGCGGCAACCGGTCAGCCCCTCGCCCGCTACTGGATGCACAACGGCATGGTGAATGTCGGGGGCGAAAAAATGTCTAAGTCTCTGGGCAATTTCACCACCATCCGGCAGCTCTTGGACGCGCCGAACGGCCCCGATCCGATGGCGGTGCGGCTGTTCGTGCTCATGGCGCAGTACCGCAAGCCGATTGATTTTACGGATGAGGCGATCGCGGCGGCTCAAAATGGCTGGAATACTCTCAAAGAGGGATTGCTTTTCGGGCAAGAGTATGGTATGAAGCTGGGGTGGGTGGAAACTGGCTCGGTTGCGCCGGACGCTGGGGCGGTGGCGCGGTTCGAGGCGGCGATGGACGATGATTTCAACACGCCGAGCGCTCTAGCGGTGCTGTTTGAACTGGCGAAGAAGTTGCAGCGCGATCGCAACCTGCTCGTTCACGAGGGGAAAACCGACACGCCGCCGCAGGAAATCGAATCTGTGTGGCGCACTCTTGTAGCGCTAGCGCAGGTTTTGGGCTTGGAAGCCCGCGCCGAGGAAAAAACGGAGACGGGCGGTTTGAGCGATGCGGAAATAGAGGCGCTGATTCAACAGCGGCTCGCAGCCCGCAAGGCGAAAGATTTTGCCGAGGGCGATCGCATCCGCGCCGAACTGAAAGCCAAAGGCATCACGCTCATCGACAAACCGGGTGGCGTGACGCAGTGGCACAGGGATTAGGGGAAAGTGTGGAGTGGAAAGTGCTGAGTGCTGAGTGCTGAGTATTGAAGAATTTAACGGCTCACTTTTACCTTCTCACTATGAGCCCACTCACTCCACATTCTTTCCTCCCCTACTCCACACTCAACACTCCTCACTCCTCACTTTCCTCAGCACTCAGCACTCAGCACTTTCCACTCCACACTCAACACTCCACACTCTCCCCCATGACCGAGCAGCGCATTACTATTTCCGTGTCAACTCTGCTGCTAACTGTGGCGACTGGCTTGCTGCTGGTGCTGCTGTGGCAGTTGCGGAGTCTGATGGTGACTTTGATGATTGCCGTCGTGCTGGCGGCTTCGATCGTGCCGGTGGTGAACTGGGCAGAAAGATTTCGGATTCCTCGCTGGGTGGCGGCGATCGCAACTTACCTATTATTAATCGCTACTTTAACGGGCGTGGCACTTTTAATTGGCCCTACGGTGATCGATCAAATCGACCGCCTGATCCGGCAACTGCCAGTCTACGCGGAAATCTTGCGCGCCCTGATTGAATCTTTGGCAGGGAGATTGAGCGACAGCCCGGAGCTGGCGAGTCAATTTTTCAATACTCAGGCGCTTACTACTTGGGTGTTTCGTTCGACGCAACAATTGCTGCTGCGTTCTTACGGGATTACTAAGGGGATTGTGGGCGGTTTTTTTACGCTGATTTTGGCGATATTGCTGTCGGGTTATATGGTGGCAGACAGTCGCACGTTAATTAAAAGTTTCGTGCGGCTGTTTCCCGATCCTTGGGACGATCGCCTGCAGGCGCAAGTGGTGCCGGTGAGCGATCGCATGGGCGGTTACATCCGAGGTCGGTTGCTAGTCACGGCGATTTTGAGCTTGGCGACGACGGTAGGTTTGAGCATTTTGGGCTTGAGGGAATTTGCCATCGGTTTGGGGGCGATCGCGGGCGTGACGAATCTCATCCCCTTTTTAGGGCCAATTTTGGGAACGGTGCCCGCTCTCATCGTCGCTATTTCTAAAGGAGGATGGCTGTTCCTCTGGGTGTTAATATTATTTGTAATTATCCAAAATGTGGAAACTTACGTCCTCGATCCGCTGCTGGTGGGATCGTCTGTAGGCGTCCATCCTTTGTATCAACTTTTGGCAGTTCTCGGAGGCGTCCAGGTTTTGGGAATTATTGGGGCGCTGATCGTTCCGCCTTGGTTTGCCGGGGCGTCAGTTTTGGTGGAAAATCTTTATTTGAAACCGAAAGTGAAGGCGGAAAAGCGGGAGGATATCGCGCGATCGAAGGCTGCCTCAACGGCTGTGCCGAGCCCCAATCCGTCAATTAATCCATAGGTTGCACGGGGAGAGTGCTATGAGCAAGTGGCAGATTAAGGGCAAGCTCACTCCCGATTCGATTGTGGCAATTTATGCTTTTGTGGGGACTCTGTGGATTGTAGGCTCTGACAAGCTGCTGTCACTGCTATTTCAAAGTCCGGGAATTCGGCAAATCACAGATCTGCAAACGATTAAAGGCTGGCTTTACGTCATCGTGACTGCCGTACTGCTGCACCAGTTGATTCACCGCTATGCTGCGGCGCTGCAGTATTCTCAAAGGCAGTTGAAAGCCAATGAAGAGCGGCTGGCGGCGATTATAGAAACCAGTACAAATGGCCTTGTAGTTTTAGATAGAGAAGGGCGCATTACTCTGGTGAATGCTGCGGCGCAAAAAGATCTCGGGCTGACTCGCAGCGATATTGTCGGACGCACTTACAATAATCCTGTTTGGAAGATTAGCGGGGCTGATGGAAAGCCCTTCCCTGACAGCGAATTGCCTTTCGTGCGGGTAATGCGAACCGGTGAAGCGGTGTACGGGGTAGAACACGCGATCGCCCGTTCCGACGGCACGCAAATTATTTTATCTATCAATGCAGCACCGCTGTGGGATGCGGGGGGAAACATTGAAGCAGTCGTCGCTTCTGTTGCCGATATCACGCACGCCAAGCAGGCTGAAATCATTTGCCGAGCCCGGGATATGGCGGAGGCGAGGAGTCAGGCAAAAAGTGAATTTCTCGCCCACATGAGTCACGAGTTTCGCACGCCGCTGAATGCGATTTTAGGCATGTCGGGAATGCTACAGCGGGAAATTTACGGCAGCTTGAACCCGAAACAAAAAGACTATGTTAATATTATTAAAAGTAGCGGCGATCACCTGCTGGACTTAATTAACGATATTTTGGATTTGTCGAAAGTCGAAGCAGGCAAAGAACAGCTAAATTTTGCGACAATAGAGGTGGCAGAAGTGTGCCGTTACTGCCTGAAAATCGTGCAAGAGCGCGCCCACGAAAAACAGGTGCAACTGACTAGCGAAATCGACGCTAAGGCTGATATCTGTATTGCAGACGAGCGCCGCCTCAAGCAGATGCTTTTGAATTTACTTTCTAATGCGATTAAGTTTACTCCGAGGGGGAAGGTGTCGCTAATTGCGCGCAAGCAACAGCAGGGGATTGCGTTTGCAGTGGCGGATACGGGGATTGGAATTGCGCCAGAAGATTTGCAAGCGGTATTCGAGCCGTTTCGCCAGTTGGAAAATGGCTTGCAGCAGCAGAATCGGGGTACGGGATTGGGATTGGCGCTGACGCGGGATTTGGCTCGGCTGCACGGCGGCGAGGTGACGGTGGAGTCATCGCCGGGAGAAGGCAGTCGATTTACGATTTACTTGCCGGATTTGCCGCCTGGTTACGCGCCGCCGGAGGAGGAGAAGTCGCGCCAGGAGCGATCGCAGCTTTCTTGCGGGAGCGGTAAGAGAATTTTAATTGTGGATGACGATGGCGCTTCGGCGGTGCTGTTGCAGGATTATTTACAAGCATTGGGCTGCCAGGTTAAACACATTTCTGAAGCAAAAAATTTTGTAGGAGAGGTGCAAGTGTTTGCACCCGATTTGATTTTGCTAGACGTGCGGTTGCCGGGAGGGGTAAGTGGTTTGGATTTGCTAACTCAAATGCGATCGCGCGCTGAAATCCGAGACGTGCCGGTGGCGGTGGTGACGGCGATGGCAGTAGCAGGCGATCGCGACCGTTGTTTGGCGGCGGGTGCGAATGAGTATTTAAGCAAGCCGATTCAGTTGGAGCAGTTGGATAAGTTGTTAGAGCGTTATTTAAGCGATCGAGAGTCGTAAAATAGTGATTTTGCGGGAATGGAAAAACCATCGAATTTACTGCTGAAACTCAGCAGACAACTGTTTGCGGGTGAAGAAGAGCGATCGCAATTTGTCGAGGCGATCGCCAATCCTCAGCCCTTTCGCCCGTGCATACTCTGGCGAAAAGAAAAACCGCCGATTTCACCCTTTGAAACCGAGCCGCCCTTGCCGTGGCAGCCGGATTTCGTCGATCGCTTGGCGCTGGGTTCCAAACCCGGGCAGCACCCCCTGCACGACAGCGGCTATTTTTACTGCTTGGATTTCTCCTCAGTCTTTGCCGCCTCTGCCCTGTTAGAAATTGCGCCGCCCGTTCATTTAGTCTTCGACATGTGCGCCGCCCCCGGCGGAAAAAGCCTGTTTGCCTGGAAAGCCCTGCAGCCAGAATTATTACTGGCTAACGAAGTCATCGGCAAGCGCACCGGCATGTTGATTGCCAACTTAAAGCGCTGTCAAGTCAGCCCCTCTGCCGTGCTGAGTTTGGATTCGCAAGTGCTGGCGAAAATCATCCCGCAATCAGCGCAAGTTGTCACAGTTGACGCCCCTTGCTCCGGGCAGTCACTGCTCGCGAAAGGCGGCAAAGCACCAGGGTGCTTTCATCCCGTCAATATCAATAAAAATGCCAATCGCCAAAAAAGAATTATTGCCAATTCCGCGCAGCTCGTCGCACCGCAAGGCTATTTAGCCTACATGACTTGCACCTATTCGACAGAAGAAAACGAGCAAGTTTGCGAGTGGTTTCTGGGAAAATTTCCGCAGTTTCAGGCGGTGGATATCCCACACTTGAGCGCGTATAAGTCGCACTTGTCGGCGCTGCCCTGTTACAGAATATGGCCACAATTTCGGCAGGGTGCCGGAGCTTTTACCTGCTTATTCAAGCATACCGCAGAAGGGCAAATCAATCAACTGCCGCCAGAGTTTTTAGAGCGCCCCGGTTTGACGTTAATTTGAGATTCCCAGATACCCCCAGGGCTCAAGCCTGGGGCTACACGGGCAAAGCCCGCCTGCGCGGGCTAATTAATTGTTAAATAAGTAAGTGGAGATAAATAAGCGGCAGGTGATGGGAGCCAGAAACCCGGGTTCTTCAAGAACCCGGGTTTCTAGATGTGATGCCAGGGGGCAGGTGAGTGCGAAACACATCGCGAGACGTGCAGGGGGGCAATTTTATGAGAAACTAGAATTGTTGGTTTTTAGTTCGCTCTCCTCTACAAGAAATATGACTGAATTGCTGCCTCAGTGCCAAAAGTTACAAGAGCAGGTAGACGCCATCCTGCAATTATTACATCAGGAGACATCTTTGCGTCAGATGGACATCACCGCAATCCGCGCTTCCCTGAGAAAGGCGCTTTCTCCTAAATTTGAAATTGTATTTGCGGGGGCTTTCAGTGCGGGAAAATCGATGCTCATCAATGCGTTGCTAGAGCGGGAATTGCTCTACAGTGCGGAGGGGCACGCCACGGGTACGGAATGTTATATCGAATATGCCGAACCGGAGAAAGAGCGGGTGGTGCTGACGTTTTTGAGTCAGGGGGAAATCCAAGAGCAAGTTAATGCTTTGTGCGATCGCTTGGGCTTAAAAAGCGCAGTCAATGTCAGCCACCCAGAAGTCATTGACTTGCTGCGTCAGACTGGCGAAACAATTATACAAAAAGAGGGCGGAGAGAGCAAGTCAGAGCGGGCAAAACAGGCAAAAGCACTGATTTTGCTGCTGGAGGGATTTGTCGCCAATCAGGAGCGACTCCACCCCACTCATAATAACACGTTCTCGATGGAACAGTTCGACTTTGCCAATCTCAAGGAAGCGGCGAGTTACGCGCGGCGGGGCAGCAACAGTGCGGTTTTGAAGCGGATTGAATATTACTGCCACCATCCCCTATTGGAAGATGGCAACGTGCTGATTGACATGCCGGGGATTGACGCGCCGGTGAAAAAAGATGCGGAACTGACTTATCGCAAAATCGAAGATCCCGAAACCTCGGCAGTGGCGTGCGTGCTGAAGGCGGCATCTGAAGGGGAAATGACGGCGGAAGAAACGGAATTGCTGGAGAAGATGCGCTCTAATCCGGGAATTCGCGATCGCGTCTTTTATATTTTCAACCGCATTGACGATACCTGGTACAATACGCAGTTGCGGCAGCGGTTAGATGACTTGATGGTGACGCAATTTCGAGATAGCAGCCGGGTTTACAAAACCAGCGGGTTGCTGGGATTCTGGGGCAGTCAGCTCAAGCAAACAAATGGACGCGATCGCTTTGGTTTGGACTCTATTTTTCTCGAAAGCGTCAAAGGATTAGACGGAGCAGAAGAAACGCCGCAATTCGTCTATGCCTTTAACAACTACTGCGGCACTTCCCGCAAACTTCCCAGCCAATTTAGAATTTCCGTAAACAGCTACGAAACCCCCAATGAAAATTACACGCGGATTCTCAGCGAGTGGGGAACGCCGCTCATCGAGCAGTTGATTCAAGATAGCGGCATTGAGGAATTTCGCGCGGCGATTACCCGCTATCTCATGGAAGAAAAGCGCCCGCAACTGTTTGAAGCGCTGGCAAATGATTTGCAGCCGATTTGCATGGCATTGAGCCGCTACTATTTGGAGCAATACCGGGATTTAGAGAGCCAGCCCGTCAATATTGAGGGGGTGAAATTGCGGCGCATGGAGCTGTTAAATCAGGATTTGCGCAGGCTGGGCACGGCGCTGCACGAGCACGTCAGCCAGGAAATCAACGAAGTTGTAACCAATCAGTGCCCGACATTTGAGGAGGATTTTCGCAAACTCAAAGTCAGAATGGTTTCCCGCACTGACGAGCTGTTGAATACCTTTTCGGTTGAGGAGGCGTATCGGCGTGCGACGTTGAGCCACCCGCGCAACTCTACCGCGCCCTTGCTGGCGATATTAGTGGAGGCGTTTTATTACTTATCCAACGAGTTAGAGGAGGTTTTGGCGGAGGAATCCGAGCGAGTCATTGCGAATTTATTTGCTTATTTGATTGAGCGGGTGCGCCGTCAGGATTATTACCGGGAGTTGTGCCGGTTGGTGGGAAGCGATGCGGGATTGGAGGATGCACTCAAACAGTTAGAAGTGCAGGTGCAGCACGCAATTCGGGCGGCGGCGAGTACGGAATGCGATCGCTTTGTACGGGAGAGCCCGCGTTTTTACGACGAGGGGACTTTTTCAATTTACCAGTTTCGGCAAGTGCTGCAGCAAACCTCGCAGAGTTACGATTGCGCGAGCATGAAAGATGCCGAGCCGGGGATTCGCCAGTTGTTGAAATTGGATTTCGAGCCGAAGGTGAAACAGACGATTCAGAGTACGTTTCGCCAGACGTTGAATCAGACGGTGAAAACGCACCTCCTGCCGCTAGCGAAGGAGCAAGAAGAGGTAATTTTGCAGCAATACAATCGGGCTCGCGCGCATTTGGAGAAAACGGTGGAGCAGGAGGCGCAGGAACAACTGCAGCGGAATCAGCAGCGGTTGGCGGAAGTGCGGGAGAAAATTGATGCTTATAATGATGCGATCGCTGGAATTAATCGCTGCTTGCAGGCGATGCAATTAAATCGATTTCTGCTGCCGTTGGTTGATTTGAGTTTAGAAGTTGAGGCGTCTGAGGTGGGGAGTTTGGATGGCAAGAAATCTGAAGCTGTGGTAGAGGTGAATTAAACCGCTTTCGTCGCAGAGAGCGCAGAGTAAGAGAAGTAGGGCGCGCCGCCGCGCTCTACTAGACATGCCGCGCCCGATGGGGGAGAATGGTTAGGAGGGCAAGTTCGGGAACAGGAGATTAACATGGAAGAAAATTCCTATCTGCAAAATTGTAGCGATGATGATGTTTTAGCCTTCGCACCGAATGTAATGTTTAAATTGGGGTTGTTTAGACAGGCGGTTAAGTCTGCCTTTTTACAGCAAAATGTCCGAAATTCATTGTCCGAAGCTTTGGATTCAAAAGGAGTAAAAATATCAGGTATACAACAGTTGTTAGAAGGGCGAAAGTGTGAAATTCTCACTCTCAATTCTAAAGGCTGGCAAAAAGGTAAATTCAGAATTAAAGTCACTCTAGAGTTTTGCCCTGATGCCCCTGATGTTACAGAAACCAGCGAACCGGAATCGCCGCTCGACGACATTCGGCGCATGATGACAGAAGATAACACTTAGGATAGCATTGAGATATCAGCGGTCATCGGGTAGGGAGACGGTTATATCGCCAACCTAAATGATTTATACAATTTATGTAGGGGTGGGCGTGCCCGCCCCGTTTCGGCTGGAATCTTCGAGCTTGCCCCATTGCTGCGATGCGCTTCGCAGTCGGGGATGCAGGGAGCATGGGGCGAAGCATTCGCGCAGATAATCTGTCGGTTTGTCTGAAATCTCGATTTGCGTTAGCGACAGCCATGCCCGAAGGGCTATATGCTTCGCCCTTTCCGTTCATCTACTCATTATAGGAATTTTCAATGAATGCGCAAAAGGGATTTGAGTTGGTGGGTTGTGAGGAAAATGCTGTCGTCTCTGTGGAGCTGAAGTCTATAGACAATCAGCAACTCATTGCTTACCCCATGTTCACAGCGGGCAAGCTTATGACAGAACTAACGAAGCGGTTTCTCAAAGGCTTGACGGAAGAGGATAGAAAAACTCTGCTAGAAGATGGGCTGTCTTGCCAAATCCTCAGAGCGGGTAAGGGTTGGAAACCAGGAAGAGTACGGGTTAGAGTTTTGATTGAAGTTTATACCGATGATTGATAAACGCTCTAGTGCTGAGTGCTGAGTGAGTGCTGAGTGCTGAGTGCTGAGTGCTGAGTGAAGATAAGTGAGGAAGTGAAAAAGTGAAAAAAATGGTCAGCTAGGCGTGAGAATTGGAAACGAGATAAAGCTAGTATAATTTATTATGAGCAAGACGCCCCGGATTCGCATTCCGCCAGAAGTGAGGAAATATGTTTTCGATCGCGATCGCTCTCAGTGCCAGAGTTGCGGCAAAACGGGCAGCGAAACCGATCTCACTGTCGATCATATCATACCTCTCGCGAAAGGCGGTTCTAACGACATCAGCAACCTGCAAACGCTGTGCAGCCCGTGCAATAGTCGGAAAAAACACCATTTCGATTCTCGCTTTCAACGTCGTTTCGATTTGTGAAAAATTGTAGGTGAGACAGAAACCCGGCTTCTCCAAGAAGCCGGGTTTCTAAATACTTAACAACCCCAACTAAACAGGAACAGCGAGATTTTCTTGCCAGCGGCGAGCCCCGGTAGCGCTGCGAATTTCTCGCCAAATTTGAGTCGCTGCCAAAGCGCCGTCACCCGCTGCGACTACGACTTGATTCAATCCGACTTTCAAATCTCCGATCGCAAAAATCCGAGGGTGAGAAGTACGCCCCATCTTATCGGTTTCCAGATAACCGCGCTGGCTTGTCAGGTTGAATCCTTGCAGGTAAGCGCTGTGATATTGCGAACCCATCGCAATTAAACCGGTTTCTAATTCGACAACGGTTCCATCTATTAATTCCACTCCCGTCATGTGGTGATGTTCGCCGAGAAATTGCTTAATGGGGGTTTCTACAAGGCGATACCCGTGTTCTTTCAGTCTGCCTCGCAGTTCGGCGCTGACTTCAAACAGCCCGTGAGTAAATATGGTAATGTAGGGCGTAAACCAACTCAAATTAAACGCCATTTCTTTAATGCTAGCTTCGGAACCTACAAACAAGCCGCACTGCTTGTCTGCCATCTCGTAGCCGTCGCAAATCATGCAGACGTGCAGGTTATATCCCGCATATTCAAAGACATTTTGCATGTCATCTAAAGGCACTAAATTGTCAATAATGCCGCTGGCGGCTATGAGATATTTAGACCGAAATAGGGGGTAAATGCTATTTTGACGACCGACTTTTACCCGCACGGCAAATGTCTCGCCCTCATCCACGACTTCTTCGACAAAACCATTTAATAAGTCGCCATTGAGAGACTCGAAATGTTCTTTGCCCTGTTTGAGCAAAACTCTCCCCGGCGTGTCGGGGGGCAGCCCGAGATAATTGTGCAGTTCTTGCATCCAAAAGGAGCGGGCTTTGCCTTTGTCGATGATTAAACTAGAAAGGCGATAGCGCTGCAAGTAAATGCCGGCAGAGAGCCCTCCTGCTCCGCCTCCGACGACAATCGCATCGTAAATGTGGTTTTGTCGCTCTTCTAGGTTCTTTTTGGAAAGTTGCATAATCGTCCTTTTTACTCTTATTCTTAGCGTGTAGGGCTGCGATCGCGATCGCAGTGCGCTGCCAGTGCCCCTCTTTGACAATTCTGGCATTTCCACTCTAAAATCGCCAAACCCGCCTGATGCGGCAGGAGGAGATGGCACCCCCGGGCGCAGGCGCTCTCAGACCCCTCTTTTTTTATTATATAACTAAATAATGATATAGTCAAATCGCAGTCAAAGTAAGCCGCTGATGTCCCCGGGCAACGCGGGACAAGAAAGGGCCAAGAATGGGCCACGGGCGTCATCAGCAGCGATCGCGTTACAGGAGGTACGATAATGGCGTGTCAAATTCGACAATTTTTCTGGCAATTTTTCTCGAAATTGCTGTGTCTTAGTGCAGTAGTTTTGCTACTGGCAATCAGTTTCGGCGCGGCTTCCCTACCCGCTACAGCTTCCATCCGCACGATGGAGGAAGCGCCGGGACAAATTTTAGTACAATCCCGACATACTTTGCGCGACAATACGGGCAACTCCTGGCAGGTGGTATTGTTTAAACGGGTAAAAAACGGCGCGATCGCGAGTGTTGATTTGCGACTGGTGGGATTTCCCGGCGCTGCCGAGGTTGCCCCGGCAAAACCGTTACAAATTACCACCCGTGACGGAAAAATCTTTGCGGCTGCCGATCGCTTTTCGGGGAAATCACCCGCTGCCAATGTTGGCGAATATATGCTGCAAGATATCTTACCACAACTGCCCGTAAATTCCTCCCTGCGGCTGTTGCTGCCGATTTCAGGCGAGCGATCGTCTCAGCTCGAAATCCCCCTGCCGGTGGTGCTGGAATGGCAAGATATTGCCACTCATTCTAATTAATGTAGAATCAGGCGAAGCAATCAGAAACCCGGTTTCTTCAAGAAACCGGGTTTCTGTAATTTCGTTCATCTCGTTCCCAAAAGCAGGAACGCCAACCGCTAGAGCCTCTGAATTTCCGGCTCTACGACAGCAATTTCACCCAGGGCGAGACATCCACGGCGAGTTTTTGACCGAGTTGCAGCAGGCGGCGCAGCTCGGCAATACTCCAACCCAAATCGGAATCAGCTTGGAAACTGTCGCTGGCTATTTGGTTTTGCATCCAGTAGAAAAATACTTCCTGCGATCGCTCCAGAGACAAGCCGAGTTTGAGCGCTTTGCCCACCGCGATCGTCCGCTCGATCCGCATCACGTCTGCCTCCAGCGTGGCGCTCGCGCCACTTCCGAGCAAATTCCACAGCGCCCGCAAAATCAGCCGCTCCAAAATTTGCTTCGCATCCGGTATATTCAACTTGCAGCGCAGGTGCAGCGCCTCAGCGGCGATCGCTTCCAGTTCCGCCAGCTTGCTCAGCCCCAATTGCGGCTCTGTGTTGGGCAAATCGCTCATTTCCTGCTCCAGCGCCTTCACAGCAGTGAGACAGCGGTGCCCCAGGGCAATTTCCGCCGCCACCTGCAGCTCTTGCGGCACCGGCAGATCGTCCCGCTGGAAGCCCACGATTACCCCGTAATTGTCCCGGTAAACCTGGCTGTAGAGCTGATCCAGCCGCAACAGCGTTTCCTGGCTCAACAGGCGCATGATCCGGTTGCGTTCCTCCGCAAACAAGTCGCGCAAACTGAAGAACCGCTCGCCAAACAGCTCCACCATGCCCAAAATTCCCGCCGCCGCACTCCCCTCGCGCAGGGCAGCGAACAGACGGTTTTTCATCTCCTGGTAGGCGCGGTTGGAGTCAAACGGCTGAATGCAGCAGTGGAAATCCCAACCGCCCAGGTGCAGCACGGCAAAGACGTAGTGAGTTGTTTCCCGGGTAATTTCCGACACCAGCTTGACTTGGCCCACGGCTAAGGTCATTGGCCCCATTCGCTGCAACTGGTAGTCCAATTGGTGGGCTTCGTAGCAGTAGAGCCGTTCGTGGGGGGGATAGGTGGTAAATAGCCCGCTGATGGCATAGTGCGCCGCGACTTGCTCGAAAGATATCTGGGCAGTTTTCACCTCGTGCCGGTACACCGCCGCGCCGTCTTTGTAAAACTCCACGTTGCTCGGTGCCAGGGAGAGCAGTTCGACAAATTGCTTTTCCAATTGCACGCCGGCGACATCAGCGGCGAGTTCGATCGCCCGCGCCGCGTAGCGCAGAATCTGCACCCCTTCCACCCGCGAGAGTTCCTCGAAAAACCAGCCGCAGCTCGTGTACATCAGCAGGGCGTGGCGCTGCATTTCCAACAGGCGCAGGGCTTCTACTTGTTCTGAGTGCGTCAGGGGGCGATCGCAGTGGCTGCTGAGGAACCGCTCGACATTGGCGGAACTGCGATCGCGAATCACCTGAATGTACTCGTCCCGCGCTAGCCAGGGATCGCGGAAAAACCGCCCCCCCACTTCCTCGTAAACCTCGATGAGGCGATCGCGCAGCCAATTGAGGGCACTGCGCAGGGGAGCGCGCCATTTCTGGTGCCACTCGCCGCCGCCGCCGCAGCCGCAGTCATCCTGCCAGCGATCGACCCCGTGAAAGCAACTCCACGCCGTCACCGGCTTGAGCTCTACCTCCCAAGTGGGGGGATTGATACTCAGATAGTGGGCAAAGTTCGTCACCGTCCAACTCCGGCGGGTAAATTCGCTCACGAAGCAGTAGGCGAGGCATTTTTCCGTGAATTTCTTGTGGTGCCCGAAGGTTTCCCCATCCGTGGCCACCGAAATCAACTGGCTGGGACGGCGATCGCCGTGAATGGCTTGTCCGAGCCGCCCCGCGAAGTGCTGGGAATCCGCGAGGACGTCGTTAAAGCCCATATCCCGAGAAATCGGGCCATCGTAGAAAAAGATATCGATGTAGTCGCGATCCGGATTGCCCTCGGGCAGGAAACAGCGATAGGGGCGGGTGGGGTCGATTTGCCCGCCGCCGACTTCGTGCCATTCCGGCTCTGGCTGCTCTTCGGTGGGGAAGAGGCGGCAGCGCTCCGCTTGGGAGGGAGCGAGGATGATAAATTTTATGCCTTCGTCGATCAGCACCTTGAGGGTGGCAACGTCCACGGCGGTTTCTGCCAGCCAGATGCCTTCGGGATCGCGGCCAAATCGCGAGCGGAAGTCGGCTTTGCCCCAGCGAATTTGCGTGTACTTGTCGCGATCGTTGGCCAAGGGCATGATGATGTGGTTGTAAACTTGGGCGATCGCGTTGCCGTGGCCATTCAGGCGATCGCAGCTTTTCCGGTCCGCCTCCAGAATCCGCTGGTACACTTCCACGTCGTGGCGCTCCAGCCACGACATCAAGGTCGGGCCAATATTAAAGCTCATGTACTCGTAATTGTTGACGAGCCCCACCAATTCGCCCCGCTCGTTCAAGATGCGGGCAAACGCATTCGGGCGATAGCATTCGTGGTGAATGCGCTCGTTCCAGTCGTGGAAAGGAGCGGCTCCCGGCTGGCGCTCGATCGCGTCCAAATAAGGATTTTCTCGCGGCGGCTGATAGAAATGACCGTGGACGGTAACGTAAACACCTGCCGCCACTTTCAGGGGATCGCCGACTGGCGCGTCGTTGAGCTTTTCTAGCGCTGCGATCGCGGGCATTGTAGAAAGGGCGTCAGCGGCAGATCCTGCGGACGTGGTGTTGAAAGCAATGGTCATATTACCAAATCCAAGACGATACGATAAACAAACTCTCAAAACTCTAAAAATCAGCCAGACAACCCTGCTGAATTGAGCTTGAGGGCACGCGGGTGCAAAAAGCCCTTGCAAGGAAAGCGCTTCAAAACTTGTCAAATCCGGATAGCCATTGCGGCGCGTTCTGCAAGCAATCCTGCCAAACCATCACTCGCTTATTAAATTCTTTTACTGGCTGATAGCGCGATCGGTGCAGGTACTTACAGGCACTATAACCGATCCCCTTTGCCGAGGTCGTTCACTTGTAGATTAACTTAATATTTTTGCACAAAACTTTAAGAACTCCGCCCATTCTGGACGTGGCGTTGCACAAAATACAAACTTGACTGGCAAATCTTGCATAAAGTCGCCTCTGGCATTGGAGAGAACAGGCGATCGCGTTTCTCAAACAGTTATAGCCCATTCACGCGCGCAGCGCGAAGTCCGCCAAAAGCCCCGCCACCCGTGAGGAGGAGGGGGAGAGGGGGAGAAGGGGAGAGGGGGAGAAAGAAAAACAAGGAAAGAGCTTTTTTACCAGTCCCCAGACACGAGCAAATCACAAGCGCGACAGCTCGTGACTGATTTTCTATCGGGGAACGAAATATTTGCACCCACAGCGCTGGCGCAATCGGGCAGTTTCGGCAAAATGGGGAAAGGGGAAAAAACAAGCGAGACAGGAACCGGGAGAAAAATGTAACTGATTTTTAGCTTTCACTTTTTTACCCGCCCGAAAATCTCACTTCTGACGAACTTGTCTCGTCCGCCTTTGGGCTGAAATGCTCGTGTATTAAAGCCCGCGACTTGCGGGTCATCCCCGGTCACGAGCCTCACTTAAGCTCAATTAAAATTTCACCTCACGTTAAAAACCTGAATGTCCGCTAACAAAATTTTCTTAGCTCTTCTCCTCTTCGTCCCGATTTCCATCGCTGCCCACTTCCTGGAATGGGGATCGCTGCCGGTCTTCATCCTCTCGGGGCTGGCGATCGTCCCCCTCGCCGCCTGGATGGGCACCGCCACCGAAGAAATCGCCGTCGTCCTCGGTCCCAACCTGGGCGGGCTGTTAAATGCCACCTTTGGCAACGCCACGGAACTGATTATCGGGATCGTGGCCCTGAAAGCCGGCTTGGTGGATGTCGTCAAAGCCAGTTTAGTCGGCTCGATCGTCGGCAACTTGCTCTTAGTTTTGGGCTTGTCCATGCTCCTGGGCGGCTTGCGCTACAAAGAACAGACGTTTCAGCCGATTGTCGCTAGGGGCAATGCTTCCGCGATGAATCTGGCGGTCATCTCCATCCTGCTGCCCACAGCGGTAGACATCACCTCCCAAGGGATTTCTCAAAGCACCATGCAGACGCTTTCCTCTGCAGTAGCCGTGGTGTTAATCCTGGTGTACGGGCTGACGCTGCTGTTTTCGATGAAAACGCACACCTATCTCTATGACGTGGGCTTGGCGGGGATGGACCCCGAAGAGCTGGCAGAGGCGAACCTGGCACCCGACGAACATGCCGAACCCGTCAACGTCAAGCTTTGGATTGCCGTGTTATTGGCTTGCACCCTGATGGTGGCAGTCGAGTCTGAATTGCTCGTGGATAGCCTGGAAGAAGCAACCTCCAGTCTGGGGCTGACGGCGCTGTTTACCGGGGTTATCCTCGTGCCCATCATCGGCAACGCCGCCGAACACGCCACGGCAGTGACTGTGGCGATGAAAAATAAGATGGACTTGTCCGTTTCCGTAGCGGTGGGCTCTAGCTTGCAAATCGCCTTGTTTGTCGTGCCCGTGCTGGTGCTGGCGGGCTTGATTTTCGGCCAGCCTATGGATTTGGACTTCAACCCGTTTGAACTGGTGGCAGTGGCAGTGGCGGTGCTGATTGCTAATTCCGTCAGTTCTGACGGGCGCTCTGACTGGCTGGAAGGCACTCTGCTGCTAGCGGCGTATACGGTTCTGGGGCTGGCGTTCTTCTTCCATCCCGTGATAGACGGCATCGGCTAAACCAGGATGAAAGAAACCGGGTTTCTGGCTCTCGCGAGAGGGCTGACGGTGAAAACGGTGCAAGTTAAGAAACCCGGTTTCTGCTGAGGTCAAAAAATCAGTGAGGGCGATCGCTTGTTCTTGGCATCTATCATGGTGCATTAGAAGGCGATCGCCCTCGTTTTTTGCCGACTGCTGAAATTTTTAACACCCATGACAATCAAGAAAATAATTTCTTTCGCCCTGTTAATCTTCGTGCCCATTTCAATAGCCGCTCGCTTTTTAGAGTGGAGCCCCCTCGCCGTTTTCATCCTTTCGGCACTGGCGATCGTACCCCTCGCCATTTGGCTGAGTACCGCCACCGAAGAAATCGCCGTCGCAACCGGCCCTTCTATTGGCGGTTTGTTAAATGCCCTGTTTGGCAATGCCACAGAGCTAATTATTGCTTTAGTCATCCTCAAAGAAGGATTGGTTGACATCGTAAAAGCCAGCATCACGGGAACTATCATCAGCAACTTGCTGCTGGTGATGGGACTTTCTATGCTATTGGGCGGCGTTCGCTACAAAGAACAGGAATTTCAGCCGATTGTCGCCCGGGTGAATGCGTCATCGATGACCCTAGCGGCGATCGCCATTCTTTTGCCCGCCGCCGTCCTCTATACCTCCAAAGTTACCGATCCGGCGTCAATTCGCAATCTTTCCATCGCGACAGCGATCGTGCTGATAATCGTCTACGCCCTTACCCTGGTATTTTCCTTGGGCACCCACGGCTACCTTTACGAGGTGGGATTGGTAGAAACCTCAGAAGAGGAAAAAACGCCGGATACTGCTGCTGGCGAAACCACCGCGCACAAACCCAATCTCAAACTGTGGGTAGGGGTACTGATAGCCACAACCCTCGTTGTTGCCATTGTATCGGAGCAGTTGGTCGGTTCCTTAGAAGAAGCAACCGCAGGATTAGGGCTGAGTCCGGTTTTTACCGGCGTGATTCTCTTGCCGCTGATTGGCGGAGCAGCGGAGTACGTCACGGCTGTGAGCGTAGCGGTGAAAAATAATATGGAGCTTTCGGTTTCTGTGGCGATGGGATCGAGCCTGTTAATTGCCCTATTTGTGGCTCCCCTGTTGGTGCTGGTGGGGCAGGCGATCGGTCAGCCAATGGATTTAGACTTCGATATTTTTCAGGTGCTTGCTGTGGCGATCGCTGTGGCAGTCGCCAATCTCATCAGTTTGGACGGACGCTCTAACTGGCTCGAAGGAGCGCTGTTGCTGGCAACTTATACGATTTTGGGATTAGCTTTTTATTTTCATCCGGTGTAAGTAGGCGGTACGAGCCGGGATTTGGGGATTTGGGGATGATTTACGAGCGGGCGGCGCTAGCTCGCGTGAGACAATTCCTGCCAGCGCTGTTGCAGGAGGAATTTGATTTCTTGCACGATTTGCGGCAGGTGGGTAAATTCGCCGCACTGGCGCTGCCATTCCTGCCACAGTGCCGCAAATGAGTCGCGATCGCGGCAGTAGCGGGATATTAAGTACCAGCTTGCTTTCCAGTCAATGCCTGCCTGCTGGCGTTCCTGTTCTTGCTGGCGCACCATCTCTGCGGCAAGTACCTGCTGGCGCTTCTGCGCCCAAACTTGCTGCCAGCGTTCCAGGGTTGCCTGTGGGTATCGGTTCTGAAAGCGCTGTGCTTCCGCGCAAACGAGGGCGGCGAATTCATCGAGTTGGGCGAGGGTAGTGCAGCGGGCGATGGCAGATTCGCCGGCAACTGCCCACCCCGGCAAAGCGCGATAGCTGACGCAGTGAAATTGGCCATTAGTGAGGCGGACGCGCAGCATGTGGGGCCACCGCTGCAGGCTGTTGCGCTCGATCGCCCCCACAGGGACTTGCAGCACTTGGGCCACGTCTTCGATCGCGATGGGCAGCACGTCCGGTTTGGTGGGGTCGATCCAGCCCTTGCCGATTAAACTTGGCCCTTTGGTTGTTAGCGTAACGTGCTGCTGTGTCATGGCCTTTCCTTCCTTCGCACCTGAGTAATTGTGCGGGCTTGGCTTCGTTTGGGGGCGGGCGATCGCCTCTTGCTTACTTTCGTATTGTAACGAAAAAGTATGCAGATGTAAAGAATTTCTTTTCATTGTTTGGAAGTCCGCTCGGCTACCGTTGCAGTCGTTCTGGCTTTACGCCAAGCTAGGAGAGGAGTGATACAGAGCAGACGAAGTATGATCCGCTGGCGTTTGCGAGTTGTAATGGCCGATCGTGGCATTACTAATGAAGAGCTTGCAGAAAAACTTAATATTCACCGCGTGACGGTTTCCAACATGAAGAATGCGAAGCAGATGCCACATATAGGCGGAGAAAGACTTAATAGCTTGTGCAAAGTGTTGAACTGCAGTCCTTGGGATCTGATTGAGTACACGCCGGATGCGGAGTAGGGGCGAAGCAGTAGATGCGAATGTTAAACAGCCAAGAGAGTCAATAACCGAGCGATCGCCCTTTTTTTGGCCCACGGCAGGCGATCGCCCCTTTCCCCGCTACTTGAACGACTCGGCATCTAAAATCTAGAATCTAAAATCCCTCTTTTCCCGGCTCCCCAATCCCCATGTCACCCAACGACAAACCCAACGACACAGCCGCGATCGCGCTGACTGCCGCCGTCATTGCCACTTGTTTTGCCCTGTATCTGGCGATACCGAAGAAGGAAATCAAAACCAGCACCCCGCCGACTCGTTCTGTTTCCAGAACCGCCCCCAAGCCGACGGCGAAACCAAAATCCCCAGCCAATTTCAAACTAACCCGCACGCTCAGAGGGCATTCCGCATGGGTGCTGGCGATCGCCTTTCCTCCCGACAGTCAAACTTTAGCCAGTGGCAGTGCTGACAAAACGATTAAAATTTGGAATATTAACAACGGTCAGCTTATCCGCACCCTCACGGGTCATTCTGATTGGGTTAATTCAATTAATTTTAGCACGGATGGGAAGATTTTAGCCAGTGGCAGCGCTGACAAAACTGTAAAAATTTGGAACGTTTCCAACGGAGAAATTATCCGCACCTTTAAAAGTCATTCGGCTGTCGTTCAGTCTGTAGATATCAGCCCGGATGGAAAACTACTCGCCAGTGCGAGCGCCGACAAGACGGTTAAACTTTGGAATCTCGGCACCGGGAGCGAAATTCGCACCCTGAAAGGTCATTCAGAGGGAATTAATTTCGTGGCATTTAGCCCGGATGGGAAGAGTCTAGCCACGGCTGGCAGTGACAAGACTGTCAAGATTTGGAATGTGGCAAGGGGTGGAAATATTCGCACGCTAGCGGGGCATTCAGCTAAGGTAAATTCGGTAGCGTTTAGCCCGGATGGAAAACTAATCGCCAGCGTCAGTGCTGACAAAACGCTCAAAATTTGGAAGATCGAGAGCGGCAAAGCAATTCGCACGATTCATGGCAATCTCGCTGCGTTTACTACCGTCGCTTTTAGTCCGGATGGAAAAACGGTTGTGAGTGCCAGCGGTGACAGAACTGTCAAAATTTTGGAAGTGGCTACAGGAGGAGCGATCGCATCCCTTGCCACTAATTATTCCGAAGTTTTTTCAACAGTTATCAGTCTCGATGGGAAAATTATAGCCACCGGGAGCGATGACAAGACAGTGAATATTTGGCGGGCGCAGTAGAAAAAGAGCAAGGGAAGCGATCGCGGAGCAATTTCTTTTCCCCCCTCTCTGGGTTCTTTGCGACGAAAGCGGTTGAGAAAAATTCCTACGACTGACGCACTACCCCCTTGAGCAGTCGCCGTGCCCGGTTCTAGCGACGTGTCGGGCGCAGGCGCAGGGCAGTGTCCCCGAGTAAGCGGGGGCTCTTGCAAGCGCTGGCGGTGAAAAAGCAAATGGCGAGATACTGAAGGCGCGATCGCGGGCACACTATCATAGAGAACACATCGGAAAACTGGGTCGCATCCATACTTGAGAGGGCTCCTGCCCGACTGCTGCCAAGTGCAGGCGTCGCGCCGGGAGTCGGTTGACTTCCTCGCGGGAGGAGCTTTTGGAGTAGGAGAGCGCCTCTAGCAGTCCGAGCGCGCCCCCACCGCCACCAAGCGCCAAACGCTCGGACGGGAAAGCACGCAATTGCGTGGCGTCACCCTACAGTGAGCGCCACGCAATCCAGGTTATAGTGGTCTTGAGCCTGTCGTCTGAAACCGGGTGAGCCAACTTCCGTGAGTTATTGCCTCAATCCCAAGTGTCCAAATCCTGCTGACTTGTCGAACAGTCAGAGAGAAATTTGTCGCCACTGCGGCTCAGAGTTGGTCGTAAAAGGGCGATATCGCATCGTTCGCCCCCTCGGCGGCGGCGGCTTTGGCAAAACTTATGAAGTGAGCGATCGCGGTACGCCGAAAGTTCTCAAAATTCTCTACAAAAATCATCCTAAAGCCGTCGAGCTGTTTCAGCAAGAAGCGGTGGTGCTCAGCCGCCTGCAGCACCCGGGCATCCCGAAAGTTGAAGAAGACGGCTACTTCACCTTCCAGCCCAGCAATTTCAAAGAGCCGCTCCACTGTCTGGTGATGGAAAAAATCAGCGGCTCGAATTTGGAAGATTGGCTCAAAGAGCGGCACAACAAAGCCCTCTCGGAAGAGGAAGTGCTCGAATGCTTCAAGCAACTGGTAGAAATTTTAGATAAGGTCCACCAGCAGCAATTTTTTCACCGCGATATCAAGCCGCTCAACATCATGCGCCGCCCGGACGGACAATTGGTGCTGATTGACTTTGGGGCGGCGCGGGAAGTCACCGGCACCTATCTCGCCAAAGTCGGACAAGGGCAAAACGTCACCGGGATTGTCTCACCGGGCTACACGCCGCCGGAGCAAGTGAATGGCAAAGCCGTGCCGCAATCGGATTTTTATGCCCTGGGGCGGACGCTGGTTTTTTTAATGACTGGACAGCCACCGACGGCGTTTCCAGAAAATCCCCGCACGGGCAAGTTGATTTGGCGCGAACGCGCCCCGCAGATTTCGCCGGAATTGGCGGACGTGATCGATTACATGATGGCTCCGTTTCCCGGCAATCGCCCGCAAAACGCGCAGATGATTTTGCAGTGTCTGCAGGAATCCGATCCCAACACGCAAATCGGATCGCACTCGGGATTCGCCAAACGCCGCAATAGCGGCGGAATTGGGGGATCGGGACGCTCTGATTCTCAAGATAAGGACTGGGCGAGACAAAATGCCACGGTGATGAAAATCAAACGCGCCTCTCGCCGTCGCAAGTTAAAAAAATTGCTGAAGACGGGGGGGAGCCTGTTGCTGGCGGGCTTGGCTGTCACTCAAATTTTCAGTTTTTGGCGCTACGGAGATTTTCCGGCGAATCCGCTTCAGGTGCTAGTCAGCTTGCCCAGCAGTCGATTTCTGGAAAAAAATATTAAGGGACAGGAGGGAGCGGTGAACGCGATCGCCCTGCTCCCAACTCCGAAAGGCGCTAAGCCAGGAGAAGACTTGAATTTCGCTAGCGCTGCAGGTTCCACCATCCAAGTGTGGAATCCGCGCGCCGACAAGCTGCTCTATGAATTCGACAAGGCGCACGCCCAACCCATTCAAGCCCTTGTCGCCAGCGCCGACGGCAAGCGCCTCTTTTCTGGCAGCGCGGACAAAAACATTCGGCTGTGGAATCTGGAGAAGCGCAATCGCTTTCTCACCATCCCCGCCCACGGCGGCGCGGTGAACGCACTGGCTCTCAGCCGAGATGGGGAAATCCTCGCCTCCGGCAGCGAGGACAAAACGATCAAGCTGTGGCTGTTACCAGCGGGACGGCGGCTGCTGACGATCGCGGGGCATAGGGGCGCGGTGAATGCACTGGCCATCAGCCCGGATGGCCAGCGGTTGGTCAGCGGCAGCGACGACAAAACGATCAAAATTTGGGACCTGAACACTGGCAAGCTGGCGCGATCGCTCTCCGGGCACAAAGCAGCGGTGCTGTCTGTCGCCATCAGCCCGGATGGCAAAATCCTCGCTTCCGGCAGCAGCGACAGCAATGTCCTCCTGTGGCAGCTCGGGACGGGCAAGCAGCAGAGCATCTTCACGGGACATTACAGCCCCGTGCGGGCAGTGGCGTTCAGCCCGAATGGCAAGCTGCTGGCGACGGGAGGCGACACGATCAAGCTTTGGGATCTCAAAACTGGCGAACAAATCGACACGCTCATCGGACATTCCCAGCCGATCGCTTCTCTGGCATTCTCCCCCGATAGCAAAACCCTGCTCAGCGGCAGTCCCGATGGCAGCGTCAAAATTTGGCGGGTGCCGTGAGGGAGAGGGGGAGTGGTGCGTGCTGAGTGCTGAGTGCTGAGTGCTGAGTGCTGAGTGCTGAGTGCTGAGTGCT
>CAYOOD010000040.1:0-64639 GCA_964405435.1 uncultured bacterium
AGGGGGAGCGGGGGAGCGGGGGAGAATCCTTTGATTCTCAAAACTGTTCCGAGTTCAGTGAGGAGCCGCCCGACGAGCGCGAAACGATTCAATCCGAGCAATTTGTTTTTTATTCGCACTTTTATGTTAGACGATTTTTGCGCCGCGATCGCTTGTGAAAGGAGGCGATCGCTGCCAAATAGCGACTCGCTCCTTCTCGGAACAAGAGTCGCCGTTGAATATTGACAATCTTTTCTGTGCGTGACGCGAAGCACCCTGCGGGAATCGCCGTCGCGTCCGCAATAAATTTTAAACTAAGATACTTAAATACTTAAAATTTCTTACTTAAGTTTAGACAGTTGCCAGACGCGAAGGATGCTCGCGCTTTCCCCTGAACCCTCTCCGTTATTGCTGGCGCATCGGAATCGCGATCGCGAAGCTCGCGCCCTTGCCGGGTTCGGAAACGCAAGTCAATTCGCCGCCGTGCTGCTCGACGACGATGTAGTGGGAAATGGACAGCCCCAAACCGCTGCCGCTGCCGACAGATTTGGTGGTAAAGAAGGGGTCAAACAGCCGCGATCGCACCTCTTCCGTCATGCCGGGGCCGTTGTCGGCGATGTAAATGGCCACTTTCTCCCCATCGAGTACCTCAGTGCGAATGCGAATGGTGGGGAACTGGGCATCGGGCTTATGGCATTGGTTTTCTCGTCCGTACCCGATGCCCGATGCCTCATGCCCCTCTTCCAGCGCATCAATGGCATTGTTGAGGATATTCACAAACACCTGATTCAACTGACCGGCGTAACACTGCACTTTCGGCAACTTGCCGAACTCTTTGACAACCTGAATGGCGGGAAATCCCGGTTTGGGTTGCAGTCGGTGCTGCAAAATCATCAGCGTGCTTTCGATGCCAGAGTGAATGTCAACTGATTTGAGCTCGGCTTCGTCGTGACGAGAGAAATTGCGCAGGGACAACACGATTTGGCGGATGCGTTCCGCTCCTTGTTTCATCGAAGACAGCAATTTCGGCGCGTCTTCTCTGAGAAAATCCAAGTCGATCCTCGCCTGAACTTCTCGGATTGTCGGGCTGGCAGGGCATTGTTGCTGATACATGCTAGCCAAGTGCAGCAGGTCTGTAATATAATGACTCGCGTAGTCGAGATTGCCGTAGATAAAGCTGACGGGGTTGTTGATTTCGTGAGCGATGCCGGCAACGAGCTGTCCGAGAGACGACATTTTTTCAGAGTGAACGAGCTGAAATTGGGTGCGCTTGAGTTCGTGCAGGGCATTTTCTAACTGTGTGGCTTGTTCTCGCAATTGCGCTTCCGATTCTGCCAAAGCTTGCTCGGCTGCTTTGCGATCGCTGATATCTTCGATCACCGAAATAAAATACTTCGGCGCTGGCGGGGAGTGCTGAGTACGGGCGAAAAGCTTTTCGCCCGTACAGGAGTGCTGAGGGTGAAATTTGCCGCGTTGCGCAGACTGCTCAATCCGCGAAGTGTCGCTGACGAGGGACACGCTCAGATTTACCCAGACAATCGAACCATCTTTGCGAATGTAGCGCTTTTCCATCGCGTAGGAGGAAATTTCACCCGCCAATAATTGCCGCTTGTACTCGCAGTCGGCGGCGATGTCGTCCGGGTGCGTGATATCTTGAAATTTGCTCTCCAGCAGCTCTCGCGCATCGCAGCCGACAATATCGCACAAGCGCTGGTTGACCATCAACCAGCGCCCGTCCAGTCCCACCTGAGAAATGCCCACGGCGGCTTGATCGAAGATCGCCCGAAACCGCTGCTCGCTCTCCCGGAGTTGGGCTTCTACTTGCTGGCGCTCCGCGATTTGCAGCAAGAGCTGCTTGATAATATTTTTCAAGACTGCCGTGCGCTGCTCGACTTGCATTTCGAGGGTTTCATTGGCGAGTTTGAGGGCTTCTTCAGCCTGCTTGGCAGCCGTAATATCTCGCGTCACTTTCGCAAAGCCGCGCAATTCGCCGCGATCGCCGCGCAGGGCAGTGACGACGACTGACGCCCAAAAGCGCGAACCGTCGGCACGCGATCGCCATCCCTCGATTTCAAACCGACCGGTTATTTTCGCCAGTTCGAGTTCGCGATCGGGCAAGCCCCGCTCTACATCTTCTTGGGTAAAAAAGCAAGAGAAATGCCGCCCGATCGCCTCTGCGGCGGCATACCCGGTGATGCGTTCTGCCCCCATATTCCAACTGACAACGACCCCGCAGGGGTCGAGCATGTAAATCGCGCAGTCCTGCACGCTTTCGACCAACAAGCGAAAACTTTCTTCGGTTTGTGAGAGTGTCTCAAGTGAGTGTTGGAGTTCTGGGGTTGCCATTGTGACTTGCCTGTGTGACTGGATTGGACGCAGAAAATTACACCTTTTGATAGATGCAAGTAAATCTGTTTGGGGCGTTCGGCTGCAAGCCAGCTTGAATGAGCCGCGCGATCGGGTAAATTTCGAGAAGATTGCGATGCACCCAGTTTCTGTTGAAACCGCGATCGCGTCTATTGGGCAGGGTTTCCCTCGGACGTGACGCTTTCTGTCGGTGTCAGTATTATCCTTGAGTTTCGCTACATTTAGACATTGGGAACTTTACATTTCTCAATCATTTGAATTAAAAAACTTAGCAGTTGGCGGGCACGCCCTCATTCAGTGCCAGTCCGGACGCTGCGGGAAAGTGAGATATTTTCGTTCGACAAGCTCGGCGACTTCTTTAAGTGAGATATTTGAGCGAGAGGCGAATGCGGGAGCATCTCATTTTTGTAGGGGCGAAGCATTCGGGCGAAGAATATTTCGGGCTTGCACCAGTCATCGATCGTCCGAATGCTCTCCCGCTGCTGCCCGGGAAGTTGCAAAAACGGTATGCTCCCACGAATGCAACCCGACGCGCCCGTTCAAAAGTCCACATCTGCCGGCATTCGCCTCATAAATTTTTTGAGCTGCCGCCCCAGGGCTTTTAGCCCGCCTTTTCCCGCTTCTTTCAGTTCCTCGGCTGCCTCATATCCGATGACAGATGCCAAAGTTTTTCCCAGTTCTGTTGCAATGGCTTCCCCTGAATAAATCTCCTTCACTTGTTCTATTTCTCGTTCCAGTTGCGTTGCTTTGATTGCTCGTTTTCGCAGTTCTTCAATCGCCCGCGACTGATCGATATATTCGGCAGCGATACTCTGGCTCTTGTTGATTTCGATAAGTTCGGCGGGAGTCAACTTCACCGTTCCTAAACTCGACTGCCAATCTTTTACAAATATTTGCATCGGGTATTTCCCCCCTTCGTCGATGAGGATTTTCGCTTCTATCCAATCGGCTAACCCGTTATCTTGTTTCTCGAAACCGAGGAAGCGTCCGATTTTACCGATATTGGCGGCTACGCGGTGCGTCTTGACGCGCACGATATCATTTTCTCGAAATTCGGGTTCTGGATTCGCGCTTTTTTGCCCTTCCACTTCCTGCCGCAGTTTCTCAATCGTTGCCAGCAATTCTTGCTCCCGCTCTTGCGCTGTCTCGCGCAGGGCTTGAATTTCGGCGTGTTGCTGCTGAATTAATCCCATCAGTTCGTTGTAATCTTTTGCCGACATGGGGATGCCGCTGTTCCCCGTTCTTTTGGCAGTTTTAAACAGGCAAGAGGCGATCGCACTGATTAGCTGTTCTACAGTAAATTTCGGCTCGGCATCTTCAGGATTTCTCAGCCGCGCCGCTAGGTTGGCTTTCGCTAAAATCGCGCTTTTGTCGGCGTCGTCTGCGAGGTGGTAGGCGTCAAACGCTTTCTCGCAAAAAGCTGGCGTCGCCAGTTCGTTCTGGTTGACAGGCGGCAGGTTTTTCAGCAATTGACTGCACGAAAGTTCGCTAATTCTCAGTTTCGTACTCAGCAACCTGCGGCACTTTGTCAATTGCGCGATTTTGGTTTCTATTTCTTTTTGCTCTTGGCTACAGTTGAGAGCGCAAGCTGCTTTAAATTCGGCGTGCAATTCTTCACTCAGATGCAGCACTAGCAGCAGTTGTTGGAAAATATCGGGGTTGAGGGGTTGAGCGTCGGCGGGGTGCAGTTGCATGGTTTCTCCCGAAAACAGGCGCACGCTGACGCTGGAGATATCTTCTTCACTGCCTTCTAGGGCTTCCACGGTGCCGATCGCTCCTGGTTCGATTCCTTGCGTTTCTATTAAAACTGTTACAGGAATCCCGATCGCGATCGCTTGCGGGGCGGCGGTTTCAGGGGCGCTGTCGCTGCGCAGGCGTTCCTTGATGAGTTTAATCGTCCACTTCTGCTCCGAGCCTGCGGCGAAGTCTTCTAGAATTTGCTCGACTTGTTCCTCGCTTCCTGCCAGCAGCACGGCGGCGTAACAGGCGGGCAAGTTGAGGATTTTGTCAAAGAGTTGCGGGTATTGCTCTACTAATTTGGCTTGGGCAACTAAATTGCGGAAATAGCGGACTAAATCTTGCGGATAGTAATGTTTCAGCAGCCGCAGCAATTCGCGCTTGCCGGCGGCTTCTTCAAAAGCCTTGAACTTATAGCCTGCTTCCAAGCCTTGATGCTTGAGCTGCTGGGCATTCCGGGCGAGGGCGGTGCCCAATTCCACGGCTGTTTTTGCGAGATTGACAATTTCGCTGTCGGTGGCGGCGGCGAATTCAAATGCTTGAAAGTCTTTACCAGTCTGGTTTTGTTGATTTTCGAGTAACATATTAAAGCCTCTTCCCGGTAAGTACGGGATAGTATTTTTTGCCACCGTTGCCGATTTCTCTTCGGTATGGTGGGAGTCTTCTGACGAGTTCTAAAGAATCAGTCTGTCTGGTACAGAGCGCCTGAAAAGCCGAATCGGCTTGTTTTACGCGAGTCACCGCGTTGTCGCTCTAGTGCCGGGGAGAGATTGATAGTTTTCCCTCGATGCTTGTCAAGCTAACACACTCGATAGGGGTTTGACAAGGGGTATAAGAAAATATCATCAATCGGGGCGCGCTGCCTGCGCCATTATTCGCGAAAAATGGCTGAAATAACGCCCCTGAGTTGGGAATCTTGATATTTTTCCTGGCTGTGGGTTGCGGCGATTTGTCGAGACTGCCATTTATATAGTGTTTCTATCTGAATCGTGAAAACCCTTTCCCTGGAGGCTCTGCCTCCAAGGAAAGGCGTTCCCAGGCTGAGCCGGGGAACGAGTAACGAGTAAGGTATTGTTTAAAAAACCGGGTTTCTGAGGTTTTACGACTCAAATAAAAACGCTATATAGCGAACCTAAATGATTTGTACAATTTCTGTAGGGGCGGTGCCCCCGTGCCCGCCCCTTATAGGCGTGTACGACTCAAATAAAAACGCTATAGTTCGGCGCGATCGCATTTGAGGGCGTCAACGGAGGCGATCGCTGGGAGGGTTTTTTCCCAACGTGAGTGCGATCGTTCCCAGGCGGGCTACTCTCCTGAAACCGCTGCAACAGTAAATTTTCTCTCTCATTTTTACACAAAAAGAGCGATCGGGACAGGCAATGGTAAAATTCTGAGTGAGTTCTGATAAAAACTATGCCTTTGCTCAGCAATCCCACTTATCGAAGTGCTTTTCCCCTCACCGCTGTAGTCGGTCAGGAAGCAATAAAATTAGCGCTGCTGCTGGCGGCAGTCGATCCGGGATTGGGAGGCGTCGCGATCGCCGGTCGTCGCGGCACCGCTAAATCCGTTATGGCACGCGCCATCCACGCCTTACTACCGCCGATAGAAATTGTCAAGGGTTCTGTCTACAATACCGATCCCGATCGGTGGGAGAGCGGGCTATCTGAAGCACAGAACCCGCCCCACCCAGAAGCGATCGCAACCGAAATCATTCCCGCACCCTTCGTACAAATTCCCCTGGGAGTTACTGAAGACCGGCTCGTGGGTTCGGTGGATGTCGAGCAGTCCGTAAAACGGGGAGAAACCGTATTTCAGCCCGGATTGCTGGCAGACGCACACCGGGGCGTGCTCTACGTCGATGAAATCAACCTCCTCGACGACAATATCGCCAACCTGCTCCTCTCCGTTCTCACAGACGGGCGCAACCTCGTGGAGCGGGAAGGCATCAGCTTCGAGCACCCGTGCAAAGCTCTGTTAATCGCCACCTACAACCCCGAAGAAGGGCCACTTCGCGAACATTTGCTGGACAGAATCGCGATCGCCCTGTCAGCAGACGGCGTATTGGGCTTAGACGATCGCGTGCAAGCCGTCGAGCAATCCCTCTCCTACGCCAACTCCCCGCAAACCTTCCTCGAACAGTATCAAGAAGACACCGACAACCTCAAAACCCAGATCATCCTGGCGCGGGAATGGCTCAAAGAAGTCCGCATCAGCCACGAACAAATCGCCTATCTCGTCGAAGAAGCGATTCGGGGCGGCGTCAGAGGGCACCGCGCCGAACTGTTCGCCGTGCGCGTGGCTAAAGCCGCTGCCGCCCTGGAAGGGCGCGCCGAAGTCACCGCCGAAGACTTGCGCCGCGCCGTAGAACTGGTAATCGTGCCCCGCGCCACCATCGTGCAGGCACCGCCGCCGGAGCAACCGCCGCCACCGCCGCCACCGCCGCCACCGCAAGACGAATCCGAGCAAGAGCAAGAAGAAGAGGAAGACAAAGAAAACCCGGAACCGCCGGAAGAACAGCAGGCGACTGTACCGGAAGAATTTCTCTTCGATCCCGAGGGGGTGCTGCTCGATTCGAGCGTGCTGTATTTCGCTCAGATGGCGCAGCGGCGCGGCAAATCCGGCAGTCGCAGCATTATCTTTTCGGAAGATAGGGGGCGCTACATCAAGCCGGTGCTGCCGAAAGGGCAAGTCAGGCGGATTGCAGTCGATGCGACGCTCAGGGCGGCGGCTCCGTACCAAAAGGCGCGGCGCTTGCGGGAACCCGGGCGGCGAGTAATTGTCGAGCAAGGCGACATTCGGGCGAAGCGGCTGGCGAGAAAAGCCGGTTCGCTGGTGGTGTTCGTGGTGGATGCGTCGGGCTCGATGGCGCTCAACCGGATGCAGTCGGCGAAGGGGGCGGTGATGCAGCTCTTAACCGAGGCGTATCAAAGTCGGGACCAAGTTTCGCTGATTCCCTTCCGGGGGGAACAGGCAGACGTGCTGCTGCCGCCGACGCGATCGATTACCACGGCGCGCAAGCGGTTGGAGCGCTTGCCCTGCGGCGGCGGTTCGCCTCTGGCGCACGGGCTGACTCAGGCAGTGCGCGTGGGGGTGAATGCCCAGCAGTCGGGAGATATCGGGCAGGTGGTGATTGTGGCGATTACCGACGGGCGGGGAAATATTCCCCTGGCGCGATCGCTCGGCGAGCCCATCATTGATGGGGAAAAGCCGGATATCAAGGGCGAATTGCTCGATATTGCGGCGAAAATTCGCGGGCTGGGGATTCAGCTTTTGGTAATCGATACGGAGAATAAGTTTATTTCGACGGGGTTTGCCAAGGAATTGGCAAAGACGGCGGGGGGCAAGTATTATCACTTGCCGAAGGCGACGGATCGGGCGATCGCGGCAATGGCAAAAGGTGCGATCGCTGACATGAAAGCCCGGTAATCAGAGAGTGAGAAAGTGGGAGAGTGGGCTCTTTTCTTCCATCCCCTAATCCCCCAATCCCGGCAACGCTACAGTAAGGGTACGGCTCGCGTCGTGCCCTGACCGTTCCGCCCGGAAATGAAAAAAATGATAAAATCCGGTATCTGAGCAGTTTTGTAAAATCTTTATTACAACTTAAGTGAGTTTCACAATTCAGCAGGCTTTAATTCCCGTCGAGAACGGTTACGCCACTGCCGACGTACAAATTGCAGGCGATCGCATTGCCGCCATTGCCCCCAAATTGGACGTTATCGGCACAGCCGTCAGCGGGCAAAACAAACTTTTGCTCCCCGGATTCGTCAACGCGCACACCCACTCCTCAGAAATCTGGCAGCGGGGAGCGATTCGCCCGTTTCCCCTGGAATTGTGGCTCGCAGAACTGTACGAATTTCCCCTCCTGCAACCCGAACAAATTTACCTGAGTGCCTTAGTAACTGCGACGGAAACCTTACTGTCTGGCGGTACGAGTCTCGTCGATCACTTGGTTTTGATTCCGGGCAAAGAAATCGAATCGATCGCCCAAGCCGTTCGCGCGTACAAAGAAATCGGCATTCGCGCGTTTATGGCTCCCCTGATTTACGATGACATCCTCGATGCAGGGCTTCCCTCTGGAAATGGGAAAGTAGAAAAGCCTGCGAGGGAACTGCCCACGGCTGACACCCTGGCGATCGTTCGGGAAGCCATAAATCAGTTTCACAAACCAGAAGAAGGGGTTTCGGTTTTAGTTGCACCGACGGGAATGCAACTCTGTTCGGATGCGTTATTTGAAGGCTGCATCGAATTGAGCGATCGCTACAATCTCTGCCGCCATTCCCACCTCTTAGAAACGAAAGCCCAAGAACTCCTCGCGCAGGAAAAATACGGGTGCAGCGCCGTCGAACACCTGAAGCATCTCGGCTACCTCAGCCCGCGCACCTCTCTCGCCCACTGCGTCTGGCTGAGCGATCGCGATATCGAGATTTTAGCAGAAACTGGCGCGACTGTCGTACACAATCCCCTCAGCAACTTGCGCCTCGGCAGCGGCATCGCTCCGATTGTAAAATACCGTCAGGCTGGCGTCAATGTTGCCTTTGCCTGCGACGGAGCCAGCAGCAACGACTCGCAAGATTTGCTCGAAGCGATTAAAATCGGTTCCCTCTTGCACAACGTCACCACTCCCGATTATCGCAACTGGATTTCGCCGCGTCAGGCAGTGGAAATAGCATCGTCAGGCGGTGCCAAAGGCTTAAATCTAGCAAGCGAAATAGGTTCCCTAACCGTTGGCAAAAAAGCCGATATCGTGCTATACGACTTGACAAATTTATCCCTGCTGCCCCGCACCGATCCGATCGGATTGCTCGTGTTGGGGCGTCCGACAAATGCCGTCGATAGCGTCTGGGTGAATGGCGATCGCATTGTTGCCGGTGGCAAGCCGACGCGAATTAATCTAGATGAATTGAGACAGGAAATGTGGGAGCGTTCTGAAATAGCAGGCGATCGCCCCATTTCCGCAGCCGTGCGCGAACTAGAAGCGCATTACCGCCGCGTCATGGGCTTGAGCGAGTAAAATGTCATCAGTTGCAGCGAGAGGTTTTCATGGTTATAGAATGGTTGAAGTTTAAAGTCCCTGCCGAAGTTAGAGAGAAGTTTATTCAGAAAGATGGCGAAATTTGGACGCAAGCGCTCGCCAAAAACCCCGGATTTTTAGGGAAAGAAGTTTGGCTGAATCCTAACACTCCCGATGAACTTGTCCTCGTGATTCACTGGGCAACTCGCGAAGCTTGGAGCGCGGTTCCCTCAGACCTTTTAGAAGAAACAGATCGGCAGTTTGCCAGCGAAATGGGAGCCGTCTACCCGATTGTTGAAGCTGGCGAGTATCAAGTGCGAAAATTCCCGCATTCGTAAACTCACCTGAGTAGGGGCGCGCCAGAAACCCGGTTTTTCCAAAAAACCGGGTTTCTTTCTACCGAGTTTCTTTCTACAACCCGCCCGTGACGCGAATCATTTCCCCATTGACGTGCGTATTCGCGGCTGAACCCAGAAAAACCACGAGGGGCGCGACATCTTCAGCAGTTGACAAACGACCTGTGGGAATTCTACTCGCTTTTTCCTGCAAAATTTGCGGGGGGATAGATTGTTTTGCCCGTTCCGTCACAGTCAATCCCGGCATCACCACATTGGTGAGAATTCCCACAGGTGCCAATTCCCACGCCAAAACGCGCGTCAAGCCGTGCAAACCTGCTTTTGCAGACGCATAGGCTCCCGCTCCGACGATGCCATCTTCCGCAATATTCGAGGAAATATTCACAATTCGCCCCCAACCCTGCGATCGCATCATCGGCACCACACATTGAATCGTCAGGTACGCTCCCTCCAGAGAGCTGCGGATTCTATCCCGCCACTGAGCAGGCGGAACCTCCTCAAATAAAACTTTTTCCTTTGCCTCTTCTTGATTTTGCCACTTCACCGCATTATTTACCAAAACGTCAATCGTTCCCCACTCTTCTTTCAACCCTTGTACGGCAGCCCGAATAGAATCGTCATCAGCTAAATCGTAAGGAACAACCAGCGCCTCCCCGCCAGCCTCAATCACTTTTTCTGCCGTCTCTTCAGCCGCCGCTTTGTTATTCGTATAAGTAACGCCGACTTTCGCGCCCTCCCGTCCAAACGCGATCGCGATCGCCCTGCCAATTCCTGCCGTACTGCCCGTTACCAAAACCACTCTATTTTTGAGTCCCGTCTCCATACAATCCCTCTTTTTACCTCTTCCTTCCTCTGCGCCCTTTGCGCCCTTTGCGGTTAAAAACGAGAGCATCAAGGGCGCAAGTAAAAGATAACAAATTAAGCCAAGCCATTTCATTTTTCCCCCTCCCCCCTCCTCCCCTCTCCCCCTCTCCTCATCCCAAAAAGCGGGCGGGAGACATCAAGGGCAAAATATCATCCTTTCCCGTCGCGGCATAATTCGCAAATCGCCGCGCCAAAGGTGGAACGATTCCCAGCGGAGAGCTGCTAAAACCAGAGAATAGGTGAATGCCTTCCCACCCCGGCACAGCTCCGATGGAAGGCAGGCGATCGGGACTGAATGCCACCAAACACTGATGCCAACTGGCGGGCAAGTTGGCTAAAGCTGGCAGAAGATTCGCAATTTTTGCCGCAATTTCTGCTTGACTTTTTACCGGATTTGTGCTAGTTAATAAAACGTCAGGGTTGGTAAAAATTCGGCTGTACTGACCGATGCGGATTCTGCCATCTAGCAACTGAATAGCACCGGTATCTAGAATGGGGGGTGCCAATTCGCGATCGGGTTCGTCCCAAAGTTTCTCTGCTTCGGGAGTGCTGGCGCGAGCTTCCAATTCCACGCGCTGCAGGCGGGCGGGCACCACCATTGTTCGCAGTTGCAGGTAGGCGGGCACAGTTTCCAAAAGTTCGGCGCGGGTGAAATAAACTTTGGCGAAAATTCCCGCAGATTTCAGCAGGGAACGAGTCAGCCCGCCGGCACAAACGGCGACGTTAGCCGCCTGATAAGTTGCGCTGGCTGCCTTCACGCCTGTAATGGTGTTGTTGTCTTTTAGGAATTCTAAAACTCGGTCAATTTGCAGGGTGCCGCCGGCTCGGATAAACGCCTGACAGTAGGCGATAAGCGTGGCTTCTGGGTTGATGAGCGCCTGACGCGCGACTAGGGCACCGGCGATAGAGAGCGGATTGAGCAGCGGTTCTAAATCGCACGCTTCGCTAACCCCTATCAAACGGGGAGGGATGGCGCAATTGGCATAAGCAGCGGCAAGTTCTTCTGGGTTGTCCCCGGGAGAAATTGTCAATAATAAATCTAATTCCCGAAATTGGGTATTAAATTCTAATTCATTTGAAAGAGTCCGGTGCAGGTCAATCCCTTCGGCATTGAGTTGGCGCGACAGCTCTGTGGTGCCAGACCAATAAAAAATCCCGCCGTAACTGAAACGAGTGGCATTTTCGATCGCCTTACTTTGCTCTAAAAGGAGTACCGAAAAGCCTTTCTTGGCCAATTCATAACCCAGAGCAGCGCCTGCGATTCCCGCACCGACGACAATCCAGTCGTATGTTTTCATCCTTGTTTGATAAAGGCCGATTGACCCCTACAATTATAGAGGCAACCGGCGAAATGTTGGGATTGATTAGGATGATTTTTCTGCGAGCGTCTGGACTGCCCCCGACTCAAAAGTCTGCGATTCGGGAGCCAGCCGACTGTATTGCCCTTTGTAGGCGCTGCACGTTCCCTCGGAGTCCCACTGCATCTCAGCCAAAAGCAAGACGCTTCCCCCCATAATCGCTCCAGTGGTGAGAAACTGCCAGCCGCCGACGTAGGGCAGGAGTAAGATTCCCAGCAGGTGGAGGATGCCCGTCACGGTGAAGGTGCGCGATCGCATTCCCGCGCCCGTGAAAAAATAGCCGATCGCAACTAAGCCCAGCCAAAGATCCGACAGGTGAATCAGCATTTGCCCCCACCCCAGAAAGATGCTCAAATCGGTGAGGACAACCCCCCCTACCATCAGAATCACCCAGGCATCTAATATCCAATCCAAGCCCTCTGCCCGAACCCACCACCGCGTCAGTTTCACCATGCCCGCCGTACCCACCAGGCTGATTGCCGACCACAAGATGGCTTGCAGGTTCCAATCGAGGGGGACAAACTGAGCGGTGATGAAAATCACCGCTGAGATCAGACCCCAGAGGATGCACGCTTGATCGATGCGGGTATAGAACGTTGAATAGAGGGTGATGTTGCCGACTTGCAAGTCAACGATCCAGATGCCAGGAATATTCGCAGTCTCGATAGTTTGTGCTTTTTTGCGAAAAACTGATGAAAAAGGGGGAAATAGAGCGATAGATTGCATGGCTCAATAAAATATGATTTTTTAGAGTTTTACTGTTGGCGAACTTTGCCTCAATAGGAGGCAGTCTCATTTCGGATTGTGGTTTCTCAACTCATTATCTAGCATCCCCCAAAAGAAGGAATGTTGTCTCCTTTACAGTTGAGTCTCAAAATACCTCACTGGCTAGAAATTTTATTTTTTTCTTATATTTTTTGGAGGAATTTACTGCTAAATTGTGTCGGTTGAAACCAAAAGACCGACTGAGATAGGAAAACTTGGTGAAAAAATGCAGCCCTTTTTTCCAGGTTCTGGGGGAAGCCGATCGCGCTTGAGTTTGTCTCCTCTGGGAGTTTCCGTAATTGTACGGGAGCGACGATAGGAGGCTGAGAAGGTGCAGATGGCTGGGCGAATCGGACGCTAGAATCATCGCGTCGGGCGACTCGCTATGCCGATCGCTACACTTCGCAGTGCACTGCTCCGGATAGATTTAAATTTAGCTGACTAATGTGAAGAACTCGTGAAAAAAGCCGATGTTTTGCAGAAAGTTTATAAAGTTTTTCTAAAAAATTGAGCGATCGCGGCAAAGCACCGACTGCCTTGCCCTTCAATTCCTCACAGCAGCAGCAACGCGCGCGATCTCCGGCGTGCGTTTGGGGACAGTTGCTCTGACGCACTCCCCTGGCGACGTTAATCTAACCTCCTCCTCCAACTTGCAAAACCTTTTTAGCCATTGTACTCATTTCCTCCTTTTTGCAGCATTTGCCCATTCAGAAGAGAGGGGGCGCAAGCTGCCTAAACGGCTCATAACCTCGGCTTTCCCCTCTACCCTTGCAAGATAAATGCCAAAAGCTGACTGCCGACCTGCCTTTATTTTTTCTTAATAATTACTTCCAGCCTCTGGATCGGGAAGGCGATCGCGATCGCCCCAGACTGTCTGGCGCTACAGAGTCTAAGCGGCTGCCCACAGCCTGTATTCTTTTATACAGATTTTGCCGGAATTCTATGCTAGAATTCCCTGCCATTACACCAAACACCAACTTAAAAATCGCGTTGTAAAGGCGGTGCCCCCGGCAGAAGCCCCGACTTGCAAATCGTAGGGTTAGGGCAGTGCCCCCAGGAAAAACCCCGACAGCCAGCGCTATAATTCCTTTAATCCCAAATAAAAAACCCCAACTAAAATCTTTATGACAGCCACCAAACCCCCCTCCCTCAACTTCAATGCCTTAAAAGAAGCCTTATCTGGGATAGAGGTGATTGCCGATCCCTTGCAAGTCGCGAAATTATCGCAGGATTACCACAACTTCAGTCCCATATTGCAAGCAAAATTATCAGGCAAAAGTGGGGATTTAGTGGCTCGCGTCAAAAACGAAAAAGAAGTCTTGCAGGTTGCGTCAGCCTGCGTTAAATATAAAGTCCCCCTGACGGTACGCGGGGCGGGAACCGGCAACTACGGACAGTGCGTGCCCCTGTACGGCGGCGTGATTTTGGATGTCAGCCCGATGCAAGAGATTCGCTGGATAAAACCAGGAAGCGCCCGCGTGGAAGCCGGAGCAAAACTGGGGGCGATCGACAAAAAAGCGCGGGAGATTGGCTGGGAAATGCGCATGGTTCCCTCGACTTTTCGCACGGCAACGATAGGCGGATATATTGCCGGGGGCAGCGCGGGCAGCGGTTCGGTGACTTACGGACAATTGCGCGATCGCGGCAACATCACCGCCCTGCGCGTCGTCACGATGGAAGACGAACCCCGCGCCCTAGAATTGCGCGGTGACGACATCTACAAAGTCAACCACGCCTGGGGGCTAACCGGCATCATCACCGAGATAGAAATCCCCCTCGCCCCCGCCTATCCCTGGGCGGAATTAATCGTCGCCTTCGACGATTTTATGGCAGCCGCTCGCTTCGGGCAAGCCCTCAGCGATGCCGACGGACTCGCAAAAAAATTAGTCAGCATCCACGCTGCGCCCATTCCTTCCTACTTCACAGCGGTTAAAAACTTCATCCCCGAAGGAGCCCACTGCGCCTTACTGGCGATCGCCGAATTTAACCTCGAATCCCTCCAAGGCTTAATCGACGAATACGGCGGCAAAATTTGCTATCAAAAACCCGCCTCAGAAGCAACCAAAGGCATCACCTTAACAGAATTTGGCTGGAATCACACCACCTTGCACGCCCGCAACGCCGATCCGTCGCTGACGTACCTGCAAACCTTATTTCCCTCTGACAAATATCTCAAATTAGTCGAACACCTGTACAACTATTTCGGCGACGAAGTGATGATGCACCTGGAATTTATTCGCGTCAATGGCGAAGCCGTCCCCGCCGCCCTGCAAGTCGTCCGCTACACCAGCGAAGAACGCCTCAACGAAATCATCCGCTATCACGAAGAACACGGAGCCTTCATTGCCAATCCCCACACCTACATTATAGAAGATGGCGGGCGAAAAATCATGGACCCCCAGCAAGTGGAATTTAAAGAATTGGTCGATCCTTACGGGTTGCTGAATCCCGGCAAAATGCGGACGTGGACGGAGCGAGGTTAGATTTTCGCACTGCAGCCAATCCTAGTAATCGCTCCTCGTTCCCAGGCTCAGCCTGGGAACGAGAACTCAGCACCCAGCACCCACCACTCAGCACTCAGCACTCCATACTCTATGATGCACGGCTTCATCCCCCCAGAACGCTTTTTTCCCTATCTGACTTGGACGGATATTCAAGCGATGCCAGATAAGGAAAATACGGTTATCATTCAACCCGTAGGCGCGATCGAACAACACGGCGCTCACTTGCCTTTAATCGTCGATTCAGCGATTGGCATGGCAGTCGTGGGAAAAGCCCTGCACAAACTCGATCGCTCTATCCCCGCTTATGCCCTGCCAAACTTGTATTACGGCAAGTCAAACGAACACTGGCACTTTCCCGGAACGATCGCGCTCAGCGCCCAAACCCTCTTAATGATGCTGGCAGAAATAGCCGAGAGTATTTACCGGGCAGGGTTTCGCAAATTTGTCTTAGTCAATTCCCACGGCGGGCAACCGCAAGTCATGGAAATTGCCGCCCGCGACTTGCACGTCAAATACGACGATTTTCTCATATTTCCCCTCTTTACCTGGCGCGTTCCCAATATCGCCGCCGAGTTGCTCTCTCCGAAAGAATTGGAATTGGGCATCCACGGGGGAGATGCAGAAACCAGCGTGATGCTGTCTATTTTACCGGAACAGGTAAAAATGGAAGCTGCCGCCTGCGAATATCCCCGCCAATTGCCGGGAGATAGCCTCCTGAGCATCGAGGGAAATTTGCCATTTGCCTGGGTGACGCGAGATTTGTCTCAAAGCGGGGTGATGGGCGATCCCACCGTGGCGACAAAAGAAAAGGGCGATCGCATCTTAGAATCCCTCGCAGACGGTTGGGTGCAAGTCATAGAAGATATCCACGCTTTTCGCCAACCCCAAGCCTGGAAAGATGGAGCAAGTATTAAAAATTAATAAAAAAACTTGCTTTTCCTTCAGGTGTTCATTTTTAATAGAAGGCAAATCCGAAGCCAAAGTCAACAAAACCCCTTTGATTAACTAACTTTTATGAAGCGATCGCTGCGAACGTTGGGAGTTCCGCCAAATGCCTGGGCTGTAGATGCAGAAATTGCCGATATCACCCGCCCGCCTCTAGAACCCAAAGTGGTTGCCCTGCCCACCGAAACAAAAAAACTGCATGTAGACTTGGCAAAAACCGCCATTCTGGTGATTGACATGCAGAATGACTTCTGCCATCCCGACGGCTGGCTGGCGCACATCGGCGTCGATGTCACCCCCGCACGCGCGCCCATCGAACCGCTGCAGGGCTTGCTGCCAGCCCTGCGGAGTGCCAATATCCCCGTAATTTGGGTGAATTGGGGCAACCGCCCCGACTTATTGAATATCAGCGCCGGATTGCTCCACGTTTACAACCCCACGGGCGATGGCGTCGGTTTGGGCGCTCCCCTGCCGAAAAATCAAGCCCCGGTACTGACGGCAGGCGGGTGGGCGGCGGCGGTGGTAGACGAATTAGCGCCAAAGCCGGAAGATATCCGCGTAGACAAGTACCGGATGAGCGGCTTTTGGGATACGCCTTTAGACAGTATTTTGCGAAATATAGGCAAGACAACCTTATTATTTGCCGGCGTCAATGCCGATCAGTGCGTGATGGCGACGCTGCAAGATGCCAATTTCCTAGGCTACGATTGCGTATTAGTGAAAGATTGCACGGCGACAACTTCCCCGGAATATTGCTGGCTGGCAACGTTATATAACGTCAAGCAGTGCTTTGGTTTTGTCACCGACTCCGGTGCAATCCTCAATGCGATCGCCTCAATTCAAAATTAGCACGGCAAAATCAGAGTAGGGCGGGCGTTACCCGCCCTACTCTTGTAAAGAGCTTCTCAAAAATCCTTTTATCCGCCCCTATCATGCACAATAAAAGCTGTGTCATTCCCATCGTCAAGTCGCCCAAAGATTATCAAGCCTATCGCATCAGCCCCCACGATACAAATCGTCTGGCGATCGTCTTCGATCCGAATAGCGCCAATACCTCATTAACCATTTGCGTAGAAATCTTTGATGTCGGCGGCAAAACCCCCCCCAATCGCCATCAATTAGCCGTAGAAATGTTCTTTATTATGAAAGGCGAAGGGCAGGCAACGTGCGACGGCAAAACCGTTCCGATTAAAGCTGGAGATAGCCTATTAGTACCGCCCACCGGCACTCACCAAATTCGCAATACTGGCTCGGAGCGCTTGTATGCACTCTGCATTATGGTGCCCAATGAAGACTTTGCCGAATTGATTCGCAGCGGCACGCCCGTTGAATTAGATGCCGAGGATATGGCAGTATTGAGGCGTGTAGATGCACTGGTGCCATGCTGAAAGTTCGTTCTAAAGAAACGGCATCCATGCGAACTCGAGATGGGGTTCGCTTAGATGCCGATATTTACCGCCCCGATGCAAAAGGGGATTTTCCGGTGCTGCTGATGCGGCAACCCTACGGGCGAGCGATCGCCTCTACTGTTGTTTATGCCCATCCCACTTGGTACGCCGCCCGAGGCTACATTGTCGTCATTCAAGACGTGCGGGGGCGCGGCACCTCCGCAGGCGAATTTAACCTATTTGCCAGCGAAACAGAAGACGGTTTCGACAGCGTTAATTGGGCAGCAAATTTACCCGGCAGCACCGGAAAAGTCGGCATGTACGGGTTTTCTTACCAGGGCATGACGCAACTGTATGCAGCATCGAAGCGTCCCCCCGAATTAAAAGCCATTTGCCCTGCCATGCTGGGCAGCGATTTATACGCAGATTGGGCGTATGAAGGGGGCGCATTCTGCCTGCAAGCCAATCTGGGCTGGGCACTTCAACTCGCAACAGAAACCGCCCGCCTGCGCAACGACGAAGCCGCCTATCAAGCGCTTTTTAATGCCTCTCGGAATCTTCCCCTATCCGATCCGATTCCCGCGCGTCCAGAAATTTTAGAAAATCTAGCTCCTGATTCATTCTATCACGATTGGGTCAAAAATCCCCAACCGGGAGAATATTGGCAGAAACTTTCTCCCAATCTCGAAGGAGTGGATTTGCCAATGCTCCACATCGGCGGATGGTTCGATACTTACATGCGCGGCACCTTGAATTTATATAAAAAAATGGCAGCCCGCGCCAGCAATCGGCAGCAATTATTAGTAGGCCCCTGGGCGCACTTGCCGTGGGGTCGCAAAGTAGGAGCCGCCGATTTTGGCGCAGCAGCAGCCACTCCAGTTGATGCGTGGCAAATCCGATGGTTTGACCAATTTTTAAAAGGATTGGATACAGGATTGCTCGACGAACCGCCGATTTCGTTGTTCGAGATGGGCAGCAATCAGTGGCGCTCTTTTGATGCGTGGCCGAGCAATCATTCTAAATCTTATTATTTGGCAAGTACGGGGCTTGCCAGCATGAGGGAAGATAGCGGCACGCTGACAGAAACCTTGCCAGAAACCTGCCCCGAAGATGTCTTCGTTCACGATCCTTGGCGATCGGTTCCGTCTCTGGGAGGGCACGCAACCTTTCCCGCCGGCTCCTTCGACCGTTCTAGTTTGGATTGCCGCACGGATATTTTGACCTACACCTCCGAACCCCTAGCAGAAGATTTGCACCTAGCGGGGGATGTGACGGTAGAAATTTGGTGTCGAGCTGACGCGCCCAGTTTTGACCTGTGCGCCGTCCTTTCTGAAGTGAAACCAAACGGCAGCGCTTGGAATTTTACGCAAGGTTACGCGCGAGTCAATCCCGGCGAAAAAATCAATCCGCTGCGGCTTGACTTGCAATCGACTTGTATTAAAATATCAAAAGGGAATGCTTTGCGGCTGAGTTTGAGTGCGGCTTGTTTCCCCGCTTATGCAGTGAATCCAGGAACGGGCGCGACACCCAGCGAAACCCGCTTGATGGAAGCGCGGATTATTACCATCACTGTGAATTGTGGAGGAAATTCTCCCTCGAAAATCTTGCTGCCGGTGGTTGACACTGGCGGGAGCATCCCGATTGTGTAAAGCCGGGTGTAGGGGCGAAGAAGAAAGCGCATATAATCTGTCGGTTGGTGGCAGATATTTATTCGCAAATGCTTCGCCCCTAAAAAAATGAGATGCTCTCACCGTTGGCTGAGAGGGACTGGTGGCATTAATTGCCAGAATTGCCCGCACTTTTGCGGCGGCGAGAGAGGGCGATCGCCCCAGCAACCACTCCCAAACCGATCGTGCTTGCCGGCTCTGGAATTGCCCGCCGTTGCTGCTTGGATGCCCTGATAACAAAGTCTTGGTAATCATAGACGGGTTGGCTACTTCGCCTGTACAAACCATCCTCTGCTCCTATAAACACAACCTGAAAACCTGACACAATTTTGGATTGTGACTGTCCGATATAATCCTCTGAGGTTGTGGTGTAGGTGTAGCTGTCTTCTACTGCTTTAAAGAGGGAATAGAGCGAACTTCCGTCCCAAAAACCGAGTTTATATTGTTTCTTGGCGTCAAAAGTAAAGCTAGATGAGCAGTTCAAGATCGTGTTGCCGCAAGTTCCCAGCCAGTCCGTCTGCTGCTGATTGGTTTCTGAAGGGTAAGTATCCCAACCTTTCGTTTCTGCAAATAGAGATGTGAAAGCATTTTTGGCCACATCCAAAACGCCAAAATTTGACTGGTTCCTGTTGTGGGTTTCAATTAAGGTAAAATCGACGGTGGTTGTCGCGTCAAAGACGCCCGTTTCTAGGGAAGTTCTGAGAGTAGCAGCCAGCGAGCGATCGCCTGTTATGCCAACTAGAGCGATTGCTGCTGCAACAGAAACGAGATTGTGAACGTGCTTGCAATTCATATACTTTTTTGCACCCCGATCGCTTATCAACTGGTTCTTCACAAAGTCTCGGCACATTTCGCGACTGAGTTTCACCGCTGACAAACACCCTAAAAATTAGCTATAGCTTCCGTCAGGTTGTCTCCGTAAAACTACGCAATTTGCCGTTTGATTGAAAATAATTATAACCTCAATGACTCTACCATTGCGGAAAAAATTATCCGCAACTGACGATATATGCGTGATTTTACTGATGTTTATTCTAACCATCTGCGGGAAAACCTGCAAGGGCTTGTTACATTTCTTAACAATTTTGCGAAAGCTGTTTCAGTATTTACCAGGGGATGTAAAAATTTTGTTAATTCACAGGATCGAGGCAGCAGACGCCATTAAGTATAATTGCTCAGACCAAGCAACGCTGGCGCAGCCGGAGAGCGATCGCCTTAACTGTCAAGCTGCCAGCCGGGATTGGGGGATTAGGGGATTGGAGGGTCGAGCTCGTTCGATCTCGTTACCAGGCTGAGCCTGGTAACGAATGAGAGGAGGCTTCGCCTCCAGAGGGAATGAAAGCAAATCAATTAGAAACGCTGTAGAGTTAACACCGCTTAACTTTTCTGACATGATTACCATTAACTTTCATAATGGTAACTTCTACCACATCGCCTACTTTAATGGAGAGGTTGCGATCGTACACTTCCTCAACTGAAGGACATTCCGATCCTTCAATTTGGTAAATAATTTTAGTTTTCACTTCGGTTTTCTTCCCTTTGTGAACTTCTGTAGCCGACACTTCCGTGACAGTGGCTTCAACGACTTTGCCCTCTAAAAATGAACTAGATGAATTTTTTTTTAAGTTTGGTTTTGGTTTGGGATGTTGTGGTAAGTTACCTTTCTCCACAGTAGGAGGTGAGGGGGTTTGATTGTTTGGCAGAGAAATTCCCATAACCTGCAAAGGTATAGGCAAAACCCGCCGCGCTTTATATTCATTTGGATCGTTTCCCAGACGGGGTTGTTTCTGACGGTCGATCTCCATATATCGAGTTTTTTCCCGATCTGGCCCTGGCCACTGTAGCATAGCAAGGAGCGTCTGAATTCTTGGAATATCGCTGAATTTTCCCGTAAGTTCAAGCTGTTCGAGCATGTATTTTTCAAAACATGCCTTATACTGTGGTTCAGCTTCGAGCTTCTCGGTACTTTCCCAGGTATCGCCATTAAATAGCTGGGTGTATCGTTGAGCGCGATCGCTCAGATACAGCTTGCTTTCAATTTTGACTGCTCCCATACCCAGCGGCTTGCCCATCCCCAGCGAGAGACGGTAGCGATCGTCTGCCGCAATATCGAGAACCCACATCAAAGCCCCCAACTCAACAGCGCTCAAATTTTCAAAGTCAATGGTAAACTTAAACGCAACCCCTGCCATAATTGGTTTAATCTTAGTTGTTTGAGTGTCTGAGGCGTTCTTATGATTTTCATGTCGAATCGAAGGCGAACTTCCCTTATGCCAGTATAACTTGTGACCTCGAATCACGGTTTCTGTACCCGGTTGACTGGCATAGTGTTTGAGTTCCTCCTTAACCGAGCTAGTTTGGACTAGATAGTGCTGAAAAGTCGTCGGTTTGGGACTGGCTAGAATTTTAGGGACGATCGTTCCCTGCTCCAGAACTTTCGTGCAAGTTGCATCGCTAATGAAAACACGCCCCGCCCGACTTTGTTCTTTTCCTTCCGGTTGCTTTTCGCGTCGGACAAATCCAAAAATCGCATCAGCGATGTCAATTCTAGATTCCTTTCGTAAATTTTCAGGGATAAAATCATAGGGAGAACGCTTGTAGGGCAAGCGAAACATCATGGCGTGTCCCAAAAAGACTAATTTACCTTTCTCCAGAAGATAAAAAAGGGGTTGCATGTGTTTCAGAATGCCAGTTTCCCCCACTATTTCTTTCTGTCTGTCGGTTAATTGTTCTTTGTAGTCCTGAATGATTTCATCAGGAATTTCGATTTCACCATTTATATCCGGCAGTCCGAAAACAAACTCCATGTGTTTTCTTGGAGGTAGCGGACCTGTTTTTACTAAAACCCCATTCGTTGCAGCCTGAGAAGGCGTTGCCTTAGCATATCTCAGTTTGACTCCACCTTTGACTCTATCTTTGTTGTGAGTGTGAATTTTTAGCGGCTCAACCGTAACCGAGATTTTTTTAGCATTTTGGCAATCATGCCAAGGCTCTAGATTATGGGGAATATCATTTTTTTCAATTCTGGCAAATGAAGCTCCTTGAACAATGGGTTTTGCGGGCTGAATATACCACTTGCCATTTTTTGGATCGATCGTCGCGTAGCCTGCTTGCATTAGAAACGAATAGCTATTATCCGCTTCTTTTTTCAAGAGGCGATCTCGATATGTTTTTCCTAAAGAACTCGTGTCACCAACAGAACGGTAAACTAAAGCCCGATCTGTCACTCGATTTATCTTGCTGTAACTCACAATCTCTACTAAAGTCCGCAGCATCCCCCGCAAGCTGCTGCCGGAAATAACCGGCTTCTGAGAAACCGGATCGGTGTAGAAAAATTCAGGTAAGTCTTTAGCTTTTATTCCTTTCTGGAACTGTTCAAGGGTGAGCCCGCAGCGCGTATACAGCGGGGACGACGTGGTTAAAGTGCATTCAATTCTGCCAGTATGGCGATCGCGCCAGTAGCGGTCATTGTCCCGCAACTTGCCATTACACTCTAGTTGGGCGCTGACAACGCAATCGGGAAGCTCCACAAAATTGTAAGGCGCGATCGCTTTTCTTTCGTCCAGAACCTTATCTATCTGCTTTTGCATGGTTATTAAAATCCTCACTCCGTTTCAACGTGACAAGACGGCTGAGAAAAATTCGAGCGACACCTGACTCGTCATACTTAATGTAATGACGAACTTCTAATCGAACTGGACGGTGAAGCTTCTTTTTCTCCTCGCTAAAACAAATACCTGTTAGAGGAACCGCGTGCCGAAGTCCTTCGGAACCATCCGACAGCAGGGTAAATCCTTCTTTTTCTTCTCCCTTGGTTCCCCAGAGAATTTGCTCCTCTGAAATAAAATCTTTTCCAATGTCTCGAATCAGGCGCGATCGCCATTTTTTCTCGGCGCGCCAGAGCAAAATTTCTCCCGGTTCTCCAAAAATGCGGCACTGCTGGAGCGATCGCAAGCGCAGTGGGGGAAATTCCTGAAAGACTTGTTCGGCGGTAATCAGGCGATCGCCTTCAAAACGCCCCCAAATTACCCCATCTTCAGCATGAGCTAGCAGGTAGCTGAGTTGCCATGTTTTCGCCTGTTCTTCTATCCAGTCAACAAAAGTGCGATCGCTCTCTATTGTATCGCAAGAAATGTTCTCACACAATCCTTCAATCATGCTGCCCCCTACCCAACAAATTTGCTGACGAAAGATTCTAAAGCTTCGGCATCGCTCACCCGCAATTTATCCCCTTCTTGTTCAATTGTCCAAATTTGCGTTTCCTTATCTGGCGCATATCTGCTCATCTCTGCACAAATTCCCTGCAACCTCCCTCGCCCGATACTGCTCTCCCCCCCGACAGGCAAGTCCCTCGTCCACAAATCTTTCAGCAGGAGCAGCAGCAAGCCTATTTCAGCATCATCAGGCTGACGCAATTCTAACTCTAGGGTGACTGTGGCGCTGTCGTTGCTGAAAATCGGCTGTTCCTCAAACAAGGCTCCGTGATAAGCACCTCCCGTGAAGCGGTCGATCGCTATTCTATTTTGCACCAATTCCGTGCAATTGTCAATGATGCTTTCAGAAACGATTAGGCGGCTGGAATTCGCTTTTTTAGATGCTTCTTCTACCTCGCCGAATAAGTGAGCGATCGCCTCCTCGGATTTGCCCAGCGTTTTAACGATGCGATCGGCGCGATGCCGCAGCACCCCGGCTAAACTCGTCCCGGATAAAACGAAAACGGGCTTGTCTTCTCCGTTGCGTTTTGATTTTAAGTGTACCACATCAGGAGCAGCCTCAGTAGAATTCTGTCCCGAACGAATCAGCAAAGACCCCGCTAATTTAAAGGTGGCTTTCATCAAAAACCGCTCTCGCTTATCCGGACAAAGTGTTTCTGGTTTGAGGATGTCGATAATTTTACCTTCGGCGGGAGGTTTGGCGTGCTGACTCACCCCCTCGCGTTCTAGAGTCAGCCATGCCAATCTATCTGAATAATCGCTTAAATCGAATTGCCAGACTTGCCACTGTTCTACGCGACAGCGCCCAAATCCCCGGCGTTTTTTCATGCCGATGCTGATTTGTGAGGTTTCTAAGCCTTGGAGGGCGATCGCCAAAGCTTGCAGGAGCTTCTGTTTGTCAGCTCTCTCATCGACGAGCAACTCAAAACACAGGGGAAACTTTGTTCCAGCAGCCAGCAATTCTAAATCGTATTTGGCTTTATCTGCGGCTGTTCCGGTTTTGACGTTAATTTTGACGCCATCGCGCAGTTCTATCTGAGGAGTTTTATCGCTGAGAGAATCGCAGACAATCAGGGGACTTTGTTCGCCGTTTTCGTTCTGGCGAATGCTGCCAAATAGATACGTCGCTAAACTGTCTCCTTCTTCCGGTACTCCACAGCCATTCTCGTATTCGTGCAAGTGGTTTCGCAAGGCACCGGCAATTGAGGCACCGCTTAGGAGAGCGCGAGAACTAATGCTGTCGCGCAGGAGCATTAAATCAGTAGGACCCTCTGCATCGCCATTGCCTAAGCAGGTTGGCGAATCCAGCACTAAAGTGCCTTTGACGATGAGGCGATCGCGGATGCGCCGCTGGTTGCGATTTAACCGCTCATTACTCATTCTCTTTCTCCTTTGTGGCATTTTTGGCGACAGCCAGAATCAACCGCAGGGTGTATTCCATCGCTAATTCATCCGTTAAACTGCACGTTTCACCGGCGAGGGTGACAGGTTCTATGTTGCCAATCCACTCGCTCGGTCGATCTAACCAGTCTTTGATTTGTTGCTTCAGGGATTTTCCTGCGTTGACTTTCGCGCGATCGAATTGTTCGCCAGCAGTGGACTTGAGCTGCGCTAACAAATCATCAAGGGGTTTTCGGCTGTTTTCATTTAAAGCCCGTTGCGTCACTCCCATCAGTCGAGAAAGCTGGCTATTACTCATGCCATTGCGTTTGCGTTCTAACTTATTCGTTTCGATTTGAGATAAAAGATGTTGTTCTAATCTCTGGCGGAAGATTCTTTCCGCCATCTCCGCTGCTAACTTGCACGATTCTTTATGTTGCAGTTTAGGCTGTTTGCGTTGGCTTGGAGTTTCCTTTTCTGGTAATTTTGCATAAAACTGACTTTCTTCTGAACGCCAGTTCACCGCCACTCGTCCGAACCCTTCTACTCTCCTCTCTCCCAGCCCTTCTCGTTCTAATTCGAGAATCTGCTCGGCAGTTACCCGGACATTTTCATACACGAAGACGCTGCCGGCTGCCAGGGCTGGCACTTGCGGCAAAGGCAATCCCCACTTGCGGTTAAATCCGCCAACAATGGTGCTGTTTGTATAGACATTTTCAGGTTTTTTTAGCTCGATTTCCAGCATTTCAGAAAGCGCTTGAGTAGGTGGAATGGCTGCTGGCTGTCCCCATTCATCGCGGAGAATCATATCGCTGAGGAGCGTGATGGTGAGATTGTCGCAGTTGGCTCGCTCTTCTGGTGCAATACCGATTTCATTCCAATCGTCGCGGGATTCTACGCCCTCAATCTTGACGTGCCCGTAACCGGCACTTCTCGATCCTCCCAACCACATGTCGGCGGGTTGCAGCAAATCTATGAAAGTTTGTTCGTCGGCTTCTTCGCAGAGGATGATTCCTTGAAATTTTTGCCGGCTGTCTGTGGCTTCATAGCGGAAGATTTCTCCCTCGTCTTCAGTGGAGCGCCCCTTGCTGCGATCGCGTGAATTGTGTACGTTTATCCGGCGCTTGACTGTATAAAACCTGACGTAACTTTCTTCTGCCCAAAAATAGCCGCCGACAGACTTGGGAGATTTCAGCTCATCTTCTGCGGGTATTTCTATGCTGAAATCATAGACTGTAATGCCGTCACCTTCTTTTTTTAATTCTTCCCCTTTTTCCTTCCTCCAAGACAGCAGTGCTGGAAATGTCCGCTTTTCTTTCTGACTGCTGATATACGCATTCAAGTAACGGGCATTGCCATCAAAAAATAAGCGCCTGACTGTTTCGTTATTGAGAATGTCAGCATCTTGCAGCCCATTGCGCTGCAGGTAGCGTCCAATCAGAGCGCCGCGAATCATGCTGCCTGGAATGTAGGGATAGGAAACGTCGCTGTTGGGATCGCCCTGAAAGGAAGTGGCTAAAAAAGGTTGTTGAGTGTGGATTGTAAATGCGATCGCTTTCATGTTTTGGCACCCCTCCTATTTTCCGAAACGTTCGCAATACTCTTGCGAAATATCTTTCCCTGTCGCGTCGAGCAAGGTACACCGCACCCAACCCCTGCCGCGATTTCTCCCACTTCCCACCCGTCGCAATGCCAGAGCGCAAACTGACAGCAGCGTTTTAGCATCGTCGGAGGGTTCGCTCTCGAAACTCAAGGGAGCCGTGAATTCAAGTTCGCGCAATACGACGCGAGCCGATCGCAAACTTCCCTTGTCGGGCGTTCCTTTTTCGGAGTCGATCGCAGTTTGCCGGCGGATGGCAGTCAGCGATTCCAAAATATCTACTCGCGTTAATTTATTATCGAGCAATTTCATCTGATAGGCAACAGCTTCTCGCAAATCTTCCGGCAAGCAGGCATCTCCCACCTGCATCGACGAGATAGTTTCCCGGGTGCTGCCCGGTTTGCCAAACAATTTAGCAGCAACCTCTTGCCAACGCGGGCGAATTTCCTCTGGCAAAACGGCGATTAAATTATCGCACTCTTCGCTGAGCAATCCTTTGAGAGTCCGTCCCCGCAAGTAGGGAAATCCGCAGCTATCGTGTTCGACTTCTTGGTCAACTAAACCGGCAACTCCATCCCCGCGCCCAAACGTCGTATCGCTCAAAAGTTTAATTTTCAGTTGGCAGACTATCACCTCATCCTCCTTCCTTTATCTTAAAGGAAAATAAAATTCCATTGCCTCAATGGCATCAAAATATCCGCATCGCCCCTCTGTCCAGCCTGTGGTTTTAAGAGCGCCTGCGTCTCCTCCTCCCGCGATTTCCGGCAAGTTTTCCAGCCTGTAGGCTTTGAGAAATTCTCTGGTTGCCTCTTTCCCCTGGCGCAATTTCTCCCGCAGCGCGATCGCCTTGTTGCGACGCCCTTTCCAGTCGGCATCCTCGTTAAATGCCCGGACGAGCCGAGTAAAGTTAGACCAAGTGCGCCACTGCTCATCCACTTCTTGAATTAAAACGGGGCGCATGGTCAAATCGCCGTCAGAGACTCGATACTCCCGCTGCCGAATTTCTCCGATTGTACCGGATAAGCCGCTGGCTGCAAAATGCCAGTCTATGGCTGACAATTTTTCAGCGTCCCATTGTGATTTTCCCTCGCGGAGAAAGGTTTTGCCACTGGCGCACAGAGCCTCACTCAAGTCATACGCTCTGGCGAAGGGATAGTGAGATTTGACGATACAGACTCCAGCGCAAGCTGTTAAAACTTTGCCGTCTGCGACTTTTTGCTCTTGGAGGGATTGCAGGTAAATAGACGCCAATTCCAATCCCAATCTGCCGTCACACACGAAGGTGACGTCATCGCCTCCATAAATTAGCGGTCGAAACGGCAAATATTTTTTTCCGTCTTTTTTTTCAAAAAGTGGAAATTTTCCCGCGAGGTTGCCTTCGCCGTCAATTGAATCAACGAGGGTTTTAACAACGGTTTCTACTGCCTTCAACCCAGCTTGATTTACGCTTTCGGAAAGTTTTCGCATGGCTTCGATATAGCCCCGATTGGGATTTTCGGGGTTTAATTCCCTTCCTTTCTGTCCATGCGCTTTGAAGCGATCGCCCATACTATTGCCGTCGGCATGAACTACGGCAACGTAGCTGTTTTCATCCCTGGAGCGCCCCAGATAATCCATCCGGGAAGCGAAGTCATCGACTTTCCCGTCGAAATACGCTGAGAATTGCTCCTTCAGTTTTATACTAGAGTGCTTTGCGGCTTTCAGCTTTGCCTCAGTTTCTCTAGAAATAAAGTATTTATCTTGTTCGTCAGCATCCACATATCGATCGCTGACGCCAACCGCCGGGAGCTGGGTAGACTGGCAAGTGGCTGTTACGCCTAAACCCAGCAGTGGCGCTGAGGGAATGCGGGCTCTTTTCTGGCGATCTAGTTCATTCTTTATCAAGTCTTGCACGACTTCATACAAAGACTCATCCCAGCCGAATTCTTTATGAGCGGCAACCAGATTTAAACCCGGCGCTTCTTCCAAAATGCGCCGACTGAGCTGTTGAGTAAACTCTCGCGCCTCTGAGTGCGATCGAAAAATCAGCAGGGCATTGCCGCCGCCGGCGTAAACTAATTCAGCCAGTTGCCCGCTGCTTTCGATGGGTGCGTGCGGCTGAGTTACGCCCATTTTTTTTAAAGTCTCCTTTACCCAGCCATTGGTAGACTGAGCCACTAAATAGGAGGCTCCAATATTTTCTCCCAGGCGGTTGCTGTTGAAAATATACGGTTGAATGCCGGTTGTGTCGAGTACCGTTACTACATAGCTGCTCATGCTCTTGCCTCCTGATTGTTGCGATCGATCCAATCTGCTATGCCATCGGCTAAGTTTGCCAAATCAGATCGACCAAATACTTCGATTTTCTTATCGGGTATTGCGAACTTGATGTCATCTTTTATCCAGGCAGGTTTATCGTAACAGCAAACGAGGGCGACTCGCGCTTCATCCCCGCCGAGCTGTCGAGCCCGCAAGTGTGCTTCAAAGAGTTTCATTTTACACAATTCTTTGGTGCTGCTAGTCGTGCAAGAGATAGCAAAGAGCTGATAGCCTTTAATGAAAGCAACGTCAAACTCAAACCTCGGATATTTACTGCGATGTTGAGGATCGTAGATGTGGAAGGACATCATGCTTTCTTTTATTTTAAACTCGTCGTGAATTTCTTTGACTTGCTGCAAGACATAACTCTCCATCCAAGTGCCATCCAGCCATTCACAAACCTGGGTTAAATTGTCAAATCCTTTTTTCTGGGTGACATCTAGGCGCAGTTCGCGATCGGAAGCATCCAAATACGAACGCAGTACATCTATAATAGGTTGAGACAAGTCCTCTAGCTTAATGGGCGGTATTTTTTTCAGGTCTTGTTCTCTCTTCCACCGATTCTCATTTTTTGCCTGAGAGTAGAGCTGAGTGCTACACCAAGTTCTCCACTCCTGCGCCAAGTTATTATCCAAGTGAAACTCGGCAAATTTGGCGGCTGCGTCTGGCAGCACTGGCTGAGAGCGGGGCGGCTTGTTTTTCAACCAATAGTTTTGGTTGTGAAGTTTGAACAGTTCTTCCAAAGAAAGTTCGAGAGGGACATCAAATCGGATAGGTTCATTACCTTGGCGATCGATATATATTTTAAGGGTGCGCGAGTCGAGATAGCTAAAAAGGCTATCGGGTTTGATGTCATGCAAGGCTCGATAGGCGTGTACTGACATGGCTTTGGTGCCGCCGGTGTAGTTCAAGCCAATGCGCCCGGTTGATAGGGATTTGGCTTTTTTCTGAATGCGATCGCGTATGTGGTAAGCGTTGGATTCGTAGTTGCCCAGATCGACTTCTACATATTGTATGCTGAAAGGCTTCCGCCCGCCATCTCCCAACAAGCAATCTTTCTGGGATTGGGTTTGCTTCGTGAACACCAGATAGACTGTCCCCCCGTCTTTCAGCAAGGTTCTAGCCGCGACATAATTGGGCAAGGGATTTTCGCCAACCAGTAAAAACAGGTGTTCGACTTTGTAATCTTCTAAGGTAGGCATGGTTCTCAGATTCTCTTTTGATGCACTTCAAGTAAAATAATAACCTTTGGGAATATTCCGATGCAAGTGAGGGCGAAGCAAACGGAAAAGTCAATTCTCGGTTTTACTAGCTAGATTATTCGCCCGAATGCTTCGCCCCTACAAATAGGGGATGCTCCTTTTCCCGCGCCCCATCTCCCCTACTGGCGACTCAACTGCACCAACAGCCGCGCTAGTGCAAGCACTGTAGGGCGGGTTGAAACATCTTCGCCGCGCTCTAGATGGTGAATGCTGCCTTTGAGGAGCGGCACCTCGGAGTCAATGCGATCGCTCGTTCCTGCGTAGTCGCTGTGCAGGATGGCAATAATTTTCAGGTTGAGTTCATTGCAAAAGTCTACCCATTCGGGGACTCGGTTCATATCCCCTGCCAAAATTACTGCATGAGTCGCTGAAGCCACAATTAGCCGATTTTTATCGTCTATTTTACCGCCTATGTCAACAATCGTGAGAGGTTCATTGGTATTCTCTACATGCTTTGCTTTCACGATCGCAAATTTTTGGGTAAATTTAGATTTATACTCGGCTTTCAACTTCTGCGCCAATTCCGGATCGCGTCGGGCTGTTGCGGAATACCAAGCGCCCTCCCCATCCGGGCAACCAGTCAGGAAATAAGGATAGGGCGCATGTCCTGCGCGATGAAACACCATAATTGCTTCTTTTAAGCCTTCTCGCAGGCAAGATTTCCCGGAATGCGGGGGGCCACACAAGACTACTTTCACTTTGGCTCTCCTATTGAATTGGCGTTAATTGGCGTCTGGTTGTGGCGACTATTCAATGACATCGCCGAGCTTGTAAGCAGGGTTGTGGCTAATGCAAACGACATACTTACTCGTGCCTTTTTCTCCTAGCTTCGGATCGAAAACGGCGATCGCTCCATATAAGTGAGCGACTTTGTGAGCGATGACATAACAGGCAGGGACAGATGCCGGCCCGTTAATTTTCAGCAGCGCTCCGCCTGAGAGTTCGCCAGATTCCGTCATTTCATCCAACCGCGCCGCCGCGTCTCTGACGATTTGGTCGTTTTGGGCAGGTTCTCCGAATCCGATTTTCAATATCTCGCCGTGGAGTTCGATGTTGAAACTGGTCATCTGTTTTTCTCGCGCAACATTTAAAGCCATTCTACACCCCATATAGAAGAGGGGTTTTCCAATAAATCTGACGGGAAGGGGCCAAATATCTGCCTGCGATCGGGGTGTTGGGTATCGGGTGAAGGCGAAGAAGAGGCGCTTTAGCGCTTACTACGAACGGGCGTTTTAGCGCCTACTCCGAACGGGCGCTTTAGCGCCTACTCCGAACAGGGTATTACACCAAGATTATAAAAAAGTCAATAGAAAAATTATTTAATTTTTACGGGACATGCCCTTGGCGACTCCTCCCGAAAGCAAGGGAGAGCCGGGAGGAGTCGCCGCGCGCGCAAGTAAAACTAACAGGCCAAACTGTCGTGACTGAGGGGAACCATATCCCCGTTGCTCGTGAGTCCTAATAACATCTGCTCTTGGGGTCGAATAATTTTGCCGGTTAGGACACAGCGTTCTTCCCGCTCTGCTGTTGCGGGGATGCTCGCCCGGATGTCGGATCTGGCAAATTTCGGTCGATACGAGCCTGATTTCTGCTGGACGTAGTTCCAGAGCAAGTCTCGAATCAGGGCTTGATATCCCTGCCCTCCAGCCAGCTCCTTGAGTTTTTCCTTGAGTTCTCGCTCCAGGCGGATGCTGGTGACTTCCATCTCGGTCGTGGGAGTGCGGGTGAGGGTGTGCATAACTTTTTTCCTCCAGTGGGTAGACATCTGTGTAATATTAGTGTAGTATATTTTCAGAAGCTTTCAAGTAACCGCTTTCAAAGAGTATTGCAGTGAACCTTTTGTCCATCCTCTCCCACTTATGGCATTCCGCCCGCCGCTCCGGCGGACAGGCAGGCGCAAACAGTAGCCTCTGGACGGTTGCTGTGGCCGAAAAATGCCGATTTAACGGTGGCGATCGCTCGCCTGTTCAAGGCGCAGAGATTGAAAATCACTTTCAGGGTGCGGGCTATCTGCCAGAGGCAGGAGCGCAATTAAACGAGCAAAGCGGGAGGTACAGGCATGAAGGTGCTGTACCGATATAGGACGAAAAGACCGAAACAGGACTTTATCAACCCCCGCTTCTGACTCAGGAAAGCGGGGGTTGTTTTATAAGGAGTTGAGCCGTGACTAGCGTACCTGACATATTGGGAAGGTCGGTGGTAGTGTTCTCCCAGAACTACTTGCCACTCACCCGCGTCAACATCAAGCGGGCGATTGTTCTATTAGTGAGCGACAAAGCCGAACCAGTGGATTTCGGAGGTGGCAACCGTTGGGCAGTGCGATCGGCTAGCAGCCTCCTGTATGTGCCGGAACACATCCGCCTGACTGTCGCGAGCGCTGAGCGAATCTGGAAAATTCCACCGGTCAACCGGCGGGAAGTGCTGCGGCGAGATCGCCACACCTGCCAATACTGCGGCAGTACGAAACACCTGACGCTCGATCACGTCATTCCGCGATCGAAAGGCGGGCAACATTCCTGGGATAACGTAGTTGCCGCCTGCGATCGCTGCAACGCCTTCAAGGGCGATCGCACCCCCCTGCAAGCTGGGATGCCCCTGAGCTCCCTGCCCAAGCCACCCATGCACCCGGCTGTCGCCTTTGCGGAACAGTTCTGGAGCGAACAACAGCTCAGGGAGTAAGAAGAAAGCCTTCAAGGGTGAAGGGTGACGCATTCTAGCGCGCTTGTTCAGAGCATTTCACGATTCACACTTGACGCTTTCTCCACCTCCCCCGAAGCCGAAGAGCATTCAAAATCACGGGAGAAAACCGGTAATGCTGAAGTTCACCTACACCGAAACAGGCATTGATATAGAGCGTCTGGCTCAATCCCTCGAGGAATTGGTTGCAGGACGAGTGATTCTAGCGATGCGAACTGGGCAGCGTCTGTGCGTCGAGCCCAGCGCGGCGTCGTTTCTGCTCCCTGCCGACTTGCCGGGGCTGCACTATCTGGAAACTGAGGCACGGCTGGACGGCAATAAGGCGATCGCCCTGTATCCTGCCGATGCAGAATACGTCGAAGTCAGCCTTCGAGGTACATGGATAACGTCAGATCCCGAGGGGGCTTCAGGGGTGTTGGTGACGGCTCTGAGCTATAAAGCTGAATTCTTCATCCTCAAACTCTGGGAAGAAGCTCGCAACGGCGTTTCCTTGCTGAAGGAAGTCGGTGAATAAGCGAGCGATCGCCAAAGAAACCCGGTTTTTTTCAAGAACCCGGGTTTCTCAATCTGACATGTCTTTATCTGAAAAAATCTCGATGGCTGAGACGGCAAGCAGTGTCGTAGATGGCAGCCAATTGTCGAATAACCTCAACTTCTCGCTCGTCAGTGGGTTGAGTTTTTAGTTCCGGCTTACTCCTGATGACCGTATTTGAACGAATCAACCCGTCAAAAATTCCTTTTTTGATTCCGATCCGGGTATTTTTCGGCATTTCAATTAAACAGAAATCGCTGCCAAACATTCTTTCCCATTTCAACATTTTTTCTCGATATACAATCTCCCACTTAGCACAGAGAACTTTCAAAACCTCTTCAGGAGTTTCTAAAAAAATATCTTGCGTCAAACAGGTGACTCGTTCTGGCGCAACTTCCAGACTCTTTTTCAATAAATTAAAAGCGTGCTGGTAAGAAATCAGAAAAAAATTTAAATTTTCATAACCGCATTTCAACCACGAACGCCAGGTAGAGAGCGGCTCTCGAAAAAGAAAAACCTGATCGGTATTTTTTATTAACTCTTGCACGGGAAATATAACTAACTGAGACGTCTGGAGGCGGCGAGAGCCTATAGTCTCCTTAAAAATAAGAGCTCTTGCCCCCAGAGGAGTTTCCAAAAAAATGCGATAATTTTCAACCCCCCGACGGAGAATGCCATATTTTATCGGCTGGTGAACCACTCTCAGGGTTTCATCTTGAGCCAAACAATTTTCTAAAGTCGTTGAAGCACATCGACAAGGACTGATAATAACTTTTCGCGCAATCACCATAGGCTGTGCAAGAAATCCGGGTAGTCAACCAACTCATATATTCTACAGAAAGCTCCAACAATGAATCAACTCTCTCTTCTCTCTCCCTGCTTCTCTTCTTTCCTCTGTGCCCTCTGCGTCCTCTGCGGTTCGATTAAAAATGCTCCCTACTCTTCCGTCAAACCCTAGCAGCTAGTAAAATCAGAGAGCGATCGCCCCGGGCAGCCGAACTTTTGAGCCAGCATTCCCCGCGCCTGTCCGTTGCTTGCCCCCGCTGAAATCTTAATAATTGCTTTATAAACTTCCTTTCATCCTTCCTATAGATTTTCACTGAGAAGAAAAATGCTAGAAGTATTTTGAGGTGTTCCTCGCAGAGGATAACATTCAATAACATTCAAACGATGGAATTTCAACGAAAGAGCGGCATTTTGCTGCATCCAACCTCCTTACCCGGGCCGCACGGCATCGGCGATTTAGGCGATAGCGCCTATGCGTTTCTCGATTTCCTCAGCGCCAGCAAGCAAGGGATCTGGCAGGTATTGCCCCTAGGTCCGACCGGTTACGGAGACTCGCCGTATCAGTGCGTTTCTTCTTTTGCCGGGAATCCCTTGCTGATTAGCCTCGATCGCCTGGTGCCACTGGGGCTGCTGTCTGAAGAAGAAGCAGCGCCGGATGAAGATTTGCCAGAGGATCGCGTCAGCTACGGCGCGGTTATCGACTTCAAAACCCAGCGCTTGCAAAAAGCTTACAATCAATTCCGCGCCGCGCCGACAAGGCAGCACCCGCTCCTGCACCGACTGTTTGACGAATTTTGCCTTTCTCAGGCTGACTGGCTGGAAGATTACGCCCTGTACATGGCACTGAAAGCCGAACACGGTTTGCAGTGCTGGGTGAATTGGCATCCCAATTTGGTGCGGCGCAAGCCAGAAGATTTGGCACTGGCGAGAGAACGCCTAAAAGAGGCGATCGACTACTACCGCTTCGTGCAGTGGCTTTTCTTCCAGCAGTGGCAAGACTTGCGCCACGAAGCCCGATCGCGCGGCATTCAGATCGTTGGAGACATCCCCATATTTGTCGCCTACGACAGCGCCGACGTTTGGGCAAACCAGCATTTATTCTACCTCGACGAAAACGGCTACCAAACCGTCGTCGCAGGCGTGCCGCCGGATTATTTCAGCGCCACCGGGCAGCGCTGGGGCAATCCCCTCTATCGCTGGGATGTCATGGCGCAAGACGGGTATCAGTGGTGGATTCGCCGGGTTCGGGCGACGCTGGAGCTAGTAGATATTACCCGCATCGATCACTTTCGCGGTTTGGAGGCATACTGGGAAATTCCCGCCTGGGAGCCGACTGCGATGAATGGTCAGTGGGTAAAAGGCCCGGGGGCAGCGTTTTTTGAAGCGATGCAGAAAGCACTGGGGAACAATTTGCCTTTCATTGCCGAGGATTTGGGGGTGATTACCCAGGAAGTCAACGACTTACGCGAGCAATTCGGGCTGCCGGGAATGCGGATCTTGCAGTTTGCTTTCGGCTCGGATACCAGTGCCAATCATTTCTTGCCCCACTGCTACGATCGCAATTCCGTTGTCTATACCGGCACCCACGACAACGAAACGATTGTCGGATGGTTCAGCCGCAGCGATACTAGCGGCACGACGGACGATCTCGAAACGGTTCTAAGAGAGCGTCACCGCGCCAAACGCTATGCCGATGTCGAGAATCCGGCTCAGGCTCACTGGGATTTTATTCGGCTGGCGTGGATGTCGGTGGCGAATTTCGCGATCGCTCCGGTGCAGGATATTTTGGGGCTGGGCAATGAAGCGCGGATGAATAATCCTGCTGGCGGCAGTGATAACTGGCAGTGGCGTCTGCGATCGGGATTGCTGAGCGAGGATATCGCCATTCGGCTGGCTGAGCTAACCGAGCTGTACGGGCGCGCTGGAAATTCCGGCTGCGCGTGAGGAAAGAAAATATAACGTCCGCATCGCGATCCCAGGGGTGGCCACCTGGCTGCCCTTTTTAGAAATCCGGTTTCTCAAAGAAACCGGGCTTCTGGCACCGACGTTCCCGCACAGTTCAATGGCCTTACCGGGGCCACACAACAGCCGATTTTTCTCATTTCCGGAAGAACGCTTCTATACAAAACCTTTCAAAAAGCGGTATTTTTAAAAGTTATTTAATCGGAAGTCAAAAAATAGTAGCTCTGGCTGTCGGGGCGCGCGGGGGGGAGAATGACGGTTAATCCATCGGACATGAGGGGGATGCAGCCCTTTTAAGATTGAATAGCGCAGTCAGCTAAATGCTGCTGCGCCGTTGAGAGAAAAACATTTTTATTTAATCGACAACTTTTAACAATCCCATTTGCAGGCGTTCAAAAACTCGTTTTATTTTGCGGCTTTCTTCCCCGCTGAGGGGATTTTCTGATGACATGGCACGCTGCAACGAAACTTGGTCAGCACGAGTAATTTTGCCAGAAGCCAAAATCCGTTCAACTACTTGAGCGATTGTGTTTTGAGGTAGAGCGCATCTGATTTGTGCATTCATAAGGCAGTTGCTCCCCGATTGGGATTCATTTTGCGGCAGTCCACGATGCAGGTTGCTCCTCCCCGAAGGGGGCTCCCGCACAGGTCGAGGGGTTTAACCCATCATACCCTATGCCCCCAGAGATATAACACCAGCGACGCAAAAAAATCCGCATTGGTTTCGCCGGGGGATCTCCGGAATGGGAGCGCCCCCGATACCAGCGCCCACCCCAGCGGCCCCTTTTCGGTTCGGGCTAAAGGGCCACTTTTTGGACATACCCCTATCATTTATACTACAATATGTATTTCAGAACCGATTTTTATGGCCCTTTAGGCTGTCAGCCCGTGTAAAACCTCCAAAAGCCTCTCCCTGAGTCAGTTTCAAAAAAATCAAAAAAAATTTTGTCTACCCCCTTGACACTTGCTGTAGTATGTTTGTAGCATATAAATGTAAGGCGAGGGGCGAGAGCGAAAAGCCTCACCCCAAGCGAAATCCGAACCTTGAAAACTGAATAAGTAATGGGCCATGTCACGAAATTTGGACAAAGGCGGTTTGTAGTACAACTGGGGGACAGCCCCCTCGGGCGATTCCCCAGCGACTCAACCGCCGAAGTGTCCAAACACCAGAAGATAAACTGCTGACATCAAGGGGCTGTAGCTCAGTTGGTGAGAGCATCTGTCTGTCGAATAGAAGGTCGCGGGTTCGAGCCCCGTCAGCCTCGCTCAGCAGTTATTAAAGAGTGAAAATCCTGTCACTCTTGTCGTACAGTCCCGTAGGCGAATAGATTAAGCCGTCAGCCCCTCAAGCTGGAGATGCGAGTTTAAATCTCGTCGGGACTGCTAATTTTTGGTCAGGTAGCCGAGTGGTTGAAGGCGTCGCTCTGCAAAAGCGATTTTCGTGGGTTCAAATCCCACTCTGACCTTGGCGTGATATCGCACCGTAGTTTAACAGTAAAACGCCAGGTTCATACCCTGGTTGATGCGGGTGCAAATCCCGCCGGTGCCATCACTTTTACTAGAAGGGGGGGATAGTGTAAATGGGAACACTCCAGTCTCCAAAACTGGCCTTCTGAGTTCAAATCTCAGTCCCCTCGTTCATCGCCCCATCGTCTAGCGGTTGAGGATCTCCGACTTTCGATCGGAAAACACGGGTTCAAATCCCGTTGGGGCGATTGATTTGGGTCGGCTCACCTATCGGTGTAGGTAGCTGTCTGTAAAACAGCCGCTTAAAGCGTTGCAAGTTCAAATCTTGCCCGACCCATTGCGGGGTAGAGTAGTGGTCACTCGCGGGTCTCATAAGCCCGTTTTAGGAAAGTTCGATTCTTTCCCCCGCTTCCAAAAATGGAGAGGTGGCCGAGTGGTTTAAGGCGCTTTCCTGCTAAGAAAGAGCGGTTTAACGACCGTCGAGGGTTCAAATCCCTCTCTCTCCGCCTTCCGCGAGGTAGTCGAGAGTGCGATCGCGATACAGGCGATCGCGCGCTGACTGCCCAAAAACTAGCAACTGTCCGACAGTTGCTCAATTCTGAGAGCGTAGTTTAACGGGATAAAACATCGGTCTACGAAACCGAAGACGTGGGGGTTCGATTCCCTCCGCTCTCGTCAAGTATGGAGAGGTGGCCGAGTGGTTGAAGGCGCGCTTCTGGAAAGAGCGATCGGATGCAACCGACGAGGGTTCAAATCCCTCTCTCTCCGCCTTGAAATATCCCCCGGTAGCTCAGTTGGTAGTAGCGCCTGTCTGAAGAACAGGAGGTCGTCGGATCGAAACCGACCTGGGGGGCTGGCATTGCCGGGTGGACGATTGGCAAGTCGCTGTGGCCCTGAACCACGGAGAGGTTGGTTCGACCCCAACCCCGGCATCCACAAAATGATGGGGAGTCGCCTAATCGGTATGGCACCGCTCTTTGAAAGCGGCACAACGCAGGTTCGATCCCTGCCTCCCCAGTTCTGCCCTCAATAGTCCTGGTTCGAGCCCAGGCGGGGCAGTCAATTTTTGCTCCCGTGGCGTAACTGGAAAACGCGATCGCCTCAAAAGCGATTTCTTTGTGAGTTCAAATCTCACCGGGAGTATCAAAATTCAACGAGCTCCTATAGCCCAATTGGAAGAGGCGGCAGATTTAAAACCTGTTTGTTGTGGGTTCGACTCCCACTAGGAGTATGACGGGATGTAATTCAGAGGCCAGAAGCTTTGGTTTGGGACCAAAGAGTCGTTGGTTCAAATCCAACCATCCCGATCTACCCCTGTGATGTAATTGGAAAACATCACTTGTTCAGAACAAGTGTTTTTTGCAGGTTCGAGTCCTGTCAGGGGTATTTGGCGAAAAGCCAATTTTTGCTCTCGTGGCGGAACGGAATACGCACCAGTTTGAGAGACTGGTTTTTGCAGGTTCAAATCCTGTCGGGAGCATTAAAAGCTCTGAGTTTATTGCGAATCTAGGAGGAAAGCACAATGGATCGGAAAAGAATGCGATCGCGTCGGTCAACCAACCCCGAATTTCACAGGTGCAAAACAAGCAGCCATGCAATGCGAACTGTGTGAAAGAGAGGTAAAAAAATTAACTATCCATCACTTAATTCCGCGACAAAGCAGCAAACGCAAGAAAGCCCCTATCGGCCCAACAGCGAATATTTGTTCTGCCTGCCACCGACAAGTTCACGCCCTATTTGATAACAAAGTGCTGGCAAAAGAACTCAACACGACAGACAAGCTCAAGAAAGCACCAGACATGCAGAAATTTCTATCTTGGCTGAGGAAACAAGACCCCTATAAGCGGGTGACAGTTCACCGCAAGCGATAAAACTCGATAAATTTTAGACCCGCTGTAGGGGCGAAGCATTCGCACAGAAAATCTATCGGTTGGGCATAAATATTTATTGGCGAATGCTTCGCCCTCAGAGGTCTATTGACAAAAAACATAAAAATATCTGACATAAAACTGACATAAAAAGTCAGAATTTGCCCCTGTAGCCCAATTGGAAGAAGGCGTCTTGTTTAGAGCGAGAAGGTTGCTGGTTCGAGTCCAGTCAGGGGTATTGGGTGACATTGCGGGGATGGAGCTTTTGTGGGCTCGTCAGGCTCATAACCTGAAAATCAGCGAGTTCAAATCTTGCCCCCGCCACCAAATGAATGCAGGTGTGGTGTTAATGGTAACACGGCAGCCTTGTAAGCTGCTTATGCGAGTTCAAATCTCGCCGCCTGCTCCTTAAAAAATGCGGATGTGGTGTAGCGGTAGCATGTGAGGCTTCCAACCTCTTGGCACGAGTTCAAATCTCGTTGTTCGCTCTTTCAAAAAATGCGGGTGTGATGTAGTGGCTAGCATCTGAGTCTGCCAGTCTCAGCGCATGGGTTCGAGTCCCATCACTCGCTTTCGCAGTCCTGTAGAGGCGCGATGAATCGCGTCTTTGCACGGTAGAGCGATCGCCCTTGTCTCTACACGGTAGAATATCTGCCTTCACAGCAAGATTGAGGGGTAATATTCTGCCGGGACTGCCCATTCTGGGAATGTAGCTCAACGGATAGAGCGTCGAGCTTCTACCTCGAAAGTTGTGGGTTCGAGTCCTACCATTCCCGCCTTTTCTTTCCGCATTTTAGGGGTCTGTAGCTTAATTGGTAGAGCGTCTAGCTGGCTGCTAGAAAGATGTCGGTTCAAATCCGACCAGTATCCATCACGCGCGGGTCTGTAGCTTAACTGGGAAAGCGCCTAGTTCGCATCTAGGAAAATGTCGGTTCAAATCCGACCAGTATCCACCAAATAAGGGGTCATAGCTCAATTGGCAGAGCGCTTGCTTTGCACGCAAGAAGTTAGGAGTTCGATTCTCCTTGACTCCATGATGGTGTCTGAAGTCGAAGCGGTCGAGACGCCAGCCTGTGAAGCTGGTTATTAGGGAGTTCGAGTCTCCTCAGACACCCCTGCGGAAGATGCCGCCGAACGGACGGCAACCGGTCTCGAAAGCCGGGGTACGGGCAACTGTAGGGGTTCGATTCCTCCATCTTCCTTCACCCACCGGAGGCCGAAAAGCGAGGCACCGTGCTGATAACGCGGCGATAGAAGGGGCAGTACCTTCTCGGTGGATTTCCCTCTGCCAGGAGATTTAGAAGCGAATGGCTAGGCTTTCTAGGATTCGGCTGTGTTAAACTGCATCTAGCATTAAAATATTCTCCATCAACAAAGCCATGAGTATTGCAGTTGTTAAATTAGAGTTAATCGAATGGATTTTGTCAGTACAAGATATGACGATTTTAACCGATCTGCAAAAAATGAAAAATCATACATCTGAAAATACTGTTGCCGTTCAACCCAGACAATTCGGCTGCGGTAAGGGTATTTTTACTTATGTAGCAGAGGATTTTGATGAAACTCCTCCTGGCTTTGAAGAATATATGCTGCCATGAAATATCTAATCGATACTCACATTCTGATTTGGTTTATTGGAGGGAACGCTCGGCTTTCTGAAGAGGCAAGAGACTTAATTGCCAATCCTATCAATGAAATATATGTCAGCCAAGCTAGCTTGTGGGAAATGACCATCAAGATTAGTATCGGCAAACTGTCATTATCCATTTCCCTTTCCGAACTAGAAAGATTTATCATTGGCTGCCAGTTTCATATTTTAGAAACCACATTCAGAGATTACGAATTTTTACAGCATTTACCTTTCCACCATCAAGACCCTTTCGATCGCCTGATTATTGCTCAGGCACGAGCGGAAGATTATACCATAATTACCCATGACGATCGATTTAAGCTGTACGATGTAAAATTATTTTAATAAATTGACAAGTTTGCGGCCTGGAAAAAATTTGAAATTAAAGCTTTCCCTTGCCTGCGGGATGCAGACCTATCTTTCCTAAAGATGGGGTGTCAAGTTCGACTCTTGAGCGAGGGGCTATTCCAAGGTGGCTCAATGGTAGAGCGTTCCGCTGTTAACGGGAGAGTTCCTGGTTCAAATCCAGGCCGAGGAGTTCAAATACATTCAATAGCCCCTCATGGACTTCCCCATGACAGTTTGCACACAAAAGAACGCACTTATCTAGTTCAGAGCGAACTGTTTCCCACGATTTAGATACCTTTGAAATACAAAAATCTTTTTGTAAGGGATCGAGATGATGAAAAACTAAAGAACGAACGCATCTGTTATAGCCACATATTTGACAAGCACCGCCTTTATATTGGACTGCTTTTAATTTTTTTCTTTGCCGACATTGGATAACTCGTTCAGAGCCTCGAAAAGATGCAGTAGTTTTCCTTGACAACTTGGCAGTATTGCGGCAGGTTTCGGAACAATACCGTTTCCTGGAATTGATAGGCTCGTAACAAACCAAGCAAAAATGTTCTGGTTGACGTTTTTTACTTTTTTTATTGTTATAGGAGGCGCTACAAGAACGACTGCAAAACTTTTTTCGTTTTGTCTCGGATACTTTTTCGCCCTCTTTCACTAAAATCGCTTGATTGCAATATAAACAGTAAAGCGGGGAGTCGTAGTATTTTTTGATAGCTTCATATCTTTTTTGTGATTTTACATTACTTTCTATCAAAGCATCGTGCAAGGTAGGTATTATAGCTATTTTTTGGGATTCAAATATTATACTAACCTAGGGAAGCGGTGTTGTCAAGTAGCAAAATACTAAATTTATGCAAAAATATTTAGAATACAATTTTTGTATAAATTTTTATTATTTTATCCAAATTTTAATCGTGGAAGCTGCCGCTGAATGGACGGCAACTGGTCTTGAAAACCAGGGTACAGCAAGGCTGTAGGGGTTCGATTCCTCCAGCTTCCGTTGCCATTAAGTTTGGGAGTGGTTGGCAGAGCGGTGATGCAACCGGCTTTTAACCGGTACTAGATAGGTTCAACTCCTATACCACTCATTATTTCTGGTTTTTTCCATCGCCCGAAAGGGTAACTCTGTGCTAGCAGGCGGGAACGACAGTAATTAAAATTATTTCAGAACAAGCATAAAATTTCACAGGGATATGATGACTGTAAATATGCGCGCTTATGCGGGCGAGACGGATTTACAAGCGATCGCCCACCTCATCAATACCTGCGAAGCGATCGATCGCCTGGAGGAAGGCACCTCAGTTGAAGAACTGCGGGCAGAATTTGACTCGCCATTGCTGGATAAGGGGCGCGATATCTGCCTTTGGGAGGATGACAGCGGCAAGCTCATTGGTTTCGCTCAACTGTCGATTCCGGAGTCAGGAGAGGCGATTGCCTGCGGCATGGCTTCGCTTACCGAAGGGTGGCTGTGGTTTCGCGTCCATCCCGACGCGCGCGGCGGCGAATTGGAAAGGCAGATATTTGCCTGGGCTGAAAAGCGCATGGGCGAGGTGGGAAGCGATCGCAACGTGCGGGTGAAAGTGCGCGCCTGGGAGCGCGCCGATCGCAGCGACGCGATCGCCTTATTAGAAAGTGCGGGTTTCACAGGCGATCGCCACTTCTTCAGAATGAGGCGATCGCTTGTCGAACCCCTCCCAGAACCGCAATTCCCTGAAGGCTTCGCCCTGCGTCAAAGCGGGCATCAAGACGCCGAGGCGTGGGTGCAGATGTTCAACCAGACCTTTATCGATCACTGGAACTTCCGCGATGTAACGGTTGAAGAAATCAAACACGAACTGACTAATCCGGATTACCAACCGGAATTAGATTTGACAGCCGTTGCGCCGGACGGCACCTATGCCGCCTTTTGCTACTGCGCCGTCAAAAGGGAGCAAAATGCCCGCACCGGACGCGCCGAAGGCTGGATCGCCATCCTCGGAACCAGGCGCAACTTTCGCAAAATGGGACTGGGGCGATCGATGTTGCTTTCTGGCTTGCACTGCCTGAAGGCTGCCGGCATGGATGCGGCGCTGCTCATCGTCGATGTGGCAAATGGAAACGGAGCCCTGCCGCTTTACGAGTCTGTCGGCTTTTGCAAAGTGCACACGGTGATTGCCCACGTCAAAGAGCTGTAGCCAGTCCCCCGAAAAAATTTTTTTCCAGACCCTTGACACTTGTGTAATATGAGTGTAGTATAAAAATGTGGCAAGCAAAGGAGAGGTCACCGCCTCTACCTCAACTGCGCCATCTGAACCTTGAAAACTGAATAAGCAATCGGGAATTTCAACTGTCTTTACTCAGAAAGTCTCGTCACGGAGACTGAGGTGCTATGTTGTTACTGTATACCGGACTGCTCGGTCGAGTTCGGACTCGTTCCGAGGCGATCGCCAGACCGCAGCAGTGGACGTTTGCGAAATTTCACGCGGATTTAGAACAGGAAGGTTCTCAACGCCTCAGACATACAAAACCCACTGAGGAAATCCGTGATATCAAACAAGTCTATCATTTAGAGCGGCGTTTGTTCTGGTAGAAGCACTCAGCGTTTGTGAATCTTCCTAATGCTGGTATTTTTATCAAATGAGTCCACTCGTTCCAAGATAGACCAAAACCCAACTCATTGACAGGTTTTACCTTCCAGTTTAAAAGGAGGTGCCAGCATGGTTCACATCCGATTTGAAGGACGTTCCTACGATATCAGCGAACAGCAGCTAGGCGTTGCCACTGGGATGAACGACGCTGCTATCAAGGAACGCCTCGCCCAGCATTTTGACGTAGCCCGCGATCGCTTCGACTCGTATGTACTCGATCGCCGCCCTTCCGGCGATTTGATAGTCCGTCCCGAAGCGGTTTACGGTTAAATAGACGTAACAACAGGTAGGAGCGACGCGCCCTGACGAAAGAAGCTTACATGCTATCGGTCAAGTGGATTAATCATCCATTGTAGGTTCGAGTCCTACCCTCTCCGCTATTTGGAGAGGGAGCAAAAAATAGCTTTTTTAACTTGCGCGTCGCTTCTTCCTGCAATTTTTCCTCATTTTTTAGACAGATTCTGCCCCGCACCCGAACCGACGAAGCATACACACATCCGATTCATCCTCGGGAGGTTGTAGGTTCGATTCCTACCAGCGCCATCGATCGAGAGGCGCTGTGGAGCAATGGTAGCTCGCAAAACGTGAAGAGCTTTATCGACTTGTGCGGGGTAGTATCTGTCAGGTAGTTGAAATGTCCGCTTCGCGCCCTAACTGAAAAAGCTTACATACTAGCTCAATTGGATAGAGCGTTACCCTTCCCGGTAAAAGTCGCGGGTTCAACCCCCGCGTATGTGCCCAAAGGCTTTTTCGACTTGCGCGAAGTGACTTTCACTCCATAAAAAATCTGTTTAAAAATTTCCGTCCCGCGCCCTCACAAGTGAAGCATACACACAATCCGGCTATTAACCGGGAGGTTGTAGGTTCGAGTCCTATCGTCCGCTTTATCTCGCGTTTATCTCGTGCGGACGTAGCTCAAATGGTAGAGCACCAAGTGAAAAAGCTTTGCTAACTTGCGCGGGGCTAATTATTGCCATCCTTGAGGTTTTCACTTCGCGCCCTGACTGAGAAAGCTTACATACTTGCTCAATGGTAGGGCACTTGATTTAGGTTCAAGCGGTTGCGGGTTCAACTCCCGCGTATGAAACAACGACTTTCTCGACTTGCGCGAAGTGGCTTTTCTAATTTTTCTGTCCCGCGCCCTAACCGGTGAAGCATACACACAAGGTTAACCGATCGGTCGCAGGTTCAAATCCTGCCAACCCCGCTTCTGGGGTTGTAGCTCAGGGGTAGAGCAATCGGAGTGTCAAATTGCTTTGCCAACTTGTGCGGGACTTGTCATTTTCTGTCCTTGAGGCGAGAAACGAGCCTTTTGGTTGTGTCAATATCCCTTTAGGGCGAAGCATTCGCGTATAGATATCTGGACTCACCCGAAACCTTCTTTGCGCGAATGCTTCGCCCCTACTTCGCGCCCTAACCGAAAAAGCTTACACACTTTTCCTAACTATAAGGGTCCTAAGGTAGCGATGTACGGGCGACCGTACTAGCGAAGCATTCCAAGTCTCTCGTTAGATGAGGTTTGCGCGTCCACTGCCAGGTAAAAACTGGTAAGAACGGCTGGTGTCACAAAGCTTTTTCGACTTGCGCGAAGTGTTGGCACTCTTGCGGGTTGCATTCTACGGCGTAAAAATTTTACTTTTTTCTGTTTTACTTCAAAAGACGCATGAGCGAACATCGCTTGTCGGAAATTGTCATTGAGCGTCCTCGCGAAGGGATGAGAATCAGCCTAAAAAAGATGACTGGCTACAAAAAAGCGCTTCAAAAAATTACTGATGAAGCGGCTGAAGAAGGGTTGCTGAGCCCTTATTTTATCAAAACAAGAAAGCGAACAAAGCGTTTTTCAGACCATCTGGGACCCCTGTATCGCTGGCTGTGTTCTAAAGTCGGGAAACCTTGGAATGAGACTTACAGCGAATTGTGCGATCGCCTGGATACGAGCACGCTCACCGGGCAGCACATCCTCTCCCACCTCTGGGATTATGTAGAGCGAAATCGCGTCTTGATTGACGAGGCGATCGCCCAAACAGAACCACAAATCGGCCCGCCTTTTGGCTCCGGGTATTCTAAATCTAATTTCTACGTTCACCCGGAGACAGGAATTCTCTGCGTTCTCCCCAACAAATGGACGACTCGCGAAACTTACCAAAAACCAGATGATTCTTTGAGCGTTGATTATTACCACGAGTACCGCAAAATTGATGGATTTTGGTACTTTATAACCTTTGAAAGTGTGCCAGAAGGCGTGACAGTTCGCGACCTGCTTCGGAAGGTTAAGATTAAGCGTCAGATGCCTGTGGAATACCCTTGGGAGCTCTACGCCGCTCGCAAACGTCAGTGCAACAAGAAAGAAATTAAGTGGATTCTGGAAAAACTTTCTAAAAATTAAAGGATGGGCGAAGCATTCGCGTATAGATATCTGGGCTCACCCGAAACATTCTTGGCGCAAATGCTTCGCCCCTACTTCGCGCCCTAATCGAGAAAGCTTACATACTTATTAGCCGAATGGTACAGGCGCTTGACTTAAAATCGAGTCCCGCAAGGGATGCGGGTTCAATTCCCGCGTTTGTAGAAAAGGCTTTCTCAACTTGCGCGAAGTGATTTTTTTCTATCAGCAGTTGTCGCTGCGCCCCGACTGGAAGAGCTTACACACCCCACAAAAAAAACAAACGGTGCGTGCACGGGTAGTACGCTGCAAGCCTGAAACCTATAGCAGGCAAAAATCTTAGCTCCTCCGACTTGCGCGGCGTCCTCACCTCCGTGAGAGCGTGCGACAATTGCCTCCTCAAAACTCGGTAGCCTCTTATGTTTGTAGGAGCTGTAGGGGCGAAGCATTTGCGCGAATAATCTTTCGGGTTAGTGCAAATATTTATTCGCAAATGCTTCGCCCTAAAGGTAAATCAAACATACTAATAAGCTAGCGAAAACTCTTCATAAAAAGGAGGTAGTTTCGATGAATGCAGCAGAACGCGATTTGCGTTTGGAAATGCTCAACAGCCTGCTGACGACGCCACACCGAGAACTCGGTCAGGTTGCAGATATCCACAAAGTCATCGCAGAACTCGACCCGATTTTCTACGGGCATTTGGCAGTCTGGTATCAGCGCAACGGCGACGTGCGCGATCACAAGGAAGTATTTGTCGGAAATCTGCTCGCCAGCAATTTAACTGAACACCGCGATGCCGGTTTCGTGATGCTGCAAGAGTTCCCGCCTTACGAAGTCGCGCGAATTGTCGATTTTATGAAGCAGCACCGGGGTAAGGTGCCGCGTTCCGCTCGCACTGCAGTTCGCCGCTATTTGCAAGCGCGAGAAAAAAATGCAGCATTTTTCGATCGCGCGGCGTTGCGGGGGCGCAAGGCGATGAAGCACCTCTACGCTACCCTGCACATTAAACCCAATGCGCGGGCAGATGCGGTACTTTTCAAAGATGCGCCGCCTTCTGACAGCCTCGCTTTCATGTTAAAACAGCTTGCAAAAGCAGAAACTCCCGAACAACAGGCGGCTTTAATTTCCGAACACAATATCCCTTACACGGTTGCGATCGGTACGCTCAAGCAAGTAACGCCAACGGTGCTGCTAGCGCTGGTTAATTCCATGTCGCCGCAAGAGGTGATTAATAACCTCAAATCCTTGCAGGCGCGGGGTGCGATGGAACACCCAGAAGTTAAAGCGCTGATTGATGAAAAATTAACTCAGGCGGCAAAATCCGAGCGAGTTTCGGCGTTTAAAGCGATGAAAGCGGCTGAAGTGGCTGCTGTTGATTCGCAGATTGCTGCTCAGTTAGAGCGGGTTGCGGACGAACAGGTGAAACAGCGCGGCAAAATTACCAAAACAACGGCTCTGCTAGTCGATAAAAGTGCTAGCATGACGGTGGCGCTGGAAGTCGGCAAGCAAATCGCGGCGATAGTTTCTGCGATCGCCCAAGCTGATTTATTTGTTTATACCTTCGACGCGATCGCTCGCCCCATCTCGGCGCAGGGGACAACCCTTTCCGATTGGGAAAAAGCATTTGGGCGCACCTTCCCCAACGGCAGCACCAGCATCGGCGCAGCGCTAGAAACCATGCGGAGTCAAAAGCAATCGGTCGAACAAATCATTATCGTCACTGACGAAAATGAGAACGCCGAACCCTATTTCAGCACCGCTTACCCGCGCTACTGCGAAGAGTTGAAAATCGAGCCGAACGTGGTAATCGTCAAAGTCGGTCAGCACAACGGCTATTTAGAACACCAGCTCCAGCAGCTAAAGGCGACGTTTGAAACCTTCACCTTCGAGGGCGATTACTACGCGCTGCCGAACTTAGTGCCTCTGCTGTCGCGGAAATCGCGCCTGGAGTTGCTGATGGAAATTATGGAGACTGCGCTGCCAGTTCGCGACGACAAGTAATTTCCAATCTGTCTTTATGCTCCTTCTGTGCTTGTTAGTAAGCGCGCCAGCGCTTACTACGAGCCTTTTCCTGAGCGCCGCGTAAGATTTGACATGAAAAGCAGCGCGCCGAAGTGCCCGCCTGACGGCAAAGGGAGGAAAAAAAATGACCCAAGCTCTCAATCACGTTGACTTGTGCTTTGTTGTGGATACGACCGGCAGTATGGGTTCTTTCATCCAAGCCGCACAGAAACAACTGCTCGATACGATTAGTTTGCTTTCCGCTGACAGCAGCATTGACTTAGAAGTCGGTTTGGTAGAATACCGCGATCACCCGCCACAAGATAAATCATTTGTCACCCGCATTTATCCGCTGACTGCAAATTTCAAAGATATGCAGAAAGCGATTAACAAACTCAAAGCCGATGGCGGCGGCGATGGCCCAGAAGCGGTTTACAGCGGCGTTTTTGATGCCTGCGAAAAAATGAAATGGCGTACCAACAGTTGCCGATTTGCGTTGCTAGTTGGCGACGCTCCACCGCACGGTTTTGTACAGTGGTTGCAAGAAATGACGCCAACTCAGGGAAACCGTCGCGGCAGCAATAACGGCGATGCGTGGCCAAATGGCTGTCCCAGCGGCTTGACCGTGCAGTCGGTGACGGCGGCGGCGGAAAATCATCGGGTAACCGTTCACGCGCTGTGCATGAGCGGCGATCCGCTGGCGATGCAGGCGTTCGGCGCGATCGCAACCGGTACGGGCGGGCAATGTGCAAAAGTGGCGAATGCTACAGAGGTCATTAGCAAAATTATTGACATGCTGGCGGATGAATTTCGCGATTTGGCGTTTGACAAGCAAGTTCTGAATGCGGTGCAGACTGTGGGAAATCCAGACAGCAGCGCGGTTGCTGAAACTTTAGCTTGTCCGCGATTGCAAGCGGCTGCAGCGATCGCCCGTCTCGGAAAGCGCGGTTTCTTGGATTAAATTTCTAAACCGCAAAGAAGCAGAGAGCGCCGAGTTTCTCTCGTTTCTCTCGTTCCCAGGCTCCGCCTGGGAACGAAAAGATAGAGTCTCTGCCTCTAGGTTCTAATTTGGTGACAAAACAGGCGGCTCTGGGTGGCGTGGGAGTGAAAGAACAATCTCGGCATACCTTTGAAAAATTTATCGGAGTAAACCCATGTCTAATAAAACCCTGGAAATCCTAGAGCAGCTCAAAGCCCTCACCCGATTGGAGACGTCTGAACTGGTTAAACAAATTGAAGAAAGCTTTGATGTCAAAGCTTCTGCGCGATCGGTTACAATAGGGCCAATCGTTAGCGATCCGATATTTATCTTCGAGAATGAGCTGCCGGAGTATGATGTCATACTGGCGGAAGTCCCGGCTGATAAAAAGATTGCCATTCTCAAAGAGATCCGAACGATTACAGGTTTGGGATTGAGGGAGGCAAAAGATTTTGTCGAGTCGGTTCCGCAGGTAGTCCGCAACACCAGCGATCGCAATGCGGCTGAAGTTCTCAAGCATCAGCTAGAAGCAGTCGGCGCAAAAGTTGCCATCAAATAATTAATGTTAAGTTCAAACCATCGCGCGAGGCAACGGGCTAATATGAGCGAGAAAACGGCGAGATACCGATCGCTCGGCGAGATAGAAACTCTCATCCGAGCTTTCAATAACTGCACCCTGCCGCGAGGCGAGTGGACGCACCAGGCGCATTTAATCGCTGCCGTGTGGTATCTCGCCCATCACTCGCAGCCAGAAGCAACGAATTTCATCCGCAATGGCATTCAACGTTATAATGCTGCTGTCGGCATTGAAAACACAAAAGACAGCGGCTATCACGAAACGATAACGCTGTTTTGGGTGCAAGTGGTCGAGCAGTATCTCGCTGCTGAAGGTGCAACTCGTTCTATTGCAGAGATGGCAAATAGTATTCTCGATCGCTGTGGCGATCCGTCCCTGCCGCTGCAATACTACAGCCGCGATCGCCTCATGTCAGGGGACGCTCGCGCCAGATGGCTCGAACCCGACTTAAAACCCCTCCAACCCGAAAAACTTTCACCAAAATAGGTTATAATAGCAGATGTCGCCGCGCCCCAACCCGGAGAGCTTACATACAAACCCTAAAAATGGTTTTCCAAAAAAAGCTCCCCAGACTTGCGCGGCGTCCTCACTGCCGTGAGAGCGCGCGACACCTGCCTCCTCAAACTTCGCCATTCATCAGGAGGTCGTCCGTGAATAATACAGAACGCGACTGGCGTTTGGAAATGCTCAACAGCCTGCTCACCACTCCGCACCGCGAACTCGGAAAGGTGGCAGAAATTCACAAATTAATTGTAGAACTCGACCCGATTTTCTACGGACATTTGGCAGTTTGGTATCAGCGCAACGGCGACGTGCGCGATCACAAAGAAGTTTTCGTCGGCAATTTGCTCACCAGCAACCTAACCGAACACCGCGATGCTGGTTTCGTGATGCTGCAAGAATTTCCGCCTTACGAAGTCGCGCGGATTGTCGATTTTATGAAGCAGCACCGGGGCAAAATGCCGCGCAGCGCTCGCACGGCGGTGACGCGCTATCTGAAAGAACGGGAAAAAAATCACCAATTTTTCGATCGCGCGGCGTTGCGGGGACGAAAAGCGATGAAGCACCTCTACGCAACCCTGCACGTCAAACCTTCGGCGCGGGCGGATGCGGTGCTGTTCAAAGAAAAGCCGCCAGAAAATAGCCTTGCTTTCATTCTAAAACAATTGGCAAAAGCGGAAACCCCCGCCGAACAAGCGGCTTTAATTGTCGAACACAATATCCCCTACACGATCGCAGTCGGTGCGGTACGCTCTCTCACCCCAACGGTGCTGGTAGCGCTGATTAATTCCATGTCGCCGCAAGAGGTGATTAACAACCTCAAATCCTTGCAGGCGCGGGGTGCGATGGAACACCCAGAGGTGAAGAAGCTCATCGATGCGAAACTGGAGGAAGCCGCCAAGAGCGATCGCGTCTCCGCCTTCAAAGCCCGCGTCGCTGCCGATGTTTCCCAGTTGGATGAAACGACAGCCAAAAAGCTGGAAAAAGTCACCGACGAACAAGTCAAAAAGCGCGGCAAAATAGCCAAACCGACTGGCTTGCTCATTGACAAATCCGGTTCGATGGAAAATGCGATCGAAGTCGGAAAGCGCCTAGCCGCCCTGATTTCCGGCATTTCCGAAGCGGCGCTATTCGTCTACGCTTTCGACACCATGCCCTATCCCGTACAGGCGCAGGGCAAGGAATTGAGCCACTGGGAAAAAGCCTTTCAGCACATCAATGCTGGCGGCGGGACTAGCTGCGGTTGCGCTGTCGAGGCGATGCGCCTTAAAAAGCAGATTGTCGAGCAATTCATTCTCGTAACCGACGAAGGGGAAAACGCAGCGCCTTACTTTGCGGAAGCTTACAGCAGTTATTGCCGCAGTTTGGCTGTCATGCCAAATGTGGTCATTGTTAAAGTGGGTTCGGCTAGCACTTGGGTAGAAACCAAGTTGAAAGAGAAGCAAGTGCCGGTGGAAACTTTCACTTTTGCTGGCGATTATTACTCGCTGCCGAATCTCGTGCCGCTCCTGTCTCGCCCTTCGCGGCTGGAGTTGCTGATGGAAATTTTGGATACTGCGCTGCCAGTCAGGGATGACAAGTAAGGAAGTTAGCTTTACTTGAACTCAGGAATCCTGGCAGGAAAGCTTGAGTAAAATAGAGGGCAATCGCTCTTTATTTTACTCTTTTAATTGCACTTTTTGCACGACCCATAAAACCGAAAAGTTACTCAGTACATTGGTGCTAAAATTTAATAGCTTGCTGTATTCATAAGTGCCGCATCCTCCTCTGCAAGGACGGTACAGAACTGCACTAATATTGCTTTACTTTTAAAGGTGAACGCCATGAGCAACATGGAAACAGCTTACAAAGTCGCAGCCCTCGCCGTGCGGCAACGGTTTGCCGAGCAGCATCCCGAAGCCCTAAAAATACTCGATTCTATTCGTCAGGAGCAGGTTGCTGCCTATACCGGGAGTTTCGACCAAGTAGAAGAACTGTTGCGCTGTTTGGGCGTACCCGCAACCGTCAATCCAGATGCAAAGGCGCTAAAAGCTCGGATCGTTTTTGTCAATTGTTCGCGGGAATATGACAAAGTTCTCCTCGCAGAAATCGGCGATCGCGTCAAAAATGGCTTGTGGCTTGTCACCTCCGATTGGGCGCTGCATTACGTCATCGAGCGAGCCTTTCCCAATACGGTACGCTGGAATCGCCAATCCACAACCGAAGACGTGATTTCCGTAGAACCTTATCAAAATAGCCTCTGGTCGGATATCGTCGTATTGGGTGCCGAACCGCAGTGGTGGCTGTGGGGCAGTTACCCGATTGAGGTGGTGAATTCCGAGACAGTGCGCGTCGAAGCCGCCAGCCACGACTTGCTAGTCAAGCACAATGCCCCCGTGGTTGCCGTGCGGTTCGATTGGGGAGCGGGGCACGTCTTCCACGTCATCAGCCACTTTTGGGCGAAGCGCAGCGAAACCCCCACCGTGCGGCACAAGGGACTTTGTACCGACTTTCTCAAGGCAGGCATGAAGTTGAGCGACGAGGGCATCGAAAAAGTCGTGCAGCAAGCTGGCATTGAGCCTGAAAGCGTCAATTTTGCGATGCTCCAGAGTGCGGCAACCGCGACTGAATTGGTGGCGCAGTTGTGCGTGCAGGCAGTCAGTCAAGAAACTGTCACGCAGCGATCGCTTTACACCCCAGCCAGTAGTACGCTATAATACAATTAACTGCGTGCCCCAACCGTCTGAGCCTACATACTTAGTACGAGAGGAAGAGTAACGACGACAAAATCGTCGGGCGGTAGCAAGGTTGGCGCGAGGAACCCGGCAGGTAGGCTTGAAAGTAGCCATCCTTTAAAGAGTGTGTAGCAACTCACCGGCGGAGTTCCAACCAGCGCTGAGAAACCGCGCATAGCTCGGATAACTTGCACGCAGCTAATTTATCTAATATATATATTTTTTTGACTTCACGAAAATTTAATATGATGAGCGAATCTCGGTTAATTAAAATTAGCAAATATCTCAGCTATCACCTCCGCCACCATCCCGATGAAATTGATTTGGAACTCGACCCCGGCGGCTGGGTTCGGGTGGACGACCTCCTAAATGCTTGTAAAAAACACGGGTTTTCTTTATTCCGCAGCGAACTGGAGGAAGTCGTCGCCCGCAATGACAAAAAACGCTTTTCCTTCGACTCCACCGGCACATTTATTCGCGCCAATCAAGGGCACAGTGTCGAAGTTGACTTGCAGTTAGAGTCAATTGTACCCCCTGACGTACTCTATCACGGAACCGCGCACCGCGCCGTTGAGTCAATTCTTTGCGAGGGTCTGCGAAAAATGTCTCGCCACCACGTCCACCTATCGGCAGATGCGGAAACGGCGCGAAAAGTCGGTAAGCGTCGCGGGCGTCCGGTTGTTTTTGCAGTCGATGCAAAAGCCATGCACCGGGATGGTTGGCAGTTCTATTGTTCTGAGAATGCGGTGTGGTTGGTAGATGGCGTTCCGCCAGAGTATTTGCAGCAGATATAATGGAGGTAACAGCGCGCGATCGCCAACCCTTCCCAAAAATACGTTAAGAGTTTTTAAGCGAGGATCGTCATGCGCTAAAATAACAAAAACCACCTTTTTAAAGCGGCCATAACACCAACAATAAACTAAAATTATGGGATCGGGATACTTTGGCAACGAGGAAGATACTCCCAGACAGAACAACCCCCAAAGTCGGGGCTTGCTGGGCGCTGGCTGGCGACCGCTGACCCGAGATCTGGACTGGGGGTATTTGTGGCATCTTGTCTCTAACGATATGTGGGAGCTGGTTCGCAAGTCGCTAGACATGACTAGCGACCTCGCCAATGCCCTAGGTCGCAACGAATATGCTTGGTGGGCCAACATTTTGAATGTCTTCTCTGAAGGGACGCGATACGAACTGGATGAATTCTGGAATTACATCACCCCCGATCCCCCAGCCCCAGATTATCGCGTCAAAGACGTACTCAGCATTGAAACGCCAGTCATCCAATTAGTCAGCCGCAACAGCATCCCGATCGATTACGTTCTCAACCGCCTTCTAGAAATCACGATTTTCAAAATTCTGGATATATTGGGCCGTCCCGACCTGATTACCCAATACTATTTAGATCGGTATTTCTATTTTCCGGTAGAGCGATTTGTCGGGTGGGAGCGCCTGGAAACGATCGACACGGTTTCTGCTTTTTGGTCGAAGCATCAAGTCTGGCTGCAAATCAACAATAACGGCAGGGGACGGCGGCAGTACACCCTGATTTCTAAAAATATCGCGCCCCTCGTCAACAAAGCCACTTACAACATGGCTGTCATGCTCAGCGGCTATCAAAGTCGCGTGGGACAGATTCACAGCCTGTTTCCGATTCGCTCGTTTCCGGCTGACATTCAAAGCTTTACCGACACCGTGCAGCAAGCGGTACTCAATCAAAACCAGCTAGCCGTACTGGTACACGGCGATCCGGGTACTGGCAAAACTGCTTGGACGCAAGCTGTCGCGAAGGAAGTTCTCACGCCCCTGGGCTATGTGATTTTTATCCTCGACCACGATGCGGTTGAGAATTTCGTGCCGCCGACTTATTTAGAGCGGATTTGCCTGATTATCAATGAAGCGGATAATTTGGCGCAAAATCGCGCCAGCGAAGTCGCCCAGCGCAGCAACAAAACCGAACACATTCTGAGTTTGCTGGACGGGACTTTGTATCAGAGCGTGATTGATGAAAATGGCATTCAGGCTCAGCAGAAGTTGGTGGTTTTGATGACGTGCAACACGACAGAGCGATTAGATCCAGCGGTTTTGCGAAAAGGTCGGGTGGATTTAATCTATGAATTCAATCACCGATTTGTGTAATTCTGTGGGGACGCGGCACTGCCGCGTTTCTACAGCTTTTCGAGGTCGATGTCTGGATTTACCCAGCTCAAATCCGCTGGCTTTAATGGCAGAATATCGAGAAACTCTTTCAGATCGGCTGTGATGTCCTGAGATAAGGAATGGACTAATATGTCGGTTCCGGGAGGGCTGACTAAATGGCGTATCAAACCGAATTGTTTCCCGGATTCGCTTTCGATTAATGCCACTTTTAGCTCTCCGAGGTCGTCCCGATCGTCGGCGAACTTCAGGCCGCACTTTTCTTCCAGCACTTCAGGGTTATGCACGGTTATGGCTATGCACTGATCTAATTGGTGCCAGCGGGATAAATCGACTTGGGTGTATTTCATACGACACTAATGTCTATCTTTTTGCATCCAAAAGCTTTACAATGATTGGCGCTACCGATACCTGAGTGATTATGCCTCAGCTAAAGATGCGCGTTTGGCTTATTTTGGCAGCGGTGCTGATGCTAGCTGGCTGTGCTGCAAATCGCCAGCCGATTTCTAATTCTATTGTAAACGCTCCTCCCGCAGAACGTCCGGCACCGCCTTTGTTGGTTTCCCGGATTGCCTTCGGTTCTTGCAACAAGTACGATTTAAAACAGCCGCTTTGGGAGCCGATTGTCAGCAATAAGCCGGATTTGTGGATTTGGCTGGGCGATATTGTTTACGCCAGCAGCGGCGATATCAGCGCGATGCAGCGCATGTATGAGGGACAAAAAGCCAATCCGGGCTATCGATCGCTCCTGCAAACTGCCACGGTTCTCGGCGTGTGGGACGATCACGATTATGGCAAAAATAACGGGGGCAAGGAGTACCCCCACAAAGTAGCAAGCCAGCAGCAATTATTAAATTTTCTCGACGAACCAGCGAACAGCCCGCGCCGGCAGCAAAAAGGCGTCTATGCGGCTTATACTTACGGGCAACCGGGCAAGCAGGTGAAGGTGTTTTTATTGGATGCCCGCTACCATCGCGACGAGCCGGGAAGCGATCGCGATACCCTGGGCGAGGAGCAGTGGGCTTGGCTGGAGAAGGAATTGGGCAATAGCAAGGCGCAGGTGAATTTGATTGCTTCGGGGATTCAAGTGATTCCAGAAGAACACAAGTACGAGAAATGGGCGAATTTTCCCAAGGCAAGGCAGCGCCTGTTTGATTCGATCGCAAAAGCTCAGGTGCCTGGGGTGATATTTCTTTCCGGCGATCGCCATTTTGGAGAAATTTCTAAAATCCAGGTAACGCCTGTGGGTTATCCGCTCTACGAGGTGACTTCCAGCGGTTTGACGCACTCCTGGGAAAAACTGGAGCAAGAACCCAATCGCTATCGGCTGGGGAATTTCTTCAAGTCCCTGCATTTCGGGACGGTGGAAATTGACTGGAGCAGCCAGCCGGTTCGCTTGAAATTGCAAATTCGAGATCGATCGGGTACTGTGCAGCGAGAGCAGGCGATCGCCCTACCCGAGTTGCAACCTGCCAAAAAATAGATTTTGCTGGAGGGGGAGAGGGCGAGAGGGGGGCTAGGGTGAGAGAAAGCGCGACAGGTTTGTAACGAGCCCGTTGCTTTTCAAAGTCAATTCTCTGCGTAACCCCTTAAAATGCTAAAATAGCTGACGCCTAGGCTGGCCACTAAGAGCGATCGCGTGTCAGGGCCACTACATTTCCAGCAGAGGTCGGTTGGTGAGGCGATTGCACCCGGAAAGCACCACGGCTCAAAAGCAAAGGTCAGCAATGCCCAGCCAGCTAAGTTAAAAAAACCTGAAGTATCGCTTTCAGAGGCTCTACCGTGTCGGAACAGTTTATTAAGAGTTTGTATCATTTCGAGCGATCGCGCCTCGGAAAGTCTCGTAATTTTGCGGATTTTTTTGAAGCTTCCCAGTGAGAAAATTTTCTCGAACCTGTAGTTTCTCTCAATTTCTCGAACTGCTGCTTTTATGCTGGAAACAAGGACTCCTCCAATGAAAAAAGATTTTGCGACAAAGCGCCTGGATAGATTTGGAGTCATGCCCGATGCTTTTTTAGAAGAGTTTAACACGAAAGATGCCAGCGTCAGGCGGTATTTGTTAAATTCTTTTACCTTGTTTGCCAGCATTTCTCCAGAGCAGCAGCACCAAATCGTCAACGATCTCATTCAAGCTGAAGTCTTGAATTTAGCGAAAAAATCCCAAACCTATATTCAAAATAAAATTATAGAATTTTTGAGCCCGTTTGGCATCGCCAAATCTATACAGCCCAGTGAGGTAGCCGATTATTACTACAGGTATTATCTAATGACTGGGGTCATTCCTGAAGATGTAACGGCTGACTACCTGAGCAATCTCATTGATTTTATTTTGGGAGTAGAAATCGCCAAAATGATTTTATCAATGAGTTTCATTCAGCAGCAAAGATTGTTTGAAATCCAGGCTAACTATTCAACGCAAGTGATTTTATTTTATCGCTACATCAAACCCATTCGCCGCAAGTTTATTAGCGATAAAATTATTAAACGCGACAAAAGAGGCGATCACTATTACTCCAGTCCGCCTTTAACTGAAAGCGAAAAGTTAGATTATGTTTTCGAGTTATTTAATATGGATAAACTCCTCTATTTGGGCAGTTCTGCCAAGAATTTTACGTTTGACAGAGAATATATATACAGCACCGATCGCGCCGAGTAGGGCGATTCGCTCCTCATTTGTTAAACTAAAAATATTATTAACAACAGCGCTAGAATCCAAGCGGGGAGTGCATTCAATGACTGATATCCGCCAACTCCTCAACCAAATTGCCGCGCAGGAAACCCAATTGCGCGAAACCCAATTTTTAGCCCCGTGCGTGCGCTCTGGAAAGGTGCGGGCGCGAGTTGCTGGCATGGTTTATACCTTCGCGCCCGCACCGCGCAATTTTGAAGGATGGGGTATTTTTCAGCCGCTCAATGAAAAGAAAGCTGAGGTGGTAGAAGAAGCCGATTTTCCGCAAATTTCAGAATACTTGCAACAATTTCCCGCCGTGCGGCTGTGGCTGGTTCGCGTTTTGAAGGGGAAGACGTGGCTGGCATATCCGGCGAATGAATCGGATGCGAAACAGCGATCGGGTGCTGCCAAGCCCGTGCCGGTGCATTTGGTTGCTGAGGGTGCCCAGTTCGAGCCGATTGTGGCGCGGTGGGATGGGCGCAGTTTCTGGTTTGAGGAAATCGATCGCCGTTGCTCACCGATGCCCTCAGAGGAATTGCGCGCGGCGCTGCAACTGTTGACGCCGCCGGAATCCCTGCGCTTTAAGGGGATGACGCCGGAAATGCGCATTGCCTACGAGCTGGCGGCGCAGCAAGCGAAAGAGTTTGCAGAGCAAATGCAGCAGAAGCGGGACGAGAAACGCCTGCGCTCTGCACTGCACTTGGGGGGCGGGACTTTGCAGGAGTTCCGCGATCGCGAGGATTACTGGCTGGTGGAGTGGACGACGGGCGCGGGAGAGCGACACACCAGCGCGATCGCGAAAAATGACCTCACCGTCGTCAGCGCCGGGATTTGCCTGAGCGGGCTCGACCATCACTTTGACTTGCAATCTCTCGTCGGCGTGGTTGAAGATCGCTAAATTCAATTCGCTTTTCTCTAACTGATTATGTCCATTTTCTTTCACGAACAACTCTACAGAACTCCGGCAGTCATGGCAAAGCTGAAAGATTTGCCAGTGACGGTGTGCGGGGCTGGGGCATTGGGTGCGAATATTGTGGAAAATTTGGCGCGTTCCGGCTTTAACAAACTCCGGCTAATTGACTGCGATCGCGTCGAGGAGCGCAATCTCTCCACCCAACCTTACTACCGCTCAGATATAGGGGCATTCAAAGCTAAAATGATGGCAAATATGCTCTACCGATCGCTCGGCGTCAAAGTCGAAGCGCACCCGAAACAGCTCACTCCAGAAAATGCCGCTCAGTTATTGGCCAATAGCGGCTTAGTCGTCGATACCTTCGACAACAGCATCGGCAGGGGAGCGGTGAAAGATTGCTGCGCCAGCCACAATATCCCCTGCCTGCACGTTGGATTAGCCAGCGATTATGCCGAGGTGATTTGGAATGAAAACTATCGCGTTCCCTCTCCCGCTAACGATGATGTCTGCGATTACCCGTTGGCGAGAAATCTCGTCATGCTGGCGGTAGCTGTGTCTTGCGAGGTGATTATCGCTTTTGCTGCGACGGAGCAGCGCCAGAATTTTACGGTGACGCTGGGGGATTTTGCAGTCAAGCCTTTTCTATTGTAGAAAGGAAGGAACCGCAGAGGCGCAGAGGGCGCAGAGGAAGAGAAGAGAATGTCGCGAATCTATTTGAGTCGTGAACCCTCAGAAACCCGGCAACTTCGACGAAGCCGGGTTTCTTGCCTGTACTTCATCGGACTGAAAACCGCTATAGTGGATTTTTCGGTCAGCCGCGTTTTGACGTTCAGCAGGGCTCGCTCAACGGTCTATTTTCAATCGCCGAATGCTAATTGCTAGCTTTATTGAGTTTCTTGCGGCGGGATTGATTCCATTTAAAAATTCCCAGTCCCAGAAATGCCCCTATGGTACTCGGTTCGGGAACCATTTCAGTATTGCCCTCCGAATCGGTAATTGTAGCCAACCGGTAAGAGGGTGTATAGTCGAAAGACTCTCTGCCTTGATAGCCCATAAACACATAATAGGGGTTATTGGGATCGGCATAGTTGTCGTAATAACCAAACGAGCCACTAAATTGACAAAGAGACTGCATGTAAGAGTTGGTGGCGCTATACATACAGGTTCTATCGTAACCGCTGACGCTACCGCTCAATCCTCTAAAATTTCCATTACTGAAATGAACGCCCCCATTTGATAACTGCGATTGGGTAAAATCATTGCCCTTGAAATTAAAGGTGAAAGATAATAAATTCACCTTTTCAAAAGGACTTCCTTTCACCGCAGTGCTTTCAAATGAAAATCTCCCGATTGTTTTGCCTCCAAAATTAAAATTATAGCCCAGGATGGCGGCAGTTGCAGGAATCGCGCCGATCGCGCCTATGCTCAAACTAGAGCCGACAAGCGCCAGAGCTAGTTTTTGGTAGATGTTCATTCTAGGTTCCCCCTTTGACTGATTTTTTTCTAGTAGTATTTTCCGGCTTTTTGCCTGATTTGCTAGTATTCTAGCAGGTTATTTTTAGAGGTTTTTAAAGTTTAATTAAAGTTTGGCGATTTATTGTAAAGATTTGATGAACCTCACCCGCCGTCTCCGTAATTTTTACAAAAGCTGTTCTCATTTTCAGAGTCCAGTTTTTGGCCCCACTTCAGAAGTTAAGTATAAATACTTGTCAGGCGGTGATTGCGCTGTGAGTTTTCAACCCTCAGAAACCCGGCTTCTTCAAGAAGCCGGGTTTCTAGGTATCACAGCGGTTTGCAAATCCAATAGAACCGCTATAGTTTTCTCGCTATTTTAATCTCTGTCGCGGCTATTGTAAAGTCCTCACGGTTAATACTTGCGGCGGGGTGGAATCGGGCGGGTAAAGAAAATCTACTCGCACAGTTCGCGCCTCTTGTGCTTTTAAATCCAGTATCAACAGCGGTTCGAGTACCTGACCGAATCGGTGCCACAAATGGACGTAGCGCGTCACCGATTCGCCGCTCTCGTCGGTGTAGCGCAGCCGCACGGTTCCTCGGAAAAAGGGAAAATCTAGCGACGGTATGCGAAACCTCAGCCCCCCTTTGGATAATTTATCTTCTTTGAGGGGAGTTTCTAGCGTCACCGTTACTGTCTGGGGTTTGTCGCTGCGGTTGATGAGTGGCACAGTCAAGTCGTAATAGACGCCATAATTTCCGTGCGCTTCATGGGCGGTGTCGGGATAGCGGGCGAGCATTTTGCCGGCTTGGATTTGCTCGGTTCCCAGCCTGCCGCCGCGCAGGGTGCTAATTGCGTAGGAAATTGCTTTTCCCGGTTGGGGAATTGCCAGATTTTCGCGATCTTTATCGGCAAGCGTTGCTTTCCATTTGGAACCTAGCTGCACGCCGCCAACGCGCCCGTAAATGAGTTTGCCGCTCGTGGCGGTTGGGGGCGTGGGGATGGGTTCGCGGGGGCCGGCAAAATTACCTGTTTCTAATAGCTGCTGCCATTCTTGTAGAGTTGGGGCGCGATCGCTCCCGTCGGGATTTTTCTTCGCATACAGGGTTAAACTGGCGACGTAGATTTTGCCGCTGCTGTTCAAGTGCATAAAAGTAGAACGCCCGTTTATCGGCTTCTCCAAACCTTGCACGGGTGTGGGATGGTTGAGCAACATTCTGCTCTCTCCCGGCGGGATGACTAACTGAGCGGGAAAGTCTGGTTGCCGCATTCCCCGCAATACGCGATCGACGGCGCGAATACCCGGGCCAGAAAATACTTCGCCGTTGGGATTTTCTAGCATCGCCGGTTTTTCTTTGAAGGGGGCTTCTTGCATTTGATAAGTTGCCGCCTGCAAAATTTCTAGAGTAATCGGTTGTTTGCCGGGATTGTTGACAATGATTCCGGTGTAGAGCGTCTGCAATTTTGGCGGCGTGTGGGTGTGGTGGTGGGCAAATAAGGTAAATTCTCCCTGAAAGGGAAAGTTGAGGTGGGCGGCTGGAACTTTTTTTCCTTCTGGGGGAAAGGTGGAAAGCAATATGCCTTCTGTTTTTACCCATTCGGGGCTGTTGCTGTTAAACATGGGCACTTTGTCTAGCTGCCCGGGGAGCGATCGCACTTCGCCGGTTTGTACGATTTCCAGGGGGGTTGGTGCCGGGATTGGGGGATTGGGAGATTGCGCGATCGCGCTGTCGTCTGGGGCGGGTTGTTTGTTCAACATCCACCAGGCACCGCTGCCAGCTAGTGCGATCGCTAAAATATAGAGAATTGGAGCAATTTTATTGGTTTTTGTTTTCATTTTCAGTTTTTTGCGCAACAGTACCTAATGCCCGATCCCCTTTTCACCTCGTTTCTAATTGCCGCCACTGCAAGACATAAACCGGAACATTAAACCAGATATTTTCGGGCTCCGGTATTTTTACTTTCATCACTTTCAGATAGCCGGGATCGGCTTCGATCCACGTTTTTTCTCCGACATAGGCTAAAATATGCTCTCCATCGGCGGTGACTGCCATATCCCCTGGCTGAATCGTTGAATGGTCGAGTTTATTAATGCTATCATATTTTTGTCCTTTTTTGGTATAATTCCGGTATTCGTCGCGCAAGGCGTCCGCGCCTGCATCGTGCCACCACATATCGAGCCCCGTTCTAATCAGAACCGGATTAAAAGAAAGCAAGCCTTGCTTGAAGTTTGCACGAATTAAACCTTGGCGGACTAATCCAGAGCAATCGATGCCGTTTTTATTTTCTCCCCCCCAGATATAGCGGGTGCCTTCATATTGATTGAGTTCGGCAATGTAGGCTTTGCGAAGGGCGATCGCGTCGATCGGGCGTCCGGGCAGGAGAGTTAGAGCGCTGAGGAATAGGGCGAAAAACAAGCAGGCGAATCGAATAATTTTTTGCCGCCAAAATAAGTAGAGCGCCCCCATCCAAATCGCGCCTGCTAACAAAACGGTTGCTAGGCGCATTATCCGGTAGCTGATGGGGTAAATGAGCAAGATAATTAAGCAAAATATTGCCAAATACCAGAAAAAAAAGAGGTGTCGGCGTTTGAATGTTTTCAATAGCATAGGGCGTAATATCAATCGGTTGCGAACAAATAGGGAGCAGAGCCGCCTAATTTTCGTTCCCAGGCTGATCCTGGGAACGAGAAAAAAAGTTTTCTTTTACTCAGCACTTTTTACTCAGCACTCAGCACTTTTTACTCAGCACTCAGCACTTTTCACTCCTTTACCACACCATCGCCAGCCCGTCAGAGCGCGGCTCAGAAGCGGCGATGAAAGTATCATTTTGCCGCAGGATTATTTGCCCGCGTCCAAATTGCCCCATCTGCATGTATTGGGGGTTGTCGAGCAGGTTGTCTTGGCGGATATCGTGACCCCGATTTGCTAATTCTCGGGCGATCGCTTCCGAAACAGAAGGCTCCAGCAGTACCCGATTGTCGGCGACAAATTGCCACCGGGGCGCGTCGAGGGCGGCTTGGGGATTTAAGCCGCAATCCACCATATTCACGACTACTTGGACGTGTCCTTGGGGCTGCATTGGCCCTCCCATAACGCCGAATGGCCCTAAAGGCTGACCGTCTTGGCTGAGGAAGCCCGGGATAATCGTGTGATACGGGCGCTTGGCGGGGGCGTATTCGTTGGGATGCCTGGGTTCTAGGGTGAAACCGCAGCCTCGGTTTTGCAGGGCGATGCCGGTTTCGGGGATGAGGATGCCGCTGCCAAAGCCGGTGAAGTTGGATTGGATGAAGGAAACCATCAAATCGCTGTCAGCGGCGGCGAGGTAGACGGTTCCGCCTTTGGGCAAGCCGGGAGAAGCGAGGGGAATTGCCTTTTCGCCGATGAGCGATCGCCGCTCGCGCGCGTAAGCTTTATCTAACAGTCGCTCTGCGGGCATTTGCATGTAATTCGGATCGGCGGCATAGCGGCGAACGTCGGCAAATGCCAGTTTCATCGCTTCGATTTGCAGGTGGTAGAAGTCTGCTGTCTCGCGGGAGCGATATTGGTTTTTTCCGAACTCGAAGCCTTCGAGGATGTTGAGGGCGATGAGGGCTGCCAAGCCTTGGGTGTTGGGCGGGATTTCCCAAACGGTGACGCCGCGATAGTCGGTGGAGATGGGGTTTACCCAGTCGGCGCGGTGGGCGGCAAAGTCGGCGGTTGTGAGAAAGCCGCCGCTGTTGGCGGCAAAGTTGGCTATTTTTTCGGCGAGTTTCCCCTGGTAGAAGCTTTCAGCGCCGGTGGCGGCGATTTCGCGCAGGGTTTGCGCGTGGGCAGGGCTGCCCCAAATTTCGCCGGGATTTGGGGCGCGATCGCTTTTGAAAAAGACTTCTTTGAAGGGCTGGAAGCGGGCGTCGGTGAGGGGCAGGTAAATTCCCTCTGCCGCTTTCCAAATCTGCGCCGTGCCGGGGGAGACGGGGAAGCCTTCGGCGGCGTAGCGGATGGCGGGGGCAAAGAGTTCTTCAAACGGCAGCTTTCCCCACCGCTGCCACAGGGCGCGCCACGCCGAGACGGCTCCCGGTACGGTGACGGCTTCCCAGCTCTGGGGCGGTACGCGCTCCATGCCGTCAAAGTGCGATCGCCTCAAGTTTTGGGGACTTCTCCCGGAGGCATTTAAACCGTGCAGTTGCCCATCCCAAACGAGGGCGAAGGCGTCGGAGCCGATGCCGTTAGAGGTGGGTTCGACAACGGTGAGGGCGATTGCCATCGCGATCGCAGCGTCTACTGCATTGCCGCCCGCCCACAACATCTGCATTCCAGCGATCGCGGCTAGGGGTTGGCTCGTCGCCACCGCGCCCCTTTTTCCCATCAGTACCCGGCGTGCCGACGGGTAGGGATAGTCCGTTAGGTTTCCTGGGTTCATCGGCTTGTCACCTGCGTTAAATCTGCTCGCTATTTTGCACCGAGAGGGGGCGAGGGGGCGAGGGAAATATTTTCCCTATGGCAGCAGGCATTTTCCTGGCTCCCACGAAAGCGGCGCATGAAAGGAGGCGATTTCAAGGCGATCGCAGCACATCTGTATGGGATAAAAGCAGGCACGCCCCGACACTGCCGCCGCATCACTTTCGCGCTCCACAGAGGGGCGTTGCACATATATGATATGATAGTCATGTAATTCCTATCCAGTCAGAATA
>CAYOOD010000041.1:0-18913 GCA_964405435.1 uncultured bacterium
GCTCCGGGATATATAAAAAAATGTAACAATACTAAGTTAGCCAACTTGGTATAAGGTATCAGTAAAGCTGCTCAAAAAATAATGATGCCGTACCCTTACGGTGATGAGAGGATAGTGAACAGACGTGAAAATCCTCCTAACTCCCTTGATAGGTGCAATAAATGGCAGTCAGCTATTCACTCACGACGGCTCCAATCAAGATAAGGAGCATTGGGAATTCGATAGTCTGTGTCTTCGCAATTCTTCTCCACCAACCTTGGAAATGCCGCATCAACTCTATCGCTAACCTCAACAATTAAAGTTTCTATGTTGCCTCTGCCTATTAAAGCTCCTAATTTGCTTGCGCCTTTGGCATAAACATTTACACCATAGATTGCGTTCGGGCCTCGGTTCTCTGGATCTGCAGATACATAGCGGGTTCCTCGAAATGCACCCCAGTCAACTCTTACATTTGTGCCCTCTCGCAGTGCTCCTAAAACAATGCAAGCATCACCCGTATAGCCTTTACTTATTGGCAAAGGCACAGTCTTTGTCTTTGCTTCAGCTAGATTGGGAATCAAACTTAAAGTTGTGGTAAGGAATGCGATCGCGCAGAGTTTAGCACGATTCATATTCATGTGATTGTCCTCACTCAAATTGGCATGGCTTTTACCGACTGTAACACCCCTGCCTGAGTTTCCACAGTGATAAGTAGTTAAACAAAATTAATTGCATACTCACTTCCGACTTTGCTTAGGATATTTGTGACAGAGTTTACTAAACTTTCCCAGTCCTTGTAAGCTGCGACTGGCATCCATTCGTACTTAATAAATTTCCACAAAATTTCAATTAAATTTAGCTTGGGTGAATAAGGAGGCAACCAAAAAATTTCCAGATTCTTTGCCTTCCATTCATCCAATTTTGCTATCACAGCTTTACTGGTATGGAAAGACGCTTGGTCTAGAACTACTACAGTTCTTTTCGTTAAGATTTTACAGAATTCATCGAGAAACATTATCAACAGTTCACTCGTCATTTTTCCGGTGAATATTTTGGAGAATAGATCGTTCATTTGACCGAGCAATCCCAAGACATTTAATCTTTTACTGCGACAGCTTTTTAAAAGTATTGTTTCTCCTTTTTCCTGCCATCCATAGGGAATTGAAGGAGTCAAATCAAATCCGGCTTGATCTAGAAATTTTAATTCAATTTCCCCTTTTTCAGCCAGAGCTTTTAGCTCTAATAATTTTTCAAGCTTTATCTCGTATTCCCAATCCAACGGGGCTCCGGCCAGTCCTCGTTTCATTCTTCTCCACGTCATGTTCAACTCTTTTATGGCTCTTTTTATTGTTTCTTTACTGACTTTAATCTTCCATTCTTCTTCAACTCGATTGATAACTTTTTTCAAATTTTTTGGCTCGGCTTTAACCCATTCCTTAACTTGTTCTTTTTGCTCTAAAGAAAATTTAGGCTTTCTTCCTTTTCCTGTTCGGTCATATAAGCCGACTAATTTTTTCTCTGACCACCTCTCAAACCAATAGTGTATGGTTCGGCGACTTACTGCCAATATCGCCGTTAATTGTTCTATTGTAAACCCCCGAAAACTTAAAAGTATAGTATGATCTCTTTTTCTGACCCGATCGTGTCGGCTCTGCTTATAAATTCTTTCTAAAAGTTTTTCGGTTTCCGGGTTTAAATTCTTAATAAATTTCACAGGCTTTTCTTTTTTTGTTTTTTGGATTTTACCCATTCTACATCATTTTGTCACAATGTGCAAGTTATTTTGTGCAAGTGCTTAAAAAGTGACAAAAAGTAGCAAGTTTTGCCTGGTTGTGGTATAATTAGCGCAAATTCGAGGGCTGGGAGAGCGGACTGGCTCCCGCTGCTAAGAGGTTGCAGGAGAGCGGCTGAGGTATGTCACCTCCTTCTAAACCTGGCTGAGATTACCATAACAACGCTGGAGTGGACTTGGTAGATGAAGGTTGACGAAGCACTGGCGATCGTGGAAGCTGTCCTTGAGGACGATCGCCTCAACAACGTTCAAGAGTCGATCTTTCGGCAATGTTGGGAAGGAAGGCACTCCTATCAGGAAATTGCTCGAGTCTCTGGATACGATTATGAATATATCAAGGCAACGGGTGCTAAGCTCTGGAAGTTACTCACAGAAGCATTTGGGGAAAAGGTCAAAAAAAGTAATGTCCAGTCTGTGCTGAAGCGATATTTACGGCGCAACCAAGTTACTTTCCATCGTGAGCGTGTTTTTGGCGTGAATCTCAGTGGTGCAACCATTAGCGGTACAAAAGTTGTTGGTAATTTACATAAATCAAACTTTTGTCAAGCAGATTTATACAAGGATAAAAAACAAGATGATAATATTGAATTGGAGGAAGAGGAGATAAAAGATGAAGAAGCGGTAAACGAGAGTGCCGATTCTCCCCCTGAAACACTCACCCATGCTTGGAACGGTTGGCAGTTTCGTTCGGCAGCAGAGGTGAACGTTGCTGAGTCACTCGATCGCGCCGGGGTGTTGTTTTTCCCCAAAGCTACTGCTCGCTTGACGACTCCCGACGGCAAGCAAAACCAAGACTCTCATTTTCTTATCTGTTACGAAGGCAAATTAGGGATTCTGGCAGTGGATGTGGAAGACGCGGCGCTGGAGGCGGCAACCGATCGCATTCTGCAATCTCAGGATATCCGCTTTATCCAGCATTACGATTTTACTGAATGCACCGCAGAACCCCATCGAGTCGTGCTGGAGTTTTTACAGCTTTTGAGTCAGGCATAAATAAATTATAAGTAGATGGATATAAGATAATTTTAGTTGAGTGGACATAGTAGCGGCGAAGATACTTGGTGGATAGCTGCCTTAGAAAATAGCGATCGCGCCAAGGCAATATTTCAAAACAAAACCCCTTCACTATGGTGGAGGGGTTCTTTGTTTTAGCGATCGCTGGTTGCTGATGGGAATTAGGCTTTCGCCTAATCCAACTCCCGCCTGCCTTCCAACGCTCGCGCCAGCGTCACTTCATCTGCTAACTCCAGATCGCCACCCATTGGCAACCCAAAAGCAATCCGCGTTACTTTCGTAAAAGGTTTCAACAACTGCCCCACATATAGAGTGGTCGTCTCCCCTTCTACGCTGGGACTGATTGCGATTATCACTTCCTTAGTCTGTTGCTGGCTCACCCGCCGCACCAGCGCTTGGATGTACAATTGATCGGGGCCAATTCCCTCCATCGGCGAGATGACTCCGCCTAAAACGTGGTACTTGCCGCGATACTCGCGCGTTTTTTCCAGGGCAATCACGTCCCGAGAGTCCGCGACCACGCAAAGAATGGTGTTGTCTCGGTTCGTGTTGCGGCAGATTTCGCAGACTGGCTCGGCTGAAAGGTGAAAGCAGACTTGACACAATCCTACTTGCTTTTTGGCCTCTATTAAGGCTTGCGCTAGCGCCTGTACTTCGGCATCTGGGCGCTTGAGGATGTGCAAAGCTAAGCGCTGCGCGGTTTTGGGGCCAACTCCGGGCAAGCGCTGCAAGTGTTCGATTAAACGGGCTAGAGGACGAGTATAAACTTTGAACCTCCTGTGAGGCTGTAGAGTTCATTTACTATGATGGCATTTCGGGGAAGGGCGATCGCTTTCCCATCGTCAATCCGGGTGTGAGCAGGGGAATGTTGCCGGGATTGGAGGATTGGGGGATTTAATCACCTCATTGCAAGCACGGTTTCTCTTGAAAACCTGTATTTTCACTTACTTGAATGTGACACGAGGCTTCTACAGAGCCGCTATTATTTCCCCTGTTGTTTTGGATGACGTTACCGCTTCCTCCGGCACTGGCTTTGGCAAAAATACTGCCATTGACGGTATTGTTTTCTATACGCACCTCATCCATTGAATTAGCGCTTTTGTTGGTATCTGCTTGTACATAAATCAGGGCAGTGTTTGTAATATTCGATAAAAGCTTATTGTTGGCGATCGCAACTTTGCGAATCGAGGGCACTTTATATAAACCTATGTAGGAATTCCCCTCATTCTGGGTAATGGTGGCTCCATTTACTACCGTCCCGCCACAGCATTCCTGAATCAGAATTCCCTCCCCATCGACGCTGAGATATTTTGAGTCCATCACTTGGTGCCTGTATACTTCATAAACGTTCCCTTCAATTCTCACATTCCACCCAGACCAATCAATGGCGCGATTTTCTAAGGTGACTGCACCTTGAGGCTGCTTCGTGCCTGTCGGATCTGTCCACCACTGTTTGCCAGATTGGTCTTTTATTTGATTGTCTTGAATTATCAAGCCGTCGCCCGATGCTTGGATGGCAACTCTCATTGTATGATAAACCCAATTATCCCGAATGACAATGCCTTTGCGGAATAATCCTGGCTCTGTTTTAGGATTGGCAGCAAGTTTAAATCCGCCTGCTTTGGCTCGATTTATGACAATTCCATAGTGATTGCCATAGTGGAACGGCACTTTATTACCTTCGGCATAAGTGACTGTTGAATCGCCTTTCACGGTTTTTACTTTATAACCCGGTTGCTCGTAATTATCCGTAATGGCGTCATTGATGCGATTGTTGGCTACCAATACATTTTCACTGCCATTAATTTTGATATTGGCGGCGAATCGGTGGCTGTATCGCATCCACGGTTCCTGAAAAGAAGTGTCCGGGACGTTTGGATCGGGGTCGGCAACGTTGTTGCTGCGGATGCCAAAAATCAGAATATTTCTATTTTTGCCTGTATCTAAATCAGCTTCCCACTGGATACCCGCTCGATTAATCTCAAGATTGACCAGTCCAATATTGATATCCTGGTTTGGTGAATTTGTCAATATTTTTTTGAAAGCGGTTTCGTTGGGCGTTCCGTTTGCGGAAAGGGTGGGCTCGTATTTGGGGAAGACTAACTGAGTCGGAGGCTGGTAGGAGGGAGATCGCGCCTCTTTCACCGATGGAGTTTCTCCCCTAAGCACAATTCCACTTTTTAAAGAAATGCTGTCTGTAAAATTATAAGTTCCGGCTGGAAAATAAACGACTCCCCCGCCATTGGCTGCGGCTGCATCTCGCGCAGCCGTAAAGCGCTCTACGATTGTAGCGCCGTTAAAATCATTGATATTATAAACGCAATTCCACTTAATTTCGTCAGTCCACGGATACGCTGCCTTTCCATAGCGAGTGGCGATCGCATTGTCCGTTGGGCCACCTTTATAGCTGCCGCAAGTAGATACAGAATTCGCTGCAGTGAGGGCGGATTCCTGAACCAAATAGTTATAGCCAACAGACAGAGCGTAAACTCCACCGATGAGGGTGAATGCCAAAGTTGCTACTAAGAAAAATTGCCATAACTTTTTATAACGACGCCTCCGAGTGGCTTTGTTCATCATTCACCTGCGTCTCGCTTTCTCATATCTCTATTGTATCGACTATAACCATCGATGCCAGCGGAGGGAGTGAGAAATAAGTAGCGATGGCTAACCTTAAAGAATTCTTTTCTTTCCCTACCTCTGTGCCCTCTGAGTCTTTGCAGTTTATAAAAATTACCATTTCTTACACACTACCCCAATCGTCCAATGCCAGAAACCCGGTTTTTTGGAAAAACCGGGTTTGTATATTTTTAGATTTTTAGTGCGTGCCTGCTGAGCAGGGGTTTTGACTTATTTTTTTGAAAGCGATCGCCATTTAACTCAGCAAATTCGGCCAAACATGGAGATTAGCAGTAACGGCTCACATCCTCACCGCACTCATCCGCCAAATAGCACAAAGCCCGGAAGCGAAGACCGACGGTTTGCTCGTAGAGCGGGTTGAGCTTGCACATCGGTGGAATGTGAAACAGAGTTTTGCCGAAAAATATGATATCGCGTTCAAAAGGACATTGAGCCGGAATCAATCGGCACAGCAGCCTTGCCAACTTGGGATTTTTGATTTCGATGCTGTCGAGCCACTGCTTCAAAGGTTTAAGCAGGTCGAAACCGGGGTGTGGAGCGGAATAGCTGAGCGTCGTTGCTACAGTGGAGGGGCTTTCTGCTTTGCGAATCCATACCCAACTTGCCAGCGCTAGGTTTTGTATGGTATTGTGGGATACATTCATTTTTTCTTTCCTCTGTTGGCAGGAGGTGTCTGCAATCCTCTGCCGACTGTGTACACTGTGTCGGATAGTTCTACCGGATCGGTAGTGACATCAGTGGGGGTTCGTGGTGATGGCATGTCCGTACCTCAAGCCGCAAACCCGAGCTGACTTATGGGGGTGTTTTTACATCCCTAGGTCATAATGCCCGAAAATTCGATTGTGTTATAAAACTTTAAGATGAATATTATAAATAGTTTACGCAATTTAAAATAAGTTATAACTATAATTAGTAAAAGTTATGAATCTAGGTGGCGATCGCGCCCAAAAAATCAGGGGTGGAGCTAGCCCCACCCCCGAGTGCTAGACAGATGTAGGGTTACGAAGCGACTTTGGCCGTCGCGCGCGATCGCCGGCGTCCGGTCGATTTGACGGGCGGTTCCTTGGGCGCTTGCATCAAAAAGACCAGCAAGGGATTGCTCTGCAGTTCCCGGCGCAGCATTCGCTGTAGTTCCCGTTCCAATTGCACCTGCAATCCGGCCCAGTCCACCTCAATTTCGCCCTCAGCCGGGGACTTGGCATATTGCGGCCAGCGATCGCTCAGGCAATCCTCCAGCGTTTCCGCCACCCACTTTTGCAGGATGCCGCGCTCTACCGACGACACCACGCCCCGCAGGTGCAGTTCTGGCTCGGCCACCATCTGGCCATTCCAGTCGATCGCAGCCGCTACCGTCACCACACCTTCTTCCGCGAGTTGCTGGCGTTCCTTGAGTACGCGAGCGCCCACCACGCCAGAGCGAGAAGAATCCACCAGTTCCAATCCCGATGGCACCTTGTCAGCAATGCGGATGCTGTTCTGAGTCAATTCCACCACATCGCCATTGTTAATAATCACCATATTCTCAGCGGGAATTCCCATACTCTGAGCCGTCTTGGAGTGCTGAACTAACATGCGATGTTCGCCGTGAACGGGCAAGAAAAACTTAGGCCGAGTTAGGGCCAGCATTAACTTCTGATCTTCTTGACAGCCGTGCCCGGAAACGTGAATTCCTTTTTCCCGCCCGTAAATGACATTCGCCCCCTGCATCATCAGCCTGTCGATGGTGTTCACCACAGCAATTGTATTGCCAGGAATGGGGTTGGCGGAAAACACTACTGTGTCGCCCGGACGGATTTTCACCTGGCGGTGTTCGCCGTTGGAAATCCGAGTCATTGCTGACATCGGCTCGCCCTGAGAACCGGTCGTGAGAATCAAAACTTTTTCGTCCGGCAAGCTGCGGATGGCGTGCAAGGGTTGGAAGATGTCGTCTTCACATTTGATGTAACCCAAATTGCGGGCGTGAGCGATCGCATTCAGCATCGATCGCCCTACCACAGAAACCACGCGATTGTGTTTCTTCGCCAACTGCAAAATAATATTGAGGCGGTGAACTGAAGAGGCAAACGTCGTGACAAACAACCGCCCTGGAGTTTGCGCGAAGATGCGGTCTAAATTGGGATAGACAGAGCTTTCAGATGGCGTAAATCCCGGTATTTCCGAGTTCGTTGAGTCACTCATCAAACACAGGACGCCCTTTTCCCCGTGTTCGGCTAACCTGTGCAAGTCAAAAAACTCCCCGTCAACCGGCGTGTGGTCGATTTTGAAATCGCCCGTGTGAATGACCACCCCCACGGGCGTGTGCAGCGCCACCGTGAAACTGTCTGCGATCGAGTGGGTATTGCGAATGAACTCCACGAAGAAAGAAGAACCAATCCGCACCATATCGCGCGGTCCTACGGTTCTCAACTCAGTCCGATTCGCCACGCCCGCTTCTTCCAATTTGCCTTCCAGCAGCGCCAAAGCCAAACGCGGGCCATAGATAACTGGAATGTCAAACTGCTTGACGTGAAAGGGAATCCCTCCGATGTGGTCTTCGTGACCGTGGGTGACGATCATGCCTTTAATTTTGTGGCGATTTTCGCGCACATAGGTCATGTCTGGGAGTACAATATTAACTCCGTGCATCGAGTCGGTGGGAAACGCCAGACCTGCATCGAGAAGGACAATTTCGTCATCGTACTCGAATACGCAGGTATTTTTGCCGATTTCATGTAGTCCGCCGAGGGGGATTATTTTTATGGCGGGTGAAGAACCGTTGTTAGTCATTGGCATCCATTTTTAGATAGTTCGATCGTTAAACAATTGAAAATTAATCAGCTAATTGCTAATAGCCAATTACTCTAGAAGGAGCAATTAACTATTAGCGATTAGTTGCCAACCTGTGACAAATAACAGCTTCCTTGAAGGGTCAAGGTTGCCGAATGGCATTTAAGTATTCAGCTGTCCAAAAAGATGTGTCAGGCTCTCACTCGCTGGCTTTGAGGAGGGACAGCTTAGTCATCTCTGCAATTAAAGTTTTATTGACGTCAACCGATGGGTCGTCGCACAGCGGCAGCCTCGTGGAGCCTACGTCCCAGCCCTGAAGCCTGAGAGCGGCTTTCACGGGAATCGGATTGGTTGTCTTAAACAGGGCTTTAAACAGAGGGAACAATTGCAGGTGAATCTGAATGGCCTTTTGGGTTTGGCCTGCTTCAAAAGCTTGAATCATCTGTTGCAGTTGTTCTCCAACCAGATGAGCCGCCACGCTGACAACGCCCACTCCCCCAATAGCCAATAAAGGAAGCGTTAGGGAATCATCCCCCGAGTAGATGGCGAATTCAGGTGGTGTCCGGCGGCGAATCTCGCTGGCTTGATCCAGACTGCCACTTGCTTCTTTAACCGCCACAATGCTAGGGATTTCAGCAAGGCGTACCACGGTTTCTGGCGTGAGATTTTGACCGGTGCGCCCAGGAATGTTATAGAGCATCAGCGGCAAGTCCGGGCAAGCGGCAGCGATCGCCTTGAAATGTTGATAAAGTCCTTCTTGATGTGGCTTGTTGTAGTAGGGAACGACCTGTAACGATCCATCCAATCCTAGTTTAGCGGCTTTCTGGGTCGCTGCGATCGCCTCGTGGGTCGAATTCGATCCCGTGCCTGCCACTATTTTGGCTTTCCCAGCTACCGCCTTTTGCACAACCTGAAATAACTCGTATTCCTCTTCCCAGGTTAACGCCGGTGATTCGCCCGTCGTTCCGCACACGACTAGGGAATCCGTGCCAGTGGAAGCTAAATGATCTGCCAATTTTTCTGCCACAGCATAATTCACGCTCCCATCTTCCTTAAACGGCGTGACCATTGCTGTTAGAACTCTTCCAAAGTTTACCACACTCTGCTACCTAATTCTTCAATTATATTTTCCCAAAGCTCAGCCGTCAGCCGTCATCCGCTACACAGCCGCAAAGAATGCCAACTTCAGGCTGATTGCTAACTAACTCGCCACAGCGGCTACGCCAGGTCGGAGCCAGTTTTTAGCGACCAACAACTCGGCAATCTGCACGGCATTCAAAGCCGCCCCCTTGCGAATTTGATCGCCGCTGAGCCAGAGTTCTAACCCGCAGGGGTGAGAAATATCCTGACGAATTCGCCCGACGAGGACTTCATCGCGACCGGTGGCCTCCGCTGGCATGGGGAAGTAATTGGCCTGCCAGTCCTCGACCAATTTTACTCCCGGTGCATCCCCGAGAATTTCTCGCGCTTTGGCCACGCTGAAGGGGCGGCCAAATTCCAGATTTAGAGCTTCGGAATGGGCGCGCAGTACGGGCACCCGCACGCAAGTAGCGCTAACCCGCAGAGCGGGCTCTGCAAAAATTTTGCGCGTTTCGTTGAGCATTTTCATTTCTTCCTCGCAGTACCCCTGGTCGTTGAGCGCGGAGTTGTGCGGGAATAAATTGAACGCCAGCGGGTAGGGAAAGATTTCTGTTTTGGGCGTTTGGCCATTCAAAATCGCTTTCGCCTGTTCTTTCATTTCCTCCATCGCCCGGGCTCCGGCACCGGAAGCAGACTGGTAGGTGGCGGCGACGATGCGCTGCACTGGCTCAACCTGATGCAGGGGCCAGACTGCTACGGACATCAAAATCGTCGTACAGTTGGGATTGGCGATAATGCCTTGATGTGATGCGGCTGCTTCTGGGTTGACCTCTGGAACCACGAGGGGAACCTTGGCATCCATGCGAAAGGCGCTGGAATTGTCAATCACCACTGCTCCTGCTTCTACAGCTTTAGGAGCCCAGACTTTAGACGTGGAGCCCCCTGCAGAAGCCAGAACCACGTCTGTGCCGTCGAAAGAATTTTCTCCCACCGGTTCGACGAGGAGTTGTTCCCCCTGAAAGGGTAGGGTGCGCCCTGCCGAACGGGGCGAGGCCAAAAGTTTTAAGTCGGCGATCGGAAACCGCCGGCTTTCCAATAGTTCGAGCAACTCCGTGCCGACTGCACCCGTTGCTCCTAGAATGGCCACTTTATAAGATTTCACAAATTCGTTTCCTCCACTTGAGTGATGAGAAGTATTTCTAGGTCTTACGATACTTGACAATCGAAAAGCCGCTGTAAATCTGGAATTTTAACCGGACTGAATTTTCCTGTTTGGGCGCGGGCCAGAGAACGAGTTGTCGCCTTTCGGCCCGATCGCCAAATAATTTTTTCTTAAAACGCCCCTGCTATCCATCGGGCACGGTCGCCCTGTCCAATCCGAAAGCTACTCGATATCTGTTATAATCTTAGCTTTTTTGGACTGATGAGGCTGTACGAGATATTTCCCGCAGACGTGGGCGGCACGGGGAAACTCTTGCCCCATCATATATTGCAAGATGTGTATTTAGGTTAACAAGCTTATCACAGAAATGGTCGTCCGATGGATGACTGGGCTCTCCGTAGAGCGGCACTGAAAGCGAGAAGCGCTCCAGGCTGTGAGGGAAGCAGCTTTAAGAGTTTTCGTAAAATTACGGATTGCGAGCAGGCACTGAATTTGAGCAGAATAGTTGGTTTGGATAGGTTACGATAGAAGTCTGGACGGTTGGGGATACCTTGGGTCTGGCCTCAGAACGTTCCGGGTAAACCAGTCTGGTCTTGTCGCAGCTTTTCGCGGCTCGTCTGGCGGCAGGCTGCCGCCAAGTTGACGTCGATCGCTAGCTGCCTGGGACTCGCCCGCTTTCTGAAGCCGACTTTGAACCCATCAAATCCCTCGAGAATAATTACAGCAGTTGTCTGAAACGAATGCCAAGATGAAAGTTACCCAGGAAAAGCTTCCAGCCAGCCAAATTGGCCTAGAAATTGAAATTCCCCCAGAAATGTCCCAAAAGGCTTACGATCGCGTCATCCAAGATCTGAGCCGAACTGTCAATATTCCTGGGTTTCGCAAGGGGAAGGTGCCTCGTCACATATTGCTGCAGCGGTTGGGAACGCCGCGCATTAAGGCAGCAGCTTTGGAAGAATTAATTCAAAAAGGAATTGACGAGGCCATCAAGCAGGAATCGATCGAGGCGATCGGCAATTACCAGCTCCGTTCTTCTTTCGACGAATTGATCGGCAACTACCAGCCGGGACAGCCGCTGGTCTTTTCAGCTTCGGTGGATGTCGAGCCCTCTGTCAAGCTCAACCAATATAAAGGCTTGTCAGTGAAAGTCGAAGAAATCAAGTACGATCCGGCTCAGGTAGATCGGGTTTTAGACGAGAAACGCTCCGAACAAGCCACCTTAATACCCGTGGAAGGACGAGCCGCTCAATTAGGAGATGTGGCGATCGTTGATTATGTCGGTCGGTTCGCTGCCACAGCCGAAGGCGAAGAACCCCAAGAAATTCCAGGCGGCAAAGCCGAACAATTTCAAATCGAGCTAGTGGAAGGTCGATTTATAGAAGGCTTCATCAAAGGCATTGTCGGGATGCAGCCGGGAGAGACAAAAGAAATCACCGTCGATTTTCCAGGTGACTACGGTCGCGACGAATTGGCCGGCGAGTCGGCTATCTTTACTATCACCCTTCAAGAACTGAAGGAAAAAGAATTGCCGGCATTGGATGACGACTTCGCCAAAGAGGTAAGCGAGTTTCAAACTCTGGCAGAATTGCGGGAATCTCTCGAAAAGAGATTTCAAGAAGAGGCAGAAAAGAGAACCAAGGCTAACCAAACAGAAGCCGTGGTGAATGAGCTGATAAATCATGTAGAAATTGACATTCCCGAAACCCTGATCGAACGCGAAATTGACCTGATCGTTCGGCAGACAGCTATCCAGTTGGGAAGTTACGGTCTGGACATCAACCAGATTTACACGAAAGAAAACGTCGCGCAAATGCGCGACCGATCGCGCCCTGACGCGATCGAGCGCATCAAGAAGTCTTTGGCGCTCAAAGAAATCGCCAAGCTGGAATCTATCCAAGTAGAGGCTGCAGCAATTGACGCCCGCATCGAAGAAGTGATGCAGCAACTGTCGGGGGAAACCGTCGATCCGGTGAGAGTGCGCGAGTACGTCTCCTCAGAGCTGCTGCGAGAAAAAACGACCGACTGGCTGGCAGAACAAGCAGCGATCGAACTGGTTCCTGAAGGTTCCCTCACGCAAGCGGCTGTCTCGGAGAATCAACCGGAGGCAGACGCTACTGAGGGGGCTGCAGAAGCCGCCGCCTCGCCTTCTCAACCGGCAGAAAACGCCGAAACGCCGGCATCGGGCGAGTGAACCGCTCCAGGAGAGGGCACTGCTGCCAAGCGATCGGGCGGTTGAGAAACCAAATTTTGACATCCGTCAGCCAAATTCTCGCCAGGAAAGCGGCAATTGTCCCACAGTCTCCTTCTCGCTGCGGCATAATGAAAGCAGAACGCGGCTGACCATGCCCACTCCTACAGAGATGGGCGATCCTGGCAAGCAACCAAGGGTAGCCTTCAGTTACAATGGAGGCAAGCGCTTTTCTATAAAGCGACTTGGTTGCAACAACAGTCCCCCATCCCAACCCCAAGCTAGTTCAACGTCAGTACAAACAAGACCCGTCAATAGTTGTTGTGGGGTTCAATCCAAAAGAGTTGCTCAGCCCTTGGAAAGGTAAAAACAATTGGGGAAGCAGCACAGGTGACAAATTTGGCCAGACGCATAATTGGACGTCTCGATCGCGCGGTCGGCGTCTCGCAATCTGGCGCGGAACCAACCGATTTGGAAAAAAGCGAGAATCCTGATGGCAAGTCAAACGAACTTGCAGCAAAATCAGTTCGCTCGTGGAGCCACTATATATGGCTATGTGTCTTCCCGGGGAGTGTCAAAGATAAAATAGACACCGAGATCGGTATTCCGCCCCCTGAAGGATAAGAATTGGTTAATAGCGCTATGCTAGATTGTAAGAGGCTTTGACATCATTCTATATGATTCTATCTCAGACCCAGAATTACGCGATCGCCAGCTCGAATTCCTCGGACATACATTCCCAAAGCATCAAGGGCGTCGTCCCGATGGTGGTGGAACAGTCCGGCGTGGGAGAACGAGCATTTGACATCTACTCGCGCCTGCTGCGGGAACGGATTGTGTTTCTGGGGACGCCAGTAAACGATGTCGTGGCGGACTCCATTGTCGCCCAGCTCCTTTACTTGGAAGCTGAAGATTCAGAAAAGGACATCCAGCTTTACATCAACTCCCCAGGCGGTTCGGTGACTGCCGGCATGGCTATCTACGACACGATGCAACAGATTCGCCCCGACGTGGTGACCATTTGTTACGGACTCGCCGCCAGTATGGGCGCGTTTCTCCTCTCCGGCGGGGCTAAGGGCAAGCGCATGTCACTGCCTTCTTCCCGGATTATGATTCACCAGCCCCTCGGCGGTGCCCAAGGGCAAGCGGTTGACATCGAAATTCAAGCCAAGGAAATTCTTTACCACAAGCGAACGCTGAACGAGTTGCTCGCCCAACATACGGGGCAGCCGCTAGAAAGAATTGAAGCCGATACGGAACGCGACTTCTTCATGTCGGCTGCTGAGGCCAAAGAGTATGGCCTGATTGACCAGGTGATCTCTAGACAGAGCCTTACCACCCCAGTCCAGGCTGTTAGCGCACTGAAATGAGAGGCAGATATGTCCAAGTACGACTCCCATCTAAAATGTTCCTTTTGTGGCAAGTCTCAGGAGCAAGTCCGCAAGTTGATTGCCGGTCCGGGAGTCTATATTTGCGATGAATGCGTGGACTTGTGCAACGAAATCTTAGACGAGGAACTCTTCGACTCGGGTGCCGCCGCGCCACAACCGGCACCAACGCGGGAACAACCGCAGAAGCGGAGAGTTCGCTCGGCTAATTTCTCGATGAATCAAATCCCCAAGCCGCGAGAAATCAAAAAGTACCTGGACGAACACGTCATCGGTCAAGACGAGGCGAAAAAGGTGCTCTCTGTCGCGGTTTACAACCACTACAAGCGCCTGAGCTTTGCCCAAACCAAGGCTAGCGGCAGGGCAACGGCGGAGGACAATACGGTCGAGCTGCAAAAGTCGAACATCCTGTTAATTGGCCCGACGGGATGCGGCAAAACGCTCCTGGCTCAAACGCTCGCGGACATCCTAGACGTTCCGTTTGCGGTGGCAGATGCGACGACGCTAACAGAAGCCGGGTACGTCGGCGAGGATGTGGAAAATATCCTGCTGCGCTTGCTGCAAGTGGCCGACTTGGATGTAGAAGAAGCGCAGCGAGGGATTATCTATATCGATGAAATCGATAAGATTGCTCGCAAGAGCGAAAATCCCTCTATCACGCGGGACGTATCGGGTGAAGGCGTGCAGCAGGCGCTCCTGAAAATGCTCGAAGGGACGATCGCCAACGTGCCGCCTCAAGGAGGACGCAAGCACCCCTATCAAGATTGCATCCAAATTGACACGAGCAACATCCTGTTTATTTGCGGCGGGGCGTTTGTCGGTCTGGAGAAGGTGGTCGAGCAGCGCACGGGCAAGAAGTCGATGGGCTTCGTGCAACCGGGTGACGGTCAGCCCCGGGAAAAACGCGCGGCAGACGTGCTGACGCACTTGGAGCCGGACGACTTGGTGAAATTTGGGATGATTCCAGAGTTCATCGGTCGCGTGCCGCTCGTGGCGGTGGTGGAACCGCTGGACGAAGAAGCGCTGATGGCGATTTTGACGCAGCCTCGCAATGCGCTGGTCAAGCAGTACCAGAAGTTGCTGAAGATGGACAACGTGCAGTTAGACTTCAAGCAAGAGGCGATTCGGGCGATCGCTCAGGAAGCTTACCGCCGCAAGACGGGGGCGCGAGCGCTGCGCGGCATCGTGGAAGAGTTGATGCTGGATGTGATGTACGAGTTGCCTTCCCGCAAGGACGTGACGCGCTGCACGATTACGCGAGAAATGGTGGAGAAGCGATCGACGGCGGAACTGATCGTGCATCCCTCCTCGCTGCCCAAACCAGAATCTGCGTAAGCGGGCAATGCGAATTGGGCAGAGCGGGCAATTGTTATTTCCCATGCCCTATGCCCCGTGCCCCCTGCGCCATTAGCTATTAGGACGGTCAGGATGCCCTTGATTCAAGTTCGCGGCGTCGAACATTATTACGAGTGGATTCGCACACCGGTTCTTTCTGAAAAGAAGCCGGTGCTTGTTTTTGTACACGGCTGGGCGGGGTCGGGTCGCTATTGGGAAAGTACCGCCAAAGCCTTGACAGATTGGTTTGATTGTGTATTGTACGACATGCGGGGCTTCGGGCGATCGCGCCTGCCAAAGGAACCGGCGGGCTTGGATTACGAGCTGGAAACCTACGCGGAAGATTTGGCGGGGCTGTTGGATGCCTTGGGGTTGGAGCGGGCGTACCTGAATGCCCATTCGATGGGGGCGTCGGTGGCGACGCTGTTTCTCAACCGCTATCCCGAACGGGTGGAAAAGGCGATTTTAACGTGCAGCGGCATTTTTGAGTACGAGGAGAAGGCGTTTAAGGCGTTTCACAAATTTGGCGGCTACGTTGTCAAATTCCGCCCCAAATGGCTGCCGCTCATTCCTCTAGCCGATCGCATGTTTATGGCGCGGTTTTTAAAACGGGCGATCGCGGCTTCGGCGCGGCAGGCGTTTTTGGAAGATTTTCTGATTGCGGATTACGAGGCAGCGCTGGGAACGATTTTTACTTCCGTGAGCGAAAAAGCCGCGACGGTGATGCCGCAAGAGTTCGCTCAGTTGCAGGTGCCGACGCTGTTAGTGGCGGGGGAGTACGACAAGATTATTCCTGCTGAAATGGGGCGGCGAGCTGCCGCACTAAGTGAGAAGGTAGAATATGTGATGATTCCGAATACGGCTCACTTTCCGATGCTAGAAGATGCGGAGACTTATTTGCAAAAAGTGAGGGAGTTTTTGGGGGTTGGGGGTTAAGCTGCTGCCGATTTGATTTTTTATTGGAAGCGGGCGAGAGTTTTCTATTAGAAGCGGGCGAGACGCCCGCACTACGAAGCAGCAGCAACCGGCTGTGGGGAAGTTTCGGCGGATTGCGCGCGATCGCTTGGCGCTGGGGAAATTTCGGCGGTTTGCTGCTCTTTTTTTTCTGGCAGCGGTTCGAGGGATAGGGCTTCCGCATCCATCAGTTCTTTTACTTTCTCGAAAATTAAAACCTCTGCCTCCTCCTGATCCGTGAGTTTATCGTAAAAATTGGGGTCTGCAAACCACTCCTCGAATGCCATTCTTAACACACCATTGGGATAAAATTTTATCCTCCAATACTGAGAAACTCTGTCGTCAACCACATCGAACAACGGCGCTGGATTTTGCACGGGATAATAGGTATAGTTGTCATCGCAGATATAGTACCATAAATTTTCCTTCCCTGCTCTCAGGGCATAAACCGTATATTCCTTGCCTATTGTCAGTTGAAATTCTGTTTCTTTGGTGAGATATACGCCAGGATTGAGATAACTTTCAGGCAGAGATACTCCAGTATTGGCAATGCAGCGAATCCTCATAATCTACTTGACCTCACTCGTTTTTAGGTGCGGTTTTGGGATACAGGCGTTTGAACTTTAACTCAACATTTTGACCTGTTTTATCGTTCCGGAACCAATGGACTTGTACGGACGCTCCATTGATGAAAAAAGCTTGGTTGCTGGTTATTTTAAACCAATCTTCCGGATTACCGCCATAGATAGCAACCAGTCGGGGCGCATCCCCCAATGGATCGTCTGAACCGCCTTGAATGGGTTTGGCGTTTCCAGCTTTGGCATCTTCTAGAAGGAGTTTCTCCTTTAGATTGGTTGGTTCTTCATCCGGAATTGCACCTCTAGTCATTCGCTACTGTATGGGAATTTTTGGCCATTTCAATCATACTGGAAAGCGTCGCGCTCTCTCACCTTAGTGCGATCGCTCCCAATTTTAACTATTGTTTTTGATTGAATAGTTCTTCCTTATCGATTTTAGCTTATCACAGTAAGCGGCAGGTTGTCAACAGAAAAAAAGCAAAAAAATGCGATCGCCTGAGTAAACGTTCGCCTGCTCGGCAGGAGGGGAAAAAAGGCGGCAACCAGCGGCGACAGCCTTTGCATCTCCTGTATACTCGCTATAATTTATTAGATATTTGCCGAACGGAGCCCGTTGATGTCTTCATCATCCCTGTTTGACGACGAGTTGCTGCAGGATTTCATGTACGGATTTTATGGATATGGCAGCTATACTGGCGATTACTGGTTCGTTGGCATGGAAGAAGGCGGGGGTAATTCGTTCGAGAATATTTGCCAGCGGCTTCAAGACTGGAACCGTCGCGGCAGGCTTGAACTCGAAGATATTGTTAAATATCACGCCGAAATAGGCGCAGAACGCTATTTTGGTTCGCATCCGAAACTACAGCCGACATGGAATCGGCTCATACGGATTGAATTGAGTGCTAAAGGGCAAGACACTCATACAGAAAACATCCGCTCATACCAAAAAGAACACTTAGGGCGGCATACAAGTACCAACTGCCTCGTTGAGTTATTGCCGCTTCCATCGCCAAGTATCGGGCACTGGCTGTATGCTCAACACTCGCAATTACCGCAATTAGCCAGCCGAGAGGCATACGCGAATGATTGCGCTCCGCGTCGGGCAGAACATCTGCGCCAGCGCCTTGCCGAGTACAAACCAAAAGCCGTTGTTTTCTATAGCGTGAATCCTGCCTATATGTACTGGTGGAAGTTAATTGCCGGGGTTGATTTTACCCAAGTCGCGGCGCTCGATCGCCTCTACATTGCGAAAAATGACTCTACGGTTTTTGCAATTGTCAGGCATCCGGTAGCCAAAGGTGTCAGGAACGAATACTTTCACGAAGTCGGCAAAATTATTGCATCAACGGCGATCGCATAGTTCTTCATCATCAATTTTAGCCGATCGGAGCAAGCAGCAGGTTGTCAAGAGAAAAAGTAAAAAAATGCGATCGCGCAATTGTTCCCAATGGCGAATCAGCCCTTTGCGGGTGACGAGTAATCGCTTTTTTTCCACCGCTTCCAGTAGCCGATTCACTGTTTCGGGCGATTCCTGAATGCCAACTCACTCCAGGCGGCATACGATCTAAGGTATTCGCACAAAGTGAGCGATCGCTACAAGGAAGGCTGAGGGGATTCAGGAGCCGCTGCTCCCGATTGCGGAGAGGGCGGCGCGGGTTGTTCCTGCCCAGTCGGAGGGGTTTCCTCTGCCGATGTCGGTGCAGGCGATGGTTGCTCCGTTGCCTCTTCCTGTTGCGGGGATAGCTCAGAAGGCGATTCTTGCCCGGGCGATCCTTCCTGTTGCGCTGATTGCGGCGCGGGAGATTGCTGCCCGGAAGGCGTTGTCGCTTCCTCTGATTCCGGTGCGGGAGATTCTTGCTGAGTCGCTTCTGCCGGCGGTTGGGAAGGTTGGGGAGCGCGCTCCTCAGTTACTTCTTCCTGTGACTCGGAAGGTTCAGGCGATCGCTCTCCCGTCGCTTCTTCTTTGGGCTGGGAAGGCACTACAGGCGATCGCTCTCCCGTCGCTTCTTCTTTGGGCTGGGAAGGCACTACAGGCGA
>CAYOOD010000041.1:19013-63616 GCA_964405435.1 uncultured bacterium
CAGGCGATCGCTCTCCCGTCGCTTCTTCTTTGGGCTGGGAAGGCACTACAGGCGATCGCTCCTCAGTCGCTTCTTCCTGCAGTTGGGAAGGTGCGGGAGATTGCTGCCCGTTCGCCGGTTTGGGCGATTCCGGTGCCGGAGATTGTTGCCCGCTCGGCGCTGTCAATTTTTGCGATTCCGGTGCGGGAGATTGTTGCCCGTTCGCCGGTTTGGGCGATTCCTGCGCTTCCGGTGCGGGCAATTGCTGCCCGTTCGCGGGTTTGGGCGCTTCCGGTGCCGGAGATTGCTGTCCGTTTGGTGCTGTCGGCGCTTCTGGTGCCGGAGATTGTTGCCCGTTCGCCGGTTTGGGCGCTTCCGGTGCCGGAGATTGCTGCCCGTTCGCGGGTTTGGGCGCTTCCGGTGCCGGAGATTGTTGCCCGTTCGCCGGTTTGGGTGCTTGCGGCGTTAGTTCGCTTTCTGGCTTGAAGGTGACAATGACTGGATAAGCCTCGCGCTTGTCGCTGGGTGGGAAGGGATAAGTCTTAGCCACCTTCTCGGCTTCTTGATTCAGGACATCATTGCCCGTACCGAGTAACAACTGCACGTCCAGAATTTCCCCTTTCGGGCTCACCACCACGCCAACTAAGGCAGAACCAAATTTCTCCTGTGTGCCGGCGGTTTGCGGATAGGCAGCTTCGATGGTTTGATAGGATTTAAAGTTTTTCAGGTCGGGGTATTTTGGCCCTAAGCCCTGACCCCAGGAACTTAGAGCGCTGAAAACCTTGTTCGCGAATTCTGGATTGGGTGCATTAGCGCCAGCTAGCAATATTTGAGAATTGGTGTCGGCTGGGGGGTTTGTGCCAGAGGGCGATCGCCCGGTATTCGCTCCTGCTTGCTGATTGTTCTGGTTTCCTCCCGGCGGTTGGGTTGAAGTTCCTTGATTCTGCCCTGGATTTCCGCTTCCCTGCGGCAGGAGATCCCGCGCGCCGCCGAGTGACGGCATCGCTGGCGGTGGCGTCGTCATTGCCAGATATCCCGGGCGATCGATGGGGCGATCGGGCGTGTCGAACTTCCAGAGTCCGCCAGAAGCTCCCCCACCCGGCACAGTCGTTTGTGGCGGAGTATTGGGAGTGAGGACGGTTTGCTGAGGTGGATTCTGCCCCCACCCTGGTATCCCTAGGGAAGGCAGCCCCCCTGCCGGAGGAGTCGGGGGCGGTGGCAGCTCTGAGAATTCTAGGGGGGGAGCCGCTTGTAATGGTGGAGACGCGCCCTCTAGATACGGTAGCGCCGAGCCGGTGGAATTAAACGGCGAGAAAGTCATCTCTTGTCGAGGCGGGCTATCCGGCCAATTTAGCTTGTCGGACGGAGGAGTCGCTGAGGTGATGGGGGGAAACTGGGTTAGGGTTGAGACGTCCGGCAAGGGGGGAAGCGGTGGCAGTGCCGGATAGTCAGAAGAAGTGCTATTTGGAACAGGGGGCACCGAGGGCAGTTCAACGGATGAGCTCAGCGGTGGCAGGGGAGGCAGCGAAGCATAAGGGAGCTGCCCCTGAAGCTGCGGCAGCGCCAATTTCGGCTGTGATAGAGAAGGCAGGCGTTTCTGTTCTTCCGGGGTTAGCTGCACCAGCTCGACGGTTCGCCCTTTGTTGCTGTCTGGCGGTTTGGACAAGGCAGCCAAAAGGGGCCAGCTCAACCCGACGAGTCCGTGGAGCCCCACAGACGCTAGAACGGCTAGCCAAGCTGGGTTGAGCCAAGTTGCAGGCGGGGTTTCAATTGGCAAGTCGTTGGACATAGGGGGTAGGCTACGGGCCACTGAGTTTGGCTGGCTTGTCAGCATGTGACTAGAGCGATAGAAGTTTTCTTAAATACTACCGATGCGATCGCCATCGGAATTTTCAGACCTCAAGCAGCAGATATAGCGGCTTTCGGGCGGGTGTTGCGCTGATTGAGACGCTTTCAGGGAGGCGAAATGTTGCCGATCGCAGCTCTGCTATTTTTCGAGGTAGGCACTTGCACGATCGCCAGGGAGAAATAGGGCAAATTCAAGTGGGGGCGATCGCGCAAATCATTATAAATCACTTGCTCCGATTGCGTGGCTCGTTCCACCACCCAACTGCTCTCTAACAGTCCGCGCCGCTGCAGTACCGCCCAAACTTGCTCGTAAACCGAGCTCACCTTCAGAAGCACCACCACATCCGCCCAGTTTAGCGCAGTTTCTAATTCCTCGACGGCATACAAAGCCGGCAGTACCGCCAGACGCTGGGCGCGAGAAGTCAGCGGCACTCCCAACGCTGCCGCCGCCGCCAAAGGAGAACAAATTCCCGGCACGGTTTGCACCTCCACCTCTGGATGCAGTTCGCGTACCGTCTGCGATAAATAACTAAAGGTGCTGTAAAAACTCGCGTCTCCCTCCGAGGCAAACGCCACGTTCAGCCCTTGCTGCAGGTACTCCCAGACTTGTTCGGCGGCTTCGTGCCACGCGCGATTTAAAACGCCCTCATCCTGAACGTAGGGAAAATTCAACGCCAACTGCACCTGTTGCGGACTCAGCCACTCCGCGATAATTTGCTCAGCGATACCCGGCTTGCCTCCCACGCCGGCTGGAAACGCCACCACGGGCGCTTTTTCGATCAGCCGCAATCCCTTGATGGGGATTAATTCCGGATCGCCCGGGCCGACTCCAATACCATATAAAGTTCCTGTTTGCACGTTGAAATTCAATTAATATTTTTGATGAGTTTGATTGAATAATACAGGGTTCTTTAGAATTATAGATCGGTTCTATTCAAGTAGTGAAATATTTTTTCTGCCTAGTGCGTGCCTCTCTTCAGAAACCCGGCTTCTCCAAGAAGCCGGGTTTCTAAATCCGTTGATATACTCCCTATAAAATCCGCTGCCAAGGAGTTATCTTGGCAGTTATCAAGTCCAACGGGTAAATCGTCCCGCCGCTGGCCAAATACTGGCAGATTTCCCGCGCTTCTTCTCCCCGCAGCGGCAAATTTTCTAATTCTTCTGGAGAAAACCAGGCTGCGCCCAAGGATTCATCATCCGCAGTGTTTTTCGGCGGCGTATCGTCTTGCGGGCGAGCGGCGAAGAAGACTTTCAGGCGAGCTCCTTTCTCGCGAGAGGGCTGGTGTTCGATGCGAATAATGCCTTCGAGTATTACGGGAATGCCGGCTTCCTCTACAGTTTCGCGCCGTGCCGCCTCTGTTAGCGCTTCTCCTGGCTCGGCTCGACCGCCTGGAAAATACCAATTCTGACCGTGCGATCGCTCGTGGATGAACAGAAAGCGGTTGTCTTTGCGAACGGCAACAAAGGCATAAAACCAAGTGGGGATGGGTTCGCGAGGCATAAAGTTTTATTTGATTTTATGAGTATAAGGTGTTTAAGGTAATCAAAGGCAGCGATCGCCTGTTGGCAGTCAATCGCTGAATGCACTTTTTTCTCAATTTGTCAAGTGTTTTTCCAATTTAAAATCTAACATGCCACTACCGACTGTTATTTTACCGGGCTTTTTCGCAAGTGCCAGCGAATACCGCGACTTGGAACAATCTTTAACAGAATTGGGTTTCCCCGCCGTAACGGTGCCCTTGCGCAAGCGCGATTGGGTGCCGACATTAGGGGGGCGCTCTGTCGTGCCAATTTTGCGATCGCTCGACTGTACGGTGAAACAAGCGTTGCAGCAGTACAGCGCCTCCCAAATCAACCTGATCGGGCACTCGGCGGGGGGCTGGATTTCGCGCATTTACCTCGGAGAAAAACCCTATTGCATCTACGGCGACGTGACGGAAGACGCCGGTTTGTGGCACGCGCACCCCTATGTCGCTACCTTAGTGACCCTGGGAACGCCGCACTTTAGCAAGTACGAGCGCTGGACTCGCAAAAATCTGGATTTCGCGAATAGCAACTATCCAGGGGCGTTTTACCCGCAGGTGCGCTATGTCTGCGTGGCGGGTAGAGCGATTCAAGGCGCGCGGCGTCCCGGGCAGTGGTTGGCACACAACAGCTACCAGCTTACATGCGGTCGAGCGGATGCGTGGGGAGACGGCATCACGCCAGTAGAGGCGGCGCACTTGGAAGGAGCGGAAAATCTGCTGCTGGAAGCGGTGAGACATTCGCCGAGAGCGGCGGGTGTTTGGTACGGTTCGCGGGAGGTTTTGCCGCTGTGGGTGAAATATTTGCACTAAGGCGCTAAACTCTGCCCGTGCGGGCTTTTTTGCAGGTGCGATCGCCCCTATATCCGTTTGTGATATCATTTTAGAAACTCAAATTGCACCTTCATGCGCTGAAAAAGCAATGCCCGATGCCCCATTCCCAATTCCCCAGCCTGTTAGTAACAATTTGAGTTTTAGGAACCTCATATCAGTGTGTGTCTATGATCCGAACCGTAATCAGTCTCGATCCAGAAGATAAACGCTGGCTCGAACAGAAATCGAAAGCCACTCAGACGCCAATGACGACGCTGATACGTCAAGCGATTCGGAGAATGCGCCTCGACGAACAAGCGACAGCGCCCTCTCTAGACATGCTGCTCGATCGCACCAAGGGAATGTGGAAAGGAAAAGATGGTTTGGCGTATCAGAAAGCAATGCGCTCGGAGTAGGAATGAGACTGCTGATAGATACGGTGATTTTAATCGACCATTTTAAGAATATTCCGGCGGCGACAGGCTATCTGAGAGAACATCAAGGAGATATCGCGATTTCGGCGATTACCAGGGCAGAGGTGCTGGCGGGCTTCGATCCGCCAGATGCCGCGATCGCGGCGCAACTTTTAGATCGGTTTCGGACATTGCCCGCCGACGCGCAAGTGGCTGATTTAGCGGTGGCGCTCAGGCGAGAGTACGGATTGAGTTTGATGGATGCGATGCAAGCTGCGATCGCCAAGATTCACGACTTAACCCTCGTCACGCGCAACACCCGCGATTTTCCGCCGGAACGGTTTGATTTCGTATTGATTCCGTACAGGATATGAAGCTTGTCCCCATGCCCCGCAACAATTGTATCCGGCAATTATTCGGTAATTGGCCAGATGCAATGACTGGCTTTTTGAGTGGCAAACTCTACAAAGTTCATCGGACAATCGGCTAAAAAAAGCGGTGGAATATCGGCTTTTTTGTCAAGAGCTAAACTTCAGTTTCTATGGCGTTAAATCGGTCGGTATTGGCGAAAGACCGATCGCAGTGAAACCCCAGTAACGCTAATTGTTGCGTCCCGATATCTGGGGCATCACTTTTGTCGGTCTGCGACTCGCTCAGCGTCAGAAGCGATTCGACAATAAAAGCTTTATTGTACAGGGGAAAAGAGGTCTGCACGTCTGAGAACAAATCCAAAAGAATCGGTGAAGACATGAATGCAATCTCCTAGAGCAAACTGCAACTCGCCGCAGAATTCGGCACGCACCTCGGCTAAAGTCGAGCATGAAAATAGACTAACTGGAGTGGAGGGGAAAAAGATACCAATGGAGATTGTGAACTTGGTTGGTAATTTGATTGGGAAAAAGATTGGTAAATTTGAGCGGACAATTGGGTAGGATGAAAAGTGGCCACTTTACGCGCGATTATGACACCTCCTCCCGATTTCATCCCTGAAGAATTAGCCAAAGTTGCCCCGCAATGGGATTTAAACCGATTGCACGCCGACTTAGCAAAGGCGAAGAAAACCTGGGCTCCTCAGAGTAGAGCGGGATTAACTCCGACAGAAAAGCAGCACTTGCTGGGATTGTTGGGCGGCTACACTCCCAGCGAGATTGCCAAGCTGCTCCAAAAGCAGGAGAGCACCGTAAAAACAGCACTGTCTGAAACTTTGTATCGGTACGCTGAAATCCTGACGGGGCAAGAGTCTAACTCTCTGAAAAACTGGCGAGACGTTGCCGACTGGCTGGAAGCTGAATACAAAATTAAGTCCCCTGCCTCGCCTTCCGCGCTCATAGACTGGAATGGCGCGCCAGATGCCCTGACATTCTGCGGGCGCGCTGAGGAAATCGCCGCGCTCAGCGCTTGGATAGGGAGTAAAAACTGCCGCGTGGTGGCGATTTTGGGATTGGCAGGAATTGGCAAAACTGCTGTATCCGTGAAGCTCGTAAAGCAGATTCAGAAACCGTTCGAGCGGGCGATTTGGCGAAGTCTGCGCAATGCTCCACCGATCGAAGAAACTTTGGCAGATTTGCTGCAATTCTTGGAAGGCGATCGCTCTGGCGATTTGCCGCCCAACCCCGCCGCCCTCCTGTCGCGACTGATGGAATATTTGCACCGCCACCGTTGCTTGCTGGTACTGGATGACTGGGATGCAGTTCTGCGCGGCGGCGAGCTAGCAGGTCACTATTTAGAAGGATATGAAGGCTATGGCGAATTGCTCGATCGCCTGGTTTCCTGCCAGCACCGGAGCTGTTTGCTGTTCTGCAGTCGGGAAAAACCCCGCGAAATTGTCGCTGCCGGTGGGAACGCATCGCCGGTTTATTTTCTGGAAGTGCGCGGCTTGCAAGCTGTTGATGCACAAACACTTTTGGAAACAACCGCTCTCAATACTTCCCAGAAGGGATTGGACGAACTGATCGATCGCTATGGCGGCAATCCTTTGGCGTTAAAGCTCGTTTCTACAAGCATTCAAGAATTATATAATGGCAAAATTTCCGATTTTCTCGAACACAGCACCTTTGTGGGGGATATTCTGACTAGGCTGCTGAGCGAGCAGTTTTCTCGGCTGACGGATTTGGAGAAAGAGATTGTGTACTGGCTGGCGATCGCTCGTCAGCCCGTTTCGCCAAATCAGTTGAAAGCAGATATTTGGCTGCCTGTCTCCATGTCAGACTTGCTCGTGGCGATCGAATCCCTGAGAAGGCGATCGCTGATTGAGAAAAACCTCGACAGCGGCAACTCCCTTTTTACCTTGCAACCGATTGTAATGAAATATGTCACCCGCTCTTTAATTCAGAAACTATGTGAAGAAATATTTGCTTTTAGCGAAACCCGCGACTTATCCAGCTTGGGATTATTAAGAAGCTTGAAGCTGGACGAACAGCCAGAGGAGGGCGAAACTCGCCAATTCAATCGACTCCGCCTCATCCTCAAGCCGATTCAGGAAAAACTCAGCAAAAGTTTGAGCGGCGACAGAAGTTTTGACGAGCATCTCCATGATATACTGCTAGAATTGCGAGAAAAATCCCCGCAAGCCGTGGGACATGCCGCCGAGAACATTCTCCTATTGCTGGAGGAGCGATGATTCAGCCAGACATGATACTGCAAGAGCGCTATCGAGTCGTCAAACCCCTGGGGAAAGGCGGCTTCAGCCAGACTTTTGAGGTAGAGGATGGCGGCACGCCAAAGGTGCTGAAAGTCCTGAACCTAGATGAGTGCAGCGATACGGAAATCAAAGAAAAAGTAATCTCCCTATTTCAGCGGGAGGCAGAGGTACTCGAACGCCTGCACCATTCAGGAATTCCCAGAGGAGAGCCGAATGGATACTTCACCTTTCGCCCTAAAGGCAGGCTAGAACCCTACCACTGCCTGGTGATGGAAAAAATTGACGGCTCGACTTTGCAAGAGTGGATGAAAAGTCAGGGAAACCAAGCCATCTCCCAAAATCAGGCACTTATTTGGTTGAAACAGCTAGTAGAAATCTTGCAAGAAGTCCACCAGCAGCAGTATTTCCACCGCGACATCAAACCTAGCAACATCATGCTGCGATCGAGCGGCGAATTGGTATTGATTGACTTCGGCACCGTGCGGGCAGTGAGCGACACCTACTTGGGAAAAATCAGCGGTGGGAGAGAAGGAACGCAAATTATTTCATCAGGCTACACTCCGCCAGAACAAGCCGACGGGCAGGCAGTACCGCAATCCGATTTTTACGCGATCGCTCGCACGTTCGTTTACTTGCTTACCGGGCAATCCCCTCTAGATTTTCCCAAAAATTCCCAAACCGGAGAATTAATATGGCGGGAGAGCGCCCCGCAAATCGAGCCGGCACTGGCGGATTTAATTGACTGGCTGATGGCTCCCTTTCCGGGGCAGCGCCCGCAAAACGCGCGATTGATTTTGCAACGTCTGGAAACCATTCGCGAAAATCCCGCACCCGCAGCGCCTCTAGAAGTCGTTGAAATTCAACCGCAAACTCAGCAACCGAGTCACGGGCGCTGGCTGCGATTCAGTTGGAATAATTTAAGATGGGCAGCCTTGTTTTTGTTGGCAGCGGGCAGCAACTTGTGGATTGCCTCGCCCCAGATTGCTGTCGGGCTCAACCAGAACGGACACCAGCATTACTTGCAGAAAGAATATAAACTTGCAGAATGGTTCTTTAGAGTATCGCTGCTATTGCAATCCGGGATGGGAATCGCTCGCTACAACTTAGGCGCAGCGTGCGAAAAGCAGAAAAATTATGATTGCGCCCGTTATGAATACAAGATTGTCGCGAAAAGCAGCGACGACAGTGCAGCCTCTTTAGCGCTCAATAATTTGGGACGCTTGTCAATTGTGGCAGACAAAGATTATGACGCGGCTATTCAATGGCTTTTGCCGGGTTTGGAGCGGGCAAAATCTGCCGAGGTGCAGTCCGACTTGCACAAAAATATGGGCTGGGCGTATCTAGAAAAATCGGATGCCGCCAAAGCCGAACCTCACCTGGAAAAGGCGATCGCGCTGAAGCGGGAAAGCGCGCCCGCTCGCTGCCTGCTAGCACAGACGCGATCGCAGTTGGGTAATAAAACAGGCGCTCTGGTAGAATGGAAAAATTGTTTGACCGTCGATCCGAGCGATCGCAGACCCGAAGTAGAAGCATGGAGGGAGCAAGCACGCCAGCAGCTAGAGCAGAAATCCGCCGGGGATTTCAAACCCCCGACGCCTTGATTCACCTTTTAGATGCCGTAGCCCTTGCCATCATTGGGGACGGGCGAGGGGCAAGTGCAACCCGCAGCCGCGCCCGGAGCTGCCAGAGCCGAATCCGATTGCTCCATCTTGTTACCCGAAAATCCAGATACAGCGAGAAGGAGGTATACTGTCACGAAAGTAAAGACGAATTTTTCTAAATTACTGTACAACATAAGCGATTCACTCCTGTTTCAGGTTTTGTTTCTCTCGACGCCATCAAACCTAACAAGGGGAAGAATCGGCTCGTAAGTCACAGAAGCGTTAGCAGTGTTAGCAATTTTGGCAAAAAGTGTTAGCAACTTATTTTCAGACATCAAAAATATGACATCAAATCAAATGTTCGAGCAAGCCAAAAAAAGCTGGTGTTTGGAACAACTCTGCCAAGACTTGAGAGAGGCGAAGCAGTTCTATACAAATAGCCAAAGAAAACTGAGCATTACTCAAAAAGAAATTAACTGCCTGTGCGGCTTGCTTTGCGAATACGAGGTGCAGGAAATAGCCGATATCCTGCAAGTAAACTATCCAGGTCTGAGAACTAATTTATCCAATGGTTTGTACCGATATATAGAAACACTCATCGAGATAAAAACCAAGCAGACAGTCCATGTAACAGCAAGAAATATTCCAACTTTACTTGAAAAATATAAAAAAAATCCATCAGAACCAGCGCCTGGGATAGAAAAAAGAGTATCGTGGAGACTGTTGCTGGAAAACATCGATGACAGCCAGTTGGAAAATCTGCTCGATCTGCTGCAACAAATTCCGATCAATGCCTCTTTGAAACTAGAGAGAATCGAGCCGGGTAGTGTCGTCCTAGTTTTTGATGGCCCTCAAGAAGGATTTGAACGAATTCAGACTTTGTTTAGATCGGGAGAACTGACCGAATTGCTGGGCGTGCCGGTTCTAGACGTACAGCTCGTGCCGACACCGACGAACTTGAGCCAGTGGTTGCAGGATGTTTTTGAGGCAGGCTGGCAAACGATTGAAGAGATTTTCAGTACCCGACAGCTAGCTTTTAGAAATGCCGTTGTTAAACGAGCTAAACAGATAGACTTGGGAGGTTACAATCGAGTGGTTCTGGTTGTTGATTTGCCTCGCGAAGCTGATGAAGAAATTGACATACTCTTGCGGGTGTATCCGGCGGGCGATTCGCCTAACGGCGATAGCTCCGCTTCACGCACCGAGCTGCCAGAAAATCTCAAACTTATCCTGCTGGATGAAACAGGAGAAGCTTTGGAGGAAGTTCAAGCAAGAAAAGGCGATGATTGCATCCGACAGCCTTTGAGCGGTTCGCCCGGAGATCGATTCGGTGTTAAAATTGCTCTGGGCAATGTCAGCGTCTCAGAAAATTTTGTCATCTGACTCAATCCCTACCTGTAGAGGAACGGCAATGGGTAAGTTAGTCGTATTGAAGTTCGAGCGGGGCAACTTTGAAGAAGGTTTCGATTTGACGCTTCGGATTGGGGAAGATAGCGATTCTTTAGGAGAAGCGATCGCAACCCGTCCCTCTACAGTAACATCCGGCAGATTGCCAAAAGCTCCAGAGATTCCCAACCTATACAAGCGCTGGCAGTTGTACTACAAACAACAGGAGGTAATGCGGGCGATTTCAGCTAAAAAAGGAGAATCTCTCAAAACAAGCGATATCCCCGAAAAATTCAGCAAAGCTGCTGAAGAGCTGAAAACCCGTACCTGCAATTGGCTCAAATCAGAAAACACAGACTGGCAAAAAATACGAGAAGCCTTAATCAACGAATTAAAAGACGAAAACGAAGAAATTCGGGTACTCATTCAAGCCGGAGAACCCTGGCTGAAAAGGCTCCCCTGGCAGGAATGGGATTTATTGGATACTTACACCAACGCTGAAATCGCCATCAGCCCCTTAGAGTACGATCGCGTCAAGCGCTCGCCGCTCCCTACTTCCAGGGATAAAATTAGAATACTCGCTATCCTAGGGGATAACAGCGGCATTGACATTCAGCCAGATATCGATCGCATCAATAATTTGCCAGACGCCGAGCCAATCTTACTCAAACAGCCTCAACGTGAGGAAATCTACCGACAACTGCGCGACAATCGAGGCTGGGACATCGTATTTTTTGCGGGGCACAGCAAAACGGAAGCTGAAACAGGACGAATTTATATCAATTCCAACGATTCAAACAATAGTTTGACGATAGACGAATTAAAAAAAGCCCTCAATAAAGCCATCAAGCGCGGGTTGAAGCTTGCCATTTTCAACTCTTGCGACGGGTTGGGATTGGCGGAGCGGCTGGCTGACTGGAACATTCCGCAAGTCATTGTCATGCGCGAACCAGTGCCGGATTTAATTGCACAAAAGTTTTTGAGTGATTTTCTCAAGGAATTTGCCAATGGGGAATCTTTGTATGCGGCGGTGCGAGAAGCGCGAGAAACGCTAGAAGCGTTTCAAGATAAATTTCCCGGCGTAACTTGGTTGCCTGTCATCTGTCAAAATCCGGCAGAAATCCCCCAGACTTGGCAGGGATTTCTGGATAAGACAGAGCCGCAGCCGGAAATAACCCTGACTCGCCAGGAATTGCAGCAGCGCACCAAGTTAGTAGAACGGGTAAAAAATTACTGGATAAAAGGGGTATTAGAAAAGTCGCTCCACGATCGCATTTTCATCGAACTTGGTTTAGAAGAACGCCCCGATGACGTGGCGCTCCCTTTGGTGAAAGTATGGGAAACCCCAGAAGAACCGAGACAAACTCTACCCCAGGGCACCAGAGTTATCGATCGCTTCGACAAAATGGGAATCGGCAGAACCCTGTTGATTTTAGGCGAACCGGGTTCGGGCAAAACCATCACCCTGCTCGAACTTGCTCGCGAACTAATTGCTCGTGCAGAGAACAACATCAGTTTGCCAGTGCCGCTGGTGTTGAATCTTTCCACTTGGGCAAACAAAAAGCCAAGCATTACTGATTGGGTAATAGATGAGCTGATAAGCCGCTATAAAGTATCTGCGTCATTTGCGAGAACTTTGATGGCAAAAGAGCAACTGCTGTTACTGCTCGATGGCTTAGATGAAGTGAGGGAGGAATTTCAGGAGTCGTGCCTTCAGGCTTTAAATGAATTCAGCCAGCAATACGGTGGAATTGAGATAGCAGTCACGAGCCGCATCGCCGACTACAAAGCCCTTTCCCAAAAGTTGAAATTTCAAGGCGCGCTTTACCTGCAACCTCTGACGCCCGAACAAATTTATCAATATCTTCTGTCTCTGGGAGAAGAAATGGAAGCCGTGAAAGCAGCTTTGCAAGAAGATACGACACTGCGAGAGTTGGCAACAAACCCCCTGATGCTGAATATTATGTGTCTGGCTTATCAGGGTATGGCAGAAGTGCAAGCCATCTCAGACAGCGAAGCACGCCGCCGCCATTTGTTCTCTACTTACATAGAGCGAATGCTGCAACGCCGCCAGCGCGTCAGACAATATGACGATAGAAAATACGAGCGATCGCTCTCGCTCCACTGGCTGACTTGGCTGGCGCAGAGAATGTCTAGGGAGTATCAAACCATCTTCTCGATCGAACAACTGCAGCCCACTTGGCTGCCCGAACGTCTTCAGAAACAGATTCCGGTGGGGGTTGGTGCCATCTTTGCCCTCACAGTTGGGCTGATACTCTTGGCTATTCTTTGGATAACTTTTAGTCTCGTTATCGGCAATTTCTACAGCCTAATCGTTGGCTCAATTATTGGGGGAGTTTTTGGTTTAGGTGCCGGAGTGTGGGCGTGGATTACAGTCGGGCGCGAAAAAAAAATTGAACCGGTCGAAACTCTCAATCTTTCGCTGACAACTCTCAAAAAAGCGCTGACATTTGGGCCAATTGCTGGCCTGATTAGCTGGCTAATTCTTAGAGGATTTGCTTGGATGATTTTCAGAGCTGGAGGTTTCCCGCTAGCCGAGCTGATTTTTTTGCTAATTATTGGCCCTATAATTGTCTTTATTTCTGAAATACCCGGCAGCCGAATCCCAAATAAAACTATTCCCAACCAAGGAATTTTGCAGTCGGTTAAAAATGCTGCTATCCTGACAGTTGTTGCCAGCGCGGGGATGGGATTAGTTGCCGGATTGACGAGCAGACAGATACTTGAAGCAATTATCGGACAAGCGTTTGCCCAATCGAAAATAGGGACGCCGTGGATGCAACAATTCACCCTGCGTGCTGTACTGGCAGGGATGATAGTGGGGCTAATATTTGGACTGACTCAAGCGGGTACAGCCAGCATTCAACACTTTACCCTGCGCGTTATTCTGTGGTGGAATAATTGCGCTCCCTGGAATTATTCGCGCTTCCTCGACTATGGTGCAGAGCGGATATTTTTGCAAAAGGTGGGAGGGAGCTATATTTTCATTCACCGCTTGCTGCAAGAGCATTTCGCGGGGTTGACATCAAAGCGAGCGAAAAGTTAGAATGCCTGAAGAGACAAAAATGCGACCTGTAGGGGCTTTCGCATTCGCGTTAGAATATTTTCGGAAGAATCAAAAAATGATAGGCGCGAATGCTTCGCCCTTACTTACAAAGCCAAAACGCGAAGGAAATAGCAATGGGGAAGTTAGTTATTTTAAAAATAGCAGATGGGGACTTCGATCGCGGCTTTCCGGTGACGCTTCAGGTCGGAGAAACTGACGCCAGCCCTAGCGGAGAAATATCCGGAAGGTTGCCCCCACTCCCAGAACTTACCCTACTGTACAAGCGCTGGCAGTCAGATTATCGAAACTTGGAATTGCAGGGGCGAATTAAAGCCGGAAAAGGAGAGGCGATCGCTACAAAAGGGTTACTCGAACAGTGCAGGCGATCGGCTGACGATTTAAACAAGGGCATGAGAGCTTGGCTGGCATCCGAGAATAGAGAGTTTCAAAAACTCAGGGAGAAAATCCTTCTAGAATTGCGAGACGATCGCGAAGAAATTAGAGTTTTCATTCAAACCAAGCAGCCGGAGCTGAAAAAACTCCCCTGGAATGAGTGGGATATCTTTAGCGAGACTTACACGCGGGCTGAAATTGCGCTGATTTCCCCAGAGTACAGCGGCGTTAAACCGGCAGGCGATCGCGCGGGCTCAGTCCGAATCCTAGCCATTCTGGGGGACAACGCAGGCATTGACACCGCGAGCGATCGCGCTGAAATCGAGGCGTTGCCTGATGGCGCAGAGACAATCTTTCTCGAACAGCCTCAACGAGAAGAACTCTACGAACAACTGCGAGACGATCGCGGCTGGGATGTCCTCTTTTTTGCCGGACACAGTGCCAGTTCAGCCGATGGCGAGACGGGTAAACTCCACATCAATGCCACCGAGAAAATTTCCATAGACGAATTGAAAAAAGCCCTTCAGAAAGCCATAGAGTGCGGGTTGCAGCTAGCCATTTTTAACTCTTGTGACGGGTTGGGATTGGCAAAACAGCTCGCTGACTTGAACATTCCACAAGCGATCGTCATGCGCGAACTCGTGCCGGATGATGTGGCGCAAAACTTTCTGAAAAATTTTCTCAAAGCGTTTGCAAGCGGAAAACCTTTTTATCCAGCCGTGCGAGAAGCCAGGGACAGGTTAGAAAGCTTTGAGAAAGAATATCCGGGAGTGAGTTGGTTGCCTGCCATTTGCCAAAATCCAGCTCAAACGCCTGCTACTTGGCGGAAAGTTGTGCAGGAATATCCCAATTGGGTGAGGGAAATTCCGAAAAGGGAAACTTGGCGGTGCCTGCACGCGATCGCCGCTCATTCAGATTTAGTCAAATCCGCCGCCATCAGCCCCGATGGAAAAATCATTGCCAGCGGCAGCCTCGACCATACAGTCAAACTGTGGGATTTAGCAACCGGGAAATTATTGCACGCATTTACAGAGCATACAGGGCCGGTTACTTGCGTGAAATTCAGCCCGGATGGCAAGACGATCGCCAGTTCCAGCGCCTTTCAAGACGGCACGATTAGGCTCTGGGATTTGGAGAGCAAAAAACAGATAACCGCTCTGAGAGGGAGTGACTGGGTAGTCTTGTCCGTGTGGTCGATTGCCTTCAGTCCAGATGGAAAAATCCTCGCTAGCGGACATCATAGCGACAGCACCGTCAAAATTTGGAACCTGGAAAATGGGGAACTGCTGCGAACCCTCAGAGGTCATGTTTGGGCGGTTAACTCTGTCGCCATCAGCCCCGACGGCGAAACAGTTATCAGCGGCAGTTTTGACAGTAATATCAAGATTTGGAACCTGAAAAATGGGCACCTCGTCCACACGCTAAATGGGCCAGCCGACAGCCCGTTTAGTATGGTTCAATCGTGGTTTAGTTCTCAGAGCATTTTCTCCATTGCCATCAGTCCCGACGGTACGCGCCTCGCCAGTGGCGGTTCAGAACAGCCTATCAAGATTTGGAATCTGAAAACAGGAAAACAATCTAATATTCTCGCGGGACATTCAGATGCGGTCAAATCTGTTGCCTTCAGCCCCGACGGCAAGAGTCTCGCCAGCGGCTCTCGTGACGGCACTATCAGAATTTGGGACTTGTTGGCTGGGGAACCGATTCACACGATCGGACATTCTGATGCAGTTTCTTCCGTCAGTTTTAGTCCTGACGGGAAAACTTTGGTTAGCGGCAGTCAGGATAAAACTATTAAGATTTGGCGGTTGGAGTCTTAGTAAAAAAGGGCGATCGCCCTCCTGCCGAGAAGTGCGATCGCCCCCCTTCTACCTACTCTAACGCGACTGCAACCAAGCCACTAAATCAGCCACGCCCGAGAAATCCAACAATGCCTCACTCAAATCTTCCAACTGAGCCGTAGACAGAGCGCGAAGGCGGGCTTGCAAATCGGGTTCAAGCGTCCCGAATCGGCGCGTCAGCGGACGCATAATCATCGCGATCGCTTCTTGCTTCCTGCCCCGTTCTAGTCCCTTTTGGATGATGTCTTGGTAAATAACTGACTCCTCCATAATTTCCTCCCTGAAAAAGTTGCCAATCAACTCCCTGTTAAACCGCAAACCAGCCAGAACTTGAGTACAAGCCGATATTTCCTCCCGCTGTTCGCTTGCTTCTATACTAGCCACCTGTTGGGCTACTCGACTCAGCAATTGGGCGGAATCCGGGGCAGCACACAGCACCGCCAGTGGCAGCAGCGCGGCATCTTGCAGCAACGGCTCTGGGGATTGCTCCCACATCCGCAGCACCTGATATCCGTGCCGGGTTGATTCCAGCTCGAATTGCGTCTCGAAGGCGGCGGGATTGCTTGTTGGGTTGAGCCAGATGAGGACTTGCGTCACTGGCAGCCCATATTGCCAGTGCAGTCGCACCCAATAATTCAACATCCGCAGCGGCATGGGTTTGTCTGTCGGCACTTTCACCTGAAATTCTAAATGCAGAATTTGGGTTCGGGTACGCAAAAAGGTTACGGAGTCGGCGCGGATGGGCTCGATTGTCAATTCGGTTTTTAGAACTTCTACAGGAGAGGCGATCGCTTCTTCCAATAACCAGGCGGCAAAGCGATCGGGATATTTCTCTGCTAAATATTTGCACAAATTGTCATAAGACATGGCGATTTAGATTCGATGACACCCAAATTCTGTAGGGGCTTTTTCGCCGACTCAACCGATGGGCGAAGAAAGGCGCTCTGAGCGCCTGCTACGAACCAATGCGATCGCTAAACCTTCGCCTCCTGCTTTCCTGCCAGAAATTCCCGCAAGCGCAGCAAACTCATCGTCTGACCTAAATTCAGCGGCAGCAACGAGACGCCTTCCAACCGCGACTGAACCCAACCGTCTCCCCAATACCACTCGTGAAACCCGTCAATGCCCTGACTCAACAGCAGGCGCAGACAGTTCGACTCCGCCACGTCTACTTGGTGGTGAATTGTCACCGGCCCGATCGTGCTCGTAAACGCCAACCCTGCGTGCAACTCTTCCGGCAGCCCGGGCGCGAAGCGTTGGGGCCACAGCCACTGCTGCAGCAATGCAGGACGCAGCAGGCTGTCCCGAATGGCCGTGGCCGAAGCTTCAACCTCGATTCGCAGGTGGCTTTTTTGAAAATTGCCTAGCATAGTTGAAAAGTGCGGTAGCGCGAGTAACTGTCCTTTCAGTATGCCAAAGGAAACCGAACTCTTTTCAGGCGCGATCGCCCGCTACTCCCCCCCGATCCAGCGCCTACAATAAATAAAGTAACTAATTGTTAAGAAACATTAGGATTTTTCATGGCCGATCAGTTAATTCGCGCAACGGCAGCAGACGGCGGCATTCGGGCGGTTGGCGTCATCAGCACCCGCCTCACGCAAGAAGCGCGAGTCAAGCACAAGCTTTCCTATGTCGCCACCGCTGCTCTGGGGCGCACGATGACAGCAGGGCTGTTGCTCGCTTCCAGCATGAAACGCACCGGATCGCGCGTCAACATTCGCATTACCGGCAATGGCCCATTAGGTGGGATTCTGGTCGATGCCGGTTTGGACGGCACCGTCAGGGGTTATGTAGACAATCCTGATGTAGAACTGCCTCCCAATCCCAAGGGCAAGCTGGATGTGGGCGGGGCGGTGGGCCACGAGGGATTCATCTATGTCATCCGCGATGTGGGATACGGCTACCCCTACTCCAGTACCGTTGAGCTGGTGTCTGGCGAAATCGGCGACGATATCGCCAACTATCTGGCAACCTCCGAACAGACGCCCTCGGCTCTGGTGGTGGGGGTGTTTGTGGGGGCAGAAGGGGTGACAGCGGCTGGGGGAATTCTCTTGCAAGTGATGCCCAAAGCCGCCACCGACGAAGCGCTCGTGGCAACTTTGGAATCTCGCGTGGCAGCCCTGTCGGGATTTACGCCCCTCTTGCAGGCTGGCAAGACGCTGCCCGATATTCTCGAGCAACTGCTCGGAGATATGGGGCTGGAAATCCTGCCGGAAATTCAGATGGTGCGCTTTCACTGCGGGTGTTCTCCGGATCGCTTCCTGGGAGCGCTGAAAATTCTAGGCGAAGCGGAGCTGCAAGACATGATCGAAAAGGACGACGGGGCCGAGGCAACCTGCCACTTTTGCGGAGAAGTTTACCAGGCAAACAGCGACGACCTCTATCGTCTGATTGGCGCGCTCAGGGCAGAATCGGGAAGCTAAAAATCTGATATAATCGCGCTTCAGTACGTCTCGCGCTAGTCGGGATTTTTGCATTGACAGGGCGATCGAGTCGCCCGCGCGATCGCTCCGCAATCTTTGGGGCTGGTGGACAAAGAACGGCTTTATCGAGGGGCTGGGATTTGGCTAAAGCTGGGTAGAGAGATAGGATAGCAACGACGGTATGTTTGCAGCCGAGTTCGACCGCTGAGTCAGTTTTGGTGTGTAGGATATGACAAAAGATCGCCAAGAGCCAAACCGGCGACCTGCTGACAGGTCTAAGGAGCCAGTTGAGAACGGCCAATTTCCTGGGTTTCCACCCGTCCCGACCGGCCCGAGTGCGGAGGCTTTCGCTCGCGCTGCCAGTGAATGGGCGTCTAGCGGGGCTGTGCAACTGCATTCCCTGGATTCAGCGGATTCCCGCTCGCGCCGTTCTCGGCGACGCTCCAGGCGGGATAGAGCAAGGCAGGTGCCAAGTGGCCCTCAGATGCCCTTCGAGCCGCCAAAGGCCCTCGGCAACATCCTGAAAAGCTGGAAGTTCTGGGTGGGCGTCACGGCTCTCGTCAGTGGGGCGAGTGGGGTCATCGCGGTGAGTTCCCTGCTGCTGCTCCCCGCTTCCCCCAATTGTCGGGGGATATTTTGGCCAACGGCGTCGGCGAGCTTGCGCATCTACTGCGCTCAGGAAATGGCTCAAAAAGATACGGTAGAAGATTTGCTCGCCGCGATCGCCCTCGTCAATGCCCTGCCCGCCGATCACCCGCTGCGTCCGGAAATCAACCGCAATATTGAAGAGTGGTCGAAGGAATTATTAAACCTGGTTGAATCAACTTTTCAAGAGGGCAAGCTGGATGAGGCGATCGCCGAGGCGCGCAAAATTCCCGACAACGTTCCCGCCTACCGCCTCGTTGACGAACGCATCGACAAGTGGCGATCGATCTGGTCGAAAGCCGAAGAAATTTACAAAAAAGCCGAAACTCAACTGCAAAAGCAAAATTGGCCAGAGGCATTCCGACAAGCAGTGCGGTTGCTGGATGTCGGCAACAAGTATTGGGAAACTACCAAGTATCAACAACTCACCGGCAGCGTGCAGGCGGCGCGAGAAGATGGTGCCAAGCTGGGCAAGGCGGAAGCTCTCGCAGAACAGGGCGGGTTGGAGAATCTTTTAGAAGCGATTAAACAAGCCAGCGCCATCGGCGAGAAGAGTCACCTTTACAAAGAAGCGCAAAAGTCGATCGGGGAATTCAGCCGCCAACTGATGGATTTAGCGCAGGAGAACCTAGATAAACGAGATTTATACGGCGCTCTGTCCATCGTTCGCAAAATTCCCGATAATGCAAAATTAAAAGAAGAAATTCAAGATTTTACGGATTTGGCTCGGGCGCAAGCTCAAACGTGGCAAGGGACTGTCGCCAGTCTGGAATCAGCGATCGCTGCAGCGCAAAAGATCGCTCCCAACCGCCCTCTCTACGCGAAAGCCCGGGGATTGATTAACGACTGGCAGCAAAGTATTCAAGAATTGGCCTATCTGGAGCGGGCTCGCACGCTGGCGATGAGCGGCAGTCCTAGCGATTTAAAAGCGGCGATTTCTCAAGCAGAGCTGATTACTAAATCCAATCCGCGCTGGCAGGAAGCCCAGGAAGAAATCAATCGCTGGCGCTCTCAAATACAAACCCAAGAAGACCGCCCCTATTTGGATAGAGCTTTATTGCTGGCTCGCTCTGGTACGTCGGAATCCCTGCAAGCGGCGATTAACGAAGCGAATCGCATCGGCAGCGGACGGGCGCTGTCTGGAGAAGCCCAGGACAGAGTCGACCAGTGGACGCGGGAGCTGCAAACGCAGCAAGACCGTCCCTATCTCGACAGAGCGCTACAACTGGCTGTATCTGGCGAACCGGATGCCCTGCAAGCTGCTATTACGGAAGCGAGCCGGATTGGCAGGGGACGGGCGCTCTATGAGGAAGCTCAGGAGCAAATTCAGCAGTGGAGTCGGCGACTGCAGGAGCGGGAAGATCGCCCCTACCTCATCCAGGCGCGGGATTTGAAGAATGAGGGGCGGCTGTCTGAGGCGATCGCGACGGCTCAGAAAATTCTGCCGGGGCGGGCTCTGTACGAGGAAGCCCAAGATATGATTCAAAGCTGGCAGGAGGAAGTGCGGGCGCGGCAAAATATGGAGGAAGCCTATCGCTTCGCCAATTCCGGAACGCCAGAAACGCTGGCGTCTGCGATTCGCGCTGCCAATCAAGTGCCGGATTCCAGCGAGTTGCGCGGCGAGGCGGATACGGTAATTGCGCAGTGGAGCGAGCAAATGTTAGCGATCGCTAGAGAGCGCTCGGCTTTCGACTTGCAAGGGGCGATCGACATTGCCCAAAGAATCCCCACCTATGCCAGTGCTTATCCAGCCGCACAGCGGGATATTGACGCTTGGCAGCAGTTGCTCAATCCCCCCCGCGTTCCGTCACCCGCACCCGCATCTCCCTCTCTCACCAATCTCTAAGCAAAAACCTAACCCCCCCTCTCCCCCTTCCCTACGAGAGAAGGGGGGTGTTTTTTATGCTTTTCCCGTTTCCCTCCCTCCCCGCCTCGGGGTGGGGGCACGGGGGGAGAGGTTACACTTCTGTCTCGCGTTGCTTTTGCAATTGGCTGTCTAAAAAATTTATCCCCCATTCGTGCATCGCGTCGAGAATCGGTTTGAGACTCTCCCCTAGAGGCGTCAGGGAATATTCTACTTTGGGAGGAACTTGCAAGTATATTTCCCTATGGATCAAACCGTCTTCTTCCATTTCTCGGAGCTGTTGGGTGAGCATCTTCTGAGTAATGCCGTGCAGCGCCCGGTGCAGTTCGCCGAAACGCTTGACTCCCTGAAATAGCTCCCGCAAAATCAATACTTTCCAGCGTCCGCCGATCACCCTTATCGTACTCTCCACCGCGCACGTCAGGCGATCGCGACTTTCTACCTTGGCTTGCATAGTATCTTTTTGGTAAGTATCTTACTTTTAAGTGCATACTTCCCATAATAACCCTGTTTCGTCTACAGTTTAAATAGTCAGAGTCGGGTTGAAGGAAAAGTTCAGCCAAGAGTCCCTGCAACCTGTTAATAATTGCTTTATTGAGAGAGGAGAACCGAATGAGCGAACCTGTTATTTTTGATAAAAAACCTGCTGTCCTCGAACTCGAAGCGGGTGACTACTGGTGGTGTTCTTGCGGTCAGTCGAAAACCCAGCCGTTTTGTGATGGCGCTCACAAAGGCAGCGGATTTACTCCTGTAAAATTTACCCTGGAGGAAAAAAAGAAAGTTGCCGCGTGTCAGTGCAAATATACCAATAATAAACCCTTCTGCGATGGGGCACACGTCAAACTTTAGGGGTTTCCCCCTTATTCGCTGAAACTCTCAGATTTTCGGTATGGGGAATCGGGCAGGAGGCATGGTATTTTTTGATAAATACTTGCCTTTCCTCGTTACCAGGCGGAGCCTGATAACACCCCTAGCAGAGGCTATCCCTCTAAATTACAGAAGTTCACGAATTCAATAGAACGCGAACAGTCCAGCGGCATTTGTAAAAAATTCATTCAGGAGGAAGAAAAAATGATTGCGATTCGGAGAGCAGAAGCACGCGGACACGCCAATCACGGTTGGCTCGACTCTCACCATACCTTTTCATTTGCCAATTATTACGACCCCGAACACATGGGATTTCGGAGCCTGCGCGTAATTAATGAAGATAGAATCCAAGGAGGAAAAGGGTTTGGGGCTCACCCGCACCGGGATATGGAAATTATTTCCTATGTGATTGAAGGCGGGTTGGAACATAAAGACAGCATGGGCAATAATTCGATTATTCGTCCGGGCGAAGTGCAAAGAATGAGCGCGGGTACGGGCGTCGTCCACAGCGAGTACAATCCTTCTAAAACTGACTGGGGTCATTTTCTGCAAATCTGGATTCTGCCGGATAAAAAAGGTCTGCCGCCCAGTTACGAACAAAAAATGTATTCGGACGAAGAAAAGCGCGGGAAACTTCGCATCATTGCTTCGCGAGACGGGCGCGACGGTTCGGTTACGGTTCATCAAGATGTAGAGTTATATACCAGTTTGCTCGATGTCGGGCAGCGGGTTGAGCATCAACTCAAATCAAACCGTCATGCTTGGGTTCAGGTTGTCAAAGGAGCGATCGCTCTCAACGGGCAGCCGCTCAGTGCCGGCGATGGCGCGGCAGTCAGCGATGAAACGAGGCTGGTTTTTGAAGCCAAAAAAGACGCGGAATTTTTGTTATTTGACTTGGCGTGAGCGTGATAGGGAGGGAAATGCGATGATTTCTATAACTGGGCTGAACCATGCGGTGCTTTACGTTCGGGATTTGGAGCGATCGCTCGAATTTTACAAATCTGTATTGGGGTTTGAAGAAGTCGATCGCTTTCCCGGCAGGATGGTTTTCTTGCGATCGCCTGGTTCTAGAAATCATCACGATTTGGGTTTGTTAGCCGTGGGAAACGCGGCTCCCTCACCGCCCCCGGGCGGAATTGGGCTTTACCATCTCGCCTGGGAAGTACGCACCATAGAAGATTTGGCAATTGCCGCTCAGACGCTCAAAGAGCGGGGCTGCTTGCAAGGAGCCAGCGACCACGGCGCTAGCAAATCTATCTATGGTTGCGATCCGGACGGGATTGAGTTTGAAATCACTTGGCAACTTCCGCGCGAAGAATGGGGGAAATATGAAAATAGCGCGATTGTCGCTCCGCTTAATTTGCAAAAAGAATTAGAACGTTATGGGAAACAAAAAGTCGCGCTCTTATCCCAATCTAATAAATAAAAGGAGCGATCGCCTTTTTTCTCTCCCAATTCATTCAGGGAGATAAACTAATAGTCTTATCTCCCAAAACACTCCAAGGGTGGGGGTTCGTTAATATTTGAGTTTGTGCCTGTACTAGGGCTAAACCCAAGGCAACAGAAGTGAGGCTCAGGACGAAAGAACCTGAAACTATCTTGACAAGCTCGACGAATCGATTCGCGGGTGTTGGAGTGGGTGAAACGAAGCCATATTTCGGACAATCCCACTCCTCCACCAACATTTCAACAGGCGATCGCGCCCCACACTTGCCATTCTCCGGGGGTTTCACGTCGAGGGTTACTTCTGTTTTGGCAACGGCAAGCAACTGCAATTCTTTTAACTGTTTGAGCGCGTTGAAAATCTCGCGATCGCTGTACGCTTTTTCCCGATATTCCCCCGTCCACGCTTGAAAATCCTGCAAGTCCACTTTCAGCTTGCCGCCAGAGGGGTTTCGCCAGAGAATCCAGTGGTACAGCAAGTTTGCGCACGGCGTCAGTTTCGCTTTTAACATGGGCTTCTCCACTGAGGCAATGGGACGTTTCCCGGATTGGATTTTTAATATTGTAACATCAACTACAGTTTACTTCCAATTTTTGTGCTTCACAAAAACTGTTGGGCGAGATCTTTGGCCAATCAGCAGCAGGGAAGCTCATCATTAGAAGTCTCTTTTTATTCTATACAAAAGTTTATTAATTTTTTTAAAGAGCTACTTTGAAATCTCATCTCGGTATAAGAGCCGGGATTGGGGGATTAGGGGATTAGGGGTATATTATTTTTGATGGGTAAATACTTGGTTCGCGGCGATCGCGTCAATTTGTGAAATTCCTTGGCTAAGCAACGACTCGACACTTTACTGGTAGAACGGGATTTATGTTCCTCGCGGCAGCAGGCACAAGCGCTGATTCGCGCAGGCGAGGTGATGGTGAATCAGCAAGTTATCGACAAACCGGGCACTGAGGTTGATATCGGCGCGCCGATTCAGATTAAGGAGCGATCGCGCTATGTTTCCCGAGGCGGTGAAAAACTGGCTAAAGCTCTAGAATTTTTTGCGATTCCCGTACAGGATCGCGTTTGTCTGGATGGCGGCATCTCTACGGGCGGCTTCACGGATTGTCTGCTGCAAGCCGGCGCTCAGCTCGTCTATGGGGTTGATGTGGGTTACGGGCAGGTTGATTGGCGTCTGCGCAACGACGCGCGGGTGATTTTGAAGGAACGCACCAATCTGCGTTACTTGACAAAAGACGAGTTATATGGCGATCGCGAAACTTTGCCAGATTTGGGCGTGGTGGATGTTTCGTTTATTTCCCTGAGCAAGGTACTGCCGGCGCTGTGGGAATTGTTGCGATCGCCTCGCGAGGTGGTGTTGTTGGTGAAACCGCAGTTTGAGGTGGGGAGAGAGCGGGTGGGCAAAAAGGGCGTGGTGCGCGATCCTGACGCTCAGGCGGAAGCGATCGCCTCTGTGTTGCAAGCCGCTGAGCAACTGGGATGGCGCTATCGCGGCTTAACCTGGTCGCCGATCGCGGGGCCGGCTGGCAATATCGAATATTTGTTGTGGCTGGATATGGACAGCCAGACGCCCGCACCGCAACGGGAGGCGATCGCCCAGCTTACCAGAACTGCTCAAAAGGAAATCAACACATAACTTTTTACAGCTCGTTCTGTAATCCACGGTTAACAAGCTTAATCATAAATTTTGTTCTACAAAATTTTCTAATATCTCTTTGATAACTTCTACAAACGCTCCTAGGGCAGCTTCTACAGGTGCCCTAGGAGCATCCCCCAATCCCCCTTTTCCCGGCTCCTTCCTAATCCCCCAATCCCCCAATCCCGGCTTTTACCTACTTTTGGGGCGACAGCTCCCGACGCAGGCGGGCGATAACCGTGTTCGGCTCGGCGCGATCGAGAATATCTCGAATAATCGTATCCGGCCCCATTGGCCCCCAAGTGCAGCCCTGTTCCAGATATACCTGGGCTGCTTGCCCGACGGCATAGGCTCCGTAGCCGGCTAAACTCGCTTGGGCGATCGCCGCCCCCGCGTAACTGACGATGCCGCCGGATGCCGCCGCCACGCTCTTGCCCGCGCCAAACAGCAGGCTGCTGCCTAGTTCGCTCAGGAGTACGCCCCCAGCACTGAAGGAAATCTGCTTCCAGAGCTTGCCGGCTTCGTAGCCCGTCATCGGCAAGCCGTAGAGGCGAGCGAGGGAGCGAATCAGCGCCAAATCGGCGATCGTGGCTCCGAGGATGTCCAAGAAAGCGATCGGATTCAGGGCAACTGCCAGGGCTTTGTATTTGGCAAATTCCCAAATCAGCTCGTCTGCTTGCTCTTGGCGCGACTGTATCGTTCGGTTGGCAATGGTTGCCTGAGCTTCCTTCGCCTGAACCAGGGCATTGAGGGCGAGGAGCGATCGCCCTTCTCGGTTGAGAATTTCCAAAATTCTCTCCTTCAGTTCGTCGATTTGCGCGGGCGGCGTCTCCCACTCGTGCGTCGCGCGACCATCTGGCCACTCAACCCGCACCAGTATCGGAGCCGGTTCTGCCGCTACCATCACGATGTCATCGGGGGATTGGGGATCGCGGGATTGGGGAGTCGGGATTGGGGGATTGGGGGTTTCCAAGTCTGGAACCCATCCCCTCTCCGCGCGATCTCCGGCTGCTAGTTGCTGGAGTTGTTCGTAAATCGTTTGCCGATCTTGATCTGGGTAGAGGTCGATTTTGTTAAAAACTAGGATGATGGGCTTGTGGCTCTGGCGCAGTTCGCACAGGGCTTGATATTCGGTGCGGGTGATATCGCCAGCGACGACGAACAAAATCAAGTCAGATTGACGGGCAACTTCCCTAGCCATTTGCGCTCGCGCTTGCCCGTCCACTTCGTCCAATCCGGGAGTATCGATTAACTCGACTTGCAGCTTGCCGTCGCGATCGGGCACCCACCGCACGGAACGCGGCCACTGAGTGACGCCGTTGATCGGGCCAGTTTGCAGGATTTTTTGGCCCATTAGCGCATTCAATACCGCCGACTTGCCGCGACTGACTAACCCGAAAGCGGCGATGCGAATGACGCTCTGGTCTAGTTTTGCCAGGATGCCGTTTAAAACATCCAGTTGTTTCTGCAGCACGGGTTGCAAGTCTGCGTCTTTGGAATGCTGCGGCAAGCGGCGGACGTGAGAATACCACGAGAGTGCTTGCCGCAAACTGCCACGGGCGCTATTAAAGTGAGAGTCTTGCCGGGTGGCACGCGCTGGGGCAGTCTGAGGCCCCTTATCGCTGTTGGGTTGGGACACTTGAGGATGATTCAAGGTTAGATAGGGAACGACAGGCTACAGTTATATTGTGATGTAATCTCGATTGAAGTGTGGTTCTTAGAGTTCGCAAGCCTGAATGCGCTTGAAGAAGCAATCGACCATTTCCGGGCCGAAAAATGAATCGCTGCTCCAGATTGTCCAATAGCCGTCTATCGAATAAAAACCCATCGTCGATTCGGTGTCGTTGGTGTAGGGCTCCTCGTAGCTTTCACCTCCTCCGAAGGCACACACAGTAGGGAGATGTCCGGCGGGTGCATTCAAATCGCAGGGTATGTCGGCGCGTCTTTCCATCAAGTAGCGTATTTCTCCCCACCTTCCCTCACTTTGTCCGATCCGCCAGCCGACGCGATCGCCAAATTTATTCGCTTCTTTGCTCTCTTTCCAGATTCGCAGTTGGGTGCTGAAACCAAAGTGACCTTGGCTGTAGTAAGTCCACAGGCGATCGAGGGTGCCCAAATCGGTACGGGGCAGCTTTTGGATGTCTTTTCTTCTGAGCCATTGCTCCTCGCGCTTGCAAATCCTCAGTAGAATACTGCGGGTTTGCCTGTCGGCGTCGCTCCACTGTTTGGCTGCCAGCAAGTCGCGCAGGCGAAAGTAAACCATGTCAACGTCAGAGAGCAAGGGCAGGTATTTCTCTACGGCGTGCTGCGCTTGCGGTTCGGTTCGGTTTTGCAGGAGCTTCCAGGCGGCGAGTGCGACTTCTCCGCCTGCATCTTTTAGGGATGCGATCGCCAATTCTAACCCTTCCGCTCCGTAATTGAGAGCGTCTGATAAAGCTGCAATCCGCTGTTTTTCCGTACCGCTCGACAAGCGCTGTTTAATCCCTTCGATTCCTCCCAAAACTGCCCCTGTTACCGGCGGTTGCGATCGCCCCCCTAAAACGGCATCATTCGGTCCGGGTCTTTCGGGATTATTTGCCATTTTACCTCCTCTCTTAGCTCTGCTGTTATTCTAACGCAAGGCTCCGATTTATGGCAGGCAATATATAGCGGTTCTATATAAAAAGCGAACGGCTGGACTGAGAAACCCGGTTTTTCAAAAAACCGGGCTTGACGAGGGTTCGCGATTCACATAGAATCCCTGCAATATGACTTTTGAAAAATAGACAGTAATAATTCACATATCTATTCCCTCTCATTGGAGCAAAAAGCTGCTTGTAAGCCTCTTTTTTTCACTCCAGCGACTTGTTTTGCGCCACTTCAATTTCTAAAACCCCATCATGTCTCTCAAGTCTCCAAACATTTCTTCTAGCATCTCTTCCATCATTTGCTTTTTCATGGAACGCAAAGCTTCTGGCCCTTCTGTAAACTCCTTGATAGTTATCTTTTGGTCGCGAAAATCTTTGACGAAATCTCGGATTTCGACAACAACTTGCACCTGAGAATCGATTTCTTCTTCTACCTCAGCCATCATATCTATTCCTTGCTTGGACGCTTTGCGGTAATCGGCGACTAGGGCTCCTTCCGGGGTATTTTTCACTTGACGCAATTCCCGTTTTAACGTTTCATATTGATTGTTTAGAATTTCATTCTGCTGCTGCAAGCGATCGCATCTTTTTGTCAAGTCATCCTCACTATTCGTATCAATCAACTCCCCAACTTGATATTTTTGTTCGATTTCCAACAAGCGGGCTATATCGCCCTCTTGGTAAGCCTTATTAATTTCTTTCATAATCTCCGTATGGCGCATCTGGGTTTCGCTGTCTGTCACCTTATCCGGATGAAAGATTTCGGCTAACTTTAGAAAGGTTTGGCGGATTTTCCGAGAATTTTCATTTCGGCTGGCTGAATCAGACTCGGGTTCTTGTTCCTCCCTGTCATAGAAACGCCGTTCTGACTGCTCCCGGGAAAACTCCTCTTCCTCTTCTGGGGTTTCAAATAGCTCGTCGAGTTCTGTATCGGCATCGAAACTCTCGACTTTTGGCGTAATGATTCCCGCCATTTGCAGATTTTGGTAAATTTTTTCTATATTTTTTCTAGTCTGTTTTCCAAATTTTCTCCTCGCAAATATTTCCTCAAACAAAGCGTGAATTTCTTCGTCGAGTTTTTGAACCTTTTGGTAACTAGAAGCGCTGCGGTGAAATATCTCTGTGGCGAGGGAACGCATTTGTTCCACAAAGTTATTCAGTTCCGTCCGTTTTCTCTTAATCTTATTTAAAAGTGACTTGTGTTCTTTTTCTAACCCTTCTAAGCGCAGGTGAAGTTGAGAGAGCCCTAAAGACGTGCTTGCAGCGGGGCGAGATGCAGAAGATGAGGCTTTGCGAGGCATAGAATGAAAAAGTTCAGGTGTAAAAAAAATGCTAGTAGTTAATTGTAATACTGCCTCGCTCATTTTTTATGATGGCCCGAAAATTGCCCTGCACTTTATAATTGGCTGGCTAACTGCTCTTATAGAACAGCTCGGTTCAATGAAATCTGGATATCATATTTTTTAATATTTGTCAAGTCGAACAGCAATAGAGCGGTTTTCAGGTGGATGAAGTATGGCGCAAAAACCCGGTTTCGCTGAAGTTACCGGGTTTTTCAGTCCCTCACGAGGATGAAAACCGCCATATATGCGGCAGAGCAATCAATAGCGATCGCCACCCCTCAAAAATTCCTTTCTTTCCCTTCCTCTGCGCCCTCTGTGTCTTTGCGGTTTGGAAAACTCGCGACTTCTGACTCACGAGCCAACTAAGCAACTTTTTCAGATTTGGCGAATTGAGGCTGGAGGGATTCCGGCAAAATATGCCCGACTGCTTGCTTGACAAACTCCTGCAAGAATGCAACCCGCTGATTTTGCTGAAACACTTTTTGCAAAATTTCGCCCAACTTCTCCAGATTCAAACCACTGCCTGCCGCTACTTCCTGCGCTTGGAAGTATTCAATCAAGCTCAACCCGGCGATGCGCGTTAGATAAGCGGCGCTGATTCCCTGCACGGCTCCCCCAGCAACAAAGGTGATGGCGTTACTTTTGAGGATGCCGGTAATGGCTTGGGTGGAGAGTTCGACGAATCCCAATTTCAGCATCAAACTGCCGAGGGTTCCGGCGGCAGTCTGGGCTTGTTCTAGGGAAAATTTTTGCTGGTAGATTGTGCCTAAATCGGCAACTAATTGGGCGTTGACTGCGGCAGTTGCCAGCAAGTCGAGGGCGGGAACGGGGTTGGCAAAGGCGGCGGCGGCGGCAATCCACTGATATTGCTCGATCGCCGGTAGGGCGCGATCGCGTCGGATGTTGTTTAATGCCGCTTTCACTTCTGCGATTAGCGCGCGGGCGGCGCGCTCGGTACTGGCTAACACCAACTGTTGCCCTTCTTTCTCGATGATTTCGCTCAAGCGATCGACAATTTCGCTCAGTTCGGGTGCGGGTTGTTCGAGCCATTCCTGCACGGAGCCGTCGGGTTGGTGCTGCCGCACTTTGATCGGACTGGGAGCGGCTGCTAGGGCGATCGCGTCTTTTTCGGCGAGGGTGTTTCTGACGCGATAGCGCAACTGCTGCAATAGCGCCGATTGCTGTTCTGGCAAGCATCGATCGAGTTTATTGCACGCGAGTACCGAGCGGGCGTTCGCTTCGGCAAACTTCTGCAATATTTGAAATTCCGGCTCGGTTAAATCGCCCGTGGTGAGGAATAAAACGAGATCGGAGGCGATCGCAATTTCTATCGCTTCTTTCTGAGCGACGGCACCGTTCTCGCTGGCGGCAAATAAGGGGGGAGTTTCTGCGAAACTGACTTTGTGCGGAAGTTGCGACACCCAGCTCGACTGCAAAATCTGAATGAGGGAGGTTTTGCCCGCTGCTTTTGCTCCGGTGACGGCGAGGCGCAATTCTTGACGGTCGAGTTCGGCTTTGAGCTGTGCCGCCTGCTGGCGCATTTTCGCGCAGTTCAGAGCGATCGCGCTTTGAGAAGTGGTATCAAGGTTTGCCGTTTCTGCCTCCAGGTGGCCAATGGCTGCTTCTGCCCGGGCGATCGCGGCTTCCACTGCTTGGCGGTTGAGCGGGAGATTCGCTTGCGGCAGTTGGATGGTTTTGGCGGTTTTTTGGTACAGCCACAAGCCCCCACCGGCGGCGATCGCGCCCAATAGCGCCCACTCGCCCAGCTCAACTGCCGACTGCTGCAGGCTCTCCAACATCCACAGGGCCAATGAGAGGCCCACTCCCCCCACTAAAATCGGTCGCCGCAAGTTTCCAGCCATAGAGATAAATTTATAAATTTTTTAGGATTGTACCTGCGAGAAAAGCGAAATGGGCTCAACCCGATGCCCCGATTTCTCGCCCTTCAGCCAACCCCATTCTAACTTTAGGCGTACTCCCTCCGGGGCGCGCCGTCTTTCTTTGGGAATGGTTGCTTGCCCGCCCAAAACAAAACCCTGCAATCTTTAGAGGATGCAGGGCTTGTTTTTAGTTGATATGGCAGGAGATGCTTTTGAAGCATTGGCCTTCAGCTTATTTGCCTTCTCGCCTTCATTTCCATCCTTATATACATCAAGGCCGCAACTGCAACCAGTCACGGCTTTGATATGTATTGATGGTGGCGGGAAGTGGATTTGAACCACTGACCTTCGGGTTATGAGCCCGACGAGCTACCAGACTGCTCTATCCCGCGTCGCTTTCTCTAGTATAAACATGCCTCCCCAAAAATTGCAACCCCTTTTTGAAAATATTTTTTTTTGCGCCGGCGCTATCGGTGAAAACCCTTACACCAGGGAGAGTTCGCCCACCACCTCCAGGCGCACGAAGTCGCTGGGGCTCATAAATTTTTCTGACAGGGTTTCAGAAATACTCGGAGTGATCCAGCCCATTTGCTTGAGCAATTGGATGGCCACCGCATGTTTGGCCCGCTTGGCTCCGTCGGCCACCTTAATCGCTAGCCCCATGCCTTCGCCGACGCGACCGATGCACTGAATCCCTTCCGCGCCGCCTTTACTGACGAGTTCTCCCTCGCTCAAGCGCATGAGTTCCGTATCGAATTCGCCGGCTCCGGCCACCATCACCGGGTGATGGGTCATGGCGCGGACGATCCGTTCCATATCCAAGTTGTCGCCAGACGCCAACTTTGCATAGAGGGAAGCCATTTGACCCAATTGCATGAAATAAGTAGGAGCGCCGCAGTCGTCGCGGACGCTGATAAACTCTGCTCCCGGCATCCGCAGCAATTCAGCCACTTTCGTCAAAATGAGCTGCTGCACGGGGTGGCTGCGCTGCAAGTAGCTGTTCAGGGGCCAATTGCGCTGCTGGCAGACTGCCAGCATTCCGGCGTGTTTGCCAGAGCAGTTGTATTCCAGGGGGCTGCGCTTGCCTTCCGGGATGGGACATTGGAGCGCCGACGGCTCGACATCGCAGCGCCAGAGGACGTTAAAGGCTTGCCGCGAGTGTTCGAGGGTGCCCTTGTGGGAGCTGCAGATAATCGCGAGGTCTTTGTCGGAGAGGTTGTAGCGTTCGAGGGTGCCGGTCGTCGTGACGGCTAGGGCTTGAAATGGCTTGAGGGCCGAGCGGACGAAAGCGGCTGTTTCGGCGCTGCCGGCTACAGAGAGAACCCGTCCCCGGTTGTCACATACGACTGCCTGGACATGATGTTTGGATTCGACGATGCCTTCGCGCAGCAGTCGGACTTCCAGTTCGGCGGATTGGTTTCGCTTTCCCATTGTCATGGGTTTCTGTTGATTATTTTTGGGGGAGAGGACAAACAATTTTAGATTTTAGACTTTAGACTGGGAAGTTGCTCTAAAATCTAAAATCTCAACTCTAAAATCAAGGGATTGCTCACAAGAAATTCCACAGAACGCTGCCGATCGCGCAAAAAGCGGCCAGCACCGCAAAGGTTTGCTTCAGGCGCAGGAGGATCGGTTCGACTTGGTGGGTGACGACCAAGCGATCGCGGGTGAGGATTTCGGGCGTTTTCGCCCAGGCTTGACCGTCATACCACCCGGATTCTTCGTAGTGGACGGTGGAACTGCTCAGGCGCGATCGCACGTAAGACCAGCCCAAGTACAGGCGCAGCAGCGCCAGCGCCAAAATAAACGTCGCCCCGGCTGCCCCGCTGAGTAAAAACTGGCCCAGATGCTTTTTAGGCGCGAAACTCGCTGCCGCCACCGGCCCGGTTACGAGCCAAGCCAAGCCCCACACCCACGCCATCTTCGCAATATAGTGGCGCGGGGCATAAGTGGGCCATTGAAAAAACCAGGCTTCTTTGAGTTCTTGATACTCGTTGAGCGGTTGCTGTTCTTCGGGGACTGGGCAGACTGAAACCAACCCGTCTTTCATGGCGTTCCTCTCCCTACCTGCGTATCGGCTGAAAAGTCAATGCGTTGTGCATGTCCCCAAAATGCCTCTAGATTGTAATATTCCCGCTCTTTTGGCATCAAGACGTGGACGATCGCGTCGCCGTAGTCCAGCAACACCCAGGTGCCATCGGCTTGCCCTTCTACTTGCCGGGGAAGGCGATCGCACTCCTGTTCTGCCTTTTCCTGTATCCACTGAGAAATGGCCCGTACCTGCACCCGAGAAAAGCCCGTGACAATCACAAAGTAGTCTGCTAGATACGACACCTCTGCCACTTCCAAGACGACGATATCCCCGCCTTTGCGATCGTCGGCTGCCAGAGCAGCCGTCATGGCTAATTCGCGGCTCGTAGCTGGTTTCAGCCTTCCTTTTTCTGTCACTAAGTCTACTTTGGTATACTCTGTCATTCAATCTCCAATCTTTACAACAACACTCACTTTTAAAAGAATTTTAGCGATTTGCCCCTCTCTATTCGCTGTTTTCTAGCTAACAAACTCTCTCCTTCTAAAGGCTTATTTTTTAATAAAAACTAAGCCGTCTTGTAGGGCTCTTTAGCACGATTTCCGACAGCCACCTGTTCCGAAGCCTTTTGCAAAGCCCAATTGCGAGTGCCGATGGTTCGGGGGTGAATCAAGCAGCGAGTTTCCAGCAAAAACGAGAGCGAATAATCGCAAGTCAGCCAAACGGCTTTGTACAGGTCGTTCTGGCTGGCTTGCCGCAAAGCCGCCAATTCGGGCGAACTGCCGCGAGTGGGCTCCACGCTGTCGGCGACGAACACGACACAACTGAGTTTGCTCATTCCGGGCTGGCCTAAAGTATGGTAGGCGATCGCGTCTAAGACTTCTGGATCGCTTTCGCCAAAAAGGTTTTTGGCGACAATGGCGCTGACCGGAGCGTGCAGCAGGTGCGGATTGGCTTGAGCGACTTCATCTATCTCCACTCCTGCGTCGATCGCCACTTGCAACAGCCTATAAGGCTTAAAACATTTAGCGAGATCGTGCATCAATCCCGCCCGAGCGGCTTTTTCTGTATCGAGATGGTGTAGGCCAGCTAGCTCCACCGCTGTCTGTTCTACTCCCAGAATGTGTTTCAACCGAGAAGTGGGAACATTATCTGCTAACCAGGCTAAAACCCGATCCCGCATCACTCTAGAGGACTCCTTTGGCTCGAAATGGTTGGCTGAACGTGGTGCTTTTTAAAAAAGCGGATTTTCTTAATTTTGCTCTCATTTTAGCCTAATTGTTTGGCGAGAGGGTTTCCACCTGTTCCAAAATCAGCCAATTCAGTTTAAGTATTTTAACGGGTTTTCTCCCTAGTGCAGAGCGCTGGCCGGGGATGCCCAACTAGCGGCCACGGCCTCGAATAGGGCTTCGTACCGATTCAAAGCGTGCTCAAATCCATAATGCTCGACGGCAAATAGCCGGCCTTGCTGACCGAGGGCTTCGGCGCGATCGGGGTGCTTGTACAGATCCAGGATAGCCTCTGCCAAGGCATCAGGGTCTTCTGGGGCAACGACGCAACCGCCGCCACTCGCCTTGACAGCCGCCGCCGCCGTGCCGGTGGCGGGAACCGAGGCGACGATCGGGCGAGCGCTAGCCAGAATGACCGGAATTTTAGAAGGCATGTTGAACGAAATCACGTTGTGCTTTTGCATCACTAAACCAACATCGGCTGCCGCCAGCATCTGCGGCAAGTCTTCCCGGTCTTGAAACGGCAGGAGCAGCACGTTTTTTGCACCCACTTCTTTGCAATAAAGGTGCAGTTCGTGAATGGCGGTTGGCTCTCCGACGATCGCAAATACAATATCTGGCAAGTGCTGCAGCCGGACTGCTGCTTGGACGGCGGTTTCCAAGCCTTGGGTGAGGGCTATGTTGCCGGAGTAGAGGACGACAAATTTGCCGTCAATTTGGTGGGCTGCTCGGAAAGGGTTGTTTTTTTTAGGCAAGGGGCGGATGAAATTTACATCCACCCAATTTGGAATGACAGTTATTTTTTGAGGTGAGACTCCTTTGTGGAGCAAATTCTCTGCAAACCCGTCGGCGATGACGCTAATCGTGCGTGCGTGGCGGTAGGCAAATTTTTCCAAGGCTCCAAAAAGACCGATCATGGCTTTGTTTTTGAGCAAACCAACGTGGACGGCAGCGTCGGGCAAGATATCCTGTACGTTGAGCACGACGGGACAGTGACGCATCCACCCGACTAGGGTTGCGGGAACGCCTATCGGCAGGGGAGGAACGGTGGCGAAGATCAGGTCGGGCTTCCAGCTTTTGAGGGCGTGTATCATGCTGGTACAGACAAAGCTGGCGTCTAATAAGATCCGATCCACAAGCCCGGGATGCGGCCCGCGAATCCACAGGGTGCTGCGCTGAATCGTGACGTTGTTTCTGCGTTCGGTCATGTACCACCGACCCCGGTAGGCTGGATAGATGCGGCGTTCTGGATAGTTGGGCATACTGGTGACCACTCGCAGTTGATGCCCCCGCTTCACCAAGCCTTCTGCAAGTTCGGTCATCAGAGGGGCGATACCGATTGGCTCTGGGTAGTAGTTATATGAATAAATTAGGATGCGCATCGTCTGGTTTCTGTCCCTGGTGTGAGGGGAGAGTTTTTCACTCTCGTCTATATAAAGGGTTGGAGATGGGGGATAAAGTCAAGAGCACCGCCCCAGCCGCGATCGCTCTGGAAAGCGCTTCGCGCTGTCGATCGCGCTTTGCCGAAAACTGCTTTTCCCCCAAGGTCGGAAAAAGGCCGCATTGCTCTCGCGAGCTATTGATGGCGATACATTTGCAATTCCTGACCCTCAAAAAGCGGCCCGTGAAGATGTCATCCCTTGATGGCCAACTCGCTCCCTAGTTGCAGTTTGGCCAGCCTTTGAATGGGGGTGTGGCGCGTGGAGCTGTTCGGAAAGGGTGCCCCTGGCAGAAGCCCCAGCCAGCCAGCCAATCGCCGATCCGATCCCATCAACAATCATAAAAGGCTAAATTTGCAGTTTTTGCCTGCCTGCTGCCGGAAGTGCGGAGTCGGGCGCGTGAAAAAGCCGAATGGGAGTGCCGATAAAGAAATTTTAACTTTCTCACTTTGCATCTTTTTTCCCAACATCCCGACTGAATCTCTGTTAAAAGAGGCGTCGAAGCAGGAGAGCGTCTTTTTGCGGGCTGCTATCAGCGTTAAAGCTTGAAATTGATAATCGATAAGGATTTTCCAACAGAGCCCCACTGGCACAAAAGTCTGTTTGACGTGTCGCTTCGTCCGCTCTTTCACTTTTGGGTTCTCACTTTTGAGTGGGCAGCTTATCTTTCCCTGACGGCGCGCGGCGGATGCAGCCTGATTTTCTACGGGAATCGGAAAGCTAGCACCCTTCATTCGCAAAAGTTGCACCCCCTATTTGCTTTGATGGCGAGCGCCGCTCAACAACCGATTTGAGCCGCGCGATTTCTTACCCTACCCTATGGGTGGAAAGCGCTTACCCCGGGAATCGCTGCGAAACACGCCAAGCGGGAGTTTTTTGCTTTTTCGCTTTTGTCCATTGAGAATCGTTACAATAATAGGTCAGCTCAAAGAGGCGTGCGAAGAAGATTGTGTAAAGGTTTGAAAAGTTTTGTAGGGTATTGATGAAGATGAGGGCGCGCCGGTTGCTCCCGTACATTGTGATTTGCTTTAAATCGCCATTCAAACGCCGCCGATCGCCCCTTGACGATCGCCCTGAGAAAAACCCTGCTTAGCAAAGCACAAGGTCTTCTCTAGACGCAGCCAACTCTCCGCCGCTTATCCTTGCAATATTTCAGTCAATGTAGATGGAGCCTTACTATGTTTGAGCGCAGATTTTCAGTGGATAGCGGCAGGTTTGCCTGCGATCGAAAACCTCCTGTTCGCCGCCCATCTGACTGCAGGACGTCCGCAGCGCGTGAGGCGCTTCCCCGCAACCGCCGCCGCATTCCCCGATACTCCCCCTGAATTTTTCATCTTATATTTAAAGTTTATTTTTTTTTCAATTTTTCATTTTTATATATTTTTTACTGAGTCTGGGGTTGCAGTATTATCGCAAAATAGGCTCTATCGTATTGGGCCAGTCGCTGGCCAGAAACCGGACGGTTTCGGCCCGAGGTAAAATAACGAATAAAAAAATTAACAATCTGCAATTAAAAAATCGCTGTCTAGCAATCAGCAATGTGATATTATAAAAAAATCTATCCTAATTCGATCTTGAACTCGAGACACGAAAACTGCTTTGATGCCCCAAAACGTACTGAAAAAAAACCGCAGGTTAACGCAGATAGGGCTGCTCCAACTGGGCAGATACTTGCGCTGGCTGAGACACTATCGCGGTTGGCGTTCAGTCCACGAGCTGGGAGCCTACATAGCGGCGCAAGAGTCGGAATTGCTCCAAGCAAAAGGCAAGGAGCTGTACATCGATCCAGAGCTGGTGCCGGGAATATCGGGACCTCAAATCAATCGGATTGAAGGCGGGAAGATCACTCGCCTCGCCATCGACCAACTGCTGCTGCTGATGGATGTTCTCGATCCAGTGCATCCCCAAACACTAGAGCCTCTGAGCTTAGAAGATTTGCTGGATATGGCCACCGGGGAAGCGCCGCTCGAAGTGCCACCGCTGGGCAGCAGCTAGAAAATGGCGAACGCGGCGGAAATGGGGAGCCCTTTTCGCCAGGGAAGCGCTTCTCGTCTCCCAATAGTCAAGGGTTTTCGCATCTTCTGCGATCGCCCTCTTCTGCATGAAGTGCCGGGGTGCTACGGAGGGGCAGAAGACAGCAACCAGAGCGATCGCCTCAAAAAAAATAGCTTTAATGAAAGCAGGATGTTTCGTTGTGAAACTCCGAGCAGATAAATACCTAGTAAACAAAATCCAAGGAGAGTGCGATGATTTTTTCCCGTTGGCACAGGATTTTAGCGCCGTTGCTCCTATCCGTGCTGTTGCTCGTCACCGCCTGTGGCGGGGCGAAAGAGCCCTCCCGCTGGGACAACGCCCAACAGCAAAGTACCCAGCAAAAGGGTAAAGTCCAACCCGCCAATCCCCAAGGAGGGCAAGGTGGGCAGGCACAGTCGGGAGTCCCCGATCGCGCGCCGACTGGCAAAGCAGTTGCCGGTAGCAAGTTTAATAAATTTTTCCCCAAGAGTGGCGGGGGCTACAATGTCGTCGCTGCCCAAGAGAAAACCGGCTTTGCTGAATATAAATTAAACAAAGACGGCAAGAATGTAGCCATGCTGTCAGTCAATGACCTCGCCAACAACCCCAGCGCGCTGGACAAATTTAAAACCAGCACTCAAACAATCGGGGGATATCCAGCGGCGGTACAGGGAAATACCATGACGAGCGTTCTCGTCGGGGGTCGCTATCAAGTGAAAGTCCAATCCCGGGATAAGTCATTTACCGCGAGCGATCGCGAAGCGTGGCTGGAAAAATTCAACCTCAGCGGCATCGCCGGCATCAAATAACCGCAATGCGGGACTGATTCGCACAACCAAGCTGAAACACAGGAATTTCTGATGAGCAAACCAATTTTTGAATTAGTCGATTCACTGCCCACCGATAACTTAACCGTCAAATCGCTGCGCGCCCTCGATTTCGTCGTTCCGGGCGAGTGGAACAATCTCGTCGGCTTTACCAACACCATTCGCGAAGTCACCGGCGAAACAGACGAAGACTTGATTCAGCAAATCGGCGATCGCGCCATTTGGCTGTACAACGACAAATCCCAGGGATATCAGACAGCCCTGTGGCTGTACCAAACCATCGACAGTGCCTCTAGCGCCCTGGGGACAGCCGCAATGGCGAACAAAGTCGGCGAGAGTATTTCCTTTCTGTCCTTCTTGAGCAATATCACCCCCAAAGCCGACAAAGCCCAAACTATCGATTTATCGCTGAAAGTCATCGTCGAATTATTGGCATTCTGCCAGATTAACGGCATTCCCGGTGACAGCATCGGCGATTTTTTAGGCGCTTTGGGAGATTACGGCGGCGAGTCACTGATGCGGATGGCTGCCTTGGTTTGCTTTGACGGATTGCTGCCTCTCGGGCCTGATTTCATTATGAAAGTACAGGAACGCCTCGGACAAATGGGTCCCTCAGACTTGCAAGAAAATCAAGGCTTCCGGCAAATGAGCGATCTGATTCCCGGTGGCAATCCCGCCGGAAAGTTAGGCTTTATTACGGAAAGTTTTAATTCCGTTTCTGGGTGGATGAGTAATTTCGTGGCTTCTCGCGGTTTGACGCCCCAAAATGTGGCAAGCAACTTGAGCCGATTTGTCGAAATTTCTGACGATAAATTGGACTATGTAGCGGCATTCCTCGACATGAGTACCAATTACTACGAACACACGGGCATTCAAACCTTGGCGCGCCGCTTAATCGAACGCGCTTCGGCTGAGATTTAGGAACCTCTCCCCCTAACCCCCTCTCCGAAACGGAGAGGGGGAATAAAATGAGTAGGGCGTGCACGAGCGCGCCCTACTGAAGTTTTTTCCCTCTTGGCTATGACTGCTAATTCACCGACTGCCAGATTAATCGAAGTTTTCTCAGCCATTCAAGGCGAAGGACTCAATGTGGGGACTCGCCAAATTTTTATTCGCTTTGCGATTTGCGATTTGCGCTGCTGGTTTTGCGACAGCGATCGCACTTGGCACGCGCCCGCTACTTGCGCGATCGAAAAAACGCCCGGGCTGCGGGACTTTGAAACCCACCAAAACCCCGTAGCCCTGCCTAGTTTGCTGGAATGGGTAGAACGGCAAAATCAACCCGGGCTGCACGACAGCATTAGCTTAACTGGCGGCGAACCGCTGCTGCACGCTCCTTTTTTAGCGCAATTTTTGCCGCGAGTGCGTGCCGTTACAGGTTTGCCTATTTACCTGGAAACAGGCGGGCACCGCCCAGAGCAGCTAGCAATGATTTTGCCTTATTTGGATTCAGTGGGCATGGATGTCAAGCTGCCCAGCGTCAGCGGTGAATGTCACTGGGAAGCGCACGATAAATTTCTCAAATTGTGTGTAGATGCACGGATTGATGTATTTGTCAAGATAATTATTTCCTCTCAAACGAATCCAGAAGAGTTAGAAAAAACGGCTGAGTTAGTGGCAGGAATTAACCCAGAAGTGACGGTATTTTTGCAACCGGTAACGCCTCTGACTGCAACAGAGGTAGCGGCGCGAGGTACAGTCTCTTTGCAAGTGCCGACGCCAGCGCAAGTGCTGGAATGGCAAGGGTTAATGAAGCGTCAGATCAAGCGGGTTCGGGTTGTGCCGCAGACTCACAAAATGTTAAATCAATTGTAGGTAATCCCAATTTGCTTTAATGATGAAGCTGTAGATATCCCGCAACCGGGAGGGATACTTTAACGCACCCCTACACAAGGGAAGAATGAGAATCATCTGATTCCCTGGCTCAGCCAGGGAATCAGGGTAAAAATTAGAAAAAGTCCCGCTTGACGGGGGCTTTTCTTCAGTGAATCGCTACTCTTGCGGGTGGGAGTAGAGGGGGTACTAATTGTTAGAAGAGCGGCGGATTTTGGGAAATCGATAAAACGAATCTCCGTCAGCATCAACTTCTAGGGTAGCAGTAAAAAGTTTGACTTGGCGCTCTAGGTACTGCCGCGCGATTTCAGCATCAACTCTGGCACTGGCTGCTAACTGAATCAGGGAAATCTGACCATTTTGATTTTCTATCAACTGATAAAAAGCCGTTTCTAGTTGCTGCTGTCGCTGGTTGGCTTTTACAGAATTCACAGCTCCCAAAACTATCAACACGCCCAGACTGATGACAAATACAAATTCAACGGCTATCATGGGATTAATTCCTCTATTCTATTATTTTTTGCGGGTAAAGTTACTGAACGCTACCTTTTTTTCAGTAGACGAAGGGAAAAAGTTTCTTGGTTTTTTGCTGATACGCTCGGTAAGCCTCGCCGAATTGTTGTTCGAGCATTTCTTCTTCAATGGCAATCCGATTGCCAAACCAAACCATACAAACTGCCGCTAGCAACCCCAAGCTGAGAAAACTCTGCAGCAGCGTGCAATATCCTGCAAATAATAAAATATAACTCAGGTAAATGGGATGTCGCACGATGCTGTAGATGCCTGTATCGACTAGATGGCGATCGGGTTTGATGGTGAGGCGATCGAAAAATTTGCCGAGGGTGCGGATGGCGGCTTGGCTGATGAAGATGGAACACGCGAGCAAGGAAATAGCAGCGATCGCCGCCAGTCTATCGCCGGTCGAAATTTCTACAGGTGGGAAGCGCGAAAAGTCATAGAGCGCCAGCCAATGCACGGCAACAATACCGACAAGCTGCACGATAACAGCCAAACGCCCTGACGGGCGCTTGAGTTGCTCGTCTTCGGAGCGATCGGCGATCTCGCCGTGTTTGACGACGCGCCAGACGGTGCCGAGGAAAAAGCAAAAATACGCGACTGACAAGAAAATGACCTGCCAGCGCGCGATCGCCCCAAATAAAATGGCTGGCAGCAGAATCAACAGGGTGATAAAACCCGTCAGTGCCGCGATTAGCCGTAACCCTCTCAACCCACTGCTCATCAGTTCGCTCCTTGCCTGAGTGAATGCCTTTCCTCAGTCTAGTATCTGCCTTCAGCCCTCTGAGTCAAAGCAGAAATCCGGTTTCTTCCCTGAATGCCCACTCTCATGCTCAACAACCAAATGATTAGGGTGGGCTTTCCCTGCTGCTCGCGTTCCTCAGTGTCCGAAACCGATGCGAAGGGAGCGCCCACCCTATAGCTTTTATCCCTGTAGGCGGGGATGAGGAGTGAGGTTTTGCCTAAGCGGCTTGAGGTTGTACGAGATACTCAGCGCCGTCGATGACTTTAGCTGAGATAATCTTGTCTCCCTGCTTGAGCTTGTCCAAAACTTCCTTGCCCTCGACGACATAGCCAAAAACGGCATAGCGCCCGTCCAAAAGATTGAGGCCGGCTGGCGTCAGTTCCGGTTCAAATAGGAAAAAGAAAAATTGCGACGAGCCGCCATCGGGTTCGGCTTCAGGGCGAGCCATTGCCACAGCACCGTAAGCCGAGAAAGGAAGTGCCGGCATGTCTCTGTAGCGACCGGCATCTTCCAAAGTAATGCCGTAGGTGGGCGCGGTATCGCCTTCAACCAGTATTTCTAGGGGAACATTGCGGTATTTGCCCGTGGCGGGATCGGTGAACCCTTGTTCGGGACCTGGGGGATCGCCTGCTTGCAAGACGTAGGATTCTTCAGAGCGGACGAATTCCAAACCGTCGTAGAAACCGCGCTGGACTAAATCGACAAAGTTGCCGGCGGTGACGGGAGCGCTGTAGCCGTCCACAATCAGGGTGAGGGTGCCCTTTTCGGTGGTCATCTCCACAGTGGCGCGCCCTTTGAGTTGAGGCAGGTAGCTGTATTCTGCGGGCACTTCAAACGGGAATTCTTTGACCATTAAGGCTTCTAGCTGCCCCACCAGCGGCAGCAACTTGGAGCGCTGCGCCCACGTCTGGTCTTTATCTTTGGCTTCAACAGAGTCTCTCATTGAGAGGAGCCCTTCTTTGAGTTGCGCGATCAGGGATTCAGCTTCGGGTTTTTTCTCTTCTGCCACGCTGGCTAGCAGGTCCTTCGAGCGCAAGTTGAGAATTTTTTCGGCCTCGCTAATGTCGCTCTTGACGGCACTCCAGCGCCGGTTTGCCCGGAGTTGCGTAGCGATATCTTCGATGCTGGCTTGAAGTTTTCGCACCGATTGATTGTCAATCGGGAGAGCGTAGCGCAACAGGGCTCTGCCGTCGGTAATGGCATTACCGGCGGGCAAGCGGCTCTGGCGATCGGCTGCGATGCTTGGCCCGATCCAGATGGCGGCCAGCAGCACTGCGACAAGGCTGATTTTCAGCCAGCGTTTGAGTGCATCCATAATGATTTTGCTGAAGTGAGGCATGAGTCTGACGAATAGCAGGTCGCGGAAGTTGGCGGAGTCGGGGAGCAAGTGAATTGCCGCCCCAACCATCTTGCCACAGGGCTGTCTGTTGCCGATACCCATCCGCAGGGGCGATCGCCCCTGCGGATTTTAGAGTTAAAATTTTAGATTTTTGCTTGACAAAAATGTACTCAGCTTGGTATTTTAGAGCGTTATTTAATGCAAGCCTATAGTAAATTATCCGATCGCAGCCGGACTTTTCACCCGCCGCCGGAAAGTAAGGGGCCGCGATCGCGGTAAAATAAAAGCCCGATTGTTCTGGCAACAGCATTGATTCATGATCTCTTCTAACGACTTTCGCCCCGGCGTCACAATTGAATTAGATGGGTATGTTTGGCGGGTGGTGGAATTCCTCCACGTCAAACCAGGCAAAGGCTCTGCCTTCGTGCGCACCAAACTCAAAAATGTGCAGACTGGTGGCGTTATCGAGCGCACATTCCGAGCTGGAGAAACCGTTCCCCAGGCCAATCTCGAAAAAAGCACGATGCAGCATACCTATAAGGACGGCGACGATTTCGTCTTTATGGATATGGCAACTTACGAAGAGGCTCACCTGCGTACCGATCAGATTGGCCCTCGCGTCAAGTACCTCAAGGAAGGTATGGAAGTCAACGTCGTCCGCTGGGGCGAACAAGTAATTGAAGTCGAATTGCCGAATTCTGTCGTGCTGGAAGTGACCGAAACCGATCCGGGCGTCAAAGGCGATACCGCTACGGGCGGCAGCAAACCGGCGATCGTGGAAACCGGCGCTCAGGTGATGGTTCCCCTGTTTATTGCAGTGGGAGAGCGGATTCGCATCGATACTCGTGATGATTCTTACCTAGGCCGCGAGTAATTACAAGCGGTCAGCGGTCAGCTAGTTGCCTGTTTGGTTCTCAGGGGCTTCACCGACTGTGACTCTCACCGACAATACCAACTGATAGCTGAAGCGCTGATAGCTATAAGCTGAGAGCTGATTTTATGGAGTCAGACAAACTGTGCAACTAGACTTAAATGAACTCCGCGAGCTGCTGGCGGCTTTAGATCGGACTGACATTTCAGAGCTGACGTTGAAAAGCGGCGATTTTGAGCTGACCGTGCGCAAGGCCACAGGGCCGGGAAGCGATTCCTCTGGGGCTGCGATCGCTTCGCGTCCGCCGAGCGACCTCGCTTATCCCTCGGGCGGAACCAGTGCATCCCCCGCCGCCGCCTCCCAGATCTTGCCCGCCGCCACGCCCGATGTCGCCATCCCCAGCCCCGACTTGGCAGCCCGAGGGCCGGCCCAAAGCCCCGCCGGCGTGTCTCCCCTCGACAAAAAATGGGTGGACGTAATTTCTCCGATGGTGGGTACGTTTTATCGGGCACCGGCACCGGACGAACCGCCATTCGTATCGGTGGGCGATCGCATTACGGTTGGCCAGACGGTCTGCATTATTGAAGCGATGAAGCTGATGAACGAGATCGAAGCGGAAGTATCCGGACAGGTGATGGAAATTTCGATCCAAAACGGGCAACCCGTCGAATACGGCCAAGTTTTAATGCGGATTAATCCGGATTAGGCGATCGGGTCTGGGGCGAGGCCGCGTGCGGAGCGTCAGCGTTGCGGCTCGCCCGCTCAGCTTGCGATCTCGCCGCAAATCGCAGCACAGCCCTTGGGATTGGGCTTGCGGAAGAATCATCCTACCAATTACCAATTATCGATTACTTTCTTCCCCATGCCCCATGCCAGGAGCCCCATTCTCCAAAGACTAGCTTAATTACTCTATTGGTATAGACAAGTAAACTGGTAAAATCTGGGGATCAGTTCTTTCAGGTAGAACTCCGATGAAATCAGCCCAGCCCGTACCCGAAGAAGTTGTGCAACAAGTTGCTGAATATTTCAGTATATTGAGTGAGCCGATGCGGCTGAAAATCTTAAACTTGCTCCGCGAAGAGGAGAAGTGCGTGCAAGAGTTGGTCGAGGCGACGGAAACCAGCCAAGCTAATGTTTCCAAGCATCTGAAAGTAATGCTGCAAGCAGGTATCCTCAGCCGCCGGACGGAGGGAACCTCAGCTTACTATCGGGTGGAAGACATGCTGATTTTCGACCTGTGTAACTTAGTTTGCGATCGCTTGGCGAGTCGCATCGAACAGCAAGCCCGTCACTTTCGCGCTTTTAGCTTGATCGCTAGAGAGTGACTCGCAAAGGGCAAAATTGCTCGCCCGTGCTAGCCCGTCGCTATATAAGCTGTCAGACATTTAAATTACCGATTTGGGTTGCGGGAACGCGGAAAAGAACGGAAAAAGTGCTGACCGTTTTTGACCGATCTGGGAAAGTGGTAAGTTATACCAAGTTGGCTAACTTAGTATTGTTACATTTTTTTATATATCCCGGA
>CAYOOD010000042.1:0-62240 GCA_964405435.1 uncultured bacterium
ATATTCTGACTGGATAGGAATTACATGACTATCATATCATATATGTGCAACGCCCGATTGCTTTCGATTAACCAAATCCCCGCAAGGGGACTGAAACACACTCGCTGGGATGTTGTCTGGAAAAATGGTGAATCTGGCCTTTCGATTAACCAAATCCCCGCAAGGGGACTGAAACCCCCTCCCCGTGGGAACTAGGGGAGGCGTCGCAAAATCTTTCGATTAACCAAATCCCCGCAAGGGGACTGAAACCATACTGCTTGACTGCTCAAATATTCATCAAGCAGCCTTTCGATTAACCAAATCCCCGCAAGGGGACTGAAACTTCTTCGCTAAATGCGATATTCCAGGTATACCAGTCGCAGGCTTTCGATTAACCAAATCCCCGCAAGGGGACTGAAACAAGTTCCCTTTTGCTTGCCTGCCAGCATTTTCGACTTTCGATTAACCAAATCCCCGCAAGGGGACTGAAACCGGAACCCTACGAATTTTTACGCGGATTGACGGCTCAAGCTTTCGATTAACCAAATCCCCGCAAGGGGACTGAAACAAAGGTGTTTCGCGCCGATACTCGGAAGCGCAATTGCTTTCGATTAACCAAATCCCCGCAAGGGGACTGAAACGAAGAGACGAGGACAGAACCGCTGAAGACTGAAATTCTTTCGATTAACCAAATCCCCGCAAGGGGACTGAAACAAGTGGCAGGCCTCCGCGTTCGGGACTTGGAAGATAGTCTTTCGATTAACCAAATCCCCGCAAGGGGACTGAAACTCAATGCTTGCCAGCAGCGTCGCCGATGTTCCGGCCCTTTCGATTAACCAAATCCCCGCAAGGGGACTGAAACTCTTAATATTTTCAGTATTTCTTCAAGAACCTCTCGACTTTCGATTAACCAAATCCCCGCAAGGGGACTGAAACGCGCAGAAATTTCTTGATTTAAAGCATCTATGGCTTTCGATTAACCAAATCCCCGCAAGGGGACTGAAACCTGCGATCGGGCAAGCGCAAAGCAACGCTAAACAACCGCGCCTTTCGATTAACCAAATCCCCGCAAGGGGACTGAAACAATAAAGATCACAAGAAAAATAACAAGCATAATACAAAAACTTTCGATTAACCAAATCCCCGCAAGGGGACTGAAACGACTCGTAAGCGTCATAATCGCTAGAACCGATGCTGCTTTCGATTAACCAAATCCCCGCAAGGGGACTGAAACCCTGTATGAGTCAGAGATACGGGCTATGCTCAATGCCTTTCGATTAACCAAATCCCCGCAAGGGGACTGAAACTTGACTGAGCTGCTGAAGCATTTGCATCAACTCGCGGTTCTTTCGATTAACCAAATCCCCGCAAGGGGACTGAAACCCATATCTTGACATCTTTTGACGTGTTTTTTTCGATAGTAGCTTTCGATTAACCAAATCCCCGCAAGGGGACTGAAACTTTGTATTGAAACACAAACCATCTAACTCCGAACGAGCTTTCGATTAACCAAATCCCCGCAAGGGGACTGAAACATATATCTCAGAAACCCCCATCATTTCCCCCTGAAACTTTCGATTAACCAAATCCCCGCAAGGGGACTGAAACCCGCTTAGAACTGGAAAATAAAACTATTCCAGGGCTCTTTCGATTAACCAAATCCCCGCAAGGGGACTGAAACGCGGCGATGGTCTGCCATCGCGATAAGCCGCTTCCGCCCTTTCGATTAACCAAATCCCCGCAAGGGGACTGAAACAGAATGAAAAAAACAATCCTCACAAAATGATGCAAACTTTCGATTAACCAAATCCCCGCAAGGGGACTGAAACATTATCTGCCATCTCAGACAGTCAAAGGTCATCGCCTCTTTCGATTAACCAAATCCCCGCAAGGGGACTGAAACAGTAAACCTTTTAGGATACTCGCCTCTGTTTTAGACTTTCGATTAACCAAATCCCCGCAAGGGGACTGAAACATGAGATGTCTGCAATTAATAATAATGAGCCTGTCTTGACTTTCGATTAACCAAATCCCCGCAAGGGGACTGAAACATCTGAGAAAATTGGATTCTTGAAACCAAAGTATTTCTCCTTTCGATTAACCAAATCCCCGCAAGGGGACTGAAACACGAGGGCGAGGCCACTTTCCGAAAGACCGATAACGCGCGCTTTCGATTAACCAAATCCCCGCAAGGGGACTGAAACCGGCAAGGCACCCAGCGGGATGCAATTTTATTTTCAGTCTTTCGATTAACCAAATCCCCGCAAGGGGACTGAAACACTGTATGGCCACCGTAGAAATTGCCATACCAATTCCCACTTTCGATTAACCAAATCCCCGCAAGGGGACTGAAACAAATAGCCGTGAACGATGCAAGGGTCTCCGCCAGCTTTCGATTAACCAAATCCCCGCAAGGGGACTGAAACATGGCTCGAATCTAGTTTGTCAATGGAGGTGTTTCCTTTCGATTAACCAAATCCCCGCAAGGGGACTGAAACAGTTAATGATAGCGGTGAGTGTGTTTATAATTTCGGGGAACTTTCGATTAACCAAATCCCCGCAAGGGGACTGAAACTAGTATGGCGGAGATTGACAAATATTATCAGCACAGCAACTTTCGATTAACCAAATCCCCGCAAGGGGACTGAAACATAAATGCTCTTGTTTCATGGGGATATATACTGGGGTGGCTTTCGATTAACCAAATCCCCGCAAGGGTACTGCAATAAACTTCCAACACAGCTCGGAACAATGGCTCAGTTAGATGGGCTCCGTCAATACCTTACTACCAATAAGCTTCGATCGCTTGTCCGATCGGAAAACATTCTCACTTGAGCCCTTCTCACCAAATTCTCAATCTGACGGGGATTACTTTGACAAATGAAGTCGCGAAATTGAACCGCTGCCGACTAAAATCAGCGCAACCAGCTATTAAATCCTTCTAACTCAACTGGCGTAAAATTCTTTCGCCTCTCTAGTTTGTTTGGTTTCTGGATTGTTCACACAAAGTCTTTCCTATTTCAAAAGCGCCGCCGCTTCCGCGTTGCCCATCAAAATTACTACCCTAACGAAGAGCGATCGCTCCCTTTCCATCCCCCTGCCAACCCGATCGCAGCTTCCATAACCGACATTCTCACTCTCCCTGCTGAAACTTGCTTGCTTTCAGAACAGTCACTTTCACCCTCAAACTTCACCGCGATTTCACCCTGCCCGATCGTTCATGCCGATCGAAGCAGCAATGGGACAAAATCTGGACTTCACAACCCGGAACGGAGATTGTGCCACTTAGGGAGCAGAATGCCTATCCCTTCAGTCTAGCCTTGACGATTTCACTCCCTCAAAGGCACGGATACGCTCTATAACTTTGCCCTGTTTCTATTCTATCAGATTCAGGCCCTTATCTAGTGCTTCGCAAAAGCCGAAAGGCGCACCTCGGATATCGCCCCCAGCTTTCCGGCACCGATGGGCGCATCCCCTTGTACTGGTGCGGGCTTCTCGCCCGCTTTTTTTATCAGCGCACTCAGAAAAAACTCGCACTCATTTACACTTTTTTACAAAAATATGTGCTCCCGGCAGCGATCGCCTGAAACTGGACGTCTATTCACAGCCTCCGACAGCGGCACGCGCCGGCACGGCTGGTCTAGCCGAAAAAAACATTTGTAACAAAATTTGCTGTAATTACTCGCACTCCCTAGCGGCTGTTGTAAAATTTCTATTAAAGAAACTTATTAAGTTTTTATTGAGAATGCCCAAACCGCTATAAACAATGTTGACAAAAGTGCGGAAATGTGCATCTATTTTGGGTGGAAGTGCGGGATAAAGGAGAAACGGCTCACTTCATCTAAAAACAGCGATCGCGGGAGTTGACACAAAATGGAAGCTCGAGAATTATTAGAGCGTTACCAATGGGGAGAGAGAAACTTTGCCGGAGTTGACTTGAGCGGGGCTAACCTCAAGGGAGCCAACTTGGAGGGAGTCAACCTCACCGGGGCTAAACTCAGAGGCATCGATTTAAGTCGGGCATTTCTAACCAAAGCCGACTTGAGCGGTGCTTGCTTGAATTGGGCAAATCTGAGTTTTGTTAAAATGGGCGACGCAAAACTCGCCGATGCAGATCTAACAAAGGCAGTGCTCAGCGGTGCCTTTCTCGTCAAGGCGAAACTGCCCAGAGCCAAACTCAGCGCAGCCAATCTCACCGCTGCCAACCTTCGCGGGGCTAACTTGTGGAGCGTCAATTTATGCGGGGCGAATTTGCAAGGCGCGAACCTCCGCAACGCCAAACTCACCGGAGCCAATCTCAACTGGGCGAACTTATCCGGTGCCAGACTGAGCGGGGCGATGCTTTACGGCGCTCTGTTGAGCGGCGTCAACTTGGGAAAAGCATTTTTGAACGGCGTGGACTTAAACGGGAGCGATCTCAACGGCATCAACCTCAGCGAAGCCAAGCTCAACAATGCCAATCTAGAAGGCTCGAACTTGATAGCGGCGAATCTCAGCTCGGCTCAGTTGCGCTGGGCTAGCTTGGTAGGGGCAGACTTGAGCAGTGCTAAGCTCATAGGCGCGAACTTGTATCAGGCGAACCTCAATTGGACTCGACTGCATCGCGCCGACTTGAGCGAAGCCGACTTGAGCGAAGCAACCTTGCTCGGGGCGTCGATTGACGGGGCAGAATTTGACGGGGCGACAGTGCCTGAATTGACGAGGCGTTACTTCTATTTAACGGCAGAGGGGGCACAACACGGATAGCGATCGCGCTTTTTTTGGCAATGGGTGATGGATAATGGGGAATGAGAAAATTTTTGACTCATTCCCCGGCTCAGCCCGGGAATGAATCATCAGAGGCGCTGCCTCGCAATTTTTAATTTTTAATATCAGAACGAACCGGGAAAATGGAAACCGATTTTAGCCCGACTGATTGCGGCATTGTCTTGATAGCAGCAAGCGATCGCGCCCTCGCCGAAACGATCGCCCGAGTTCTCGTCGAAACCCAGCTTGCCGCCTGCGTTACCCTGCTGCCCGCCCACTCCACCTACACCTGGGAAGGCCAACTTCAGCAAGAAAATCAGTGGCAGTTGCTCGCGAAAACCCACTTGACGAAATTCTCAAAACTAGAAGCCAAAGTGCGAGAAATCCATTCCGATACAGTGCCGGAAATCATCGCCCTGCCCGTAGTTGCCGGTTCCCTCCCCTACCTGCAGTGGATTTCAGAAAGCGTGAAGGCGTAATGGCACTCGAACGCTCGCCAGAAACCCGGCTTCGTCGGAGTTGCCGGGTTTCTACGCCGTGGCTTTATTTCTGCATGCCTACCGATCACTCCCGCAAGCGAGCGCGGAACCGCACGAACCCGTAAGAATTCGCAGGCGTTGAACCATTGGCGCTCGGAATAGTGCCCAGATTCACGACAACCGCCCCGTTGCCGTTGTCACCCCGACAAGATTGCGGAGCCAAGGTTCCGGCTGGGTAAAATTGACCGCTATCTCCATCGCCAGCATTGGTATAAGCAAACTGACTGCCATTTAAGAACGCAGCGATGCCCCTAGCCGAACCAAAGGCATCGGGAAGAAACGCCAGATTTGCAGGAACCAAATCGCACACGGTGACATTAGCGGCAGCCGCACCGCCATCGGAGAGGAAGTAAATCGTATATTCAACTTCATCCCCCGGTTGGATACTGCCGCCGTCAATCCTGCCTTGCAAATAATTGCTCGGCCAATTCGCCGCCTCGTCATTCGCATCGTTCGGGTCGTTAACCAGCTCGGTAAAGGTGGTGGAGTTGACGCGAGTCAGCCGCTTGACGAGTCGCAAGTTGGGTTTTTGCGGAACGGCGACGCTGGCTTGGTTGTTGTCGGGGTTGCTATCCCCTTGATCTGCCGTCACCCTCGCCGTGTTGACCACCACGCCCGTTGCATTCAGCGTCGCTTGAATCGTCAGGGTGGCAGTGCCGTTAGGGGCGATCGCCCCCACAGTCCAAATGCCCGTTGCACTGTCGTAGGTTCCCACAGAAGGCGCAGCCGAGACAAAACTCAGCCCCGACGGCAGCGGGTCGCTCACTTGCACGTTCGTGGCCCCAGCAGGCCCGCTGTTCCTGACATTTATCGTATAATTAACCGTCTGACCGACACTGGGATTGGCATTGTCAACCGTTTTAGTGACAGACAAGTCCGATTCTTCCTGCGGGATAGTGACGCTGGCTTGGTCGTCTTCGCTGTCATTGCTATTGCCTGGAGTAGAATCGGGATCGGGCTGGTCGGCAGCAGTTATCGAAGCCGTATTAGTCACGCGCGCCGCATTCACCGTCGCTGTAATCCGCAAAGTCGCAGACGCTCCATTCGCCAAACTCGGCACCGTCCAGATGCCCGTGGTGCTGTCGTAAGTTCCGGCGCTCGGTGCTGCCGAGACAAAAGTTAACCCCGCCGGCAGCCTGTCAGTGACTTGCACGCCCGTGGCATTTTCTGGCCCGCTATTAGAAAGGGTAAGGGTGTAAGTCACGTTTTGTCCGGGGCGGGCATTGGGATTGTCAATCGTTTTGCCCAGCGACAAGTCAGCCCCTCCCGACGGCAGCGTCACGCTGGCTTGGTTGTCCGTGGGGTCGGGATCGGGCTGGTCGGAAGCGGTAATTTGTGCAGTATTGGTGACGCGATCGCCTGTATTCACCGTCGCTGCAATCCGCAGCGTCGTACTCGCCCCACTCGCCAAACTCGGCACCGTCCACACGCCTGTGTTGCTATCATAAGTTCCCGCTTCCGGCGTCGCCGATAGAAAAGTAATTCCTGCCGGCAATTGGTCGCGCACCTGGACGTTAGTGGCCGTAGCGGGGCCGGCATTCGTGAGTCTGATACTGTAGGTAATCGTCGTACCGGGCTGGGGGTTGAGATTGTCAGCCGTCTTGCTCACCGACAAATCAGCTCCCTGCTGCGGGATGGTGAGGCTGCCGCTGTTATTATTGGGATTGGGGTCCGGCTGGTCGCTGGCAGTAACCTGAGCCGTATTCGTAATCGGATTAGCCGCATTCACCCGCGATCGAATCGTTAAAGTTGCACTGGCTTGATTGGCAACATTCCCCACCGACCAAATGCCCGTAGCGCTGTCATAAGTCCCTTGGCTGGGTGTCGCCCCCAGGAAAATCAAGCCATCGGGCAGTTTATCGGTAACGGCTACGTCGGTAGCGTTGCCAGCCCCTAAATTACTCAGCGTCACGGTGTAGTTAATGGTTTGACCGACACTCGGATTGGGATTGTCAACCGTTTTCTGAACTGACAGATCCGCTGGTTCTTGCGGAATTGTGACGCTATTGCTGTTATTTCCGGGGTTGGGATCGGTTTGGTCAGCGGCGGTAATTTGTGCGGTATTGGTTGCGGGAGTTGCGGCATTCACCGTCGCTCGAATGGTTAAAGTGGCAGTGGCTCCATTGGCTAAATTGCCCGCATTCCACACGCCCGTGCCGATGTTGTAAGTGCCTTGAGAAGCAGTCGCGCCGACAAAAGTCAGACTGGGCGGCAATTGGTCTGTCAGAGAAATGCCAGTCGCCGCAGAAGGGCCGTTATTGGTTAGGGTAACGGTATAGTTAATTGTCTGTCCGACAGTAGGATTGGGATTGTCAACGGTTTTGTTGACAGAAAGGTCAGCTTGCTGTTGGGGTATTGTAACTTGGGCGTTGTTGTTGTTGGGGTTGGGATCGGTTTGGTCAGAAGCTGCGATCGCTGCAGTATTGGTAATTTGATTCCCACTATTCACCGTGGCAGTAATCTGTAAAGTCGCAGACGCTCCATTATTCAGATTTCCCACAGTCCACAAACCAGTTGCACTGTTATAAGTCCCCACAGAAGGCGTCGCCGCTACAAACGTCAATCCCGCAGGCAATTGGTCAATAATTTGCACGCCCGTGGCATTGCCCGCGCCCAGGTTCGTGAGGGTAACGGTGTAGGTGACGTTCGTACCGGGTTGAGGATTGAGATTATCTGCCGTCTTGGTAACAGCTAAATCAGCAGGCTGCTGCGGTACGGTAACGCTGTCGCTGTTATTGCTCGTGTTCGGATCTGCCTGATCGAGTTTCGTGACTGTAGCGGTGTTAGTTTGCGGAGTAGACGCATTCACCGTGGCAGTAATTTGCAACTGAACAGTATTTCCAACGCTGATACTGCCGATATTCCAGACGCCCGTGGTATTGTCGTAAGTCCCTTGATTCGGTGCAGCCGAAACAAAAGTCAATCCTGGCGGCAATTCGTCAGTGATTTGCACGCCAGTTGCCGTGTCGGGGCCATTATTGGTGACGCTGACGGTATAAGTAATATTACTACCGGGCTGGGGATTGGGATTGTTGACCGTTTTGATGACGGCTAAGTCAGCACGCGAGGTAGTAATCGGAGTGACGACAGCAGGGCTGTTATTATTGCCGGGAGTGGGATCGGTGACGCCTGCCGGCGGCTGTACTTGGGCAGTGTTACTCAAATTGCCCGTGGCGGTGGGGGCGACAGTGCCGGTAACGGTGTAGGTAGCCGTCGCACCGCTGTCGAGATTGACAGTTGTGTTGATATCGCCCGTGCCTGTGGCAGCGCCGCAACTGCCATTCCCGCTCGTAATGGCACAACTCCACGTTGCGCCTGTAATTTCTGCTGGCAAATCATCCGTGACAGTCGCGCCCGTCACATTACTCGGACCCGAGTTATTGACCGTAATCGTATAAGAAATCGGACTGCCCGGAGCGACACTGGTTTGATTGGCAGTTTTGGCGATATTCAGGTCAGCACTTGCCGCAGGCGCAATCTCTGTGGTATCCGTAGCCGCGTCATTGACAGGATTTGAATCGGTGACGCCTGCCGGGGGTTGCACCCTTGCTGTATTCGTCAGCGTTCCCGTCGCATTTGCCGCCACCGTACCGCTGACAGTCAAGGTAACACTTTGTCCCGACGCCAGCGTCAATCCCGTCCACGCACCCGTGGCGGAGTCGTAACTGCCTTGGCTCGGTGTAAATGTCGGCGCAACAATACTTGCCGGAACCGCCTCCGTGACGGTGACGCTGTTTACCGTGCTAGGGCCATTATTGGTGACGGTGACGGTGTAGGTAATCGGGCTGCCGGGGCTGGTGCTGGTTTGATTGTCAGTTTTGGCAATCCCCAAGTCAGCGGATGGTGTCAGCGCTGTAGTATCTGTAGCCGTGTCATTGGCAGGATTTGAATCGATGACGCCTGCCGGGGGTTGCACCCTTGCCGTATTCGTCAGCGTTCCCGTCGCATTTGCCGCCACCGTACCGCTGACAGTCAAGGTAACACTTTGTCCCGACGCCAGCGTCAATCCCGTCCACGCACCCGTGGCGGAGTCGTAACTGCCTTGGCTCGGTGTAAATGTCGGCGCAACAATACTTGCCGGAACCGCCTCCGTGACGGTGACGCTGTTTACCGTGCTAGGGCCATTATTGGTGACGGTGACGGTGTAGGTAATCGGGCTGCCGGGGCTGGTGCTGGTTTGATTGTCAGTTTTGGCAATCCCCAAGTCAGCGGATGGGGGGGCGACGGTGTTCGTAACGGCGGGGCTGTTGTTGTTGTCGGTAATGATTTCTCCAGGCGTTGCTACACTAGCAGAGTTAGAAACGGTTCCGGGAGTAGTGGGATTCACCGTAAGGGTGATAGTGCTGCTCGCACCTGCTGCTAGAGGCCCTGGATTGGTACAAGTAACGATTTGTCCAGATGCGCTGCACGTCCATCCCGTGCCCGTACCGGAGACGAAAGTCAATTCTGGAGGTAGGGTGTCGCTAACGGTAATTATATCCGTTGTCGGGCCGGCAGTTGCGGCATTGGTGACGGTAATGGTGTAAGTGCCATTCTGTCCGAGAGTAAAGTCACCCGTGGCGGTTTTGGTAATGGTTAAATCGGGGGGAAGATTAATAATATTAAAGGTTCCTATCTCAGACGGACTGGGAAAATATGTCCACAAGTCTAACCCTTTTACGTCCCCAAAAGACCCGGTGCAGGGTGAATTGGTATTGCCGCCGCTGCCAGAACCGAATATGCGGTATGAACTATTTGCGATCGAATCAAACCCGTTAATAGGGTCACTTCTACCTGGAAATCCTGGAGCCCCTGGAGGAGGATTGCTCCCACAACCCTGTATGGTTATGGAGGCTCCAGCTTTGGTTGTATAGTTCGTGTCGTCAAAAAATGCTGTCGAGTTTCCTAGGGGATGGGCAGCAGGGGGATTGATGAGAGTAACGCTTGGCCCGCCCTGGGTGCTGTTTTCCACATCTAAGAGCGGAAAGTGATATTCCCCAGCGCGAACCGTAACCCGTGCTTGATAATTGTTACCAAGAGGAAAAAAGTTGCCGCTATTATCTTTACCATCCCAGGTGACTGATTGAGGACCTGACGAACTCATAATTCCGCGCAAGATCCGATTTAAAGGATTTGCTGGATCGAAATCAGTGCTTCCACTGCCTTGGATAATTAACTCGTAAGTTCCTGATATACTGCTATTAAAATTAAAAGTTCCTCCCGTACCAACATAACTGTTATTACCTCCAGCAGTCCCCGCAAAGGTAGGAGCAGTTACTACTGGAACAACAGGCATCGTTGGAATATTGAGAGCCGATAGTATTTTTTCTGCCTCCAACGCAACGCTCGGATTCTTCAGATCGCTAAAAAAGATGGGAAATTGAGGTCGAGCCAAACTCACTCCACCTTCAATCGTTGAAAGAAGAGCATCGGTGCCTCTGATATCATGGTAGAGTGGCGTGACTCCATCACTATCAAGGAAACCTTCCAGGTTTCCGTACACCATAAAGCCGTTGGGGTCTATTCCTTTTAAATCTGTTTGATATCTATAACCGTCTGCAGTTACGACATAGACGCTAGGATTAACAGGACGTCCATTGTCCCCGGTAAACAGGCTGAGAGCGTAAGTAAACAGGCGTCCATTTATATCTGTTGTAGAAGTCAGGCTATTTCTGACTGTAACATCCCAGGTAGAAACTGTTGAGAGCTGATTACTGTCGAAGTTATTTGTAACATCGGCTATAGAACCGAGGACATTTCCGCTGTTAGGATTAGTATTAGAATTAAAACCATTTGGTCCGTAGATAACTACATCGTAAATTCCCGTTGTAGGAGCTTGATAAAAGCAAGGAACGTAACCGTTGGCAACAGCACCTCCGGGGGTAGCTGTCGCAGGAGTTATAATCGTATCAGGGCCTGCTAACTCTTGGTTGCGACTGGTGATTCGCCCTTGAGCGGTGTTTCCTGTTGTTTGGCTTTGGTTAAGGCAGCTAAAACTGGGAGTACCTGGAATGTTTTCACTGCCAATGCTGCCGCTAACCAAACCGGGATCGTATACCCGTATATCACCCCTCTGTCCATTTGTGCCCACTACGTCAACTGCGCTCGAACCCAAGAGAATGTATTCTCCTGCCTCAGCGTAGACTTTCAGCAGGGTTCGGCGCTGTAAAATCCCACCCCAAAGATTGGCAGTGTTCGTAGAAGTGCGCCACTCTAAGTTCGCTCTAGAACCAGTAGCGCTGGCAGGATACAAGTTTCTACTGCCTTCGGCGCGAACGGGTTGCAAGCAAGCAGTAACTGCGCAGGTTGAAGCGGCTAGGGCGATCGCAACACTTCTAGCAAAAGGCGGAAGCGGCAACAAACCACAGGCGTTGTCTATCTTAGCATTCTTTCGTGTTTCAGTGCGGTTCATTTCCATTTCTTCTCACCTCCTGCAGAGTGCTGAGTGCTGAGTGCTGAGTGCTGGGTTTTGAGTGCTGAGGGTGCCTCTACGCTCGCCTTGCTCTCTTGCGGCGGTGCGGGCACTGGGCGCTGCAATCCAAACCCGCTGAATAGCTCGTTGAGTTTCACGGTTAAACCCAGGTAAGCGCCGCTGGAGCTGCGGGAACCGTCGAAATCGCGATCGCTCACATCTCCAAACACATACCCGGCAGCTAATCTCAGATTCGGCGTCAAGTAATACCCCGTCTCCAGGGCAAACCCCGTTTCGTCGTATCCATCTGCCGGTTGACTTATCCACCGCGCCTCTCCCACCAAATCCCACTGATACGCCAACCGGTACGTCGCGCGCAACTGTGTCAGCGTCACGGTGCCGCTACCCACTAAATCGTCGGCGAAGAAGGAAGTGCTGTTGCGCAGCGCTGCTTTGCCGTAAAATTCCCACTGCCAGTTCGGCGCGTATATCGCCTCTAGGGCAAAGGTGTGGTCGTTGGAACCGGTGCCGCTGCCGAAGAATATCGTATCGGGAATCGTGGATGGATTGTTGCGGTATTCGTACCTGAGCAGGGCGTTGAATTTGTCGCTGGCGGGATCTCGATAGGCGAGCCCCAACCTGAAATTCACTGTATTTCCCAAATCTTCTAAGAGTTGGTTGGATGAGGAGGCTTGATTGAACCGCGCCAGTGCTGTCAGGGCGGGGGAGATTTTGCCGTTTGCCGCTGCTGATATCACCGTGTTGCTCCCGCCTGATGAGGTGCGGTGCTCGACTCTCGCCGATGCCTGGAAGTCGGGACTGCCGGTATATTGCAATCCGATACTGAAGCTGTCGCCGCCGCGCACTCCTAAAGCTGACGCGCCTTGTCCGTAGGCGTAGGGTTGCGCGTATTGCACGCCGGTGCCGGTTCTGCCGAATAAATCTCCGAAAATGCGTTCGTAACTGCCATCGAGCCGCAACCCGGGCGCGATCGTCCAGCCTTGTCTGATTCCCACCGCTCCCGTCAGCGCCTGGGCGTTAACCATTCCGAAACGCCCGGTGAGGGTGGTATCTTCTCCTAATTTGTAATCTCCGAGGAAATCTAAGCTGGTAATTGAGTTGCTGTCAAATTGCCCGCCGCTAAAAAAAATGTGACTCAATCTGACGGTAATTCCGGGATATGCTGCCCAATCTAATGCTAGAATTGTGCGATCGGGATATACTAAATCCTGTTTGGAAGCAAGATTGAGTTCGTTTTGGGCTCGAAAGGTGAGGCTGTCAGTCAGTTGATACGTCAGGCGCGATCGCAATTGCGACGAGTTCGTCGTCAGCGCATTCGTCGGGCGGTTGTCTTCCCGGTAGCGGTTAATCCAGTCAAACTCTACTCTCGCATCTTCCCCAATCTGCTGTATCACTCCCGCAGATATCGTCCGCAACGAATTATCTACCCGGCTCCCCGGCAGGGGCTCGAATCTCGGTTCAAACAAATCTTCAAACGACGTCAGCGGGCGGGGCGCGATTCCCTCATTTCGCTCGAAATCGTATTGAAATCTCAACTGGGTTGTCGGCGTCACTCTCGCGAGTGCCTGGGCTCCGTACCGGGTTTGCCCGGGTACGAAACTCGTTGTCGCCGTGTTGGAAAATCCGGTATCGGTAGAGCGGTAGTATACCCTGCCGCTGAAATCGTTTCCTAACCGTCCGTTGAATTCAACTCTATAAGCGCTGCCGCTGACAGCGCCCAAATATTCGGAGTCGTTGTTGGAATGCGCGTATTCTGCAACGAGTTCGCCATTTTTTCCGAAAGATAAGAGGGCGTCGGCTCCATATAGCTCAAATTCGCGCACGCCTTGACTTTCGCGCCAGTAAGTCGCGCCCAGCCAAGAAGGGCTGTTGTAATTGCGCGCTAGATTGTACTGTACGCGCCCGCCATAAATATTCGTATCGCCTCCGTCTCCCTCGAATTGGTAGGTAGCGACTATCCGCCGCACTAAGACGGTGCCGCTGGGATCGACATCGATGCGCAAGACGGGGCGGCGGAATAAGATTGTACCGCGATCGTAATCAATTTCGTAATCCGCGCCGCGAATGACTTGCTGCCGGTAAAGCACTGTGCCCGGGCGATCGAAATCTTCGGCTTCGATGAATATATTTTCGCTGCCTGGTATCAGCAAGCGGCGGGAGAGGAAGTAAAAGCCGCTGGTGCCGTCGGGGACGATGCTATCGCGCTGAAATCCTTCGACATCGGGACTGTAAAAGCCGGTTATCTGAAAATCGCCTAAGTTATAATTGGCTTTGAAGCCGTGGAGCGATCGCGACATAGCGGTGAACTGTTGGGAGGCTCTGGCAAATTCTCCCATCCCGTAATCGCCCCACATGAAATAATCCGGTTCCGCCCCTTCCAAAAAAGGCGATCGCTCGAATCTCAAATACAAGCTATCTCGCGAAGGCGTTACCGTCTCCCGCGAACAGTTATCCCCGTAAGTCGGATATTGTTGCTCGTTAAATTGAACATCTCGAAACAGCCGCCTGTCAAATCCTTCGCAGCTCTGATTTAAAGTGCGATCGCTGCTATAGGCCCCCGTAAACAGCCACTCGCCAATCGCTCCCGTGGCAAACGCGCCCCCCCTGGCATTAAATTGGTAGTCGCTATCTCCCTCTGCCGGCAGAAACTCCTGAAAGCTCCCCCAGAAATTCGTGCCCCGCCGCCCGAAGCGCAAATCCACAACCCCCGTCGCCAAACTGGGGCGCAGGTTCGTCTCTAACTCCAATTGCGTAAACGCTTCCAACTGAAAATTAAAATTCGGCGCGCTCGGCTTCGGATTCGCAGTCGCCGCTCGAATCCGCACCGTTCCCGCCTGAATCCCCGACTGCAAAGTCGCTGAAAATAACCCTCCAGTCGCCTTAACTTGAAAACCTGCCTGGTCGGGGTCTTCATCCTCCCCGATAAACTTCCCGGCACTGGCAGCCAGCGTCACCACGGCATCGCGATTCGAGCGGTTGCCCCTTTCGTCCAGCAGCTCCCCGCGCACCGTCGCAGTCGAGCGCCCGTCTGCGGGCACGCGAGCCTCTACCGTCTCTACCTTCAACTGTGCTGGCGCTCCCCGCACGAACACCGTCACCTCGTCGGCTACCTGTCCGCCGTCTGACACCCTCAGTTCATTCTCTCCCTCTTTCAACGGCACGCCATACCATATCTGTGTCGTCGTGCCCGTGCTGGCGTCTACCTCCGTGCGGCCAATCAATTTCGGGTCTGCCACTGCCCCATTCACCCGCAGCTCTACCCGCTCCAGCTCGGAGGGGAACTGTACGGTGACGGTAGCGGCGGGCACGTCTAGAACCGTGCCATTGGCGGGATCGAGGATTTTCAGGCTGTTGCCGGGATTGGGGGATTGGGAGATGAGTCTTTCTCCGGCTCCCCAAATCCCCCAATCCCCGCTCTTCTGGATGTTGCCGGGATTGGGGGATTGGGGGATGAGTCTTTCTCCCTCTTGCCCTGCTCTTTTTGGGACAGTCGTTATACCTACTGCTAAACTCGTGTCGCGTGTCGGTGCAAAATTGGCACTCTCCCTGTCACATCCCAGGCAGTCTTTCCGTGCAAGGTTAATGTTAGATTCTTCTGTCAGTAAGGTTTTGAATAAATTATATTCAGGATTTCTCTCAGCCCAGATCGGGAGGTTGGCAATAGTATAGCCATTATTACATATCAGATTACCTGATTTTTGGCAGTTTGTCAAGTTTTGTTCAGACAACGGCATTACGTTGATGTTAGGAAAGGGTTCGACCAAGTTATCGTCTGATGATAGTACAAAGTTAGTATTTTGTCCTATGACATAGGCGGCGGCTTTTTGGGGGTACGCGATCGCTCCCACGAAGCCGAGAAGACAAATTAACTTCAGATTTAATTTCAGATTTAAGTTGAGATTGTTCATCGGTTGCCCTCCTCCCCAATGGGGGCGATCGCGAAATTCATTCTCACAAGGCCCCCTGGCTGCAGGCGTACCAGTCTCGACTGGCTATTTCCCTCGATAAAACGGCGGTTGGGAGCGATTTGATAGCCGGGGACGCTCGTTAAGTCGAGGACGCCGGTACGGTAGCCGGGAAGTGCATTGATAACGGAAAATAAGCCGTTTTCGTCGGTAACGATGCGGTTGCCGTCGTCGGTGAAAATGACGGCGTTGGGCACTCCGGGCTCGCCTTTTTGCTGTTCGCCGTCGAAGTTTTTGTCGATAAACACGCGCCCGATGATGGTGCCGCAGTCGGAGACGATGCCGGGACGGATGGAGAGTCGGTGCGTGGCGGGGCCGTCTTTGACCGTCTCGCCGTTGTCGGTGCGGGTGCCGCTGACGATCGCCGAGTTGCGTCCGCTACCCCGCACGGCATCGGGGGTGAGGCGGGCGGCATAAACGATTTCGAGGATTTCTCCGGGAGGGAGGACGAGGCCGGGAGCGGTGAAGGTGACGGTGGAGCCGGACTGGGTGGCGGCGATATTCACCGGTTGGCTTTGCAATTGTCCTCGCACTGAGTCGGAGCGGAAGGCAAAACCGAGAGGCAGTTGGTCGGTGACGCTGAGATTGGCAATAGAAGTAGAGGAAAGATTGCGGATGGAGAGGCGGTAAATGGTGGTGTCTCCGGGTTCGGCGGCGGCGCGATCGCCAGTTTTGACGATCGACACGGCAACGTCGTCGCAGGTACTCGCCGTAAAGTCGAATATCGCTAAATTCAAGCCGACGCGCTCGCCGTCGCTAATATCGAGGGTGCCGCTGATAGAGGTGCGCCCGTCGGTGGCGTTAATCGGGCTGCCGTCGAGGGAGGTGGCGGTGTAGGTAACGCGGTTGTTCGTGCTTTGACCGATATCAATGCGGATGCGGCGCTCCTCATAGTTGGAACCGTCCGGGGGAGAAACGCGCAAAATATACTGCTTGCCCGCCGTCAGTTGTCCGCGTTCGACATCGAGCAGGAAGTTGTAGGTTCCTTCTTCGCCGTTTGTTAAGAAGAAGGGATTGCTATTTTCGCTGTTGGGCTCTAGCCCTTCTTTGATGTTGTTGCTGGAAATATCGGGCACTTCCGTCGGCGTCAAATCCAGCAATCGACCTAAACTCGTGCCCGTGGGGTCGGCGGCGTTGACCTCGTACAAGCCAACGCTGAAGCCCGTATAGTCGGGCAAAAGTTGACCGGCGCAACCGATAATTCTGCCGAGGGGATCTCTGAGGGGTTGGGGGGTGACTGCAGGCGGAATAATTACCGTTTGCGGTACGGAGGTTTGGTCTTGCGGGGTGCCGATATCGACGGTAACTCCCGTACCGGTTGTGGGAACCGGGCCTACCTGTACTGTCACGTCTACGTTCACCTGCCCGCCGGGAGGTACGATGACGTCGGTGGGGGTGGTGACGGGTACGGGAGTCACTGTCGGCGTGGGAGTCGGCGTGGGAGTCGGCGTGGGAGTCGGCGTGGGTTCTGGCGTCGGCGTGGGTTCTGGCGTGGGGGTGGGTTCTGGCGTGGGGGTGGGAATGGGAATCGGAATCGGCGTGGGAGTGGGCGGGCAATCCACGATTGCAAATGAACCGGTTTCGGAATTCACCAGGCTATATTGAACCCCCTGAACGGTTCCTCCCGTGACGCCTTGCTGTTGAAGGGTGCTGGCGTCGGGAACGAGAAAGCGCAGGGAGGTGTTGCCGGAGTTGATGACGAGGAATTGAAATTGCAGCACGTCTCCCTGCCCGATGCCGGTGCTGATGCCCCGACGCAGGGCGTTTATTTCGCGGATGAAATCGTCGCGCAGTTGGGAGAGGAGTTCGGTTTTGTCGGGAACGGTGCTGACGATCGCTTGATAGGAAGTTTCAAAGGCTTGATTGACGGGGGTGTCTCCCGTGGATGACGCTAAAGAAGCGATCGCAGCTTGGGTAGCGGTTTCCGCTTCAGTTTCGCTTAAACCTGCAATTACCAAACGATCTTTAAATAAATTGGAGAGAACTAAAACGGCAGTTTCCTGCGCGCGATCGCGACTTAATCCTTGAATGGTAGCAGATTTGGTCGGTACTGCCTGCACCACCGCATCTCGAGAAGCGATCGCCAATTCCCTAAAAGACGAATCTGTCGGTTGAGACGCGAGCGCTACAATCACGGCAATGACTGCTTGCGTCGATTCCTCTCGCGTAAATCCCAACTGCACCAATTCATCTCCCAAAGCGCCGGCAAATACGCCCGCCGCTAGATTGTTGCTGCTATCTGTCACGCCCCCGGGAGTAACCGTAAATGGCCCTATTCCCACCAAGCCCAGATTCGCCGAATTGCTCGTGCCGTTTATCGGTTGGGGATTGACGGAATCGCTGTAAGTAAAATCGCTTTGATTTTGCAGCACCGTCCCCGGCACCACGCATTTTTGCTCTTGCGCCCGAACGCTGGCAGGAAAAAGGAGAGCCGAAGTCGGAAGCAGGAAACAAGCAAGAGAAAGAAGGGCGAAGGGAGAAACTTTTAATCCGGTTCTCTCTTCCCGCTGTTGACTTCTAACTTCTGACTTCGATCGCGTGCAGCTCACTGGGTATCACTCCTCATGGGGCATTGGGCATTGGGCATTGGGCACTAAACAAATAAGTTTTGACAGACACTATCGGACTTTCACTTGATAACTCGCTTGCAGCGCTGACGGAGCGATCGCTCCTTCAAATGTCCAGCGGATGTGGGTATAGCGAGAAGCCGGAGCGGGCTTTTTTTCCACTGTTCCGTCTGTACGGATTACCTCGATTGTGGGATTTGCCGTGAAAGTCTTGCCGCCATCAATGCTGTAAGTAATTCTCGCGCGACTCCCCGCTGCCGAATCGAGGACGTACACGGTTTTTTGGGGGATTGGCTGGGTGAGGACGAAATTTTTTACGTCTGCATCGCTGTTATTGGCGCTCCGCAAAACGTAGCGAATCACGTCTCCCGGCTGTACGGTTGTGTTGCCCGCCAAACTCTGCCAGGAAACCCTTTCTTCTCCCTGCTGATTTTTTACCAATACTTGTTTTTCGGCTTCCAGGCGCAGTTGCACCGGTGCCTCTTGCCCCCTGGCAGGAAAACTCACATATAAAATGATCTGTAGCGCCACAATCAAACTGCAGGCTCTCTGGGGGAGAACCCCGCGCGCCCCAAAAATCTCTATTTTTTTATCACACTTCTCAACCGCGACAGGAATGCACCCTCTTGTTTCTTTCCTCTCCCTGACTGGTAGATGCTTCATCGCCCTATCCTCGCTTACACCCAATAAAAATTAAATGTTTTTTCAATCGCTGCCCCATGCCCTCTTAATTCACCCTCCTTCGGAATGTAAATGCTCCCGATTCTCCCGCTCCCAGAGTACCGCGCACGGTATTGAGATATTTTGTCACGTCTGAATCGACTGTAGCCCCGCTTTTATCAGAAGATTGTACAGTCGCCGGACGTCCGCTGAAAAATGCGATCGCCCCGCCTCTGGAATCCGCCGCCGAACCGGGCACGTTGCTCGTGTCGATTCCCGTTGTCGGGTTGCCGTCGCCGTCGCGATTGTCATTATCCAGCGCCCAACTGTTGCCCGATGGATTGCTGGTTGCGTCATAAGTCGTGCCATCTTCTGTTATAATAATATTGCTGGCATCTAGCGTGATGCTTCCCCTTCCGCCGCTAATCGAAATATTCGTATAAGTCAAGCGATATTCGATAATATTCCCCGGAGAGGGAGTTTTAGAATTAGAACTAAATGAATCTTGTCCGGGCTGCACGTCGGCACCGGTTCCTTTGAGGAGGCGCGACTCTTTTAAAATCTGGACAAAACCCGTATATACTCTGTCAATTGTCGTATTAGCGGGTTCGCCATCGTCGATCGCTCCGTTTTGATTGCTGTCGAAAAACGCTGCAATCGGTACGGGATACCCCCGCAGTTGTGCGGTGGCGGGCAAGTCGATTTCGACAGAGTAATTCGCCGTCTGATTGACACCGACATTGGGAATCACAACCGGGGGCTGTGTGGTAGCAAATCCGCCCGATCGCGTGTAGGTGTAGGTGGCAGACTGATTGCCAAAAGCGATCGTTACTCGCGTGCCGTCGGGCAAGTCGCCGGGATTGGCAGGCGGTACGGGCAACAGGGTAATATTCGCCGCCGCCGAAGAGGTATTCTGCACCGTATTAGCAAAACTCACCGCCACCGGATCGACGGGTGCTGTGGGATTGAGTCCGGCTGCAATTGGCGTGGATTTGTTGAAAAAGTCGTCGTTATTATCCGTCGGACCGATCGCGTCTGGTGCCCCCTGCGGGCCATTTAAAATCCCCCTAGAAGGCGCAGCAATAATAACAATATTATCTTCGCCTCCGACACCCGTACCGGTATTGTTATTGCCGTCGTCCGTTCCTTGCACGGCAGGATCGGGAATTCCCGTGCCGATAACTGGATTATCGGCGCTGTCAGTTGGTCCTGGGGTGCCGTCATCGTTAAAATTATTGGGCAATTGGTCGCCGGATTCGTCGTAAACTAAGCGAGTGGGAGCGCCTTCTGTTGCGCCGAAAACCTGGGCAATGTTGGCAATTGCCCTAGACGTGACAACCCCTCTGGTAACAACTTGGAACGACAAGCCGCTAACTGTTGTTCCTTTATTAACCGTGCCGTCAAAAATAAAGCCGATTCGCGTCACGTTTGCCAGCCCGCCGATTGCTGCATCTTCGGGATTGCTGAACCACCGCGCCGAAAGGGCATTGACTGTGGCGGGATCGTCTTTTGTAAAAATAACTTGCCAGCCGTTGGGAAACGTCCAGTTGCCGTTTAGCTGGGTGCCCGACGGCACGACATCGGAAACGAGAATCCGCGTGACGGGATTGCCGTTTACAGTAATGGGGCTGCCTGTAAAATTGCTGAAGTTGCCGGGGACGATACCCGTGCTGCCGGCGGGCGTTTGCGATCGCACTTCCAGCGCCAAATTATAAGTAATAATATCATCTGTCGGGTCGGCAGGATTGCCCGCATTGACCGGCTCGGTATGAGTTTTGTATATCGCTGCCAGAGCCACCGGCGGCGCTCCCACCGTGGCAGTTTGTACTGCAGACGCTTCGCGGGTGCCATTTGCCGGCACCCCAGGCGACTCTCCCGCTACTCCATCGGGATTGTCGATGGTATAAACGTCGCCGGCATCTTCCGCCCGTTCTACGTTCTGAGCGCTGTTGGGAGTTTGCCCCAATTGCACGGAAATTACATTGCCGTCGGCTGCTGTCGCGGCAACCGTCACGGGCACGCGCACGCGAATCGATTCTCCAGGGGCAAAAGAAGCCGTTTCTACTTGCTCGTCGCTGAAAGTATAGCCGCCGATCGCAGAACTGCTGGCGATATCCGTCCAAGTTCTGCCGCCGTCGGTGCTGATTTGCAGCCTTCCGGCAATGGCACCGGCTCCGCTGACCGTTGCTGAATTGGGAATGCGGAACTTTGTCGGGTCGTTGCCGACGTTGGTAACGGTAAAGTCAAAGAACAAGCGATCGCCCGCTTCGATGTCGCCGCTGCCGTCTTCCTCCGTCAATCCGGCTGGCGTGACGGTGATGCCCGCCACTTCTGCCACTCTCACCGTCACCGTATTCGAGATGACTTCTCGAATCTCCCCCGTGTTGGGATCTTGATAAGTGCCGTTTGCTTTGTTTTCGATGAGCGTACCTGCCGGCGCGAGCTGCGCCATCGCCCCTGCTGTCCACAGCAAGCCGGCAAGCGGCAGCAATCCCGCCACCAGTGCGGCAGTCGCGAAACGGGTTAAAGCCCGCTTCTCGTTTGTTTCTGCTGCGCAGACGCGCTCAACCCCCACGGCTGTCAGGTGACAGCAGTTTTTCAACGGATTGGCGATCGCTTGCTTGCACGGTTTCACGGTATTGCACCCCACAGGGTAAATGCCCCTCTTCTCAAAAAATCCGCTTTTCAATAAAAGTGTTTCTCGATCTGCGAATTTACAGGGAAAAATCTCCCAGCGCAATACGCAAGTAATCTTTTTTTTACGCGACTTCCTCCCTTCCTGCCGGCATCCGCAAGCTCACTTTTGTGAAGTGAGTTTTTAGTTGCCCGTCTGGGGAAAATTTCAATACAGAAAATAATCCAGGCAAATTCAGCCGATGTTACCACCGGCTAAAAAATTATTTACATTTCAGAGATTTATCGAGAACGCCCTATTAAAAATTATTAAATTTTTTCCACGCGAATTAGCCCTCCAAACTGCGGCGGCGATCGGAAAGGTTTTGCACGAATTTATTAATTTGTCAATGGGTTTTCAATAAAAAAACGGCGATCGCGCGCCGGCGCTCCGCCAACCCCTTTCAACCATCGAGATGTTTTTGCTTTTTGCGCCTGTTGAGTGCGGCGATGCCTCCCACGGCGAACAAGCCCAGCACGACACTCGGTTCGGGAACGGATTCCGGCGGGGGTGCGGTCCCGAGAGAAGCGCCCTTGAGGAATACGGCAGAATCTAAATAGCCGTCGGCTAAGTCTTTTATAACAATGCTGAGCGTGTTGCGAGAATTCTTGTTCAGCAGCCCTTCAAAACCGAGGACTTTTGTATAACCATCCAGCCTAGTTGCCGTGCCGGGAGCGGCAGGATTGTCGATGTAGTCGGGGTGATAGGGGCCAGAAGGTGTCGGGACGAGGTTATTGATAGCAACCGCCTGCCCGGCGCTCAACTTCGCCAGGTTTGCCCCATTGAGCAGCAGTTCAAAAGAGTCGTTAAATTCGGAACCTCCCCACTCTTTGAATTCTTCCGAGCCGAAGACGTATTGGAAAAATAACTTCTCTGCCGTGCTGTCCGCGTCGAAGCTGATGTCCAGGGTCATCGTGTCGTCAGGTGCGCCCAAAGCCCCGAAATCGGTATTGAGATCGGCGATGGGCTGATTGGGAGCCTCAGCCGATCCCCGATCGATAGTATTTTCGCCCGCGAGATCGACAACTTTGCCGGTGCTGAGGACGATGCCCGACTCCAACCCGAAGGGATCGGCGCTGAACAGGCCAAAAGCGTCTGGATTGCCTGTGGCGGTGACGGTGAAATTGCTCAATCCTGCGGTGTTGCCCAACAGGGCATTCAAGAGGTCAGAACTGTTGTTGTTGCGGACAATGCTGAAAGCCATCGCTGGTGGCCCGATCGCAGTCAGGGCCGCAGTTGCAGCGATCGCGACAGCGCTTGCCGTTCGATTCAGTGCAAAGTGCATATTTTTTCTCCAAGCGTAGTTTTAGCAATAAAGAGGCTCACAGCGCGATCGCCCTGTCAAGGCTCTCAGAAATTCCCGAGAGTTGTTTGCAGGGGTTGGCGATCGCGCGCGGGGGTTTCTACCGAGTTATTACTGAAAACTCGTCAGTTATATTATGACCGCAAATATAAATCCCGATCGCGGTTGTTGTGGCGGTATAGCTCGGTTTTTCCGAAGCTGTAGAGGCTGCTTGTTCCCGCGATCGCGCCAAACCCATACAGCAAATGGGCACAGAATAATATAAACTTTTGTGAATTTTTATAAATATTTTTTGCTCAATTTCCCAGCGATAGAGGCGCGATCGGCAAACGCCCCAGAGGCGATAGAAAAGCAAAAAAATAGAAAAAGCTTGTCCCCCTTTCCCGCAATCCCCTCATCCCCCTTTTCCCGGCAACGCTTCAAAACCCTTCACAAAAATCTCGACAAAACAATAGATTTGACGAATTGATGAGTTTAAATACTGAACGAGAGAGAGGAGGGAAAGAGAGCTTGCCAAAAACGCGCGATCGCTCTGAAAAGCGCGATCGCGGGGAGAAAGAGTGCTGATGCCAGACAGGGCGAACGATCGACGAAGGGTTACTCTGCTGGTGCAGTTTCTTCTTCAACAGCGGCCTGAGCGCGGACGCGGCGGATGGGCAAATTGGCAACAAGAGCCGTGGCTCGCTGGCTGCTTTCGAGAGCAAACTCCAAACCATCCGTCTCGATTTCGACATAGCGAGAGACGACTTCTAAGATTTCCTTTTGCATGGACTCGACCATCTCCGGAGAAAGATCGGCCCGGTCGTGGGCGATCACCAGTTTGAGGCGGCGTTTGACTTCCTCACGACTGCTGTCTGCACCGGATCGAATAAAAAGTCGTTCTAGAAGGTCACTGATCATGGGGCTTGCGGGGGTATACAGGCGGGAGGCAATTAGACAATCTTGGTGAATAAGCGTTTGCGAATCCAGGCAAAGAAGCCTTCTTTCTCGGCAGAGAGGTCGAGAAACTCGACTTTTTGACCTTCCAGGCGCTGGGCAATGTGGTCGATCGCCGTACCCGCTTGAGAAGAAGTCTCTGCTAAGACTAATGGTTCCCCTCGGTTGGTAGAAACGATCACTTTCTCGTCGTCGGGGATGACGCCAATCAAGGAAATGGCCAGAATTTCTTGGACGTCCTGCACCGACATCATGTCATTCGCTTGCACCATATTCGGTCTGAGGCGGTTGACAATCAAATTGATGCGGCGGATGCCCTGAGCTTCCAGCAAGCCCACCACGCGATCGGCATCGCGAACGGCGGAAATTTCGGGGGTGGTGACGATCAGCGCTTCTTGGGCGGCAGCGATCGCATTTTGAAAGCCCTGCTCGATGCCTGCGGGAGAGTCGATCAAAACGTAGTCGTATTTGGTCGCCAATTCGGCGATCAACTGCTTCATTTGCTCGGGCGCGACCGCATCTTTCATGCGGTTTTGAGCAGCGGGGAGCAGCACCAGACGCGGCTGCCGCTTGTCTTTCACCAGCGCTTGATCCAAACGGCACTCGCCGGCGATGACTTCGACAGCGGTGTAGACGATGCGATTTTCCAAGCCCAAGAGCAGGTCGAGATTTCTCAGGCCGAAATCGGCGTCCACGACTGCCACTTGGCGGCCCATTTTAGCCAGCGCCATGCCTAAATTAGCCGTACAGGTGGTTTTGCCCACCCCTCCCTTACCTGACGTAATGACAATAATGCGACTCATGAAATGCTACAAGTTACGATATGACTGCTGCTGAACCGAGACTCGGCCTTATCGATAAAACCCGCTCGCTCCTTGACATTTAATTTTCCGCTGTTCGGGCTTTTTCCAGGATTTTTTCTCGCGCTTCGATCGCGAATATTTGCCAACCGAATCGGGCGAGGTCAGGCGATCGCCCCAGAGGAAAGCGCCGCAAATTCCCTATCAAATTTTCTAATATAACACGGCGATCGCTGCCAGAGAACTCCTCGCTAGCGGTTAACTGGTTTTTGGCAGCAGTTGAGCTTTGGAAAATTCCGCTGCTGGGGTGATGCGGATGCCTTCTGGCGTGATGTAGGCCACTTCCGGCTCGTACTGAGCCAGGGGCGTATCGGGACAGCGGGCGACGGTATCGCCGATGCGAATTTGGGTGGCTTCCATCTGCAGCGCCATAATCACGCACTGGAGATTGCCGCCGGCTCCGGCGTGAGCGAGGCCGCGCAGGCGACCCCAGATGAGTATATCGCCATCGGCGATCACGGAGCCGCCCGGGTTGACGTCTCCGACGACGACAACGCTGCCGGGATGGCGGATGTCTACCCCAGAGCGGACGGTCATTTCCAGATAGAGGGGGTCTGCCAGGGGTTTGGCGGGGGCTGACGGGGCGGGTTTTGCCAGTGTGGGGGGAGGAGCGGAGTGCTGTTCGACGGAGTAGCCGGCGGTAGCGGCGGCGACGGCGGTTTGGCGGCGGCTGGCATGAACGCGCGTCAGGGAGAGCTGAACTTCGCTGAGGGCGTCGGCGATCGCTTGCAACTGGCGCGCGTCCAGCAAGCGATCGCCCGCGAACAGGTGAACTTCTGTATTGGGCTGCCAGAAGCGATCGCCGGCATTGAGCCGGAGCTTCATTTGCTGCCAGAGTTCCGCCCAGGTATTGGCTGGCGGCGCAGTCGAGCCGCTGGTTTCGACTTCGGGCGGCAGGACGATTAGCAGCCGTCCGTCTTCAGTTTTAAACTGGACTTGCTGGTTGCGGTTGACTTCGGGCGGGCTGGCTGGAGCTGCTGACACTGGAGTTGGGGCGGAAGGATCGGAAGTCATCTGAAACAATGTCTGAGCCTTTAGGGACAGACTGGTTTTAGCATTTTATCTGTTTTTCTGTCTTGATTTTCTCACGCTGGGGGCGAGAAGGCGATCGCGACGCCGCACAACCCGCGCTCCCCCCTACTGACAGCGACCGATACTGCGGCGGTCGGGCAAGAGTGCCCCGCAAAACTCGGCCCCTTCCACCTTCGTGTCTCTGAATACAGTATTGCTCAAATTCGCCTGTTTCAGTGTGGCGTTCGTCAGATTGACGCGAAACAGGGTATTGCTGCTCAAGTCAGCACCGGTGAGATTGGCTCCTTGCAGGTTGACATCCATTAACCCGCCCGTTCTGAGCCGGACGCCGCTGAGATTGGCCTCCGTCAGGTTGGCCCCCGTCAGGTTGGCATCATTCAAAACCGCCTTGCTCAAATCGGCACCGCTGAGGTTCGCGCCTTTGAGATCGGCACCCACGAGAATCGCGCCATTGAGTTTGGCACCGCTGAGATCGGCACCGGCTAAGTTCGCCCCCCGCAGGTCGGATTCCATGAAGTTTGCTTGTTTTAATTTAGCTTTGAAAAGCTGGACATTTCTGAGATTGGTTTTCGGCAGGTAAAGCGCGGTAAACTCGCATTCCAAACACCGGCGGGTGGTGAGTAATTTTTCAACAAGAGGAACAGCCGGAATCGGCGGAATCTTTTCAGCCTGAACGGAGGCAGCGGCTGCGATCGGGGCGAGTAGGGCAAAGATAGCTAGCGTTTTTAGTTTCATAATCCCTCGGCTGGATAGATTGGCTCTAAAACTACTGGCTGTTTAAAGCTCCCCAAACTTGATTGCCTTGGCTGTCTGACAAAATTTTTCAAACGGCTTCCATCGATGGGCAATAGTTTATCTGCTGAATATTAAAGCACCCGGAGTTGATCTCGTAAAGTTGTCAACCCCGTGCAAGAGGATTTGGCGATCGCTATTTTTCCGACTGCCAGCGGGCAAATTTTGCATTGAATTTGCCCGCTGCGAGCCAAGGAGCGATCGTCGCAGCAACCGACGCCAACACTTTAGCGCGATCGCGGCGCAAAGTCTACCCCCAGACAGACGCTGGGGGGTTCGGGGTGCTCCCCTATGGGGCAACGGTCTTTTTGCTCAAGCGCTGGTAAACCTCAGCCAGGGAACCGGCATCCCCGACATTGCCGGGGAAGAGCACCACTGGCAAATTGGGAAACTGGGGGTGATCCGCTGGAGTCCGCACCACGGAACAGCCGGCCAAAATTTGACCCAGGAGCCGCGCGGTTCGCAGCGCCAAGCCGGTACTGAGCACGTCATTAGAGGTAATGCCGCCCTTGCTGATGAGGAAGCCGATATCCGCTGGCAAGCCCCGCACGACATCCATTAACAAAGCAGAAACGGCAATCCCGAATTGCAAGCGCACCTCCACGCTGTCAAACACCAGCTCTTGACGGCTGGTATAAACCGCAGGGGTTTTGCCCTCGGCATGGGCGTTGCGGACTTTTTCCAGAATGGCAGCGAGCAGTTGCGCCCGCTGCTCCTCCGACTCGTCGAGCAAGTGCGCGACATCCACCTCGATGCCAGCGATCCCCGGTTCTCGCAGCAGGCGCTCTAGCTGTTCGGTAGATTTTTTGACGTGGGAACCGACGATGACGGCACCGGGCTTGCCCTCGCGGACGTATTCGGCCATATCTTCAGCGGCGATCGGCTGGGAGCCGAGAGCGGCGAGGGAGGTTAGGATACTCGCCGCACTGCGGAAGAGAAAGCGCTTGCCGTGGCTGGCGGCGGCGAGGATGTCGGCAGCAAATTTATTCAGATCGGCTTGAGTTTCGCCATCGACGGCGCAGCAGGTATTGCCGGTTAGCTGCAATAGTCTCTCCAGAGAGCCGCCGCGAAGATCGGAGAGCAAAAACTGCTCGACTTGCTCGGCGGCGATGCGACCTTTGGTTTTTTCTTGCACATAGTCGGGCAAGTAGCTGTGGCGGTAGCCGAAGACGGAATCGCGGGCAAATTCGGTTTCGTGGACGGGGGTGGGGACGCCGTTGACGATCAGGTAGTGTACGCTGTCGCGGGTGAAGCGCCCGCCCTCGAAGAAAGCGGGGACGAGAAAGTGGGCGTCAAAGGGGCCGAGTTCTTCGGCGATGACGTCGGTTTCGACGGGGTAGTGTCCGCGCAGGGTGGAGTCGGAACGGCTGACGACGAGGAAATCGCGGATATTTTCGGCGGCGATCGCCACTTTGAGATTTTGGCAGACTTCCCGGGTGACGGCGGCGGCGCGATCGGGCGCGATCGCCCGGGTATTGGTGAGCACGAAGAATATCGGGGATTCGTCGCGCAAGCCTTCTCGGAGGGTTTCCACATCCCAGCGCATCAGGAGCAGGCAACTGTGGACGGTTTGGGAGCCGGTGGGGTCGTCGTCGAGTACGATTATTTTGGGTTTGGCTGACATGCTGAGCTTCTTTCTAATGTCACCATTCCAACATATCCCCGCCGCGTTACCTTATTTGCGAGAAAATTCCCTACTTATGGCAAATCGGACTCGTGCAAATTTTTGAGGGTTTTGCAGGAGTCTGGCTGCCAGAGCGATCGCCGAAATATGCCTGCTGTCGCTTAGTGCAGATGATGGGGGTGCGAGAAAATATCGGGCCTTGGGGGCCGGGTCTACCTGCGACTGCTATAGTTTCGATCTACTCCTATCAAGCTCTTATGCCTGTGAGTAGAAGATGTAAGATCCACGAGATCGGCTGCCGGCTGCGCTTTTCTCGAGTACCTTAAATCTGCCAATCACATGCATAACACCTTAACAGTTGTTTTGTGTTGGCAGACCCAAGGAGTGTCCCAAGGTTTACATCTAACAGTATAACAACTATTTTTGCTCCTGTCAAGCACCCTCAAAACAGACTGTACTATTAGCGGTATATTGATTATACTCTCTTTTATTCTAGGTTACCGGGAGATTAACAGTCGGTGAGTCAGGGAAAGGATATAAATGACTGAGTGGGATGCTCTATGCGCTATTTTTTCAAAGCCGCGCCTCGAAACTTACCTAAAAGCGGCCAATGACGACCAGGAAGAAGCTTTAAAACTGTACAAGCTTAATCTGAGCTTATCTGAAGCTCTCTACCCGACACTTTGCATCCTCGAAATTGCTTTAAGGAATCGCATCAGCAGCGTGCTTGTCACGCATTATGGAGAGACTTGGTTTGACGGACATGCAGGAAAATGGTTTGACGGAAAAGATATTATGGCAAGAGCGAAACCTAACTATGAGCTGGAAGCGATCGCGAACTTAAAATCTGAATTATTGAAGCAAGGGCAACCAATAACCTCAGACGCAGTAACGTCAAACTTAACATTCGGATTTTGGACGGGACTATTCAAAAGAGCTTATGTCAAGACTCTGTGGGACAAGCACATAACCGAAATATTTCCAGATGTACGTCCAATTAATTACAATCTAAAAAGTAATCTTCAGATGATTAGAAACCAGTTGGATTGCATACGCGACCTGCGAAACCGCGTGTTTCACCACGAGCCTCTTTTTGGGACTCCCAAGCAATCTTTTGCTGAATTACTTGCCGACTGTGCAAACGCTCGGAAGTTGATTGGCTGGCTGAGTCAGGATGCCTTGAGATTGCTGGACTCTCAGGATAGGTTCAAGGAAATAGTTGCATCGATATCGCCAAACCAAACAGGTGTCTTGCTCCCTCAAAATACGAGAGAAACCCTTAAAGCTGTCATATTTCGCAACAAGACGATTTTCCAATATGTACCACAGCTTTAAGGAAGCGATCGCGCTTCATTAATCGCGTCCTAGTAGGTATCGAGTACGATAATTTTGGGTTTGTCGGTCATGTTTCGCGGGAATGCTGACTCTGCAATTTTCTCATCTCTGCTTGAACGCCGATGCCGATTTGCAGGGCGCGATCGAGAAATTGCCCGTATTCGCTCGCCTGGTTGGTGACTTGCAGGGCGCGAATGGCAGTGAGGTTATTGGCGAAGAGTTCGGGATTTGTGGCGATAAAATCTTTGTTTTCTCTGAGAATGCGTTCGGTTCTCAAGGCGCGGATCAGGTCGGAGCGGGTGAGCTGTAGGGCTTCTATAACAGTATTGCGATCGCGCAATATCGCCTCTGCGCTGCCGGCGGCTTCAATTTGGTCGCTGATATCGATCGCTTTGAGGACGGCGCGATAGCGATCGATTTCGTCCAGCAGGGCGGTGAGGGTTTGGGGGCTGTTGCGAGAGCGCCAGTACCAGCGCAGCAGGATAATGGCAATGGGAGTTAAAATCAGACAGGCGATCGCCGCTGCGACTGAGCTTTTCAATAGCGGCACGATGATAAATATGTAGAGAAACCCAACGGCGAGGGGCGTCAGGATTATTCCGGTTAAAACTTCCTGCAATAAAAAACTGAGTCGTTTTTGAGCCGTGGCGATGCTGGCGGGTCTGAATATCTCATCGATCTCGACGCCTGTCAAGTGCTTCAGTTCGCCTTTGGAAATTTCCAACTCTTGTAAATCCGGTTGCACAGCTCCACTGCTCCCACTAGCTGAAACGTCCGTCTTGCAGTTTTTTCATTTCTTCGCGGGTGCTGAGGGCGACTTGCAAGGCTTCATTGAGCAACCTGCCTTGTTCCGAGGCGCGATCGCTCACTTGCAGGGCTGCCAGCGCCGTCAAGTTATTCGCAAACAGCTCTGGATTCCGGGCGATAAACTGCTTGTTTTTCCTGAGAATCCGTTCGGTTCTCAGCGCCCGCACTAAATCGCTTCTCGTCAGTTCCAGCGCTTCTATCACTTTGTCCCTGTCTTTTAACGTGACTTCTGGATTTCCGGCTGCTTCTATCTGGTCGTTAATGTCGATCGCGTTGATTATATCATTATACCGTTCCACATCGTCAAATAAAGCGATCAGATTTTTGGATTGGAGCGTTCGCTTTATTTTGCGGAAGTCATCGAAAACCAGCGCGAGAGCGGCTGCGAGGTGAACGAAGCCTATCCAAAGGAGGCGATCGGGAAAAATGTAATTCAAGAAAAAGCCGCTGAGAGCCATTAAAATTAAAATTAAAATAGTCTGAAATATCTCCGCTGCAAACTTCGCGAGCGTCGGGGGGCGCAACACATCGCCGATGCCCACGCCAGTCAGGAGTTTCAGTTCTCCTTTCGTGATTTCCAGCCCTTGCAGATCGGGTTTCACCGTTTGACAGTCCTTTGGTAGAATCTAGCTGAGTTACAGTATGCTATGATTTCACTCGCGATCGCCGCGTTCGGGATAAAAAAACTCGCCGGTTCTGCCGCGACAATATCGGCAAGAGCTGACCGCTATCTACAGTGTAGCCGACCGAGGGCATTTTGAGGGAGGGGACGCGGTTGTGGCAGGTGGGGTGCAGAACCCTGTCAACTGGCAGGCTGGTTTTTCCGCCGAATTTGATCTGGAAAATCAGGCACGAGCCAAGATTTGCTTAACTGCCCCCTGTCGATTGTAAAAACTCATTCTTCCGTCTGCATCGCACAGCCAAACTTCTTCTGCCTTTGCAGGCCAGGACAATTTTTTTCCATCTTCTCGAGTTTATTGCTAGCGGATTTCATCTCTATGCGATTTCCAAAAACCATGAAAAAAACATCTTTTTTTAGAAGATCCAAGCGCTTGTCAGAATCCAAAACAGCATCCGATTGTCGAGATGATTATTTATCCTATTGGTTATTTTTTTGCTATTATTTAGCCTTAAAAATCTTGGAATTTGCCGAGATTGCCACTGCAAACTCATTGTTGCGGCAGCCTGCAAGCCGCTCGCCACTAGACAAATATATTATAACATAAGCTTGGCCAGAAAAAGCAGAGAACGCTGGCATCAGAACAAGCACCCCAGCCAGGAACCGCCAGCATCCTCTGCCTTCTTACAGGGAGAATTTAATCCTAAAGATTGATGCGAACAACTATATAGGGTGAAACAATAATTCCTAAGTGCGAGAAAAAACACGTCGTTCTCATAACGATATTTAGAAGAATTCTCGCCTCAAATACCGACTAAAATTGAAAGCTCGACCAGACAACCAATCTGGCCATTATCCCCGGAATTCGTAAAAGTAGATAAACTGTTGCGCTCTTAATTCGCTTTCTCGCGAGAAAAACAGAGGGAGTAGGGAGTAGCCGATAGCGGAGAAAGGATTGAGAATTTCCGACTTTCTACGGCAATCTTTTTACTACCCAGAGTAACTGTAACCCGAACGCGATCGCCTTTCTGAGGAAACTGCCTGTAGCGGTTGCTTGCGATCGGCAGGCTTTTTGCCTCCTCGATAGTTCATCGGTACAGTCCGCAATCGATTTAGCTTTGCAGTTGAGTTTGACTGGAAGATTGAAAAATGACTATTCACAGACAACCTGTTATTTATAAACCCAGCACGTCCTATGTCTTGATGCTGGCAGGGGTAGCAGCCATTGGCGGATTTTTATTTGGTTTTGATACTGCCGTCATTAATGGTGCGGTAGCGGCGTTAGGCATAGCGTTTCAATCCAGCAGCGTTGAAACGGGCTTGGCAGTTTCCTCGGCACTCGTGGGTTCGGCTGCGGGAGCATTTTTCGCAGGACAACTCGCCGATCGCTACGGGCGGGTAAAAATAATGATCGTCGCTGCCGGTCTATTTTTGCTCAGCGCTATTGGTTCCGGGATTGCCGTGACGATCTGGGATTTCATGTTCTGGCGATTGCTCGGAGGGCTGGGGGTTGGTGCGGCTAGCGTCATCGCCCCCGCCTACATTGCCGAAGTTTCGCCCGCACACCTGCGCGGACGGCTCGGTTCGCTCCAACAGCTCGCGATCGTCACCGGCATTTTCATTGCTTTAGTGTGCGACTACTTTATAGCAGTAGCCGCAGGTTCTGCCGAAGCTCCCTTCTGGTTTGGCATACCCGCTTGGCGTTGGATGTTCTGGACTGAAATTCCCCCGGCTCTCCTCTACGGAATCGGGGCGCTGCGAATTCCAGAATCGCCCCGCTATCTAGTGGCTCAAGGGCGGGATGCAGAAGCTGCCGCTGTTTTGGCGCGAGTAGTCGGTGGGGATACGCAAGCCAAAGTCGCGGAAATCCGGCAGACGGTTTTGCGCGAACGCAAACCTCAATTGTCGGATTTAATGGGCAGGCACGGGCTTCTGCCGATCGTCTGGATTGGCATGGGGCTGTCGGTGCTGCAGCAGTTTGTCGGCATTAACGTAATTTTCTATTACAGCAGCGTGCTGTGGCGGGCGGTGGGCTTTTCCGAAAGGGATTCCCTCTGGATTACGGTGATTACCAGCATCACGAATATCGTCACAACCCTAGTGGCGATCGCTTTTGTAGACAAATTCGGACGCAAACCCCTGCTGATTCTGGGTTCTCTCGGCATGACGATTACCCTCGGAACCCTGGCAGGAATTTTTGGCAGCGCTCCGCTGGATGCGGCGGGGAATCCCACCCTCACCGGAAACGCTGGAATAATTGCGCTGCTGGCGGCTAACCTCTACGTCTTTTGCTTCGGCTTCTCTTGGGGGCCGGTGGTGTGGGTGATGCTGGGCGAAATGTTTAACAATCGGATTCGCGGTGCTGCTCTATCCGTAGCCGCTGCCGCTCAGTGGATTGCTAATTTTGTAGTTTCTACTACCTTTCCGCCCCTCAAAGATGTGGGATTGGGTTTTGCTTACGGACTGTACACGATCGCGGCTGCGATTTCCCTGTTCTTCGTGCTGCTGCTGATTAAGGAAACCCGGGGCAAAGAACTCGAGGAAATGGTGTAGGGCTGAGCCAGACTCGTACTTTTCAGCGCTACATCTCAGATAGGTCAGATTTGGCGGCGGAGGGGCGCGCGAACCACTTGAACGCGGGCGAAAAGCGAATCGCCTTTAAGCCCGCCTCCGCCCCTCTCTATACCTGCGGGCACGTCAAATCTGTCTCGGGCAACTTCTCTGGCGCGATCGTAAAATCTAGCTATTTTCATTTCAGCCTACATTCTCGTTAAATTGCTTAGTATCCTCAAGTACACCTTAAATTTTTTCTGTCAAAAAATGTAAATTTTTTTGAGATTATCAAGTATTATAGGTTACAAAATATTGTAATATATTGAGATTTTTAGACGATAAAAATATCTATTTTCTAGAAATAAATAGATTTGTCTAAAATTCCTGTAATGTTACAGATTAAATCAGGTGAATTTTACCTAAATTATTATTTTCATATAAAAAGACATCGGTTAGCGTATATCAGCCTGCGTGCAAGGAATTTTTATGGGGGCAAAATACTACTCGTACAGTCTGGCTGTATTGTTATTGGCAGCACCTACAACTTGGGCTGCCTCATCTGAGGGGCTAATCTCAACCGAAGAATTGCCAGTTGCTTATGAGAAAGCGCAAGTGCCCGAGGAGGAGGCTGCGCCTTTATTGAATGCAACAGAGTCCAGCGCGATCGGCGAATCAGGGGAGCTGCCGGGAGAAATGGCGTCCCGAGAAAAGGCGATCGCCCAGTCTCCCGAGCTAGAAACGGAAGACGGGATGCAGCAAGTAACCGGCGTCTCTCAACTCTCGGACGTGCGCCCGACAGACTGGGCGTTTCAAGCTCTGCAAGCTCTCGTCGAGCGTTACGGCTGTATCGCGGGATATCCCGATCGCACCTATCGCGGCAACCGCGCCATGAGCCGCTATGAATTTGCGGCAGCGTTGAATGCTTGCTTAAATCGGATTGAGGAACTCATCGGCACGGGAAGTCCGGAGAATCTCGCCACGCGGGAAGATTTAGCTCTCCTGCAAAGACTGCTAGAAGAATTTTCTGTAGAAATCGCGACTCTGCGGGGGCGAGTCGATGCGCTAGAAGCCCGCGCGGCGGAGTTAGAAGCCAATCAGTTCTCTACTACGACCAAGCTGAATGGTGAAATCATCTGGGCGCTAACCGATGCAGTGGGAGATAGCGTCGGGGAAAATTCCGACGAGTCAAACGCCATCCTGGCTTATCGCACGCGCCTGAATGTAGAAACCAGCTTTACAGGGCGAGACTTGCTGAGAACCCGTCTGGAGTTTGGCAACTTTGATTCGGTGGCGGATGCAACAGGCACCAACATGACGCGCCTGAACTTTGATACCGACACCGACAACCAAGTGACCTTACCTCACTTATTATATAGTTTCCCGCTTTCAGAGTCCATTAACGTCATTGTAGGGCCATCAGGCGTTGGATATCCCGACATTACTGATTTGCTCGTTCCTCCGGGTGTGGCAGATGACGCGCGGGGAATTCCCTCTTTGTTTGGCGAATACAATCCCTTTTACCGACGGGGTGGCGGAGGGGGTGCGGTTAATTGGAGCATTAATAAAAACCTACTTCTGACGCTGGGTTATGTAGCGGGAAATGCGAGCAATCCCTCACCGGGCAACGGCTTCTTTAACGGGCAATACAACGCGCTGGCTCAGCTAGCCTATAGGGGCGAGTGGGGGGCGATCGGTGCGGCATATTCGCGCTCTTACGCACCAGCGGGGCAGGGTAATATCACGGGAGGTGCTGGCAGTTTTCTATCGCAACAACCATTCGGAGATAATATAGCAAACTCCAGCGATTCTTTTTCTCTACAAGGGTTTTATCGGATTTCTCCTAACGTTCAAATTCATGCTTGGGGAACCTATGCTCGCGCCAGTGCGGAAACTTCCGGCTTGAGTAATATTTCCGATGGCAGGGGCGGAGAATTTTCCCGTTTCGTTCCGGATGGTAGCGATGCGAATATTTGGTATGGCGCGCTTGGCTTGACTTTCCCAGATTTGGGAGGGGAAGGCAATCTATCGGGGATTTTGGTAGGGTTGCCGCCGCGCGTGACGGATAGCGATGTGCGGCGAGAGAGGGATACTTCCTATCACTTGGAGGTTTTTTACCGCTTTCAAGTCAACGATAATATCTCGATTACTCCGGCATTCTGGGTAATTGGGAATCCTGAAAATAACAGCAGCAATGCGACTCAATATGTAGGCGTCATCCGCACGGGCTTTAATTTTTAAACCGATTTAATTGCTTTGTGCGCCGTGGCGATCGCCCTTCTTTTTTTATTTGGAAATTTGACCCTGTGGAGCGATCGCACTTTTTCCTTTTCTCCCTTAACCGGAAATCATCACGGCTGGCGGATGCCATTGAGAAATTCTCGGCGTGCCTCTAGTCTCGATGACATGAGAACGCACCGCACCAGCAAGCCTAAATCCAACTCTGGCAGAAACTCGCTGCGGGAAATTTCCTCATACTCCTCCCCTCGGAATCGATAAACAGAAATGCGGTTATTTTCCCAAATCCAGACTTCCGGGATGCTAAACCGCTTGTATTTTTCCAGTTTGGTGATATCCCCACTGGTAAAGTTGACTTCGACGCAAAGATCGGGGACTTCTTTCTGTTCTCCTAAATAGTAAGACTCGTCTGGCTCAAATGACGCTCCCTTTTCTTCGGCTTCGCGGGTGGCACTCCCTACCGGAATAAACTCTATTCCCATTTCGCAAAAGTATATCTCTAGTAAAAAACCAATGACGGTTTTAATAAACTCATGTGTTTCGCCGAGTGTCATAAGTTCCAAACGTCCATCTAAATAAAAGAGTCGCACACCAGGCACATTTGCCATTAAAGCTTGTATCGCCTTGAATTCCTGCCAAGTGTGACGCCCCGGCAAGACGAATCGCTGCTCTGTAACTGGAATTATTTTCTCTGACAGTTGTGTCGTCATACCCTCGCGCTCCTCGCCTGTTATGACATGCCCCTACCCAGTATAAACCAGGCAGGGGCATTGCGTCAGATTGCATCTACCGTTTAGTGAATTAACTCGATCGCGCGTTTGGTTAGCGCCTCAGCCGTCAATCCATTAAATGCCATCAATTCGCCGGCGCTCGCTGTCGTTTCGCCGCGCTTCCAGGCGAATGTATCGCGCTTGGCATTACTCCGCAGCATGACAGGTTCCAGCATCGCTGAAGCGCCGCCGGTGACGCCAATCAGCGCGTCGCCGTCGAACAATTCGGCAAATTTTGCATCGTCTAAAAATCCGCCGTCAGGTTCGGAACAGGTATCCCACGCTACGTCACTCGGACGATACAAGCGGCGGGGATTGACAACGGAAACAATCCGCACGCCGATTCCTTCTGTTTCCAAAAATGCGGCTGCTTCAAAGACAGGCATTAGCGTCATGTCGCCAATCACGGCAAACACGACTTTTTTGTCGCCAGCAACTTCTTGCAAAACGACGGCTCCGTCGCGCAAGGCTTGGCGGGTTTGCTCGAAGGTGGTGCGAATCGGCAAGGGCGATTTGCTGGCAGTAATGACGATTCCCTTATTTTTGGTACTCAGCGCCCAGTCGTAGCAAATTTGAATGCTGTTGGCGTCGGGGGGAAACAGGGGAAATACGTTTCCGTTGCGCATCATGGCAGCAAAATAAGCCTCGACTTCGGGGCGTTGGTGCGTCCATCCGTTGCGCCCTTGCTCGAGGGCACCTGCGGTATATAAGGTGATGGTTGAGGGGGTTTTGCGGCGCAATTCTGCCATTGCTTGGGTGACGGTTTGCCAGATGGGTAAACCGTTGATGGCGAAGGATTCGTAGGAACACCAGAGGGTGCGAGCGCCCATTAATGACAAGCCGACGGCTAAGCCGGCGCAGGCGTCTTCGCTCAGGGGTTCGTAAACTTGTCCGTTGGGGGTTTGGTTGTACAGTTCGTCGGCGGTGGGGTGAATGATTTTCAGGGCTTGGTTGATGTTGGCAATGCCGGAGGCTTCGTTGCCGTCGGCGTTGGTGACGAGGAAGGCGCGATCGCTCTGTCCGACTTTTCCAACTATCCGCCCCATCGCAGTTGTAGACACTTTCGGCTCGCCGCCCACTGCATATTCTTCGAGGGGCAATTCTCCCAATTCTGGCAGGGGCAACTCGAATTCGGTGACGGCGGTTTTGGCAGCAGGTCCCCCGCCCGATCGCTCGAAATTTGTCCGCACTAACTGCCACGCTTCTGCCGGCAGGGCTCGCGCTTTCAAGGCGTCTGAAATGTGCGGCGCGTCGAGGGTATCTTTGGGATAGAGGTTGTGCGATTTGGCTCCGCGCGCGTGGACGCCGGCACCTTTGAGCTGTTTGATGATGAAGACGGTGAGGGTGCCGTTGAGAGCAGATTTGGCAGCTTTGTCGGCGGCAACTAAAACGGCTTTGGTGAATTCCAGCCGCTTTTGCATTGAGAAAGCGGTGCTGTCGGCGTAATTCCCCGGCTGGTTTTTGTCGTCAAATTCTTTGGCATCGACTAAAATTACTTCCTCGAAACCGTTGCCTTTCCAGTAGGCAATCATTTCTTCATTGGTTTTGGTGGAAACCATGCTGTGGTGTTCTTGGCTGTAGCCATTCCACACCAGCACGGGCAGGAAGTTGGTGACGCTGGGATAGGCGGTGTGGAAGTGCGCCATGCTGCTCATGGGGTAGGGTTCGCCCATGCCGCCGTCGCCGAGGGTGAAGGGGAAGAGTTTGTCGCGGTGCAGCAGGGCGGCTGCCATTGCGAAGTGCTGTCCTTGCCCGAGGGGGCCGGCGGGTGCGAGAATGCCGGGGATGTAGCCGGAGAGGTGCCCGAGCAGTCCGTGTTTTTCGCGGAAGCGATCGCGCAACTGCTGCACGGTGAAGATTCCCATGTCTTCCAGCGAGCGATCGAGGAAGGTGGCGCTGTAAAATCCGGGGGCGTGGTGGCCCACTTCTGTGAGGATGTTTTTGTGCCCTAGCATGATCAGGGATGCGTGGGCTTCGGCGGAGCTGGCAAATCCGCCCGGGTGTCCGGAGGCTTTGCTGCCGGTGATTTGCAGCGTCAGGTAGCGCAGGGCGTCGGCGGCGAGGAGGGTTTGAAACACGGCGGCATCCTCGGCGGGATCGGCGATCGCTTTGCTGGATGGGGCGATCGCGGCGGCTTTCCCGTGCGTCTCGAATCCCGGCACGGTTTCGCCAAAATATTGAATTCCTTCACAAAAAGCCGGTGCTTGAAGGGTGGCTTCGGTCGCTGTTGTCATGGTGTTCCCTAAGTAATTCTAGTGCTGGGAGCGATTTAACAATTATTTTAGGTCTTTAGGCCCCTTCAAATTTGCCGCAACCAATAAAGCCTGCTTGCGCCTGCCATGAGTGCAGATCTATCGCCCTTTCGGCTGTTTGTTTTAGATTTTAGATAGTTATTTCGCGAACTCTCAGCCTTTAATCTTCTCCCCACCAACTTTGCAAGTGCAAATCAAACACAAAGTTGGACTTTTCTACGCGATCGCAGTTTCCACAACCGCGCTCTGCCTCTCTCTGCTCGTGGAAAGTCGCGAAACCGCCGCCACCGCGCTCTCTCCGGCGCTATACTGAATACATCAAATGCTCGATGTTTTCTCGCTTTGGACAAGCGATCGCCACTCGCGGCAGTCTGCCCAGAAACGCACTGCCTGCTTTCGCGCAACCCCATCACCCGTCAAGGTTGTGGGGCAGGAAGGAAGCCCCGGATGTTGCTGCTTCCGTCTATTGGCCGATCGCGCCCTTGGCTTTCAATTTTTGGAATAGCAACCAGGGTTGGAGTAAGGGGCAGTGGCAAGTGAGATTCAGTTCGCGTTTTATTTTTATTGCGCCTGATTATATAATGTGAGCTACAAAAAAGCTATCCGACTCTCCCGTAAATTTTAGGGATGGAGCGGTTCGAGAACGCGCTAAATTCTTGGCTTTTTTAAGGCAAAATTCTATTCAAGCTTGTTCGTCTATTGTGAGATGTGAGATGTGAGGGAAGCAGATATCGATGATATAAAGCCAAACCGCCTGCGGCAAAGATTCTAGATTGTGGATTTGGGATGAAGACGGACAGGAAAATCTGAGAGGTCACCCGGTCTTTAAACACTGAGGGATTAAACAGAAAGCCTGTCAGTTAAGAAATCTCAAACTCACCGATAAGTCTGTAGCGCTGCGTACTTGCACCCTTCCGAGCGATCGATCACAATAAAACAACAAGAAACAAAACTTAAGCTTCCTCTCATATTTATAGTTACATTCCTTAATGGCCGCCATCCCTCCCCCCAATGGGCTGCTAGCCGAACAGCCCGCGATCGCCTCTCCTTCCCCCCCCCTCACCCGCCTCCTCAACCGCCTGCAGCCAACCCCAGAAACCGTTGTCATGCTCTTGGCGGTCCTCATCGGCGGGAGTACCGGCATGGGGGTCGTCACTTTCCACTACCTCATTCACCTCATCCACAGCCTGACGCTCGAGGATTTGATGGGCGCGATTTCCAGTTGGGGCGCGTGGACCCTCGCCTGCGTTCCCACCCTCGGCGGCATCATCATCGGGTTCATGCGCTGGCGCTGTCCCGACTTCGGCCCCGGAATTTCCTCGATGATAGCAGCAGTCCAGCAACCCCCCCGCAGCGTACCCCCCGCCCTCCGACCGGTCACCAAAATGGTTGCCGCCTCCGTTTCTCTGGGAACCGGAGCGTCATTAGGGCCAGAGGGGCCGAGCGTCGAAATCGGTGCCAACTTCGGGATGCTCGTCTCGCAAGTGCTGCAAGTCTCTCAAGAGCGACAGCGCCTGCTCTTGGGCGCGGGAGCCGCCGCTGGGATCGCCGCCGGGTTTAACGCCCCGATCGCCGGCGTCTTCTTCGCCCTAGAAGTCGTGCTCGGCACCACCTTTGCCACTTCCGCCGTCAGCGTCGTGCTGCTGGCGGCAGTTGTCTCGGCACTCATTGCCCAGATCGGCTTGGGAGCCCAGCCCGCGTTTGCCCTGCCCGATTATGTCGTGCGATCGCCCCTGGAACTGCCACTCTACATGGGCTTGGGCTTATTAGCCAGCATCGTTTCCGTCGCCAAAACCCAGGCAATAAAATTCTCGCGCCGCTGCTTTCAAGGCGAAATCGCCGGGTTGAAATGGCTGGGGCGCGTGCCTCGGTTCGTCCACCCCGTCATCGGCGGAGCCTGCGTCGGCATCGTCGCCCTGCAGTGGCCGCAAATCATGGGCATCGGCTACGAAACCGTCGAAGCCATGCTTCAAGACGTGGAGTTTTCCCTGCAACTGTTGCTCGTCCTCCTCGCCCTCAAATTGGTAATGACAGCCGTGAGCTTGGGGAGCGGGTTAGTCGGCGGCACCTTCGCGCCGGCGATGTATCTGGGTGCGTCTTTAGGGTCCGCTTATGGCAAAATCCTAGCAGCATTTATACCCGGTATAAAAATTTATATGGCAGGGCCGCCGGCTTACGCAATGGTGGGCATGGCGGCTGTGCTAGCAGCAAGTGCCCGCGCTCCTCTCACATCTATACTATTGCTATTCGAGCTGACGCGAGACTACCGCATCGTGCTGCCGTTGATGGCGGCGGTGGGGCTGAGCGTCTGGCTGGTAGAGCGCCTCAAGCCCGCTTCCACCCCGAGTACAAACCTGCAGCAGATGGGGTTGAATATCGAGAAAGACTACAACCGGGAAATTTTGCAGCGCATTTCCGTCAAAGACGCGATGCAGCCAGTGCCGCTGATGCTGCCCGGAACCAAAACCGCGATCGAGGCGGGTTTCGCCATGACGAACAGCCACTGCCACAGCAGTTTAGTGCTCGACGAAGCAGAGGAACTGCTGGGAATTATCACCCTGCGGGATATTAATCGCATTCTGGCGCGAGTCGAAAGCGATCCGCTCGTCAGTTACCAAGCCCAGCAAAAGATAGGCGATATCTGCACCAAAGAAATCCTGCTCGCTTACAAAGACGAGCCCTTGGCGGATGCCCTCGATCGCATGGCAGCGCGGGGCTTGCACCAATTACCCGTCGTCGATCGCGACAATCCCTATCGCGTTCTCGGCTTGTTAGACGAGCAGGGAATTTCCCTCGCCAGCCAGCTCTCTGTCACCCGAGAAGCCTTGCAGGGCTACTGCTCCTTGCTGCCCCCTACTGAGAAAGCGCCAGTCGAGCGCATCAAACAAGCTGCGTGAAAATTAAGGCGGGCAAAAGCCCGCCTTTTTCGTTCGCCCCGTCTTCCATTTCACTCTTTCCTCTAACTTGAAAAAGAGAGCCTCTCAAATTTTTTCATTTTTCCGTCATTCTTAACCCTTTTTTTCTCTCCTTTTGTCTGACTTACTTGCAACCAAGTAGAGGTAAAAAAACAGAATTTTCCGGGATATTTTAAATCGAGCTTTGCCCAGGGCTAATATTTATGAACTGCCACGCTACTCACTGCTTTGACGGGATCGAACGCAGAAGGAGGCTGGTAAATGACCCGACAATCATTGAGTAAGTGGCTCATTTCCTTTACCGTTTCTTGAATGCGATGGATGTATTCTAATTTTTCTGTTGAATTCGATCGCTCGTTGTTCAGTTCGAGCAATTGAGACATCAAGTGAATCATCTGCAGTTTCATGCGAAAATCATCCGAAACCCTTTCACCCAAATCAGTGGTCGAAAGAGCGCGCCGGTGAGGCTGATTGCCGAGCTGGAAAAATTGCTGTTTCAATGCCATTGCCTTCTTTTTCAACCCAATATTTTACTAAAACCCATCTCTAGATGGATGTTAAATAAAATATAAACTTGATGAGCTTGCTCGGACTTCTATCTAAAAGAATAGATGATGTAAAATTAGCCTGCAAGCAGGAACACAAAACGGTGGAACCTCAAAAAATCCGGGCGAGACAGGAGTTGCGAGAAAAAACCAGCTCTTGCTGGCCAAAACAGGGCCAGTTTTTGGAGCGCAGCAGTTCGCCTAACGCGCCCGATACGCTTGCCACAGATAAAATCCTGACGTGCAACAAATTAGCAGCAGCATTGCCGGGGCAAAGGCAACACCCAGTCCCTGCGACGCCCCGACAGCCACTTGAATCATTTTCCACTCGATGAAAGCAAACAGCCAAATAATTTCCAGTTTCAGCCAGAGCAATAAATTGAAAGCGATCTGATATTGTTTGAAGGCATTTTCCGGGGTAATTGCCACGGGATAATTAAAGGTGTGGGGAAACTGGCTGGTAATAGTCACAGCCAAATAAAGCACGACATTCAGCCCCGGAAACAGCCAGAGCGTCTGACGATCGCCCCAAGCATCCGGCTTGCCGCTCAGTCCAAAATGAATGGGAATAGAAGCCGGCAGGGCAGGCAGGGAGCGCAGGAGCGTCAAGAAGCTCAAAACCAAACCAACCAAAGCGGCAATTTCGAGAAATGCCTGGAAGGGAGAGTGAGGGAGATAGAGAATCGGTCGGCTGGATTTATTATCGCTCATATTCGGGGGGGGCTGGAGGGCGATCGCGGACTGCTTCCAAGATAGCAATTTATCAGGGGCTGAGAAGCGATCGCCCTTGAAAGCGCAAATTTTTGCCCCCAATCGCTCCTCGCGCGTTAAAATCAAGGGCAAGTCATCCTGCAAACACCCTAACCGCCACTGGGACTAAATTCGCAATGCTCGCCCTAGATAAACAACAGCGCAACTGGAAGCCAATTATCAAAGAATTCGAGGCTGTCGTCGGCAAAAACGGCGTCGTGCAGCGCAAAGAAGAACTGCTCACCTACGAGTGCGACGGGCTAACCAGCTACCGCCAGAGACCGGCAGTTGTCGTGCTGCCCCGCACCACCGAACAAGTTGCAGAAGTCGTCAAAATATGCGATCGCCGCCAAATCCCCTGGGTTGCCAGAGGAGCCGGCACCGGCTTGTCGGGAGGAGCCTTGCCCGTCGAAGACTGCGCGCTCATCGTCACCGCCTTGATGAATAAAATCCTCAAAGTTGACTTGGAAAATCAGCGCGTCGTCGTGCAGCCCGGAGTCATAAACAACTGGGTGACGCAAACCGTCAGCGGTGCCGGCTTCTACTTCGCCCCCGATCCCTCCAGCCAAATTGTCTGCACCATCGGCGGCAACGTCGCCGAGAATTCCGGCGGCGTCCACTGCCTCAAATACGGCGTCACCACCAACCATATTTTAGGCTTAAAATTAGTCGTGCCCGACGGCTCCGTCGTCGATGTTGGCGGCGAAATTCCCGAAATGCCAGGATACGATCTCACCGGGCTTTTTGTCGGTTCCGAAGGCACCCTGGGCATCGCCACCGAAATCACCCTGCGCATCCTCAAAGCCCCCGAATCCATCTGCGTACTTCTCGCAGATTTCACCAGCATAGAAGCCGCCGGCGCGTCAGTCTCCGACATCATCAGCGCCGGCATCATTCCCGGCGGCATGGAAATCATGGACAACCTCAGCATCAACGCCGTCGAAGATGTTGTCGCCACCGGTTGCTATCCCCGCGATGCCACCGCTATCCTGTTAATAGAAATCGACGGCTTGGAAGTAGAAGCAGCCGCCAACAAACAGCGCGTCGCCGACATTTGCAAAAAGAATGGAGCCCGCAGCATCACCTCAGCATCCGATCCAGAAACGCGCTTGAAATTGTGGAAAGGGCGGAAAGCCGCTTTTGCCGCAGCGGGGCACGTCAGCCCGGATTATTACGTTCAAGATGGGGTCATTCCCCGCACGCAACTCTCTTTCGTTCTGAAAGAAATTGAAACCCTCAGCGAAAAATTTGGCTATAAAGTCGCCAACGTTTTTCACGCAGGCGACGGCAACCTACACCCGTTGATTCTGTACGACAATTCCGTGCCCGGTGCCCTGGAAGTCGTGGAAGAATTGGGCGGCGAAATTCTCAAACTCTGCGTAAAAGTCGGGGGGAGCCTTTCGGGAGAACACGGCATAGGTTCGGATAAAAAATGCTACATGCCGGAGATGTTTTCCGAGGTAGATTTAGAAACCATGCAGTGGGTGCGCGAGGTATTCAATCCCCAGGGGCTGGCAAATCCGGGGAAAATTTTCCCCACTCCCCGCACTTGCGGCGAAGCGGTTCGCGCCAAGCTGGAGAAAAAGTTTGAGGGAACGGAAGTATTTTAATCAGTAAGGTGCGCCACAGCGCACCTTATTGTAGTTATAATCGTTGAAAGTTTAGCAATCGGGCGTGCATTCAAAAAAAAGGGCTATGTTAACAATCGGTTATGTAGACGGAATTGGTTTAAAGTCTGGCTGGGAGTCTTTGCTGCAGACGTTTCACGTCGATCCGAAACTGAGCAAAAAGGTTTTGTTTGAGTTGGTGAGCGCCTATTGCAGCAAAGAACGATACTATCACACGCTGGGGCACATTCAGCGGGTTTTAGAGACGGTAGAAGGGATGCGATCGCTCGCCCGCAACTTCCCAGCGATTCAGTTCGCTGCTTGGTTTCACGATGCTATCTACGAGCCGACAGCAAAAGATAACGAGGAGAGAAGTGCTGAATATGCGGCAGCAGCTTTACACAAATTGCAAATTCCGCAACCAACAATCGCTGCCGTCACGGCAATGATATTGTACACCAAATCTCATCAAGTATCTGCGGATGATATTGACAGCCACATCCTGCTCGATGCCGATTTAGCGATTTTAGGTTCCGACGAGCCGGAATATAAATTTTATGCCGGGGCAATTCGCCGCGAATATGGCTGGATGCCAGAGGAAGAGTACCAGCGGGGAAGGGTGCAGGTTTTGCTGAATTTCTTGAAGCGCGATCGCATCTATTTTACCAAAAATAGTGTTTTTGATGAATTGGAGGCGAGGGCGCGGCGAAATATCTTGGCAGAAATAAAGATTTTATCCTCGAATGCGTAAGCTTTGGGGGGTGTGAAGAAGGGGTAATTTTATGAACCGCAAAGACGCAAAGGGCACAGAGGGAGGAGGAGAAGAGAGAGCGCATTTAAATAGGGCTCTGTAGGGAAGCTGTAGGGGCGATAGCATATAGCCCTAAGAAAGCGGGAAGGCGAAGCGCCTACGGGCATGGCTGTCGAAGAGAGGGCAGTAAATCTCGTACTCCAATCGACAAATTAGCAGCCCGAATGCTTCGCCCTTACCCGGCAAATAAAATAGATCTACGAAAACGGGATGCTCCCGTGACAGAAACCCGGTTTGTTGGAAAAACCGGGTTTCTATATTTTCACAAGTCAAGCACGAAACGCTATATAATGATGGCAGGCGCTAGAGCGATAACGGATATGAATTGCCTAAGAAAAGCGGTGATTTTCAGGTGGGGGTTCGGAGCGATCGCATCTGCTGTGTTCCTCTGTCTGTTTTCTCCCGTGCAACAGCTAGTTAATCCCTTACTCATTCCAACTGCGCAAGCACAAACATCGGGGGAACGAAACACTGAAGCAGACAGGCTTTATGAAAAAGGCTGGCGGCTATTTCGCAGTGCTCAGTTTCGAGATGCTTTAGCGATTTATCAAGAAGTTTTGCAGATTCGTCGCGCGCTTTCAGACAGGGCGGGCGAAGCGGAAACGCTCAATAGTATCGGGGAAGTTTACATCGGTTTGAGTCAGTATTCTCAAGCGCTGGAGGCGTTGCAGCCAGCACTGGCTATCCGCAAATCGACAGGTGATAAAGTCGGGGAAGGGGAAACGCTGAATAATTTAGGGGTGGTTTATTGGAATTTGGGGCAATCCGAGCGCGCGGTGGAATTTTACAATCAAGCTTTAGGGATTCACCGCAGTCTCGGCAATAAGGCAGGTGAAGGAGAAGCGATCGCAAATTTGGGGGCGGTTTACCAGCAGCAGGGTGAATTTTCTAGAGCTTTGGAAGCTTACCAGCAGGCGCTATCCCTGCACAGAGCGGTTAGCGAGAAATTCGGCGAAGGGGTTGCGCTCAGCGGCATCGGTTCGGTTTATTTCCGTCAGGGAGAATATGCCCAAGCGCTGGAATTTTACCAGCAAGCTCTGGCTATTCACCGGGAGATTGGCGACAAGGCGGGGGAAGGGGTTGCGATCGCAAATTTGGGAGCGACTTATCAGCAGTTGGGGCAGGATGCCCTAGCCCTTGAATCCTACCAGCAATCCCTGGCAATTGTCAAGGAAACCGGCGATAAGGTGGGAGAAGGGATCGCTCTGGGAAATGTTGCTTTTTTGCTCAAACAACAGAATCAGCCGGAATTGGCGATCGCGTTTTACAAACAAGCCATCAATGCGATCGAATCGATTCGCCAAGACTTGCGCTCTTTGCCCCTAGAGCAGCAGCAATCATTCGCGCAAACTTTTGTCAGCACTTATCGGGCTTTGGCTGACATCCTGCTACAGCAAAATCGGGCAGGAGAGGCACAGCAAGTTCTGGATTTACTCAAAGTTCAAGAAATCGAGAATTACCGACAATCGAGCGAGATAAAAAATAACCTGGAGCGAGAAGTCGAAACTTTTCCCCAAGAAATAACTATTGAACAAAACTACAGCACCCTTCAAAACCAAGCGATTCAACTGGGCAAAGAGTTGGCGCAACTGCGAGCGATTCCGGAATCCGATCGCGTACCCGCCGAGCGAGAACGCATCGGGCAATTAGAAATTAGCTTGCAGCAGGCGCGGCAGCAATTTAATGAATTTATCCGATCTCCCGAAATAGCGGCACTTTCTCAGCAGTTGTCTCAGACATCTGCCCAGCAAAATCTCAGTCTCAGACAGCTCAACAGTTTGCGAGACAACCTGCGGCGCTTGCAGCAAAATGCCGTGCTGCTCTATCCCCTAATTTTGGAAAATCGCCTCGAACTGGTGCTCGTTTCTCCAGATGCTCCCCCCATTCACCGCTCTGTCGCAGTAACCCGGCAGCAATTGGAAGGAGCGATCGCGCACTTTCGCGCCGCTCTCACCAATCCCGCGATCGAGGCTAAAAACCCAGCACGTCAGCTCTACGATTGGCTGATAAAGCCGATAGAAACAGATTTGCTACAAGCCGACGCCAAAACCATTATCTACGCTCCTGACGGATTGTTGCGCTATATTCCCTTAGCCGCTCTGTACGACGGTAGCCGCTGGCTGGCAGAACGCTTTCGCATTAATAATATCACCGCTGCCAGCCTTACTGATTTTAACACAAAACCGCCAGCACAACCTCGCGTATTGGCTGCCGCTTTCACCCAGGGCAATTACAGTTTTAAGGTGGGAATGCGGCAATTTACATTTGCCGGCTTGCCGTTTGCCAGGGTGGAGGTTGCAAATATTATCGCTGCAATTCCGACGGTGAAGAACCTAATCGATGGGGCTTTTACCAGAAAAGCTCTAATTGCCAGTGTCAATGACTACAATATCTTGCATTTTGCCACTCATGCTGCGTTCGTGCCCGGTTCGCCGCAGGATTCGTTTATCTTGCTCGGAGATGGCGATCGCCTCACCTTACAGGATATCGCAACTTGGTCGCTTCCTGACGTAGATTTGGTGGTGTTGAGCGCCTGTCAAACCGGCGTCGGCGGCAAGTTAGGCAGCGGCGAGGAAATATTGGGCTTTGGCTACCAAATACAAGAAACCGGCGCTAGGGCTGCGATCGCCTCCTTGTGGGCAGTGGACGACGGCGGCACTCAGGCATTGATGGACGCTTTTTATGCCGCCCTCCAGAAAAATAACATGACAAAAGCTGAAGCCCTGCGACTCGCTCAAATTGCCCTGATTTCAGGTAACTACCAGGCTTTGGGCGAACAACGAGGCATCGGAGTCGAGCAGCGCGCTCGCAACACCTTATCCCCAGAAGTCGTCAATCGTCTCAGCCACCCTTATTATTGGGCACCGTTTATTTTGATTGGCAACGGCTTGTAAGATTTGCTGAGCTACACTAGCAGTATCACCCTTTAAAAAAAACAGGGGGTTTGTGATGAAACTCCGCTCACTTATACAAATTATTACAGCGGCATCGATCGCTCTGGGAACTTCTCCCCTCACTCAGCCTGCCCGTGCAGCAGGTACGACCTTTTTCTGCGGCGTTTGCGACGGCGTACCCGTAACATTTGCTCGCACTTCTCGAGGCTATGTCCCAGTTATCCGCTGGGTTTCCGCTCATTTTAGCGGTTCCGGCTATACTCCAGAAAAACGCTGTCAGGAAGTGTCGGCGCGATTCCAAACTTATTACAACAGCGGCACGCTCAATTACGTCACGGCGGGAAGAATGAACGGGCAACCTGTGGTTTGCGTCGCCGATCGCGCGGGCGGGGGCTGTAGGGGTTTGCTGTTCACCCTCAAACCCGGAAGCGACGCGAACAGTACCGTGCGCCAGTTGTTTGAAATTCGCGATCGCTCTGCCGGCCCCCTCGAAGAAGTTTACGCGCGAGTTTATATCAACATGAATGATTACTTGAGTCAACCGCCCGCTATTAAATCAGAGAGAGTTAGTGAAAACGCAACGGCTCCTTACTGCAATTCTAATCTATCCGGTTCTCAATCGAATTGGTAATAGGTTACTGTGCTATTAATTGGCTAGCCGATATTGGGAAATTGGGGAATTTTATGAAATTGCAGAGTTAGAATGTTTGACCTCTCAACTGTAACCTCGACAGGGGGCAAGTATGAATTATGGGGGAATATCCGCAGCGCTATTCGGTGCAGCCGTCGTGCTGGTGCAACCTCAATTAGCCAGTGCTTTAACGGTTATTGAACTCGACGCGATCGCCCGCGATGTTACTGTATTAATTGACGGGCTCTATCCGGGATCGGGCGTCATTGTCGCTCGGAATGGCAGCACTTACTACGTCCTCACTGCCAAGCACGTTGTCGAGGTTGAGGATGAATACGATCTCGTCGCCCCAGACGGCAAGCGCTATCCCCTCGACTACAGGAAAATAGAAAAATTGTCTGGAGTCGATTTGGCAGTTTTGCAATTTTCTAGCGAACAAAATTACAAGATAGCGACGCTCGCCGATTACGACTTGCGATCGCGCCTGAACACCAGACAATTAGGTCTGGTTTTCGTGTCGGGTTGGCCCTTACCTGGCCAGGGCATCCCGGAACAAATTCGCCTATTCAGCCCCGGCTTGCGTCTCGGTCAGGATATCGCTCCCGGTTTGGCAAAAGAATCGATTTCTGAAGGATACGAACTTTTTTATACTAGCATCACCTATCCGGGAATGAGTGGGGGGCCGGTTTTAGATGCCAGCGGGCGAGTCATTGGAATTCACGGCAGGGCAGAAGGTGAAGGCATCTCCGAATCCGAATCGGGGACGGATGAATTTCGCGTCAAATTCGGGTACAGTTTGGGCGTGCCGATGGAGCGGTTTCTAGCGTTCGCGCGGCAAGCGGGAATAGAATCTCAGCTACGGGTGGAAAAATTCCCGCCCCATCGGGTAGCGCCGGAAGTGAACGCGATCGAATCTTTTTTAACGGCAGATGCCAACAGCACGGATGCGAGAGACTGGGTAAATCGCGGCAATCAATTGTGGCGGTTGGCTAGCGTTTATACTTATTACGGAGATGCGAAAGCGCTAGAACTTCGCAACGAGGCGATCGCTGCCTACGATCGCGCCGTTCAACTCAAACCCAATTTCTATCAAGCTTGGTACGCGCGCGGCAACGTCTTGTCTGAATTGGGAAACTATGAAGCGGCGATCGCTTCCTACGATCGCGCCATTCAACTCTTCCCAACCGATAAAATTCTTCTAAATCCAGGGCGGCGAGGAACCGACGCCAGAAATAACCGCCAACTGGAACGCGATCGGGAATTGTATGCCACCTTCTGGCGCTATCGGGGCTTGATGCTAGCCAACTTGAAACGATACCCAGAAGCGCTAGAATCTTTTGACAGGGCAGCGCCACTCCATCTCGACGATTATATCAACTGGGATTTGCGCGGCATGGCGCTCTTGGGATTGGGGCGGCGCGAAGAAGCCCTCGCATCCTTTGACAAAGCCCTGGAATTTCAAGCCGATTACCAGTATGCTTGGATGCACCGAGGCAACGTCTTGTCTGCACTGGGCAAGTATGAAGAGGCGATCGCTTCTTACGACAGGGCTATTCAAATTCAGCCGAACTTTTATCAAGCTTGGGTGAAACGAGGCGAGGTACTCAGCGATTTCTTGAAACAGCATCAAGAAGCCCTCTCCTCCCTCGACAGAGCCATCCAAATTAAACCAAACGACCCTTACGCTTGGCACCGCCGGGGCTTTGCCCTGTTTGGTGTGGGAAGACACCTCGACGCGATCGCCTCCTTCGACAAAGCGATCGAACTCAATCCCGACGACGCCGCCGCTTGGAGCGCTAAAGGTCTAGCCCTCATCGTCCTCGATCGCTACGACGAAGCGATCGCCGCCTTTGAAAAAGCCCAAAAAATCGACCCCAGCAACCGCTCGATCTTAGAAGTTCAAACCCTCCTGCAACAGTTGCGCCGCTAATCCCTTTTAATTTTTATATTTTTAATTTTCTCCAGCCATTTGACTGATAAAAGCTATGAATAAGACGCGCAGAATCATTCAATTGACCTTTTATTACAGTCAGTTAATCCTTTTGTTTTTGAGCAGTTCCAACCCTCAAGGGTGGGGCTACACAAACGAAGCCCACCTGCACGGGCTAAAAAGTTCTGATTTGAAAAAACACTTCACAGAGAGTCATCGTGCAACTAAAGAAGAAACCGACGGGGCAACAATAGAACCCCAACCCCTAAAAATCCCTTCATCCCCTTTTCCCGGCTCGCCATCCCTTACTCAGCAGACAGATAGAGATATAGAAAACTTGCGGCAAGAATTGCGACTCCCCCTTCCCCCGGTGTTACAAGCGCCCCCACTTGCGGCTGTATCGGCACCGGCTTCTAGCGCCCTTTCCCCCACGGCATTCGGAGCCAGTTTTGGGCAAGGTTTTTTGGGAACGGCTTTTCAAGCCAGAACCCGTTTTACGAATAGTTCGGATGGCAGTATTTCTGCGGGTTTTGGGCTGGGAGATGCGCAGAAGTTGCTCGGCGTGCAAGTCAACGTCACCGTCCTCAATTTGTTGAACAATCGCGAGGGGCGAGAGGATACAGCCTTCAATCGCGGCGGCATCAGTTTGAAGCTGCACCGCCGGTTCGCGGACGATTGGGCGATCGCGGTTGGCGTCGAGAACGCGATCGTCTGGGGCTTTACCGACGCCGGCAGTAGCGCCTACGCCGTGGCGAGTAAAATTTTTCGGCTGAAAGAAAATCCCGCCGAACCCTTCAGCCGGCTCACCCTATCCGTGGGCGCAGGGAACGGGCGGTTTCGATCGCAACCGGACTTTCAAGCCGGAGCCGACTCAGTTGGCGTCTTTGCCAGCGCGGGCCTTCGCGTGGCCGAACCCATCTCCGCGATCGCCGACTGGAACGGTCAAGACCTGACCTTGGGCGCTTCGATTGTCCCTTTCCGCAACGTCCCCTTAGTGATTACTCCCGCCTTCACCGACCTGACCGGTACTGCCGGGGACGGAGCGCGCTTTTTTTTAAGTATCGGTTACAGTTATTCTTTTTCGTTTTAATTTTCTCACATCACTAAGGTATGAAATTTCAAGGCTTTCTGCTTTACCTCACTTTTCTCACTATAGCCGGCTTGCCCGCGCTAAAATCTCCCGCGTCTTTGAGAAAACTTTGGCAATTTGGGCTGGTGCTGAATCTGATTTTTCTGATCGAGACTCCATTGCTAGCGCTTCCTCGAACGCCAACCGATATTCCTCCCACGGATATCCCTCCGACAGAAACCCCCCCACCTGCAAACCCGATTCCTGTCGAAGGTTCGCCACCCGGAACAGCGGGCGGAAATCCCGGCGTGTCATTTACCCCAAACGTTCAGGCGGCTGTCGATCGCGCAGTTGCTGATGTTATTGATAATTTGTATGCGGGTAACTTGACAGTGCCGACAGGTGATACTATACCGGGCGACACGCAGCAAATTTTACTCGCGGTTTTGATAGCAGAGCCAAACCTATTCGAGCCCGCGATCGAGTCAGCGAACTTAGCGCTGATTCAGGAGAGCGGCGCGTTTGAGATCGCCGCGCCGACATTACAATTAGACGCCTTCGCGCTGGCGGCAGCGACACAACTGTTAGAGGCGATTCCCCAGGATGCTGCCCTGAACGACTCAGGCACTTTAATACTGGTGCGAGGTTCGTTGGAGTTACCTGCACTGACAAGCCCGCTTGGCAGCAGGGCGCAAAATTCGCCCAATACTTTAACTGATAATATTGAAAACGATCTGACGAGTACCGCTGGAGGGCCTTCTGTTAATCTGGCCCAAAATTTAGCGTCTAACTTGCTCGGTCTGTTATCTTGTTCTCGCCTCAATCCCCCATCGTGTCAAGTGAATCCGGCTAAGTTAATGGCAGCGGTTGCTGCTTACAATGCCGTCATAAACGCGAGCAGCGAAGCGTTTTTGAAAAACCCTCCCACAACCTTGCTAGCGATTCGCGCGATACTATCGGATCTGGTGAATGCGGCGATCGCTGCCGAATCCCAACGCGATAAATAAATAAGGATAGAACGGACAGGGTGAGGGGGAATGTCCACTTCAGGAATGTTGCGGGATATTCAGTTGACTGCGTATGGGGATACATGCCCTTGACATTTACTTGCCCGCTCACCCCAAAGACGTGCGGATAAAGTTGATGCTTCCATCGCTTTCGCTCAGAGAGCTTCCCCCCTCTACGACCGCCACCAAATCCGGAGCGGGTAAAGACTCGAATGGGCCTCGCTTGGAGAGAAAAATATTGAAATTTCCACCAGATCTAATAAAGATATAGTCACTCAGCTCGAAGCCGGCTAGCTCGATCCGATCCTTTCCGACTTCAAAATTTTTAATGAGAGCGAAGTCAGCATTACCCCCACCTGCATACAATCTCAGAGCGTTCAGGCCAAGTTTAGAGCTTGCCACGCCGCTCAAAACGAATGTATCTTGCCCTGCTCCGCCGATTAGGACGTCAACCTCGTTAACACCGAGACTGTTAAAATTTAAGCATTCGCCGCCCGTTGGAGTCCCGCCGATCGCGCAAGGGCCGGGAGAAACGTCAGCGCCGCAGAGGGTATCTTGCAGCCCGAAGCCAGTGACAGTATCGTTCCCGTCGGTTCCTGTAAAAATTCCACTGCGAGTTTCAAATTGTCCAAACTCGACGTAGTGTTCGAGCCCCGACTTGAAAGCGCCCGCCTCTACTGCTGCCTTGACGTCAGAGTTGGGATAGCGGGTAATTTCGTCTCCGGGAAAGACCGGGGCAAAACCATAGAAGTACCCAAATTCATTGAAAGGAGTGGCAGAAAGCCCTTCAGAGATTCCAAACCGGATGTAGTGTTCCAGCCCAGACTTGAAATCACCTGCTGATACAGCATCAGCGACATCCGGGTATCTGCGCAGATACCAGCCCTCGTCAAATAATAAACTCGCCGTCCGACCTGCCGCTTCCCCATATTGGATGAAGTGTTCCAAACCGGATCGAAAAGCACCGACTGCCACGGCTGCAGCTACGTCAGGATTGTTGCGCAGATAAAGCGGCTCGTCATAAAACCTTGATATCAGAACGCGGCCTTCGTTAAGACCAAAGAGTTGAAAGTGTTCTGAGCCGGAGCGGAAAGCCCCTGCCTTGACAGCAGCCGCAACATCGGGGTAATTTTCTAGATAATAAGCTTCGTCAAATACAGTAAAGCTGATGGTATCCTCCAGGAGGCCGTTCGCTAGAGTGGGATGGCGATAGAATAATCTAGCTCTTTTTCAAGAGGGGGTGTAAAAAGCGATCGCGGGCGCGGTCATGGCCGCATTAGGGTCGGTAAAGCGATCGCCGCGAAACAGAAGATAAATGTTATCCCCAGCCAAATTAGAACGCACCACCGCGTTAGCTGCAGGGCTTGACGGATGCAGGCAGGAGTGATGGGAGAAATCGGATCGCCTAACAAGGGTTTGTGTTTAGCTATACCTTTATAGTAATTAGTTCCGCCCATTTGAACGCCGAGAATGGCAGCATAAGCGCACTCGCTCCAGCCAGAATTGGGGCTGGGGTCGAGGTTGGCATCCCGACGGCAGGTATTCAAAACATGACCGGGTTTGCCAGAAATCAGCGCTAGGGTGAACACCGTCAAGCGACAAGGCAGCCAGGTGAGGACGTCTTCGAGTTTGGCACTGAACCAGCCCAAATCTGCGTAAGGCTCCTGTTTGTATCCCACCATCGAATCGAGGGTGCTGGCGGCTTTGTAGGCTAGGGCGATCGGCACGCTGCCCGCGAATGGCAAAGCCGCCCCGATAATGGCATAAAATAGCGGCCCAGTGACGCCATCGACGGCGTTTTCGGCTACGGTTTCAAGGACAGCTCGGAGGATTTCTGGTTCTGAGAGATTGTCTGTATCGCGACCGACGTACAGCGCCAATCGCGATCGCGCTGCAGCCAGATCGCCTGTAGATAAAGGGTGCAAGACATCACGAGCGGCATCTGACAAACTGCGACCGGCAAAACAACTGGCGGTGAGAATGCTGGCGATCGCGATGCTGAATAAGGGGTGCACTCCCCGGGCAAATTCAACGACAAACCAACCGGCGAAAGCAGCGCCGCCGATCGATCCGACTCCGAGGACAATACCGGCGAAAAGGCGCATTTTGGGTGCCTTGCAGGTTTTAAATACGAGTTGGGTATAGCGATCGATGCAAAAGCCCATTGCCCGCACGGGATGCGGCCACCCCCACGGATCTCCGAGGGAGTAATCGAGTAGGGCGGCGATCGCTAAAATCACAATGGCATTGATGGTGGCGTTCATTGGCGGCGTTCATTGGCAATCGCGAATGGGTAAGTGGTAATTTTACCCACAAGCCCTCAGCTAAACAACAAAACTTGTCTCGCCCCCTTGAGCGGCTTGCCAACTGCGGGCATCATAATAGAGGTCTTCGAGTGAAATGCTGTAGAGTGCTTCTTTGAGCTTTTGGTGCAGGCGGTTCCACAAGGTAAATGTCACCCAATCCTCGGCTTTTTCGGCGTCGGGAGATCGTCCCGATAGCGGTTCGATCGTTTCGCCCACGGCTTCTAAGATTTGCCCGAGAGAAATTTGCTTCGGCTTTCTCGCTAACTGATAGCCCCCTTGGGCACCGCGAATGGATTGGACTAAACCGGCTCGGCGCATTTCTATCAGCAATTTTTCCAAGTAAGGTGCTGGGATGTTTTGCCGCTGAGCGATCGCCGTGACTGAGACGGGGCCGCAATTTGGCTGCAAACTCAGATCCAGCAGTGCTTTAACACTGTAGTGTCCGCGAGTGGTTAATTTCATGTGAGGCAGCTTTGCCATCCTTGCTGGTAAAAACTCACCTCAAGCATAAGTGATTTCCACATCACCTCCGATGGCGTCCCCACAACCCGATCCCTTTCCTAAGCTGTTGCCCGTATAACGCAGCTTTCTTTGAGGGAGCGAGCAGACAACTGTCACTCGCGCTCCCCTTGAAGTCCCTCCCCCCTCAATCTCCACGGGCTTTCTTGTACGAGCAGTCGCTTCCCGGTGCGTTGCCCGACACGAATCGATCGGCGACTTTCCAAATTTAGCCGCCTCAATTCACTAGAAGACGCTGGCTGTTTAGTCTGCCTCGGGTGCAAGTGCTTTTCCCTCGATCGAAATAATCCCCCACCGGAGGTTTTGGCTGCAACCGCCCCCCAATTCCGTTTCGATTCCCGCTTTCCGATCGCGCGCGAGACGGCGATCGGAAAGCGGCGCTGATAGAGTACGCTTACCCCCATCCAGTAGCATCAGGGATATCACCGACTCAAACTCCCTGGAAAGCACGCGCCTCACACACTGCCTCGCCCTATAGATTGCCTCTCCGGCTCCGCGCCGGCAGCCGCCCTACCCATTAACTGTCCTCCTGCTATCTCGGTTCAGAAGCTGATATAAAGCTAAAGACTTTTTTTCTAGCGAAGTTCATGTATTATATTAGTGGATGCCAAACCTTTATTCGCTTAGAGACAAGTTCATGAACAAAAAGAAGAAGATCGAACCGCTTGAAGGAGAGGACCTCCTCCAGAAAGTTAAGGATCTAGGCAACCTGAGCAAGGAAGAGAAAGCCAAAGCCTGCGGCTACTACACGATCACCAAGAACAATGTAGAGCGCGTCAACATGATGAAATTCCTCAATGCCCTGATTGATGCCGAGGGGATCGAACTCGATGGCAAGCAAGCAGGGAATGGACGCGGAGGACGCAGCGCTAGCTATCGCATTAGCGTGCAGTCCAACGGAAACCTGCTAATTGGCGCTGCTTACACGAAACAGATGGATCTCAAGCCGGGGGATGAATTTGAAATCTCTCTGGGGCGCAAGCACATTCACCTGAAACAAATCGACCGCAACCGAGAAGAAGAAGAACTCGAAGAAGAGGTCGCCTAAGCGGCGCTCGATCCGATAGAGATGCACTCCCGGCTCTGGGTGAATCCCATCGCTTCTACTGAAGCGATTGGACAACGGCGAATGATGGCAGTGTAGGAGTTGTTAGCCATTGCCATCATTCGAGCGCCATTGGCTTTGAAGGCGCTAGGCGTTATAGAGCTTGGTTGTAAAATTAATCCGCCGCTGGGGGTTTAAGTGGCCCGTTTCAGCGCTCCCCTGACGGCGCGAAAAAAGCGTGTCACGCCGACCGGAGACAAACAGATTCAGCGAACTCTCTCAACCTGCTTTTGCAGGCGCGCTTTGTCAGTCGTCTGAGGGAGGAAAAAACCGTCCTGGATTTGCAAACTCCGGGCGATTTTGCTGTCGTTCACAGCGATCGCCGCGCATCGCACTCCCTCTTCTATTGCTGCTGCGAAGATGTCAGCGCAATTGGCAGCACGGAGAATTGAAGCCCAGAAGTTTTGTTGCAGGTGCAACTTCTCGCCCGGATTTTTTTGAGGGTTGCACGAGCGTGCCAGCCGGTTCGCACGCTAAAAAATTCAGGGTTTTGCGGTTCGCCGCTCGAACCCTTGATAAGTCTTGCTTATTCCAGCCCGCTGCAACCGGCGAGTGTTTGATGAGAGTGCCTGACGGGGATTCGGGCAGGATTTTTCTCACCCTCAGCGCTAGGGGCGATCGCCCCTAGCGTTTAAATCTCTATTGCCATGAACCGCAGCCCGAGCAATACCGAATGGAGGCGATCGCTGCTGCCTGTTCCCGCGCTTTGGCGGGCTCGGTCATTTGGCGTGGCAGTGTTGATGGGGGCGGAGGGACTCGAACCCTCACGACCGTTTTAAGGTCAACGGATTTTCATTCTCCCGCAGCTTTCGCTACAGCCAAAGCGGGTATTTCCCGCCGGCGATCGAGAATCGGACTCTCTCTTTACCCTCGACTTCACGTTAGGGTAGCTCCCGTCGAGTCTCTGCACCTTCCGAAACAGCTTGTCTGCTTCGGCTTGGCTCAGGATTGCCTTGTCTGCTGCCAGATTTAGGTTTCCCTGAATTTGAGAGCTTTCACTTGAGGGATTTCTCCTTCAAGGCTCAGTTTTCTAAGTCCGTAGCGTCTACCATTCCGCCACGCCCCCAGAGTGATTTTCCTACAGGTGGGTTTGACCTGCCAGATTTTTTTGACATTTCTATTTCACCACAGACTGCCTTCTTTTTGCAACCGGTTGACAAGAAGCGATCGCCAATGCTATAAGCTTCAACGCCCCCGATCGCTTGTCCGATTCTCGCTTGAGGCTTTCTCACTTCACCTTTTGACCTCATCGCGGTAAACTTTACACTTTTAAGAGACGAGCGACTTTTTCAGAAATCCAAAAAACAGGCAGAGCAGCTCCGCAAGCGGTAAAATAATGTAACTCCGAATGCCGCCGCCACTGGCGCAAGGCAGGGCGAAAAGCCTAAAGCGCGACCCGCCACGCCTGAAAAACGGCAGTGGACATCGGCGTTCCGACAAGAAGCCTAGTTGTTCCAGCTCTCTGATAACAAGTATGGTTGTGGCATTAATGTACCTGATTCTGGGCGGAGCTTACCTAGTGGTCGCTCCCTTTGCTTTGTATATCTACCTGCAAAAACGCTGGTATGTGGCTGGCTCCTTCGAGCGTTCCTTCATGTACTTTTTAGTGTTCTTTTTCTTCCCCGGTTTGATCGTCCTCGCTCCGTTCCTGAATTTGCGCCCCCAGCGCCGGCAGTTAGAAGTGTGAAGTAATCTTTGATAAGTGAACTCATTTTGCAGCTCGGCGAAAGGGATGAAAGTGAGCTAGGAGAAAAGCGGTTACAAAAGTGAAGTCCGGAGCGGCTAAATTTTGATTCTGCCTGGAAGGCTTTTCTCCGATCCCCGATTCCCTTTCCCTTTTTCCTGCTTCGCGATTGGGGGGTAAGCGCGGCGATGCGACGAATTGACATTATCGCAATTGGCCTGGGCATTTTTGCTGGGGGTGGCCTGATCTACCTGCTGTTGCAGGCTCTCGGTCTGAATACCCTCGATGCCGGCATCTGGAGCCAAGTTATTTTAGTCTGCGGGTTAGTCGGCTGGATACTGAGCTATCTACTGCGCGCCGTGACTCAACAGATGACCTATAACCGACAGTTGCAAGATTACGAAGAAGCAGTCTTGCAAAAACGCTTGGAAGAATTGACGCCAGAAGAGCTAGAGAAGCTACAAGCTGAAATCGAGCAGGAAAACAGCCGCGAGTAATGCCATAAAGCAATCTGAAACAGGTTTAGAGATGACTGACTTGCGGTAAAAAAGCCTGGAAACTAGCAGGCGCTGCCGCAAGGGAAAGCCCGTAACGTTTTGAGTGTTTGACTGTTTGAGCTTTTGTGAGCTTTTGAGTAATGACCATTTCCCAATGCTTTGAATCCCTGCGCGCCAAACATCAGTGTGCCCTGATTCCTTTTATTACCGCTGGCGATCCCGATTTGGAAACAACCGCGCGCGCCCTGGAGGTTTTAGACCGCAGCGGTGCCGATTTGATCGAACTCGGGGTTCCCTACTCCGATCCCCTGGCAGACGGGCCTGTGATTCAAGCGGCGGCAACTCGCGCTCTGGAGCGGGGAACCCGCTTGGAAGGCGTGCTGGAAATGCTGGCAGGTGTCGCGCCGACGCTGAAGTCGCCGATTATTTTATTCACCTACTACAACCCGATTTTGAAGCGGGGAATTGCGGAATTTTTGCAGCAGATAGCGGCGGCTGGCGTGCAGGGGCTCGTCGTGCCCGACTTGCCGCTGGAAGAAGCCGAAACCCTGCTGCAACCCGCAGCAGAGCGCGGAATTGACGTGATTTTACTGGTAGCGCCGACAACGCCGCCAGCACGGATGGAGGCGATCGCCCGTCAGTCGCGAGGATTTATCTATCTGGTGAGCGTGACCGGCGTCACCGGGATGCGATCGCAAGTCGGAGAGCGCGTCAAGGATTTGCTGGTTCAGATGCGCCAGCTCACCGACAAACCGATTGGCGTCGGCTTTGGCATCTCGGAGCCCCAACAAGCCCGCCAGGTCAAAGACTGGGGCGCTGATGCCGCGATCGTCGGCAGTGCCTTTGTCAAGCGCCTCGCCGACGCCACCCCCGACGCAGGCTTGCAGGCGATCGGCCAATTTTGCGCCAGCCTCAAAGCCGCCATCCAGTCTTAATTGGCGATCGCCCTGCTGTCGGGCGCGGCAAATCCGGTGGAGACTGCGCGATCGCAGTCTCCCATCGCGAAAAGTTATGAGTTCATCACAGAAACCTAATTCCCCTTCTCGACTGAGCTACAATACCTTCGCTGCTGGAATTGCTTGTATAAATTCGCGTCGTTCCCGGCAGGACGCCCCCAATTATGTCCCCCTTGCTTGCTGGCAGCCCCGCGCGACTTTCCAATAGGATTATCAATATTTTGGAAAGAATTTAGAATCTGCTTATAATCTGTACAGGAATCTTCGCATTCCAAATTTGGTTCTGATAGAGCCTTAAAAAAACGCTGTAGTCAAAGTTTTTAATGATGCCCCGCATACTTGTCATCGACGACGACCCCGCAATCTCCGAACTCGTAGCCGTCAATCTGGAAATGGCTGGATACGAAGTCAGCCAAGCCGAAGACGGCATCAAAGGTCAAGCACTGGCCCTGCAATTGATGCCAGACCTGATCATGCTCGACCTGATGCTGCCCAGAGTGGATGGTTTCACCGTCTGCCAGCGCCTGCGCCGGGACGAACGGACCGCAGACATTCCCGTTTTAATGCTGACGGCTTTGGGCCAAACTCAAGATAAAGTCGAAGGCTTCAACGCCGGTGCGGACGATTACCTCACCAAGCCGTTTGAAGTGGAAGAAATGCTCGCGCGGGTACGAGCCCTGCTGCGCCGCACCGATCGCATCCCTCAAGCGGCCAAACACGCAGAAATTCTCAACTATGGCCCCTTGACCCTCGTTCCCGAACGGTTTGAAGCCATCTGGTTCGACCAAACCGTCAAACTCACTCACTTGGAATTCGAGTTACTGCACTGCTTGCTGCAACGGCACGGTCAAACGGTTTCCCCCAGCGAAATACTCAAAGAAGTATGGGGATACGATCCCGACGACGACATCGAAACGATTCGGGTACACATAAGACACCTGCGAACGAAGCTCGAGCCCGATCCCCGTCACCCCCGTTACATCAAAACTGTCTACGGTGCTGGCTATTGTTTGGAGTTGCCGAGTACCGGCCCAGTTTCAGAGGCAGCAGAAACCGCAGGTTTTGCTGGGTTGGAGGCCAATTCCCTCAAGGACTGACCGTTTCTGCACGCGAATCGCTGACTTCTTAGGGCAGGGACTACCTGCCCTTTTTCAGTATCGAGAAGTGCATTCGCACCGCCGATCGCGCTATTGTCGTCGTCGAGGTCAAGTGGAAAAGTTGGCAGGGGACTATAGCAGTTTTCTTTTCTAGTGAGGTACGTCAGAAACCCGGCTTCGTCGAAGTTGCCGGGGACGAAAGCGTGTACTTCATCGGGCTGAAAAACGCTATAAAAGATCGAAAACTCACAACGCCAGTCGTTCAGTCACTCAACCTTTTATTTTTTTCTGGCGGCGTTTCGCCGCGAAGTACGCGCCCAGCAAGGACATGCCTGCGACGGACGTCGGTTCGGGAACGGGTTCCGGCTCTTGTCCCGCCACTGCAGTCAGTTGTCCAAAGAGGTAAGCTTCAGAGGTTCCCCGTTCCTGGGAAATAAAATCGCTGACGATCGCGCCGCCCGGTGTATTGCTGAAACCGAGCAACTGTAGCGTGTAGCTGACATTCCCGACTTTAAAACTATTGGGCGCAAAAGCGTTATTCCAAGAAATCTTGTCGGAGCAGGGAGTAACGCTGTAATACGGGCACGATCCCGAATTGGGAGTTTCATCGATCGCCAGCTCGAAATCAAACGTTTTCTCTCCCAATTCTGCCAAGTCTAAAATCAGCGATAGTTGCACGGATTGCGCCGCCGTTCCGCTCCAGATGGGATTGTTGAAATGTCGCAGCCGCCCTAGCTGAATGGATTGCCCAGCAGAAAAGGTGCTGGCTCCCACGCCGGTAAATCCGAGCCCGCTCTGTTGTTCGATGCCGTAGGGCGGGGTGGCTGGAGAGCCCCAGCGGATCTGATTTTCGCCCCCGACGTTACGGTAGACGAGCCCACTGCCGCCGACTGGATTGCTCCAAGTTCCAGACGTGCCATTGATGGTGAAGGCACTCGCCGAGGATGCAGAAACAGTCAGAACGGCTGCCACGACAGCCCCAGAAGTTAGTGCCGCGATCGCGTTCGGTAACATAAGTATTAATCCTGATGCACTTCAATTCCAATTTAAGCCGAATCCCGTAAGTTCAGTAAAAAGACTGTTGCTTTTACACAATCTTTATACTCAAGTAAAAATTGTGTAAAAACTCGCCCGATCGCCTGCCCCATAGCGGCAATTTTTAAGAGTTTGCTAGTTGCTAAATATTTGCAAAAATCAACGTAAATCTTATACCAAGTTGGCTAACTTAGTATTGTTACATTTTTTTATATATCCCGG
>CAYOOD010000043.1:0-60932 GCA_964405435.1 uncultured bacterium
CTCCTGATGTTTTTCTCTAATAGTATAATACTATCTTAGCCAACTTAGTATAATCTACCGCCCCCAGAGAATACCCTTGAAATACGAAAGAATCGCTGGTGCTGAAGGCGGTCAAGAAAATGATCGGCGTGTGCTGCGATCGCTCTCGTTCTCGAATCAAACTGGCCGTTTCAAATCCGTCCATCCCCGGCATTTGAACGTCAATCAGGATGACGGCAAAATCCTGATGCAGCAGGCACCTCAAAGCTTCTTCGCCCGAATTTGCCCTAACTAAATTCTGTCCGAGGCTGTCGAGAATTCCCTCCAAGGCTAGCAGATTCTTAACATTATCATCGACCAATAATATGTTAACCTTAATTTCGCCAATTTGCATAATCTCACCCAGATAATTTAATATAGGTGCGGAGCGGTCTACTTAAGAAATAGAGAGAGGGCGGCCCGAGAGAGGAGGGAAGAGAGCGATCGCGTCGGTGACGGGTGACGTCCCGATCTGTCCCGTACCAGAGGAAAAATTTAAATTTTCCCCCCGGAATATTTTCTATTTTCAGGCGATCGGAAGCGATCGGGGACAGCCAGACGTCGGAAACAGCCTAATTTTTTTTATCATTCAGCGATTTTTCAGGTTTGATTAGAGGAAGGCAAATATCAAAAGTTGTTCCCTTGTGCTTGATACTGGTAGCAGATATGCTGCCGCCGTGAGCTTCCACAATGCGGCGGGCTATGGCAAGTCCTAAACCAGTCCCATCTTTTTTGCGAGACGAATCCGCTCTGTAAAACTCTTCAAAGATGTGCGGGAGGTCGGTTTCGCTGATACCGGGGCCGCGATCTTGGACTTGCACGACGATTTGGGAACCTTCGACGCGCCCCCAGATGGCAACTGTAGAGTTTTGGCCGGAATATTTAATGGCGTTATCCAGTATATTCAGAAAAGCTTGCACGAGCCGTTCAGAATCACCCTGTAGCTCGACGGCAGGAACATCCTGGCTCAGTTGCACGCCACTGGAATGCATTCGCAGCTCCATTACTTGCAGGCAGCGATCGATCAGAGATTGAAGATTCACAGGTTGTTTTTCTAAGGGAGCGACACCCGCGTCTAACCTTCCTAAATTTAGCAGATCCTGAATCAGGCGCGACAAGCGCAGGGTTTCTTCATAAGCAGTTTTGATGAAGCGGGTACGCAACTGCGGTTGTTCAGCAGCTCCACTTTCGAGTGCCTCCAATGTTACTTTAACATTGCTGACAGGAGTGCGCAATTCGTGAGAGACATTCGCCAGGAAAGCCCGCCGCTCGCTATCGAGAGAAGCCAGTCTTTCGCTCATGCGATTCAACTCGGTCGCTAGTTGCCCGAGTTCGTCGCGTCTTTGTATGTTGAGTTTTTCGCCGAGATGACCGCTGCCGATGCGGACGGCAAAGTTGCGCATAGCCTGGATCGGCGTGGCGAGGCTGCGCGCCAGCCACACGCTAATCAAGGCACAGAGCAAGAAAGTCAGCAAAAGCGTGACTAGGACGGTGAAAATGATGCCGTGAAACTGTCGGTGAAACTGGGTGAGCGTCACCGACACGCGCAAAACGCCTAGCAGGCGACCGTTGCGAGATATGGGCCGTGCCGTGTATACTCGGTCGTCATTGGAGAGAATGCCTTTGGCAACCCCTTGCACCGTTTGATTTTGAAAGGCTTCTTGGATTCCGGGAAACACGGACCAGTCGGTTACTTGCCGATCTGTATCGGCGGAGGAACTGGACAGCAAGCGCCCGTCTGGGCCAAAAATTCGCAGAGTCAGGGTTTCTGGCGCGCCGTAGCGCTGCACTAGCAGTTCTACTTGCTGGTAGTTATTCTTATCCAGGGCATCAGCCGCACTTTCGCTGAGGGCAGCAGTCCAGGTATCTAATTCTGTTTGCTTTGTTTTGATGAAAGAAGCATAGAAAGACCACAGGAGATAACCGGCCAGCAAGCAAGTTCCCAGGGCGGTGAGCGCTAGGTAAGTTGCCAGCAAGCGAGCGTGAATGGAATTTAAGTGGATGCGAATGGTAACACACCTCCGTTAAGGGGAATGGGGAGTGCTGAGTGTTCTTCGGCTTCGGCTGAGTGCTGAGTAGGACAAGTCTTGAAACTCATTCCTCATTCCTCATTTTTCAACACTCCAGAGTTATTTTTGTCTTTTTTGGCGGCGCAAAATTGCTTCGACTCTGGCGAGAAGTTCGCGGGTATTGAACGGTTTGGTAACGTAATCATCGGCTCCGGCTTTCAAGCCCCATATTTTATCAGCATCGTGGTCTTTTGCCGTCAGCATGATAATGGGAACCTCAGAAAAAGCCCGAATCCGCCAGCAGAGTTCCATGCCGTCCATTTCCGGCAGCATTAAATCCAGAATAATAATGTCGGGCATTTTGTCGTGAATGAGTTTGAGGGCAGTCAGCCCGTCTGCTGCTGTCGTTACTTTGTAGCCTTCTTGGATTAAAAAAAAGGAGAGGCTAGCGCGTAAAGGTTCTTCGTCATCGACTAATAAAACGTGAGACATAGTAGTGGGAATAAAGTGAAAAGTTCTGAGTGCTGAGTGCTGAGTCAGGAGTGTGGAGTAGAGCTTTGAGGAATGAGGAATGAGTTGAAGGAATTGTTCTCCTCAGCACTCAACACTCAGCCGAGGCCGAAGAGCACTTCATCGATAGAGCCAAACTCGCAAGAGGGAGAGCAACTGCTCGGTATCGACGGGTTTGGTAATGTAGTCAGACGCGCCGGCTTCGAGACATTTCTCGCGATCGCCCTGCATGGCTTTAGCGGTGAGGGCGATCGTCGGCAGGCTGCGGAATTGAGGCAGTTGGCGAATGGCGCGCATGGTTTCGTATCCGTCCATTTCCGGCATCATCACGTCCATGAGGACGACATCAATGTCTGGGGTATTTTGCAACTTGGCAATGCCCTCCCTACCGTTTTCAGCATAGACCACTTCCATTTGATGGCGCTCCAACATGCTGGTGAGGGCAAAGATATTGCGCACGTCGTCGTCTACGATAAGGACTTTTTTGCCAGCCAAGACAGCATCTACTTGATGCAGCTTGTCGAGGAGCGACTGCTGCGGTGGAGCCAGAGAGGTGACGCAGGCGTGCAAGAATAAGGCAGTCTGGTCGAGGAGTTCTTCAAAAGAGCGGACAGTGACGGTGACAAACTTCTCGTTCAGATGCCTGAGTTCGCCGTCCTCTGGGGGGGCTGAGTTTTTGTCGTTATAGACGACAGCGCGCATCAGCCGTTGCTCTAGCTCCTCGGCTTCAACAAAGTCAGCCATTTGTTCGAGCAGTTGCCAGCCGTTCATGTCAGGAAGCTGCCCCGCGATCGCCACGCAATCGAACTGGCTGCTTTCTCGTGCCTGCAAAGCCTCGGCACCTGTTTCGACAGCAGTGATGGCGGTGTTGGTATTGTCGAGGAGTTCGAGGAGGTTGCTGCGTCGTTTCGGATCGGCTGCCACCAGCAGCAGAGAGCGATGAGGGCGCTCGATAAACGCCCGGAGCTGGGCGAGGGCCAAGGTCAGGGCCTCATTGCTGGCGGGCTTTTGCAGGAAGCTGAGGGCTCCGAGTTTGAGAGCCCGCTCCTCTTCTGCCTCGACGGTAATGATTTGAACGGGGATGTGCCGGGTGGTGGAGTCGCGCTTGAGGCGATCGAGAACCGTCCAACCGCTCATTCCGGGCAAGCGGATATCCAGAATAATGGCATCGGGCTTGTATTCCCGCGCCATCGCCAGACCGGTATCGCTGCCCCTGACGACCAAACCCTTGAAGCCCTCCTGGCGCGCCATATCCAGCAAAATCCGGGCAAAGTTGATGTCATCTTCGACGATGAGGATGACGCGATCGCCAGCCTGGAGATCGGCGCGATCGTCGCTGACTTCGCGCGTCGAGACAGCGCTGGTTTTCACCGAAACCGGCTCTTCTACTGCCGCCAAAGTCGCCGCCTCTTCTTTGACGATCGCGCTGCCATTGTCTCTGACTTCCATCGGAGCGCCGAAACTGTTCGCCGGCACGTCTGGGAGGTAATAGGAGCGGATTGCCTCGGCTGCCACTGCACTTGTCCCTTTCAGCAGTTGGGAAGTTTGGGGCGGGTAGTTGTGCGGCAAATACAGAGTAAACGTACTCCCCTCCCCCAGACTGCTTTTGAGAGAAATTTCGCCGCCCAGCAGTCGCGCGATTTCTCGGCTGATAGACAAGCCCAAGCCCGTACCGCCGTACTTGCGAGCAGTAGAACCATCGGCTTGCTGAAACGCCTCGAAAATGATCTTCTGCTTGTCGGGAGCAATGCCAATCCCGGTATCGATGACGGCGAAAGCGACTACCATATCAGCGCGATTCAAGGCATCGCGATCGAGGCTCCAGCCGCGCGTTGTCAGCCCCACCCGCAAGCGCACCTCGCCGGTATCAGTAAATTTAAACGCATTGGCGAGCAGGTTCTTGAGCACTTGCTGCAAGCGCTTCGAGTCGGTGTAGATAGCGCGGGGCAGTTCGGGAGCGAAATCGATCGCGAAATTTAGCCCTTTATCCTGCGCTACCTGAGCGAAAGTTCGCTCCATCTGGCTGCGCAAATCTGAAAACTGCATCTGCTCGATCTCCACCGACATCGTGCCCGACTCGATCTTTGCCAAGTCGAGAATGTCGTTAATCAGCCCCAGCAAGTCAGTGCCGGCTGAGTGAATCGTGCGGACGTATTCCAGTTGCTTCGCGCTCAAGTTGCCCTCGGCATTGTCGCACAGCAGTCGGGCGAGGATCAGCAGGCTGTTGAGCGGCGTTCGCAATTCGTGCGACATATTCGCCAGAAACTCGGACTTGTACTTAGAAGTGAGGGCCAGTTGTTCTGCTTTCTCCTCCAAAGACCTCCGCGCTTGCTCGATTTCCCGATTTTTGCGCTCCACTTCTCGGTTTTGCAGGGCGAGCAGTCGCGATCGTTCTTCGAGCTGTTCGTTTTTTTGCTGCAATTGTTCCTGCTGGCTCTTGAGGAGTTCCTCTGAAGCTTGCAGGGATTTGGCTTGCTGTTCGAGGCGCTTGTTGGTTTCCCGCAGTTCGTTCTGCTGCGTCTGCAGCTCTTGTGCCAAAGACTGCGACTGCTTGAGCAGTTCTTCCGTGCGCATGGAAGCGGCGATCGTGTTCAAGACGATGGCGATGCTTTCCGTGAGCTGATCTAAAAACGTTAAGTGAATCTCGCTAAACCGCCGAAACGAAGCCAGCTCGATCACTGCCGTCACTTGCCCCTCAAATAGCACGGGCAGCACGACGACATTGAGGGGGGTGGCTTCGCCCAAACCGGAACTGATTTTTATATAATCCGAGGGGACTTCAGTGAGGAGGATGCGTTCTTTTTCCAGGGCGCACTGTCCGACCAACCCCTCACCCATATAAAAGCGGTTGGCGAGGTGCTTGCGTTCGCGGTAAGCATAGGTACTCAAAAGCTTCAGATAAGACGGGGCTTCGCCAAATTCCATCAAGTAGAACGCGCCGTGCTGGGCGGAAACCAGGGGAGCGAGTTCGGAGAGGATGAGTTTGGAAACCGTCTCCAAGTCGCGCTGTCCCTGCAACATGCGGGTAAATTTGGCCAAGTTGGTTTTCAACCAATCTTGCTCGGTGTTCTTCTGAGTGGTTTCGCGCAAGTTGGCGATCATCTGGTTGATGTTGTCTTTGAGAATCGCAACTTCGCCTTGCGCCTCCACGGAAATCGATCGCGTTAAGTCGCCCTTCGTCACGGCGATCGCCACTTCTGCGATCGCCCGCACCTGCGTCGTCAAATTCGCCGCCAGTTCGTTGACATTATCCGTCAGCGCCCGCCAAATTCCCGCCGCCCCGGGCACCTTCGCCTGCCCGCCCAGCTTTCCTTCAATTCCCACCTCCCGCGCCACCGTCGTCACCTGATCCGCAAACGTCGCCAAGGTATCGATCATCTCGTTAATCGTATCCGCGAGCGTCTCGATTTCCCCCTTCGCCTCCAGCATCAGCTTCCGCTTCAAGTCGCCATTCGCCACCGCCGTCACCACGCGCGCGATGCCCCGCACTTGCGCCGTCAGATTCCCCGCCATCGAGTTCACGTTGTCCGTCAAATCCTTCCAAACACCCGCCACCCCGCGCACGTCTGCCTGCCCGCCGAGTTTCCCTTCCGAACCCACCTCGCGCGCCACCCGCGTCACCTCCGAGGCAAAGGAACTGAGCTGATCCACCATCGTATTGATCGTGTTCTTCAGATCCAAAATTTCGCCCTTGACATCCACGGTGATTTTCTTGGACAAATCGCCATTTGCCACCGCTTTCGTCACCTCGGCGATATTGCGCACCTGTGCCGTCAGATTGCCCGCCATCGAGTTCACGTTGTCTGTCAAGTCTTTCCACGTTCCGGCAACCCCCTTGACATACGCCTGCACGCCGAGTTTTCCTTCCGTTCCCACCTCGCGCGCCACCCGCGTCACTTCCGAGGCAAAGGAACTGAGCTGATCCACCATCGTGTTGATCGTGTTCTTCAAGTCCGAAATCTCGCCTCGAACATCGACGGTAATTTTCTTAGACAAGTCGCCGTTTGCCACTGCCGTCGTCACTTCGGCGATGTTGCGCACCTGTGCCGTCAGGTTCGCCGCCATCGAGTTCACCGAGTCCGTCAAATCCTTCCACGTTCCGGCGACGCCTCGGACTTCTGCTTGCACGCCGAGTTTTCCTTCCGTCCCCACTTCTCGCGCCACCCGCGTCACTTCCGAGGCGAAGGAGTTGAGCTGATCCACCATCGTGTTGATGGTGTTTTTCAGGTCTAAAATTTCACCTTTGACGTCTACGGTGATTTTTTTAGAAAGGTCGCCGTTTGCTACCGCCGTCGTCACTTCGGCAATATTTCGCACTTGGGCGGTGAGGGAACCGGCCATGAAATTCACCGAATCGGTGAGGTCTTTCCACGTCCCTGCGACGCCTCGGACGTCCGCCTGACCTCCTAATTTCCCTTCCGAACCTACTTCGCGCGCCACCCGGGTGACTTCCGAAGCGAAGGAGCTGAGCTGGTCAACCATGATGTTGATGGTGTTTTTCAGCTCTAAGATTTCGCCCTTGACTTGGACGGTAATTTTTTTGGAGAGATCGCCGTTGGCGATCGCCGTTGCCACCTCGGCAATATTGCGCACCTGTGCTGTCAGGTTGCCCGCCATCGAGTTCACGTTGTCCGTGAGGTCTTTCCACGTTCCGGCAACCCCGCGCACTTCTGCTTGCACGCCGAGTTTCCCTTCCGTTCCCACCTCTCTCGCCACCCGCGTCACTTCCGAAGCAAACGAATTGAGCTGGTCAACCATCGTGTTGATGGTATTTTTCAGCTCTAAGATTTCGCCCTTGACTTGGACGGTAATTTTCTTGGAAAGGTCGCCATTGGCGATCGCCGTTGCCACTTCGGCAATATTGCGCACCTGTGCCGTCAGGTTCCCCGCCATCGAGTTCACTGAATCCGTCAAGTCTTTCCACGTTCCGGCAACCCCTCGGACTTCCGCTTGCACGCCGAGCTTCCCTTCCGTTCCCACCTCGCGCGCCACCCGCGTCACTTCCGAAGCAAACGAATTGAGCTGATCTACCATAATGTTAATAGTATTTTTCAGCTCCAACATTTCGCCTCGAACATCGACGGTGATTTTCTTGGAAAGGTCGCCATTGGCTACCGCCGTCGTCACCTCGGCAATATTGCGCACTTGCGCGGTGAGCGAACCCGCCATAAAGTTCACCGAATCCGTCAGGTCTTTCCACGTTCCGGCAACCCCTTTGACATCCGCTTGACCGCCTAATTTCCCTTCCGAACCCACCTCGCGCGCCACTCGCGTCACTTCCGAGGCGAAGGAATTGAGCTGGTCAACCATCGTGTTGATGGTGTTTTTCAGGTCTAAAATTTCACCTTTGACGTCTACGGTGATTTTCTTAGAAAGGTCGCCGTTGGCTACCGCCGTCGTCACCTCGGCAATATTCCGCACCTGTGCTGTCAGATTGCCCGCCATCGAGTTCACCGAATCGGTGAGGTCTTTCCACGTTCCGGCAACGCCTCGGACTTCTGCTTGCACGCCGAGCTTTCCTTCCGTCCCCACCTCTCGCGCCACCCGAGTTACCTCAGACGCGAAGGAGTTGAGCTGGTCAACCATCGTGTTGATCGTATTTTTCAGGTCTAAAATTTCGCCTTTGACGTCTACGGTAATTTTTTTAGAAAGGTCGCCGTTGGCTACCGCCGTCGTCACTTCGGCAATATTTCGCACTTGCGCGGTGAGGGAACCGGCCATGAAGTTTACCGAATCGGTGAGGTCTTTCCAGGTGCCGGCAACGCCGCGTACTTCTGCTTGCACGCCGAGTTTTCCTTCCGAACCCACCTCGCGCGCCACCCGCGTCACTTCCGAGGCGAAGGAGTTGAGCTGATCGACCATGACGTTGACGGTGTTTTTCAGCTCTAAGATTTCGCCTTTGACGTCTACGGTGATTTTTTTGGAAAGGTCGCCGTTGGCCACTGCTGTGGTCACTTCGGCGATGTTGCGCACTTGGGCGGTGAGGTTGCCCGCCATCGAGTTGACGGAATCAGTGAGGTCTTTCCAGGTGCCGGCAACGCCTTTGACGTCTGCTTGCACGCCGAGTTTTCCTTCCGTTCCTACCTCTCGCGCCACTCGCGTCACTTCCGAAGCGAAGGAGTTGAGCTGGTCTACCATAATGTTGATGGTGTTTTTCAGCTCTAAGATTTCGCCTTTGACGTCTACGGTGATTTTTTTGGAGAGGTCGCCGTTGGCCACTGCTGTGGTCACTTCGGCGATGTTGCGCACTTGGGCGGTGAGGTTGCCCGCCATCGAGTTGACGGAATCGGTGAGGTCTTTCCAGGTGCCGGCGACGCCGCTAACTTCTGCTTGCACTCCCAGCTTGCCTTCGGTGCCGACTTCCCGCGCGACGCGGGTGACTTCTGAGGCGAAGGAACTGAGCTGATCGACCATCGTGTTGACGACTTGGGCGGTTTGGAGAAATTCTCCTTTTAGGGGTCTGCCGTCAATTTCTAAGGCGATTCTTTGGGATAAGTCGCCATTGGCAACCGCTCGAATGACGCTGGCGGTTTCGGCTGTGGGTTGGACGAGATCGGTAATGAGGGTATTTACGGAGTGCACGCACGCCGCCCACGAACCGCCGGCGCTTCCGAGAGAGGCTCTCTGGGTGATTTTGCCTTCTTTGCCGACTACGGTGCTGATGCGATCGAGTTCATTGGCCATTCTTTCGTTCAGCTCAATGATATCGTTGAGGGCGTCGGCGATTTTTCCAGCGATGCCCGTCTGGTCTATCGGCATTCGGACGGAGAAGTTTCCTTTCTTGACGGCAAAGAGCGTTCTCAATAGTTGTTTTGTATCGAGTTCGTCGGCTTCGTTTTGGGCTGCCTGTGCAGTTGGCATGGGTTTCTCCTGCTGGGGATAGAGTGGCGCGTGGCGAGAATTTATTAGATTTTTTTATAAGCGATCGGTTAGGTTGGCACGAACTTTAATAGACGATCGGCCATTGAACTCGCGGACAGCGAAGCAAGTATCAACTCTGGATATTATGGTGTAAAATGTCGCTTAAATAGCTCTACCGAAAGGTAGATGACAAATCGAAAAGTTAGTGTTCTTTTGCGGTTCAGTATGGGGATTCAGTATGGAGATTGGAGGAAGCGCGATTCGCGCTGCGCTTCTGGCTAGTGGGTGGGGCGAGGCTTTTTGCCAGCCGAGTCGATTCTTGCATTATCTTGACACGAAACGGAGAACTTGTAAAAAAAATTCAAAAAACGCGAAAATTTTAAAAAAACTATGCAATTGCCCAGCAACATGAGGATTTCGATTGTGATTCCCGTCTACAATGGCGGCGAAAATTTCCGTACTTGTTTGTCGAGTTTGAGGAAGTTGGAGCCGGCAGCGGCGGAACTTATTGTGGTGGCGGACGGCGATACAGATGGTTCCGGGCAATTAGCTGAGGAATTTGGCGCAAAAGTGATAAGAATTCCGACTTCTAAAGGACCGGCGCGGGCGCGAAATTTGGGGGCACAGGCGGCGACTGGGGAGATTTTGTTTTTCGCGGATGCCGATGTAGCTGTCTATCCCGATACGGTTAAAAAAATCGCGATCGCTTTCGAGGAGGAGCCGGATGTAGCGGCGATTATCGGCTCTTACGACGACGCGCCCGGGGCAGAAAATTTTCTCTCTCAGTATAAAAATTTATTCCACCACTACACGCACCAGACTGGTTCGGAAGAAGCGTCTACGTTTTGGGGGGCGTGCGGAGCCATCCGGCGGGATATCTTCCTGAAAATGGGGGGGTTTGACGAAGCGTACCGCTATCCGTCGATTGAAGATATCGAGCTGGGCTATCGCCTCAAGCAAGCCGGCTATAAAATTAGGCTGCTGAAAACGCTGCAAGTGAAGCATTTAAAGCGCTGGGGTGTCGTGTCGCTGCTGAAAGCTGATATTTTCTACCGGGCGATTCCTTGGACTGAATTAATTTGGCGCGATCGCCAGTTGGTGAACGATTTGAACCTGCAGGTGAAAAGTCGCGTCAGCGTACTCTTGACATGGGGTATTTTGAGTGCCATACTACTAACATGGTGGTGGGCAAGTGCAGGAGCGATCGCTCTCGTGCTGAGTCTAGCGCTGCTGGCGTTCAATGCGCCAGTGTATCGTTTTTTTCAGCGTCAGCGCGGTTGGTGGTTTGCTATTCAGACGATACCTTGGCACTGGCTTTATTATTTTTATAGCGGCTTTGCCTTTGCGATCGGGACAGTGAATTATCGCTTCCGCCCGTTGAATCTGAACAAGAACAAAGTCGAGGTCGATAAAAAATCACAGGGGGATTAAATGGAACATCGGCCTGTTATAATTATTGGGGCTGGTCCGGCGGGATTGACCGCTGCCTGGGAACTGGTCAAACAGGGTATTCTGCCAATTGTGCTGGAAAAAGCCGACAAAGTAGGAGGAATATCGCGCACCGAAACCTATAAAGGCTATCGCTTCGATATAGGCGGACATCGATTTTACACGAAAGTCGAAGCCGTGGAGCAGCTCTGGCAGGACATGCTGGGCCAAGATTTTATCAAAGTTCCTCGCCTCTCCCGCATCTACTATAAGGGTCGGTTTTTCAACTATCCCCTAGAAATTTTCAATACCCTGTATCACGTGGGACCAATTGAAAGCTTGTTGATGGTGTTGAGCTACCTCAAAATAAAGTGGAAGCCGTTACACCAAGAAGAAACCCTAGAACAGTGGGTAATCAATCGCTTCGGCGAACGACTCTATCAAACCTTTTTTAAAACTTATACCGAGAAAGTCTGGGGAGTTCCCTGTCACCACATTCAAGCAGATTGGGCAGCCCAGCGAATCAAGGGACTCTCGCTAAAAACAGCCATTCTCAATGCTCTTTTCGGCGGCAATAATGCCAAAAGCTTGATTAAAGAATTTGACTACCCCGTTTTAGGTCCGGGGATGATGTGGGAGCGATTTCAGGAGAGGGTAGAGAGCAAAGGCGGCGAGGTGTGGCTCAATACCAGAGTTATTCAGATTCAGCGAGAAGGAAACCGCATTAAAAGCCTTACCGCCGAAAAACAAGGGGAAATCGTTCAAGTCAGTGCAGAAGAGAATTTGATCTCAACAATGCCCGTTACCTCGCTAATCCTGCGGCTCGATCCTCCGCCGCCTGACGAGGTAGTGCAAGCGGCAAAAAGCCTCAATTATCGGGCGTTTTTAATTGTGTCCCTAATCGTCAATCGAAAAGATTTATTTCCCGACAATTGGATATACATACACGCTCCCGAAGTAAAAGTCGGACGGATTCAAAACTTTAAAAACTGGAGTCCGGCGATGGTTCCCGATCCGAGCAAAACTTGTTTAGGCATGGAATATTTTTGCAATGAAGGGGACGAGATATGGAGCCGGAAAGATGCCGAACTCATAGAGCTAGCGACTAGGGAAATGGCTAGTCTGGGGCTGGCTGAAGCCGGGGATGTAGAAGATGGGGTGGTAATCCGTCAGCCGAAAGCCTATCCAGTCTATGACAGCGAGTACCGCCAGCATTTAAAAGTCATCCAAGAGTTTTTAGCAACGCTTGAAAATCTGCAAACGATCGGGCGGAACGGGATGCACCGATATAACAATCAGGATCACTCGATGCTGACGGGGATGTTGGCGGTGAAAAATATGCTGGGGGAAAAGCACGATTTGTGGGAGGTGAATACCGAGCGATCGTACTACGAGGAGTTCGAGAAAAAGTCGTCGGGGAGGAACAGCGATTGATGTCTGGTTTGAAAGTCGGGTTAATAGGCTGCGGTCGGATCGTGCAGTTGGTTCACCTCAACGTGCTTGCGGGCTTGCCAGACGTGGAAGTGGCGGCGCTGGCAGAACCCGATCCGCAGCGGCGAGAAGAAGCGAGTCGCAGGGTGCCAAAGGCGATCGCCTTCGCTGACTGGCAGGAATTGCTTTTCAAGTCAGATGTAGAAGCGTTGGTTATTTGCCTGCCAAATGCGCTCCACGCTCCGGCGGCAGAGGCAGCTTTGAAGCGGGGAAAACACGTTTATTTGGAAAAACCCATCGCGACGAATCTGAAAGAGGGGCAGAGCTTGCTGGAAGTTTGGCGAAATGCGGGAACGGTGGGGATGGCGGGTTTTAACTATCGCTTCAATCCACTGTATCAGGCTGCGAAGCAATACATTCAATCGGGCAAACTCGGCGAATTGGTGAGCGTGCGATCGGTGTTTTCTTCGGCGCGTCGGTCGCTCCCTCCGTGGCAGCAAAAAAGGGAAAGTGGGGGTGGGGTGTTGCTGAATTTAGCCTCGCATCACATCGACATGATTCGCTTTTTGTTTGAAGAAGAAGTGACCGAGGTATGGGCGCGGGTGCGATCGCTCAGCACTGAAGGCGACAGCGCCGCGCTAGAAATGCGCCTGAGCAGCGGTTTGCTAGTACAATCATTCTTTTCGATGAGCGCGGTAGATGAAGACCGCTGGGAAATCTACGGTCAAGCGGGAAAATTGTCGTGCGATCGCTATGGATTGCCCGCTCTCGAAATTGCGCCTGCCAGTCGCGATTATTCCCGCATCAAACCCCTCAGACGTCGGCTGAAATCTCTCTTCAATAGCCCTAACTTAGTACAGAAAATTATCGCCCCCAGCAGCGAGCCATCGTATCGGGCAGCCCTCGCGCATTTTGTAGCGGCTGCGCGATCGAATCAGCCAACTAAACCGGATTTTTGGGATGGCTATTGCAGCTTAGCCGTTATCGAAGCAGCAGAGAAATCAGCCGCTGCGGGAAGCGTTAGAGCTTTAGAAGTAGCGATTTGATAACCCCTCAACGCGCGAGAATTTTAAGGCTGATTTTCGGAAAAAAGCTCAATTTGACGTCATAAAGAGTAGGTTGTAAAGTCGAAGTTAGCTCGAAAAATAACATATTACAACGTTCAATAAACCCAATGTGAACTAATATAAAAGCCGCCGATATGGAGACCCCCATAGAACAAACAGAAACTGCCAGCAAACCGCTCGTTTCCGTAGTGGTGGAAGGATATAACGAGTCGCGGGAACTCGGCACAGCCGAGGCAACGATAAATGCCCTGAAACAGCAAGAATTTCCGCTCGATCGCGTAGAGATAGTGCTGGTTGGCAGCCGCGAACAAGCTGAGGAATGGAAAAATTTGTATTCAAACGGGACGCCGTTTTTTTGTGTTAAAACCGTTGAAATCGATCGCGCGAACTATTACGAATTGAAAAATAGAGGGGCTGAAATCGCCTCGGGCGAGATTATCGCCTTTACCGATTCTGACGTGCGTCCGAAATCGACGTGGCTGTCTTCAGCGGTGGAAGCGAGCGAGAACGGAGCTGATGTCGTGGTGGGACCGAGTCTTTTCAGAAATGACAAGGGTTTGAATCCAGATGATACTATAATGCAAATTGCGGCATCAATCACTTGGGGCTGGATTCTCGGCAAAAATAAAGGCGGAGAACTGCCGCAACCAGTAGGCTTTATGGATCACAACGTCGTATTCCGAGCCGAGACTTTTCGCACCCACCAGTACAGAACTGAATTCGGGCGGATCTGCGCCTCTCCACTGCTCTACCGCGCGATCGCGAACGCAGGAGCCAAAATCGCTTTACATCCGAAACAGCAAGTCGCGCATTACTTCTCGTGGCGGTATTGGCTCGTCAGCTTGCATTTCCGGTACGGTTATGAAGTTTTCGCCTTAAGACGTTTGGATAAAGATTACCCCAATCAATGGATAGCTCGGACAATGGTTTTAGAGCCGTTGGTGACTATGGGATGGCATGTCATGCTTGACATGCGGCGCTGGTTCAGGTTTAGCCGGCTTCTAGAAATCAGTTCGTTCCGCCGTTGGGCGCTCTTGCCCGCAGTCGCAGCCATGTCGATTGTAGCTCGCGCTTCTGAGATGCTCGGAATGTACGCTACATTACTAGCACCGCTAGCGATGAAGCAGTGGGCAGAAAAAGTCTGAGCTTGGTGCTGAGAAAAGAACCGATGGGAGGCAGATGATGAAAGTTTTGGTAACAGGGGCAACTGGATTCGTGGGAAGCTACCTGACTGAAAGCCTCGTAAAAGACGGGTACGAAGTCAGAATCCTGGCGCGAGAATCGAGCGATACTTCCTTAGCTGAAAAGCTGGATATTGAAATTGTTCGCGGAGACATTGCGGATGTTGAGGCGGTGGAAAAAGCCGTCAGAGGCTGCCAGCACGTCTATCACCTCGCCGCACAAATGTTAAAGCCCGGAACCTCTAAAAAAGCGTACTTCACGGCTAATGTAGAAGGCACGAAAAATATAGTCAGTGCCGTTTTAAAAGCGAATGCTGAAAGGCTCGTTTATACCAGCAGCGCTGGCGTATATGGAATTATTAAAAAGCCGCCTGTCACTGAAAACTCGCCACCCAATCCCAGCTCTGCCTATCGCGAGTCAAAGTGGTTGGGTGAAGAGGTGGTTCGGTCGAGCTACCAGAAAGAGGGATTGCCTGTGGCGATCGTTCGCTTGCCGGGTGTTTTCGGTCCCGGCTCCTTGAGTTTATTAGGTTTGACTCAAATCATCGCGACAAAACGCTTTCGGATGATAGGCACGGGGGAAAATCACGATCATTTAGGTTACGTCTCTGACGTCGCAGACGGGCTGCGGCGCTGCGCCCAGACAAAGGGAATAGAAGGGGAATGCTATCTCATCGCCGGAAAAGAACCGGTAAAAGTCAAGCATTTGGTAGAAATGATTTCCCGAGAATTGGGAATCGAGAATCCATTGGGCAGCCTGCCGATCGCACCTTATCGCGCTTTCAATGCACTAGGCGAAGCCGTTTACAAGCGCTTCGGGTTCGAGTTGCCCCGCGTTCACCGATACGCTCTGTTTCTAGCCGACAAGATTCTCGATCTGTCCAAAGCAGAAAAAGAACTGGGCTATTTTCCCAAAGTTTCGGTGCAAGAAGGGATTAAACAAACGGTTCAGTGGTATCGCGAAAAGGGCTATGTCTAGTACAAATAAAATTCCCGCGTGCATTTAGCCGATGAAAATTTTGCTCGTTAACGACTACGGAACGCCGACTGGAGGTGCCGAACTGATGATGCTGGCGCTGCGAGAGGAGTTGCGGCAGCGGGGACACGATGCCCGACTTTTTGCCAGTTGCGCCAAGGGCGGTGCGGCTGATTCCAAAGCGGATTGTGAATGCTTTGGCACCACGTCGAGTTTCCGCACGCTATTGCAGACAGCGAACCCGTGGGCGGCTGTGAAATTAGGTCGCGTTCTGGCAGAATTTCAGCCCGATATCGTTCACGCGAGGATATTTTTGACGCAGCTTTCGCCGCTGATTTTGCCTTTACTCAAAGATATACCGAGCGTGTATCACGTTGCCTGGTATCGACCGATATGTCCGCTCGGCACTAAGATGTTGCCAGACGGGACGAGCTGCTCGGAGCCGGCAGGTGCCGCGTGCTATCGCAACGGCTGCCTGCCCCTGCACGACTGGTTGCCGCTGATGCTGCAAATGAAGCTGTGGCGGCAGTGGCGCGATGCGTTTAATTTAATCGTCGCGAATAGCGAAGCAACGAAGCGGCGCTTAGTGGCAGAGGGGATCGAACCGGTGGAAGTGATTTGGAATGGGATTCCCGAGCGATCGCCCCGTCTGCCGCTAAATTCGCCGCCCGCGATCGCCTTTGCAGGTCGCTTGGTTTGGGAAAAGGGGGCGGACGTGTTGGTGCGGGCTTTCGCCCGAGTGGTGGCAGAAATCCCCTCAGCGCGGCTGCTGGTGGCAGGAGAGGGGCCAGAGCGCGATCGCCTCGCCGAGCTGATTGCCGAACACCGGCTGCAGCAAAATGTCTCTCTGCTGGGCTACCTGCCTCGGGAGGAGATGGAGCGCCACTTTGCCACAGCCTGGGTGCAGGTTGTCCCCTCGCGATGGGAGGAACCATTCGGGATTGTGGCGACTGAGGCGATGATGCGAGGCACGGCGGTAATCGCTAGCAACAGCGGCGGTTTGCGCGAGATCGTTCGGGACGGGCAAAGCGGCTTTCTCGTCCCGCCGGAAGATGTCGCGGCTCTGGCAGAGGCTTTGCTGCGACTGCTGCAAAACCGCGACCTGGCAGAACAGATGGGCGCTTCAGGAAGAGCGCTAGCGCTGAAACACTTCAGTCAAGCAACTTTTGCAGACAGATTTATCGGTTTATATGAGAGGCTTTTACTAGCAAAGGAGAACGCGAGTGGAAAATAAAGCCACAACCCCCCCCTTAATCATTTTCGGATTTGACGTAGGCGATCTCGATTCCATTCAGCGCTGGGCAAAAGAAGGCTACCTGCCCGCGATCGCCTCGATTATGGAAAAAGGATGCTGGGGCCAAACTGGAGGTTCCGAGCTAGTTTGCGCCTATCGCGTCTGGGCTTCTCTGTTCAGCGGCGTTTCGCGCAGCGAACACGGGTACTACTATTTTCGCCAGTTAAAACCAGGCACCTACGACTTGCAAACCGTCAGCGAACCGGATGCAAACCTCCGTCCTTTTTGGTCTTATTTGCAGGGGACGGATAAGAAGGTGGCAGTCATTGACGCGCCCGACGCTCATCCGATCGCCGGACTGAAAGGGATTCAGCTTGCAGACTGGGCCAGCCACAATTCGCCTTTTCCCGCTTCAGCAGAGCCAAAGGAGCTGCTGGAAGAGGTGCGCCGAGTTTTTGGAGCGCAGATGGTGGTTGAGGAAACCTTGAATTTTGACGTGGCAGAAGATCGGCAGATTTACCGCCTGCTGTTGGAACGAATAGAGAAAAAAGGGACGCTGTGCCGCCACTTGCTTTCTCGCGATCGCTATGACGTAACAGTCATTATTTTTTCCGAGTCTCACATAGCCAATCACCAATTTTGGAGGCACCGACCGGAAGCGCTCCTTCCCAACCTAACGGCAGAAGCGCCCGATCTCAGAGATGCGATTCGAGACGTTCTTGCCGCGATCGATCGAGAAATAGGCAAGATTCTATCGCAATTCCCAAGCGAAACCAATGTCTTTATCTTGTCTGAGACGGGGATGGAAAACCAATATCCGACCACCGGGCTGATTGAAGCGTTTTGCCGACAGTTGGGCTATCAGGCAGCTCCAGAACCGAGTGGGAAAAAGTCTCTCTCTCCGATGGACTTGGTGCGTAAGTTGTTACCTGAGTCGCTGCGAGTAGCGCTCAGCCAGATGTTGCTCTCCAGAGAGAAGCGGGAGGGGCTGCTGGCTGAAAAATTCCGCAATAGCACGAATTGGCAGAAGACAAAAGCTTTCTTCATTCCTTCTTTTTACCCCAGCTTCGTGCGGGTTAATCTCAAAGGTCGGGAGCCACAAGGGATTGTGGAGCCGGGAGAGGAATATTTGGCATTGCTCGACCAGTTGGAGGCAGATTTGATGCAGCTAAAAGATCCGGAAACCGGCGAACAGGTGGTAAGGCGCGTGGAGCGGATTTGCGAGCTTTTCGGAGGCGAACCGCCGGCAGCCCTTCCCGATCTGTTCGTGCAGTGGAAACCGGCCAATCGCTTTCTGGAGCGGGTGATTCATCCCAAGACTGAGTTAAGGCAGCAGAAGCCGGAATTTTACCGGGACAGCGATCATTCCCACAATGGCTTTATTGCAGCGGCGGGGCCATCTATTCAGGGGCGGGGCGCGATCGCCGATGTTTCTTTGCTGGATCTGGCTCCGACGTTTCTGTCGCTGATAGCAGAACCAATTCCAGAGCGCCTAAAAGGAAAACCCATTGAGGCGCTCGCCCGCCCAGAAGGACTGTAACGATGACACTTGAAACGAAAAATGCGCCCCTAGTTATCCTCAGCTTAGATGCTGGCGATCCAGATTTTATCGATCGCTGGGCAAAAGAAGGCTACCTGCCCGCTATTGCTTCAATTATGGAGCGCGGTTGCTGGGGTAAAACTGGCGGTGCAGAAGCAATCTGCGAGCACGGCGTTTGGGCTATCCTTTTTAGCGGAATCTCTCGCCGCCAGCACGGCTACCACTATTTCCGCCAGTTGAAACCGGGCACCTACAACTTGCAGACTGTAACTGCAGCCGACTTGGGCGTGCAGCCTTTCTGGTCGTACTTGCAGGGGAAAGATAAAAAAGTTGCCATTCTCGATGCACCTGACATCCATCCCGTACCGGGACTGAGCGGAATTCAGCTCTCTGACTGGGCAGTTCACAACCCGCTTTTTCCCCCATCTGCCGAGCCGTCCGAACTGCTGCAAGAAGTTCGGCAGGTTTTTGGCGAACAGATAAATATTGACGAAAAATTAGAGAGCAATTTTGCAGAAGACCGACAGATCTACCGCCAACTGTTAGATCGGGTTGAGAAGAAAGGCAATCTGTGCCGGCATTTACTGGGCAAAGATAAATTTGATTTGACTGTCGCGGTTTTTGCCGAATCTCACACCGGCGGGCACCAGTTTTGGAAATACCGCTCCGAAGCCCGAGGCAGCGACAAGGTGACGGAACCGAATGAATTGACGAATGGCATCCGCGACATTTATCAAGCCATTGACAGAGAAATTGGCAGGCTGCTCTTGCAGTTGCCCCAGGATGCCAATATCTTTATCATTTCTTCTGTCGGCTTGCACGACCAGTATCCCTATCGAGGCTTGATTGACGATTTTTGCCGCAAGTTAGGCTACCAAGCCGCTCCAGAACCGAGCGGGAAAAAATCTTTATCTCTGATGGATTTGGCGCGCGCGGTGTTGCCGGAGTCCGTGCGGGTGGCACTCAGCCAGCGCTTGCTTTCTCGAGAGAAGCGAGAGGGGTTGCTGGCGGAGCAGTTCCGCAACAGCACGAATTGGAAAAAAACAACAGCCTTTGCGACTCCTTCGGCTTACACCAGCTTTTTGCGCGTTAACCTGCGCGATCGCGAACCCGAGGGGATTGTCGAGCCTGGGGCTGAGTTTGAGAAGATTTTGCAGCGTTTGGAAGCCGATTTGATGCAACTGACCGATCCGAAAACTGGCAAACCGGCAGTCAAGCAGGTGGTGCGCTCTCGGGAACTGTTCGGTTGCGATCCGATGCGATCGCCGCTCCCCGATTTGTTTGTAGGATGGCAGCCTGTCCCTTATTTTGTAGAGCGAGTCGTGCATCCAAAGGCTGAGTTAGTGCAGAAAAAGCCGGACTTTTTCCGGGGTAGCGACCACCGCCAAAACGGCTTTATTGCGGCGGCGGGGCCATCTATTCGCGGGCGGGGCGCGATCGGCGATGTTTCTTTGCTAGATTTGGCTCCGACGTTTCTGTCACTGATGGGCGAACCGATTCCAGAGGGAATGACTGGCAAGCCTGTTGAGGCGATCGCGTCTGAAAAAGTCTAAATTCAGAAAAAGAAGAGATTCGGCTTACTCTTGACAGGGCGGATTTTGAGTGCAAGTGGCAGCCGTTACAAGCAGAAGAAACCCGCTAACAGTGGCCGATCGCTCGCTTCGGAGAGCTATAATAGTGTAGATAGAGTAGAGGGCGACCTCAACCTTCGCGGACACGAGATTTCAATTGGCCAGCGATCGCGTCAGATTGGCGATTCGTTGGCACGGCTGTATTGCCGGAGTCTTTGATGGTTCGCGAGGACGGCATTTAACCTTTTATATGTAAACTCGGAGGAGGCAAAAGAGAACTATGCGCGCGCAAAACCTAGAAGCCAAGAAGAAGAATGCGTCTGAGGTTGGCTCATTTGTTTCGGTGATAATTCCCGTTTTTAATGATGCCGAGCCTTTGAAAACTTGTTTAGAAGCCCTAGAAAATCAAACCTATCCCAAAGATTTATATGAGGTGATTGTTGTAGATAATGGTTCGGATGCGGCACAAGATATTCGAGGGGTAGTATCCCGCTTCAGTCAAGCACGCACCATTGATGAAAGTTTTCCCAGTTCCTATGCAGCTCGCAACAAAGGATTGACTCAAGCGAAGGGAGAAATTATTGCGTTTACGGACGCGGATTGCATACCTGCTTCTACTTGGATTGAGAATGGCGTGAAAAATTTGCTGCAAGTTCCTAACTGCGGTCTAGTGGCTGGAAAAATCGAAGTTTTCTTCAAAAATCCGCAACGCCCAACCCCTGTAGAGCTATATGAAAGCATTGCTGCTTTTCCGCAAAAGCAATGGCTAAAAAATCGTCGATTTGGCGCAACAGCCAATATTTTTACATCGAGAGCGGTCATTGAGAACGTCGGAGGGTTCAATAAGCAATTGAAGTCAAGTGGTGACGTGGAGTGGGGACGCAGAGTGTTCGATCGCGGTTATCAGCAGGTTTATGCAGAGGATGTTTGCGTTCGCCATCCAGCCAGACATTCTTTTAAGGAATTATACAAAAAAACGATTCGCCTTGCGGGAGGCTCTTATGATTTGCAGACTCTACAAAATCCTTATCGAGTTCAGCAAAAATTCTGGTTTTTAAAAGAGTTATTTCTAGATTTTATTTCGCCCATAACGCTTGGTTTTAACGTATTTTTCAAAGAAAAGTTGCTGTTTAGTGTAGGGCGGAGAATCCAGGTTATTTTAGTATTTTTATATGTCAGGTATGTGACGGCTTGTGAAAAAATGAGACTTAAAGAAGGAGTAATTTCTGCTCGGAAATAAAGCCCCTTGCGCGCGCAAATGATTGGTCTACATCATGGAGGGGCGTTTCTGCCCATTTTTACCGATTTTTTCCAACTTTGACGACTCATTTAGGTTAGCTATAGAAAGAAAATAGTATGACAATTAATGCAAATTTTATTAATTTTTAGTGGGGGGCTTAGATTGTTAAAATAGATCCAAACCACACCCCTAAAAAATTGGAAATTTTTTAAGAATGAATTCCCCAAATTATCAATCAGGACGGAACACGCTAAAAGGGACAATGCAGACGTTTGCCGGAGAAGCTTTAATCTTTCCAACCGGCTTGCTAACAGCTATTTTTCTCACGCGATCGCTGGGACCAGATGGTTACGGTTTATTTACTTTAGCTTCTACGATTATTGCCTGGATAGAGTGGAGTACGACGTCGATTTTCTCGCGCACGACTATCAAATTTGTCAGCGAGGCAGAGGATTGGCGATCGGTGGGCACAACGGTAATTCAGCAGTATTTGCTGGTGAGTACAAGCGCGGCATTTCTATTGTGTTTGGCAGCAGTTCCGATCGCGACGCTGCTGGGCGAACCGAAGCTGATAGCATACCTGCTGCTGTTTGCACCGGAAATTATTCTGTTCGGTGTCGCCAAAGCGCACCGATCGATTCTCATGGGGCTGGGTGGCTTTTCCAGGCAAGCGCTCGTCGGTGCGAGCCGCTGGATTGCGCGGCTCATCTTTATAGTCGTGTTAGTCAGCCTGGGTTTTTCCGTGCCGGGAGCCATCCTGGGCAGCGTTGCTGCGTCGCTATTAGAACTGATTTGCAGTCGATTTTACATCCGTCCTTCCCTATTTTGTTCCGAAGCGTTTCCCGCCAAGCAATTATGGAATTACGCGAAACCGATATTTCTATATTCGCTGACCATGCGCTTCTACGATAAACTGGATTTGCTGATGCTGAAAGTGCTCGGCGGAACTGCTGAACAAGCAGGCATTTACGGAGCCGCACAAAATTTATCTCTGGTTCCTGGTATTTTTGCCTTATCTTTTACGCCGGTGCTGCTGTCTAACTTGACGCGAATGTTGCGCGACGAAAACGTAGAAAACGCAAAAACAATGAGTCGGAAGGCAATGCGTTTAGTTTTCTTAATGCTGCCTTTGGCGGGGCTGACGGCAGGAACGGCTTCTGAGATTGTCGGGTTAATTTTTGGCACTGCATATATTTCGGCTGCGCCGCTATTAGCCGTGCTGATATTTGGCGCGATCGCCTTTGTCAGCATATCTGTAAATACCGCCATTCTCATCGCGGCTGACAAACCCTATTGGACGTTTGCCCTGACGGGACCGATGGTGCCGCTCGCGGCGATCGGTCACTGGTTGCTAATCCCCCGATTGGGAGCGGTTGGGGCGTCTCTTTCAACCGCCCTATTCGCTTTTGTGGGAGCAGTCGCGACGGTGCTGGCAGTCTACCGCATCTGGCGAATTCTTCCGCCTTGGCGATCGCTCCTCAGAAGCCTCCTCGTCTGCGGATTAATTTACGCCGTAGCAGTTGCTTTGCCAGTTCCTGGCGCGTGGCTGCTTTTGAAATTGCCCGCGATCGCGTGTCTGATTCCGCTGGCATTTTGGCTATTGGGCGAATTAACCGCCAGCGATTTTTCCTCAGTCCGCTCTTTACTTCCTTGGCTGCCCGTGCGTGCCGAAAAGAGATAATATAGACGGTCGAGGAGGAATTTTAATTCATGGCTAGTTTAAAAGTAGGATTAATGGGTTGCGGTCAAGTGGCGCAATCAATTCACTTGAAGATTTTAACGCGATTGCCTCAAGTAGAGGTCATTGCACTGGCAGAACCCGATCCCGGACGGCGGGAAAAAGCAAGTTCCCTGGCACCCAAGGCGATCGCCTTTGACAATTATCAAGACTTGCTGACAGCGCCCGATCTCGATGCTGTCGTCATTTGCCTGCCGCCTGGATTGCACGCCGACGCCGCAGTTGCGGCTTTAGAGAAAAAGAAGCACGTCTATTTGGAGAAACCTTTTGCCACCAATCTTAATGAAGGGAAGCGCATCTTAGAAGCGTGGAAAAAAGCGGGTATTGTTGGCATGGTAGGGTTTAACTACCGCCGCAATAAACTTTACCAAGCCACCCGCGAATGCCTCCAATCGGGAAAATTGGGCGGATTAGTCAGCGCCCGTTCGGTATTTTCCACCCCCGCAAGAACCCTGACAGATTGGAAGAAGGCGCGCTTAAGCGGCGGCGGCGTACTCTTGGATCTGGCTTCGCACCACATTGATTTAGTTCGTTTCTTGTTCGGGCAAGAAGTTCGGGAGATCGGGGCAGCGACGCGATCGCACAAGAGCGAAGCAGACAGTGCAGCGCTGCAAATGCAATTGGAAAGCGGGGTGCTGGTTCAGTCTTTCTTTTCGTTGAGTGCCGTTGAAGAAAATCGCTTTGAAATCTATGGAGATGCGGGGAGGTTGAGCGTCGATATGTACTTGTCCTTGGAGGTAGAAATTTCAGAGTCTACTCAGAAATTCGCTCGCCTAAAACAGATAGGGCGCGCGGCGCGATCGCTGGCGAAAAGCTCCTACATTCTGGAAAAGCTGCGATCGCCAAACCGCGAACCTTCTTACCAAAGCAGCTTAACGCATTTTGTGGAAGCTTCCCTGACCGGCAAGCCCGCCACTCCTGACTTTTGGGATGGCTACTGCAACCAAGCGGTTCTGGAAGCCGCCGAAGAATCAGCTCGGACGGGACGGGTAGTTTCCCTGACCGATTTAGTGCCAGAAAAAGCGATGGGCTAATTTCCCAAAAGGAGCCCTCTAGCCACGCTAACTGAGAGGCGTTCGACCCGTTAACCTCAATCAACCGCTTTCCCGCGCGAGCTCAGCCGGATATGATACAATGGCGTTCGCAAGGAGGAATTTCAAATGAACTCATCTCAGACTCCCCAGATGTCGGTCATTCTTGCAACGCCCGACACCTTCAAAACCATACAAAAAACTCTCAGTTACCTGCGGGCGCAGACGGTAAAAGAACAACTAGAAATCGTCATTGTCGCTCCTACAAAAGACCAGCTCGGCCTTGACGCATCAGCGCTGCAAGATTTTCTGAAATTTCAAGTAGTTGAAGTAGGGCCAATTCCATCAGTGGCGTTTGCGAATGCGGCAGGCATCCGTCGCGCCAGCGCCCCAGTGGTGGCATTTGCCGAAACCCACGCTTTCCCAAACCCCGAATGGGCGGAAGCGCTCATCGAAGCGCACAAACAGCCTCGGGCTGCAGTCGGCCCTGCGATGGCCAATGCCAATCCCGAAAGTGCAATTAGCTGGGCATCTTTTTTAATAGCTTACAGTCGCTGGATGGAACCGATTGAAGCCGGTACAATCGACGATTTGCCGGGACACAACAGCTCTTACAAGCGTGAAATTATCTTAGAAAAATATGGGGATAAACTAGAGGAGCTGCTGGAAACGGAAAGCATTCTGCACTGGGATTTGCAGAGTTCGGGATACCCACTCTATTTGGAAACCAGGGCAAAAACCCAGCACTTAAACCCGTCGCTGCCGGGTTCTTTTTTAGCAGAATTATTTTATTACGGGCGATTGTTTGCCGCAGCACGGGCGCAGCAGTGGTCTTGCTTTCGGCGGCTCGTTTATACGGCGAGTTCGCCCCTGATTCCGCTGGTGCGGATTCGCCACACTCTCCCAAACGTGCGTCGGGCAAAACAGCATTACAAGCTGCCGCCTTTTATTTGGCTTCCCATAATTGCAGGGCTGATTGCTGGCAGTCTGGGGGAAATGCTCGGCTATGCCTCCGGCGCGGGAAAGGCGATGCAGCAAATGAAGGAATACGAATATCACCGCGATCGCCACTTGGCAGAGCGAGACAGACAAGCTGCGGCTAGCTAAACAAAGGATCGATCGCCAAAAAAACAACAGAATTTTTATGAAACAATTACAGCTTTTTTTCTCAGTTGTCATTCCCACTTACAACCGACCAGAGCGTCTGGCTATCTGCCTTCAATCTTTGGCGGCTCTGGATTATCCGCGCGATCGCTTTGAGGTAATTGTCGTGGATGACGGCAGCGAAATGCCCCTAGAAAGTGTGGTAGAGCCTTTTCAAAAACAAATCGACCTGACGCTGTTGAAACAACCCAATGGCGGCCCCGCTAAGGCGCGAAATACCGGCGCGTTTCAAGCCAAGGGTCGATTTTTAGCCTTCACCGATGACGATTGCACTCCTGCTCCAGATTGGCTGACAAGCTTGGCGGCACGTTTTGCCCAGTCAGCAGATTGCATGATTGGCGGTCTAACGGTCAATTCCCTTTCCAAAAACCTCTATTCTACAGCCAGTCAGGTACTAATCGATTACCTTTACGCCTACTACAATGCCAAGTCCGATCGAGCCCGCTTTTTTGCTTCTAATAATCTAGCTGTATCGACAGATCGATTCCTTGCTATTGGCGGATTTGATACCTCTTATCCGCTGGCTGCGGCTGAGGATAGGGAACTGTGCGATCGCTGGCTTTACAAGGGCTATCAGATGATTTACGCTCCCGAAGTTCTGGTTTACCACGCCCATCACCTCGCACTTCATACCTTCTGGCGGCAGCACTTTAACTACGGTCGCGGCGCTTTCTGCTTTCATAAAGTTCGCGCCCGACAAAACCGAACCCCTATAAAAGTTGAGCCTTTATCATTTTATCTCAACTTGCTAACTTATCCGTTTTCGCACCCCTCGCAGCAGCCATCATCCCTGCTAACTGCCTTACTTTTCCTCTCCCAAGTTGCCAACGTTGCAGGCTTTTTTTGGGAACGCAAACTCCACCAGCCAATCAAATAAGATTGCCTTCTAACCCTCTCATTTCTCAAACCTCTTATAAATTATGACGTTCTCAATAGCGGCTGATTTCATCAAGCATATCTGGGAGGTCGGCTTTTTTTTGACCGTACTAGGAGGGCCGATCCCTTTATGTTGCTCGATTGTCGCTGCCAATCTCAGCGAAAGAAAAACATGCTCTTTGACTCACAACTTGCTGATACTCCTAACATCTTGGTGCATCATCCAGGTAATAATTGCCCTGGGTTTAGGAGTCATTCAACAATTACATCTGGGTACACTGATAGGTTTAGAATTAATAATTTTTGCTATTGGCTGTTTAAAATATTTACCTTTCAAGCGCTCGAATTGGCAATTTTCTATTCGCCATCTCTTCGCGCTCAATACCCCGCTGAATAAACAGGAGCTACTGGTTGTCGGAGCCCTTTCTTTTATGGGGGTCATTCTTCTGGAGAGGCTGGCCACTATACCCGTAACCGATTATGACTCGTTGTGGTTCCACCTTCCCGCTATGGCTCGGTGGTATCAAACTCACTCCTTTACCCTATTAGATCCGGCTGGTGAATGGATTTTCAAACATCCAGATGCCAAACTCTATCCTTATAATTGGGAAGCGCTGGGCACTCTCTTTTTAATCCCTTTTGGAGAAGATTTCCTCGTCGGGTTTGTTGCGCTTTTCGCCTGGATAATGCTCGGACTTTCAGTACAGGCAACGGCTCGGCTATTTGGGGCGGCGAGATTTCCCAGCATGGCAGCATCTTCTCTGGTGTTGAGCATTCCTCATTTAATCAATCAAGTCAATACCCTCCACGTTGATATGCCTTTAGCTGCCTTTTTTACGGTAGCTTTGTATTTAGTATTTTCCTACGATCGCACCCGTTCTGTTACTGAATTATCCCTTTTGCTGGCTGCAATGGGAATGCTACTAGGGCTGAAAATAACTGGCTTAATTTATGTATGTTTTATTGTAGCCGTTGTAATAATATTAGAAATTGGCAGGTATTTAACCCGATATAAATATAACAAATCTGGGGTTAACTTTTCCAGGTTGTTCAATTTTCGCGTTGCGATCGGTGTGGCGTGCTTGCTATTCTTAGGCGGATTTTGGTATGCGAGAAATTTCGTAGAAATACAAAATTCTATGGCGGACATGAGTGCGGTTAAAATAGCCAGCACAAAGATTAGCGCCCTACCCGGAAACCTAAATTTGTCAAAACTCCAGCAAAGTACGCTCACCAGCCAGTTCAACCCCAGCAATCTCTCGCACTGGAAAACCTTCGGGCTGCAAGCGATCGCCAGATTACAAGTTCCTTTTTTTGCCATATTAGGGCAAGTGCTTTTCTTACCGATCGCTTGTATAAATCGTCAAAATATCATTTCCCGAAAAAGACTTTTTTGCCTGCTGGCATTACTAATCGGCGTGGGATTTCTGTATTGGAATACGCCGTACAGTTCCGGTACAGGTGGGGAAAGGGCGGGGCAGCTAAGTTCTCTGCTCGGTTACAACTTCAGATATGGATTTTCTTTTCTGAGCGTACTCGGCATAACAGCGGCAGTTAGCGCCACTCTTATCGGAACTCGCACCGAGGCAATCGCCTTCGTCGTTTTGATTAGCAGTATTCTCGGCATCATTAGCAGTACGATTTTCGACCTAATCAGAACTAACTTTTTTCTTGGCAAGAGCGAATTTTGGGGGTCTGCAATTCTCGATACATTTAAAAACTCTCCGCGCCTAGCCAGCGAACTCGCTGTCAACCTGCTCAAAAACGATCTGGCAGCTTTGGGGGTTTATGCCGCTTTATATATAATATTTCTCGGTCTGCTGTGGCGGGCATTTTTTTGTCAAAACCCAGACACTAATGTTTTTTCAAAAATAGCAGCGCTTTTCTACCCGTCATATCGTAAGGCTGCGATCGCCCTGATTCTCTTGCTAATAATTGCCGCCAGCTTTGGCGCTCTAGAGAAAAGAAACTTGAATCGAGAAAGAATTTATCAGGGACTCTATGAATATATAGAGCTTAACCTAGCGCCCCGTGAAAAAATTGGCTATCTTTGCAGCGAACGCAGCTATCTTTTCTATGGCAGAAATCTGAATCAACAAGTTTTGCACGTTCCGCTGAAATCAGAGCGACTCTCTGAATGGCTCGACGAACTCCGGCAAAAAAACGTCGAGATCGTGGCGGTAGGTCCTCTGAAATTAGGCTGGCTGAATAAAAAGAATTGGTGGCAGTTAACAATGGACGTACCCTGGTTGGAAAATTCTAACAGCCCCTTCGTCCGCGTTTTCGGTCAAGATGCTGAGAAAGAGCCCGTGTTTTATCGCTTGAAAAGCAGTCAAAGCGCGAAAAATTAATTTGCGATCGCCTACTCGTTGCGGACACGGCAAAAGCCGTGCCCTTTCTGAATATCACCGCCTCTCAATACTAATCGCTAATCGCGTTCAGCAGCACTTCAGAGAGGGACATGTCCGCCATGTCATCGATGGTTATCGTGTCGCAGATGTCAAACTTCGCGCCTGCACCCTGGAGTTCGTCATCTAGCGCCTTGAGAAATCGGCTGGCTGTCGCATCAGAACCGACTTGAATGATAGAAATCGCGAGTTCTTCATCTCTTTCCATCCGGCGAGACGCATCAATGATGGTTTTCATCACGGCTTTGCGATCGTCGGGTTCGCCGTCTGTGATGACTAAAATTGTTTCGCCGCTGGTTTTTGCCTGCCCTGCTGCTTTTCTCTCAAAATACCGATTGGTTGCATCTTTTAATACAGTCGCCAAGTCAGTCGAGCCTGCGGGGTCATTTTCTTGGAAAATCTGCGCGACTTTCTCAGAAGTAACGTTGTCGTAACGCTTCAAGCGGCTGGAAAACAGGTAAACTGTCATGCCATCCGGGTCAAATTGTTCGCATTTTCTCGCTAATGCCAGGGTAGATTCTTGTGCGGCATCCCAGCGACTTCTGCCGCCCGCTTGGTCGGGGGTTGACATGCTGCCGCTTTTGTCAATAATTAAGGTAAAGTCTCGATTTTCCACTGCATTTTCTCCTTTTGCTTGCGATCGCCCTATTGATTGGCTAGCTGAGAAATAAGGCTTGACAGATATTCAGCTTGCGATCGCATTGATCAGCACGTCTGTCAAGGTCATATCTTCCATTTCTTCAACGGTTATGGTATTGACGATATCAAACTTTGCTCCCAATCCTTGCAATTGGTCGTCAAAAGACTTCAAGGAACGAGTTACCTTGCTGTCAGAACCGACCTGAATCAGGGAAATCGCCAATTCTTTTTCCTGTTCCATTTTGTGCGTAGCATGTACAATCACGTCCGCCACAGCTATGCGATCGTCCGGTTCCCCGTCGGTAATCGCGAAAATTATTTCCCCTAACGGTTTCGCTTGACCGGCGGCTTTTCGCCGGAAGTAGTTGTTAACCGCATCCTGCAAAACTGATGCCAGATTCGTCGTGCCTCCTAGAGCATTTCCCTGAAAAATCGCATCTACTTTATCCTCTGTCACGTTGTCATATCGTTTAAATCGGCTGGAAAAAAAGTAAACAGTGATTCCATCTGGGTCAAATTCTGCACATTTTCTGGCTAAAGCCAGAGTAGATTCCTGCACTGCTTGCCATCGGGTTTTTCCGTCCGGTTGATCGGCGGCAGACATGCTGCCGCTTTGGTCAATAATTAACGTATAATCGCGGTTCTCCACTTATTTGACCTCGTTTTGATTGCTAAAAAAGAGCCATTAGCGGTTAGCGAATTGCTAACCGCTAAGCGTTGAGCATTCCTCAATCCGCGATCGCATTCATCAGCACTTCCGTCAAGCTCATATCCTCCATATCCTCAAGCGTGACGGTATCCACGATGTCAAACTTTGCCCCGGCACTTTGCAGCTCGTCATCCAACACTTTCAGAAACCGAGTTGCCGTCTGATCCGTCCCGACTTGAATCAGGGAAATGGCCAATTCTTCGTCTCTGTCCATCATGCGCGAGGCTTCGATAATCACCCGCATCACCGCTCGGCGATCGTCCGGTTCCCCGTCGGTAATTACTAAAATCGTCTCTCCATTTGGCTTAGTTTGCCCCGCTGCCTTGCGCTTGAAGTAATTGCTCGTGGCATCCTGCAGCACCGCCGCTAGATTGGTGCTGCCAGACGGATCGTTTTCTTGAAAAATCTGTGCGACTTTGCTGCTGGTGACGTTTTCATAGCGTTTGAAGCGCCCGGAGAACACATAAAGAGTCATTCCATCGGGATCGAACTGTTCGCATTTTCTCGCGATCGCCAAAGTGGACTCCTGCGCCGCATCCCAGCGACTTCTGCCCCCCGCTTGGTCGGGGGTGGACATGCTGCCGCTTTTGTCGATAATCAAGGTATAGTCGCGATCTTGCAAAATACTACCTCCTTGCATAGGAAAACCCTCTCTAGGGATTGTCACAGCTTCTTCTTCTAGCCTAGATCGCATCCCGGGAAATGCCCTTATTTATTATAAAAATTCTCGAATCCCTCAAACCCTCACGAGAATTAGGGCGTGCAGAGCGCGCCCAAAGGTAAATTTCCCGTGTAGTCTTTATAACTTCGTTTTCCCCACAGCTTGCAGGTAATCGATCGCCGCCTCTATTCTGGAAGGGTATTTCCCCGCCAGCTCTTCAAACCACAGCCCCTCTTCTGACAGCGGATCTAATGCTTGCAACCACGCCCGAGCTTGTTTGTTGAGGGCTTCCTGTTGCTGTTGCAACAACTGCTGCTGTCGTCGCCGTTCTTCGGCGATCGCCTCCTGTCGTTTCAGTTCCTCCGCTCTGGCTTTTTCCTCGTACTCAGCCCTGAGTTCCGCGATTAAGCTCTCTTCCTTCGGGAGAGCAAAATTGTCAGGCGCTTTGCTGAAGACATCAGCAGGCGCAGCTATTGATAGCTGCCGGATGGGTTCGGCTGGCAAGGGTGCCTGGGGTTTGGGCTGTGGCGGTTTTTCCTTTCCCTCATACTCAGCCTTGATTTCAGATAATAAGCGTTCGATGGAATCCATATAGTTTAACTTTTTCCGGGATTGCAGGTATTATTTTCGCGTCGTCAAAGTCCCCCTTTCCTAATCCGTAATCGCATTGATCAGCACTTCCGTGAGCGTCATATCTTCCATATCTTCAATCGTCACGGTATCAACGATGTCAAACTTTGCCCCGGCACCCTGCAAATCGTCGTCAAGTGCTTTGAGAAACTGCGTTGCCGTCGCGTCGTCTCCTACTTGAATAAAAGAAATCGCCAATTCTTCATCCCGATCTAGTTTGCGCGACGCATCAATAATCACTTTCATCACCGCTTTTCTGTCGTCTGGCTCCCCATCGGTGACGACTAAAATCGTTTCTCCGTTTGGCTTCGTCTGGCGGGCGGCTTTGCGTTGAAAATAGCTGTTGAGGGCATCCGTCAGCACGGCAGCTAAATCAGTTCTGCCAGAAGGCTCATTTTCTCGGAATATCTGCGCAACTTTGCTGGCTGTGACGTTATCGTAGCGTTTGAAACGTCCTGAAAATAGGTAAACGGTAATTCCATCGGGATCTAATTCTTCGCATTTGCTCGCCAGGGCTAGCGCCGACTCTTGCATCACCACCCATCGACTTTTACCCCCTTCTCGATCTTTGATGGACATACTGCCGCTTTTGTCAATGATTAATGTATAGTCGCGGTTTTCCAGCATGAGCGTCTTTCCTTGGTAACGATTTCTGGCCGGGATTGGGGGAGCAAGGAGATTGGGGCAGGAAGTGTTGAGTGTTGAGTGTTGAGTGTTGAGTGGAAGAAAAATATAATTCCTCACTCCTCACTCCCCTCTCTCTCCCCCTCTCCCCCGAGAGCATCTCGTTTTTGCAACGCCGACCTTTGTTCGGGAGTGCGAGCTTCCAGATCGCTCTGGGATTGATAGTGAGCTTTCTGGCTCACACGACAAAAACGGGATGCTCCCTCTCCCCCTCTCCCTTTCTCCCTCTCTCTCTATCTTAAGCCGCGACTAAGGTATCTTTGAGGGGCTTCCAACTGAAGACGCGATCGCCTCCCATCTCCACCACGACTTTCACGCGCGGTTCGAGTTTGGGCAGCGCTGTCAAATACTCGATTTCCTGGCTCGACAGGACGAATCCTTCCAGTACCCACAGCACCAGCCCTTTTGACTTCGGCGGTAGCTGCTCTAACTGTGAGGTAACAATCGGCGGTACATAGTATACATAGCCGACTGCAGCGCCGGAACCCAGGCTTTTCTTGCCCAGGTGGGGAGGGCGCACCCCGTGAACCCCCGTCAGATACGCTGCCAAATCGCCCAGCCCGCGAGCCGTGAGGTTATATGTGGTATATCCGGCGGCTCGGATGCGCCGCTGGTAGCGCCCTTCATAACCGCCTTCTAAGGGCACATACAGTGCCAGCGCGCCGTTCTTTTCCAAATCCCGAATCAGCCCGCTCCCCGTTGCGATCAGTGCCATAACCGTGCTGTTGACCTTTTTTATAGTTTTGTTAACTGCTGCTGTGAATTTTACCGCGAAAGGGGACTGTGCATCGAGCTGTTTTCGCCCGTCGGGGGCTTCAATTTAGCAGCGGGCTGGAGCAGGTAATATGATGAAGCGCGATCGATAGTTAATATTTTATCATTGAAATTTTTTAGGAGAAACCTCGATATTTTGCAATGCCTCCCGTGATAATCGTCGGCAGGAAAGCCTGCAGCTTAAATAAAATACCGATAGATTTATCGTACCTCGAAAAGGAGCAAGCATGCCAATCGGCACTCCCCAAGCCCAATCCGTTCCATTAATAAAGGAAGGCTCGTGAGAACTGACAATCCATTCAGTACAGCGCTTGGCAGCATTAATTGCCTCAGCAACACCCCTTTTCCCCTCGACGCACCCGATACGGCGTGGGGGGTGAAATATGGAACAATGGCGGTATTTGCGATCGCCACGCTCAACGGCGTACCCCAGGGCGCTAGGCGCTATCTGTTCGATCTCAGTCCGGGGGACGTGCTGTTCGGGATGGCCACGATCTGGGAGGGGCAGTCCCACATACTGATGGCGATCGCATACGAGGAAACCCAGTTAGTGCCGATCGCACTTGCAGATTGGCTCGCGCGCTCGTCGGCGATCGCGTCTTTGCAGCAGTGGAGCGATCGCCTTGCGGGTGTTTTGCGCTCTGCTGGCATTGCTGTGAATGCGATTGAGGCGGCAGGGCTGGAAGCGGGCGAGTCTCTGAGCGATCGCCTGGAACAATTCCACTCCGATTTTTTACTAGGCTTGCACGAACTTGCCAGTCAGGAGCAACAGTTGCAAGCCGAGCAGTTGCGCTCCCGCCAGCAGCTCAACGAAGCCGCCAGCGAAAGGGCGCTCTCCCACCTCACCGCTGTTTTTCGCCGCAAACAAGAAAATTTCTCCCAAGAAGGAACGGCGCTATTGGTGGCGGCGGGAGCAGTAGGGCGGGCGATGGGAATCGAGATTCACCCGCCGACAAAATCGGAAGATCAAAAGCGGTTGAAAGATCCGCTCTCCGCAATCGCTCGCGCCTCCAAAATTCGCACCCGCCGGATAATTTTGCGGGGGAACTGGTGGCAGTTCGATTGCGGCCCAATCTTGGCTTATACTTTAGAAGGTGAAGCTCCTGTTGCTATTCTACCACAAGGCAGAAACCGCTATGAAATTTTTGACCCAGAAACTCAGCGCCGCATCCCGCTGACTGCAGACACAGCTAAACTCATTTCTCCCCTTGCCTTCGTTTTCTATCGCCCGTTCCCAGACAGGGTGCTGAAAGCCCTAGATATCATCAAGTTTGCCACGCGGGGGACGCTGCGGGACGGAGTAATAATTTTGGGGCTGGGGGCGTTTGTTTCGGTGTTGGGAATGCTGACTCCCCTAGTCACCGGTATTTTAATCGATAATGCCATTCCCAGAGGCGATCGCGGACTGATTTTTCAAGTCGCTTTGGGATTGCTGGCAGTCAGTTTTGGCAGCACCCTGCTAGATTTAGTGCAAAATGTCGCGACGATTCGCTGGCAAACTCTCGCAGAAATTCAGACTCAGGCTGCAACTTGGGACCGGCTCCTGAAGTTGCGGGCTAATTTCTTTCGCAAGTTTATCCTCGGCGACTTGCAATTGCGGGTTTCTGGAATCGCGCAGCTCAACCAAATACTCAGCAGCACTGTGATGGCAACTGTATTGAACAGTTTGTTTGCCCTGTTGAATTTGGGTTTGCTGTTTTTCTACAGTTTTCAACTGGCGATCGTGGCGATCGCGATCGCTGCGGTTAATCTGGCAATAACACTGTTTTCTTTCTTTATCTCCCGCAAAAAGATGATTCCCCTGCAAGAACTGAGCGGGGAAATCTTCGGGCTGACGGTGCAGTTAATTGCCGGCGTGTCCAAGCTTCGAGTGGCGGATGCGGAGGAGCGGGCGTTCGCCCACTGGGCGAAAAAATTCGGCTCTCAGCTAGAATTAATGCTGAGTACGGAAGCGATAGAAGATGCGGTGATGCTTTTTAATACGATTTTGCCCACGGTTAGTTCTATTTTGGTTTACGGGCTAGGAGTGACGCTGATTGCCCAGGCGCAAGCCCGAGGACAGACTGGTTTTTCAACGGGTACTTTCTTGGCATTTAATGCTGCTTTCGGCACCTTTGTTGGCGGGGTTAATGGTTTGAGCGGCGCGTTTGTGAGTATCATGGGAGTTGCGATTATCTGGGAGCGAGTCAAGCCGATTCTGGAGGAAAAACCGGAGGTTGACGACAGAAAAACCGATCCGGGCAGGCTGGCGGGTGCGGTTAAGCTAGAGCGCGTCAGTTTTCGCTATCTGAAAGATGCGCCATTAACGCTTAATAAGGTGAGCATCGAGGCTAAGCCGGGAGAATTTATCGCTTTGGTGGGACCTTCTGGCAGTGGCAAATCCACAATTGTGAGATTGCTGTTGGGATTCGAGCAGCCGGAGGAAGGAAAGATTTATTATGACAGTCAGGATCTTGCTGAGTTGGATATTTTGGCGGTGCGCCGGCAGTTGGGGGTGATGTTGCAGGATGGACGGATTAATACCAGTACCATTTTTGAGAATATTTCTGGCGGCGCTTTGGTGACGATGGAGGAAGCCTGGGAAGCAGCAAAGATGGCGGGGTTTGCCGACGAGATCGAGCAGATGCCGATGGGAATGCACACGGTAATTTCGGAAGGGGGGACGAATATTTCGGGCGGGCAGCGCCAGCGGCTGTTAATCGCGCGATCGCTCGTTCTCAAACCGAAAATTCTCATTTTTGACGAGGCGACGAGTGCTTTAGACAATCGCACGCAGGCGACTGTCAGCGAAAGTTTGGATAGTTTGCAAGTGACTCGCATTGTCGTCGCTCACCGGCTCAGTACCATTCGCCACGCCGACCGCATTTATGTTATCGTGGCAGGGGAAGTGGTACAGGTAGGCAATTTTGAGGAATTGATGGCGCAGCCGGGGATGTTTGCCGATTTGATGGCGCGACAGATAATGTAGAAACTCGGTTTTTGAGTTGCGATCGCCCGGGCGTGCTACAATCGAGCAATTACACCCACTCCGAAACGCGAGGCGATCGCACCACGAGAATGTCAGAACTGTAGCATTCTCGCGCCAGACGATAAAAATATAACCGCCATCTTCCCTACCAGCCCGCTCTGCTATCTACGCATTACGCCATCAATATAGCGTTTTTCAGTCGGGTGAAGTACAGGCTTTCGTCCCCGGCTTCTGTAGGGGCGGTGCCCCCGTGCCCGCCCTCCGGGTTTCTGACGTACCTCACTTGCTTGAAGCCTGCTATACAGCGTTTCTATCTGAATCGTGAAAGACTGTGGCGGCTAGAAACCCGGCTTCTTCAAGAAGCCGGGTTTCTGAGTTTTCACGACTCAATTAGGAAGGCTATACAAGGGGATTCTGTACATAGGGAAAGCCATTAATATCAGGCAACGGTTTCGAGGTGGGCATAAAGCATTGCTTGGGCATTTATCGATTGCTTAAACCCAGATGATCTAAGAATAGCTGCCCTAGCATTAGCCTATCAGTCGTGGTTGCAAGCCCTGGAAATCGAAGCCCTGATGATTCAAATAGTTAAACCGTGCTATAATATTCGCATGAGGCTAGAGGAATAAACTTTATGCAAGCTGCAACAGAGCACCTAACCCCAGCCGCCGCCCAGGCTTTCCTTGATGCGCTTCCCAATAAAATTAAGCAGTCATTGATTGCTTATGCAGCCGAAATTGAGTATCCAGTCGAAGCCGTGTTAGAAATGGCAAGAGCTGGTTTTTTCGATCCAGATTCAGTAAGTTTTATCGATTGTAAACCCCTATCTGGTATAGACGGGGGAAAATAAGTCCCGACAATACCACAATCTCCCCAAACGCGATCGCCAGCCCTGCACATCGAAGCCTACCGATGCCTGTAGGGGCGAAGCATGAGGGCGACAATTTATGATACTCTACGAAAATCTGACAATCCTCATGCTTCGCCCAATCCCCGCGACTATATCAATCCTCACGGTTTTTTCGCCAAGGCAGGGCGAAGCATGAGGGTATATCAATTGTCAATTTGTATCAAATCTAGTCGCCCTCATGCTTCGCCCCTACAAACAGGAAAATATTCTTTTTCGGAAATATTTATTTTAGACAAAAAATTTAAAACCAACCCCCAAGTCCTTAATAAAAGCCTTGGGGGATGATTTAATATTATGCTATCGAAGGCGTCTTACTCTTGCTTCGCTGCCTTTTCCGGAGGCACCGCCCGAAACTGCGGTCAACTGCTCTTCCGACAGCTCCATCACTTTGGCTTCTTTAGCTTCCAGGTTCTTTTGTTCGATTTTAGAATTGCGTGCTTTCATGTTTTGTCCTTATGTGGGTAACAATTGATTTTTGATTGATTGATACCATGATGTCGGCTCCCCCCCCCGACAACAGTAAAATCAATGAATTTTTATAAATCACCTGCAACAGAAACTTTAAAAAGGTAAACGCCAACCAACCCAAGGCTTTCAAAGGATTCCACCTGAAATTAGAGCCAAAAAGCAAGTTTGACTAAAACAGCCACTTCACACAAAGCATGGAAAAACTCTGTATTATTACTGAGTTTGCCCGCCCGCCCTTCCGTGAAACCCTTTGCACTTTTCACCTTCTTCACAAGAACTTTAAAAAACGATTTTCCCAGCCAAACCCTGACTCTCACGAGGATTCCACGCCGGATGAGCGTTCTGCAACTTTACCGCCACTTCACACAACGCCCTCAATATCTCCATAAAATCACTCAGCCCCAATCAACCGCGCATAAGGGCCATCCACCCCCTTCATTTCCTTATGCGTACCCCGCTGCACCACCTTCCCCCGTTCCAGCACCACAATCTCATCGCAATCGCGAATCGTACTCAGGCGGTGCGCCACAATAATGCAAGTACACCCGCGCCGCCGCAGGTTCCTGTCTATCCGCTTCTCCGTCTCCGCATCCAGCGCACTCGTGGCCTCATCCATCACCAGAATCGCCGGATTGTTCACCAAAGCGCGAGCAATCTCCAACCGCTGCCGCTGCCCCCCACTCAAATTGGCCCCACCTTCCAGCAACTTGCCATTTAATCCCCCCGGCATCGCCATCACCACATCGAGAATCGCCGCATCCTGACACGCCCTCATTAACTGCTCATCGGGAATCGTCTCATCCCACAGCGTCAAATTTTCCCTCACCGTACCCTCAAATAGAAAAATCTCCTGCTCCACCATCGCCAGAGAATTGGCCATCACCGGGCGGGGAATCTGCTGCCGGCTCACCCCATCGAACAAAATCTCGCCCTCCCAAGGTGCGTAAAGCCCAGTCACCAGTTTCGACAGCGTGGACTTGCCGGAACCGCTGCTGCCCACAAAGGCCACCCGCTGTCCCGGTTGCAGCGTGCAACTGAAATTTTCAATCAGGGGCGCATCCACCCGACTGTAGCCGAAAGTGATATTGCTCAGTTCCACATATCCCTGCAAGCGATAGCGGTCTGCGGGCCATGTCGGGGCCGGTGGAGCGGAGATATCTGCTGTAGCGTGGATAGTTGGCGAACCCTCCCCCACATCCAGCGCCGGATCGGTGGGGTGGCGCAGCACGTCATCCAACCGTTTCATATCCCCATCCAGGGTTTGAATTGTCGTCCCCAACCCCACCAAAGTATTCACCGGCCCTTGAAACCGGCTCATCAACCCCTGAAAAGCAATCAGCATCCCGATTGTCAGGTGTCCGTCAATCACCCGCAACCCCCCAACCACCAGTAGCGCCATCGAACTCAGAGACGACAGCAGGGGAGGCAGCAGCGACAGCCACTGCTGATTCTGGCTCATTTCCTGTTCCGCTGTGGTGACCTTCGCGTAATATCCCGCCCAGCGAGCGAAATAATCCGACTCCAGCGCCCCCGCCTTAATCGTTTCAATACTTTGCAGCGCCGCAATTTCCACCCCCGCCAGCTTGCCGCTATCGTAAGACAGCCGCAAGCTTAAATCCTTCCACTGGCGAGCCCTGAGCTGAACAAAAGCAATATTGATGGCGATCGCCGCCACACCGATTAAAGTCAGCACCCAGTCATAAGCGAGCATCGCCGCCCCGTAGAAAAACAGCATCACCGCATCGATTGCCGTTCTCGCCAACTGCCCCGACAGCACCCCGGCAACTTTATTATTAATCCCAATCCGACTGCTAATTTCTCCGGCGAAGCGCTGGGCGTAGAAACTCACCGGCAAGTGCAAGATATGCCAGAAAAATTGCCCCGTCATGCTGATAGACAAGCGCAAATTCAAGTATCTCAGCTTGCGCAACTGCACAAAACGCATCGCCGCTTGCAACAGTGCCAGCCCTCCCATCGCCAGCAACACGGGTTTCAGCCACTCATAGCGCCTTTGAATCAGCACGCTATCGACAAACACCTGGCTCATAGCCGCCAGCGCCAAACTGGGAATCACCAATAGAAACCCAATTATAACACAAAACAGCAGTTCCTTCCAGGAATTCTTCAGGCGAGAATATAAAGCCCAGACAATACTGGGATTGCGCCCGCCTCTCACAAAATCTGGCCCCGGTTCTATTACCAAGACAACGCCGGTATAGCTCTCGTCAAACTCCTCCATCGTCACACTGCGGGGACCCGTTGCCGGATCGTTGAGCCAGATGCGATTGCCAACAAACCCCTCTACCACCAGAAAGTGATTGAAATTCCAAAACACAATATAAGGCGGCTTAAACTCTTGCAGCCGTTCGATTTCACTCTTCAAACCCTTGGCCTGCATTCCGTAGCTGCGAGCCGCCTTAACTAGGTTCAAAGCGTTAGAACCATCGCGGGAAACGCCGCAACTAATTCGCAGTTCTTCTAAAGGCACGATTCGCCCGTAATAGCTGAGCAAAATTCCCAAAGATGCCGCCCCGCACTCAGTAGCTTCCATCTGCAATACAGTCGGAGTTTTAGTGCGAATGTTGTAGTATTTTGGTTGTTTGGCTTGGTTGAATAGCTTTTTGAAAAATTGCATAATTTCAGCCTTAAAATAATATTATCTCGTTGACCTCGTTGACCTCGTTACCAGGCTCCCTTTTTTCCTCGTGACCAGGCTCCCGCCTGGGAACGCTGCTTTGGAGGCTCCGCCTCCAACCAAACGGTTTTTACCACTTCCTCGTTCCTCGTCTTCCTCGTTCCTCGTTCCTCGTTTCCTCGTGACCAGGCTCCCGCCTGGGAACGCTGCTTTGGAGGCTCCGCTTCCAACCAAACGTTTTTTACAACTCAAATAGAACCGCTATAGAGCGTCTTTCCTCGTGACCAGGCTCCCGCCTGGGAACGCTGCTTTGGAGGCTCCGCCTCCAACCAAACGTTTTTTACAACTCAAATAGAACCGCTATAGAGCGTCTTTAGATTTCTCAAAAACTAGGCACTGTCGGCAGAGCCGACTGGTATGCGTTCCCAGGCTCCCGCCTGGGAACGAACCTAAAAACCTAACCCCCCAGCCCCCTTCCCTTCAAGGGAAGGGGGAGAATTTTACCCCTTATTCCCTCTAGCTCCTGGTGGGAAATTAAAAACCTAACCCCCCAGCCCCCTTCCCTTTTAGGGAAGGGGGAGAACTCTTCCCCCCCTCCCCTGCAAGGGGAGGGGGGTAGGGGGGAGAGGTTCCGCAAATACCCGAACATAATATTAATTCATCCCAGCCAATTCGCGCAAAAACGGCAGCACGAAAGTAATCGGGGCTCTTTCTTCAATCGTCACCCGCACAGTCGCCGTCGTTCCTGACGTAATTTTCGAGTCGGGACCTTTGGAAGAAGACCATTTGTAGCCGCTAGGATTGCGCGAGTCTGTTTCCAATTCTGCCGTAATTTCAATAGCCGTTCCCCCCTCACCCATGAGATTTTTCACAACCTGCGAATTGCCGATCGCAGCCACGGTTCCTTCTGGTGTCACCGCCAGAGGGGAAACGCCAGTCACTTTCCCGATAATTCCGCCGAATCGCTCTCGCTGTAACGGATCGGGAGTTATCGAAATCGCCATATTTGGTTTGATTTGCTTGCCATCCTTAATCGAAAAATAAGCCAGAGCTTGCCCCATTTTTTCCTCCCCTCCTACCCGCATATTGCCCAAGGGACTACCCGGCTGAACCACTTGTCCCACAGCCGCCCTTAATTCCAAAATACAGCCTTCTTGAGGGCTGATAATGCGGCTGCTTTCGCTGAGTTTCTGCTCCTGTTGAATGATGATTCTGCTGACTTCTTGAATTTCTTTTTTTCGCTGAATCGAAGTTTCTAAATTTTCTTGTTCCAAACGTTTGGCTTTTGTCTCCAGTTCTTGTAGTTGAGATTGGATTTCACGAATTGAGTTTAGATTGTCTAAATATTCGCGTTCGGTTTTCGCACTCTGCACGTCCAGTTCTTGCAACTGCGCCTGCATTTCGCCGATGGTATTAATGCTTTGTTGGTAGGTTTGCTGAGTTTGCGTTTCTGTCAAATCCAGTTGTTTCAACTGACTTTGCAATTCAGCTATTTTTTGAATTCCCTCTTGGTATTCTTGCTCTACCTGTAAAACCGAGTCCGTCGATATTCCGCCTACCTCCGCTAGTTCGCGGCGTTTCTGGAGTCGCTGTTCAAACACGGGAACGAGCGCTTCTGCATCTTTTAGGCGCTGCTGTAGGGCGATGCGCTGTTGCGCGATCGCTGTCAGTCCCTTTTCTTTCAGTACCGGAGCGTTTGAGCGAGCTTCATCGAGGCGTTGTTCCAGGCTGATTCGCTGTTTTTCTATGGCATCTGAACTTTTTTCTTTGAGAACAGGCGTCATCGCTCTAGCGTCTAGCAGGCGTTTTTGCAAACTTGTCTGGGAGGCTGCGATCGCGCTTTTTTCCAATTCCATCCGCTGCGCCGACACCAGCGTCGCCTCCCGATCTTGTCGCTGCAACTGTTCGAGCTTTTCTTTAGTCAGCCGCAACTGCTCTCGCAGCTCCACCGGTTCGACAGTCGCCAGCACGTCATCTTTCTTGACACACTGTCCGTTCCTAACTGCGATAGATTTTAACTGTCCGGCAATAGAAGATTGCAGCTCGAACATTTGCCGGGGCTGGATGAAGATCCCCCGACCTTCGACTGTAATGGGAACGCGCCCTATTATACTCCATGTCAAACCGAGACAGGCTAAACCCGCGAAAACCATCAAAGCCAGCCAGTCTTTCGGAGCGAGCACCTGCATCATTTGGTCGAGACGCTCTGGCGATGACAAGCGCTCTAAAGATGCTGGACGGAAAATACTGTCCTTATTGCTGTCGCGATTGAAACCCATAAACCCACAAACCACAATCTCAAGACGGTTCTCTACTCTCAGCGCTGGCACCAGAGCGGCAGTCTCGCCCACATCCCCGAATTTTTCGATCTTAATGCTTTTGCCAATTTCTTTTTGTACAACACGCAACAGCGCCCAGCCAACAGTTTGATAGGTTGGGTAGAGGTGAAAGCGTTACCCAACCTACTCTTCTCCGGGGCGATCGCGCGGAGTCTGCCAATGCCCCATGCCCCACGCCCCACGCCCCATGCCCCATGCCCCGCCCTTCCCACGCCCCTTTCTCCGAGCCCTCGCCGTCTGGTATAATTCTGAAGCTCAAGGGCGAAGGCCCTGTTTCTGCGCGATCGCCCGAAAAAAAGTTGGAAAACGACTAGACAAAGAAAACTCGGTAATGTAAGATAAGAGATTGTCGGCAAAAATAAAGTCCATCCCCCGCTCCCGGAACGGATGGGGCAAGATATGCTGGCAACACTTGTGAGGAGCACCCACGGTAAATCCTGTCAGGAGAGGCGATCGCCCGCCCTCAAAGCGGCAAAGCACAGTGCTTTCGCGCTTCAGGACAGGAAAAGAGATGAGCGGTTTCGGTGAGGCTTCAGTCCATCAATACCTCTCGGATCGCTGCAGGAGTCGGATACTGAGCAGAGTGCTGCTTAAGTCCGCAGGGAAATCCTCGATCGCTGGGTAAAAACTCGGCACAAAACAGCTTTAAGAAGGCTGATTTAAATTTCGGCAGAAGCTGTCTAGCGCTCCGGCTCCTAAACATTTAGGGGTCTGCTAGAAGCTGGCCTATGGCGGAAGGATTGCACGAGCAGCCGATCGCTCGGTCGCTAAAACGCAATCCGTTTATATAGTAGTGCGTAAAAAAGGGGAGGCCTTCAAACCCGTGGCTGTAGGTATTATGGGCACTAAGCTCGGCATGACTCAAGTGTTTGACGAACAGGGGAAAGCCGTCCCCGTCACCGTCATCCAAGCAGGGCCATGCGCGGTAACGCAGGTAAAAACCCAACAGACGGACGGCTACAACGCCATCCAAGTTGGATACGGCGAAGTCAAGCCGAAAGCTCTCAACAAGCCCTTGCTGGGGCACTTGGCCAAGTCCAACACGCCGCCAGTGCGGCACCTGCACGAATATCGCTTGGACAATCCGAGCGAATATCAATTGGGACAGCAAATCAAAGTCGATATTTTCAACCCTGGTGAACTCGTAGACGCGATCGGCACCAGTATCGGTAGGGGATTTGCAGGCTATCAGAAACGGCACAACTTCAAACGGGGGCCAATGGCCCACGGGTCCAAAAACCACCGCTTGCCCGGTTCCACCGGCGCGGGGACGACGCCCGGTCGCGTCTTTCCCGGAAAGCGGATGGCAGGTCGTCTCGGCGGCGGACAAGTCACCGTCCGCAAATTGACCGTCGTTCGCGTAGATGCCGAACGCAACCTCTTGCTGGTTAAGGGCGCAGTTCCCGGCAAACCCGGTGCCCTGGTCAATATCGTGCCAGCTAAAAAAGTAGGTCGATAGTCACTTCTCGCCAGTCGCCGGTCACGTCATCGGTCGAAACGGCTTTTGACAAATGACTTGACCACTCGGGAGAGCAGACAAAAGACAAATGAGAAAGGACAAAGGACATGGTTAACTGCGCAGTGCGAAATTGGCAAGGGGAAGAAGTCGCTCAGGCGACTATCGATCTGAAAGTGGCGAAAGAAACAACCGCCGCGCACATCGTACACAGAGCTGCGACCCGGCAATTGGCGAATGCCAGACAGGGGACAGCCTGCACCAAAACTCGCGGCGAAGTCAGCGGCGGCGGACGCAAACCCTGGCGTCAAAAAGGAACCGGTAGAGCTCGCGCCGGCTCGAACCGATCGCCCCTGTGGCGCGGCGGCGGCGTCATATTTGGCCCGAAGCCGAGAGACTACGAAACCAAGATGAACCGCAAAGAGCGGCGTCTGGCACTGCGGACGGCTTTTATGAGCCGCGCGGAAGATTTGGTAGTGGTAGGGGAATTTGGCGCGAACCTGCCTCGCCCGAAAACAAAAGAATTAGTCAGCGCGATCGCCCGCTGGGGCGTCGATCCGGCGGCAAAAATCTTGCTCATCTACAGCGAAAAAGACGAAAACGTTTATTTGTCGGCGCGCAACATTCCCAACGTCAAGTTAATCCCCGCGACGACTTTAAATGTTGTTGACGTGCTAAATGCCGAGAAGATTGTCGTCACAGCGTCAGCCTTGGCAAAAATTCAGGAGGTGTACGGTGACTGAATACAATAAGCGCGATCTGGCGGACTTGGTGCGCCGCCCCATCGTCACGGAAAAAGCGACGCTGTTGATGGAGCAAAACAAATACACCTTTGAAGTCGTTCCCAAAGCGACAAAGCCAGAAATAAAAGCAGCGATCGAGTACCTGTTTAATGTCAAAGTCCTGAGCGTCAACACCCAACGCCCCCCGCGCAAAAAGCGCCGAGTCGGCAGGTTTGTCGGGTACAAGCCCCTATACAAGCGGGCGATCGTGACATTGGCAGAAGGGGATTCCATCACTTTGTTCCCAGAAGTCTAGTTAAGAGTGAAAAGTCAGGAGGAAAGTGCTGAGTAAAAAGTGAAAGGTCAGGAGTGAAATCTTGATTGTATAAAGCACTCACCGCTCATCGCGACTCCCCACTCAGCACTGCGCAACAGCCACTCCCCACTCACCACTTTTCACTCAACCCTCAACCCTCAACACCAACGTTAGCTATGGGAATCCGTTTTTATCGGCCATATACGCCCAGCACCCGCCAGCGCACCGTCTCGGATTTCGCCGAGATTACCAAGAGCGAGCCAGAACCGTCACTGACGAAATCAAAACATCGCGTCAAAGGTCGCAACAATCGCGGGATAGTGACTTGCCGCCACCGAGGAGGCGGTCACAAGCGCCTGTATCGGATCGTGGACTTCCGCCGCGACAAGCGCAACATCCCCGCTAAGGTAGCAGCGATCGAATACGACCCCAACCGCAACGCGCGGATTGCCCTGCTCCACTACCAAGACGGAGAAAAGCGCTACATCCTGCATCCAGTCGGATTGAAAGTCGGCACGCTGATTACCGCCGGCCCGGATGCACCCATTGAAATCGGCAACGCCATGCCTCTGAGCAATATCCCTCTCGGCACCAACGTCCACAACGTGGAACTGGTTCCCGGACGGGGCGGCCAGATTGTCAGAGCCGCCGGAGCCACCGCGCAAGTAGTGGCAAAAGAAGGCAACTTCGTCAGCCTCAAACTCCCCTCCGGTGAAGTGCGCATGATCCGCCGCGAGTGCTACGCCACCATCGGCCAAGTAGGCAACCTCGACGCCAGAAACATCAGCGTCGGCAAAGCCGGACGCACCCGCTGGAAAGGACGCCGGCCTCAAGTGCGAGGCAGCGTGATGAACCCAGTAGACCACCCCCACGGCGGCGGTGAAGGCAGAGCGCCTATCGGCAGGTCCGGGCCAGTCACCCCCTGGGGCAAACCAGCTCTCGGCATGAAGACGCGCAAGCGCAACAAAGCCAGCAACGCTTTAATCGTGCGCCGCCGCCGCAAATCCTCCAAACGCGGACGCGGCGGTCGGGAGTCCTAGAAGTTGTGATTTTAGATTTTAGAGATTAGCTTGCACAAACAATCTAAAATCTAAAATCCGAAATCCAGGCATCCACACTCAAAAAGCCAAAAGCAAAAATTGAACTATGGGTCGTTCTCTGAAAAAAGGGCCATTCGTGGCTGACAGCCTGCTCGGCAAAATAGAAACCTTGAACAGTAAAGGCGAAAAGCAAGTGATCAAAACTTGGTCGCGCGCTTCGACAATTTTGCCGGTCATGGTAGGGCACACGATCGCCGTACACAACGGACGCCAGCACGTCCCCGTCTACGTCACCGACCAAATGGTGGGGCACAAATTGGGCGAATTTGCCCCGACTCGCACCTTCCGAGGCCATTCCAAGAGTGATAAGAAGGTTAAAAAATAATTTGTCGTTTGTTAGGGGTTAAAAGTCTTTTGTCGAGTTTTCAACAGCGAAGATAGGCAGCGAAGATTTGACGCGAGACGGATAGCCAATAACAGGGGACTGATGCCCAGTGACGAGGAAAACTCTGGAGAACTCTATGGCTGTAAACACAGAGCAAGAAGCCAAGGCGATCGCGCGATACATCCGCATGTCCCCTCACAAGGTGCGGCGGGTGCTCGATCAGATTCGCGGGCGTTCCTATCGCGAAGCCCTGATTATTCTCGAATTCATGCCCTACCGCGCCTGCGAACCCGTGCTCAAAGCACTGCGATCGGCAGTCGCCAATGCCGAACACAATTTAGGAATCGAACCAGCTACCCTCATCGTCTCGCAAGCCTACGCCGATCAAGGGCCATCCCTGAAGCGGTTTCGTCCTAGAGCGCAAGGTCGGGCTTATCAAATTCGCAAGCCCACTTGTCACATAACCGTAGCGGTCGCTCCGCAAGAAGAGGAATAGCCCGTTAGATTTTAGAACTCATCCAAAAGCCAAAATCTAAAATCTAAAATCTAAAATCTAAAATCGTTATGGGACAAAAAATTCATCCAGTAGGTTTTCGTCTAGGGATTACCCAAGAACACCAATCCCGTTGGTTCGCCGACCCGACTCGCTACCCGGACATCTTGCAAGAAGACCACAAAATCCGCAAGTACGTCCAGAAAACCCTCAATAATGCCGGGATTTCCCAAGTGCGAATCGAGCGCAAAGCCGACCAGATCGACTTGGAAGTCCGCACCGCTCGTCCCGGCGTCGTCGTCGGACGGGGCGGCACCGGCATCGAATCCTTGCGATCGGGCTTGCAAGACATGCTCGGCACCGGCAATCGCCAGATCCGCATCAACGTCGTAGAAGTCGCCCGCGTCGATGCTGACGCCACCCTGATTGCTGAATATATCGCTCAGCAGTTAGAGCGGCGGGTTTCCTTCCGGCGCGTCGTGCGACAAGCGATTCAAAGAGCCCAAAAAGCCGGCGTCGAAGGCATCAAAGTTCAGGTGAGCGGACGGCTCAATGGGGCAGAAATCGCCCGCACCGAGTGGACGCGCGAAGGCAGAGTGCCGCTGCATACCTTGCGGGCGGATATCGATTATGCGTACTGCACCGCTAAAACGATTTACGGCATCCTCGGCGTCAAAGTTTGGATCTTCAAAGGCGAAATCATTCCCGGACAGCAAGAAGTCGCGACGCCCGCCAATGCCGCTCAGCCCCGTCGCCGCCAGCAGCGACGCCGCCAGCAGTTTGAAGATCGATCGCTCGAATGAAGGGTAATTTGGTCGTCGGTTGGTGGTAATTGGAATTTGTTGCCATTAGCCTTTAGCCCGATGCCCAATTCCCATTCCCCATTCCCTATTAGCGAACCATGTTAAGTCCAAAAAGAACTAAATTTCGCAAGCAGCAGCGCGGGCGGATGACGGGTGTCGCCACCCGAGGCAACACGCTCAACTTCGGCGAATACGCCCTGCAAGCGCTAGAGCCTTGTTGGATTACTTCCCGTCAAATAGAGGCCAGCCGTCGCGCCATGACCCGCTACATCCGTCGGGGTGGCAAAATCTGGATTCGCATTTTCCCAGACAAGCCCGTTACGATGCGCCCCGCCGAAACCCGCATGGGTTCCGGTAAAGGTTCGCCAGAGTTCTGGGTTGCCGTGATCAAACCCGGTCGCATTCTGTTTGAAATTGGCGGTGTCACGGAAGAGATAGCCCGCGAGGCGATGCGCTTAGCTGCCTACAAATTGCCGATAAAGACTAAGTTCATCTCGCGCGAAGAGGAGCAGTCGTAAATTATGCCTTTTCCTAAGATTCAAGAAATTAGAGACTTGAGCGATTCGGAAATAGAGGAGCAAATCATAGCTCTGAAGCGGCAACTGTTTGAATTGCGCCTGCAAAAAGCCACTCGCCGGTTAGAAAAACCCCACGAATTCAAACACGCTCGCCACCGACTGGCTCAACTGTTGACTGTCGAAGGAGAACGCAAGCGTGCGGCGGCATCCGCCGATACAAAGTCAGCACAGGAGTAGGGAACGATGGCAGTAAAAGAACGAGTTGGCTTGGTGGTCAGCGACAAGATGGACAAAACCGTGGTGGTGGCAGTGGAAAACCGCTCGCCTCACCCGAAATACGGCAAAATTGTGGTGCGCACCAAGCGATACAAGGCTCACGACGAAGAAAATCAGTGCAAAGAAGGCGATCGCGTCCGCATCCAGGAAACTCGCCCTCTCAGCCGCACCAAACGCTGGAAGGTTATTGAAATTCTCACCAGCCAATCGCCATCCTAGCAATTAGCGTTTTCTAGCTATTAGCTAATTGCTAGTAGCGTTCTCGCTAACCGCGTTTCAGCTAATAGGGAGAAAAACCGTGATTCAGCAAGAAACCTACCTTAATGTCGCCGACAATAGCGGAGCCCGCAAATTGATGTGCATCCGCGTATTGGGAGGCAACCGACGCTACGCCAACGTGGGCGACGTGATTATCGCCGTCGTCAAAGATGCCATTCCCAATATGGGCGTGAAAAAATCGGATGTCGTGCGCGCGGTTATCGTCCGCACCCGCAAAGGCGTCCGCCGCGAAAGTGGCATGAGCATTCGCTTCGACGACAACGCCGCCGTGATCGTCAACCAGGATGGCAACCCGAAAGGTACGCGGGTGTTCGGGCCGGTCGCTCGCGAACTGCGCGACAAAAACTTCACTAAAATTGTTTCTCTAGCGCCGGAGGTGCTCTAATGGCGAAAAGTACCAGCCAAAGCGGCCCAGTTCGCTATAACATGCATGTCAAAAAAGGCGATACCGTTCAGGTGATTGCCGGCTCCGACAAAGGCAAAGTGGGCGAAATTCTCCGCACCCTGCCCAAGAAAAGCATGGTGGTGGTGAAAGGGGTCAACCTCAGAACTAAGCACGTCAAACCCCAGCAGGAAGGCGAATCGGGGAAAATTATTAACTTTGAAGCGCCCATCCACAGCTCCAAGGTCATGCTTTATTCGTCCGCGCAAAAAGTAGCCAGCCGCATCTGCTATACCTTCACCCCCGAAGGCCGCAAGGTGCGAATGCTCAAGAAAACTGGCGAAATCATTGATTAATGGTTGCCGGGAATAACAGAGGCGAATCGCGCTTGACAGAAGCCCGCCAAGCTAAAACTTATCCCTGACCAAGCCCAGGGTAAAAAAGGAAGTGAAGATTATGGCAGAACGACTGAAATCCTTGTATGAAGAGACGATAGTGCCCAAACTGATGGCACAGTTCAATTATACGAACGTCCATCAAGTGCCCAAGCTGGTGAAAGTTACCGTTAACCGAGGCTTGGGAGATGCGGCTCAAAATGCTAAGGCACTAGAATCGTCCTTAAAGGAAATGGCGATTATTACGGGGCAGAAGGCAGTCGTGACTCGCGCGAAAAAAGCGATCGCCGGCTTCAAAATTCGCCAAGGTATGCCCGTGGGCATTATGGTGACACTCCGCTCCCGACGCATGTATGCCTTTTTGGACCGATTAATTAACTTATCGCTCCCCCGCATTCGCGACTTTCGCGGCGTCAGCCCGAAAAGTTTTGACGGTCGCGGCAACTACACTTTAGGAATTAGAGAACAGCTAATTTTTCCAGAAGTCGAGTACGACAGCATCGACCAAATCCGTGGCATGGACATTTCAATTATTACGACGGCGAACACAGACGAAGAGGGCCGCGCCTTGCTCAAAGAAATGGGTATGCCCTTCCGTAATAGCTGAGGCAGTTTTATAAGGAGGGAAAGATGGCGGCTAACGATACGATTGCAGACATGCTAACGCGCATCCGCAATGCCAACCTGGCGCGGCACCCGACGACCGAGGTGCCCGCTACCAAAATCACCCGCAGTATCGCCAAAGTCCTCAAAGAGGAAGGCTTTATTGGCGAGTGCGAAGAAGTCGGCGAAGGCATTCAACGGCAGTTAGTTATTTCCTTAAAATACAAAGGTAAGAACCGCAAGCCGATAATCACCAATCTCAAGCGAGTCAGCCGACCTGGCTTGCGAGTTTATTCCAATCGGAAAGAATTACCGCGAGTCTTGGGCGGCATCGGTATTGCCATTATTTCCACCTCGTCGGGCATTATGACCGATCGCGAAGCTCGACGAACTGGCGTAGGTGGGGAAGTGCTTTGTTATGTATGGTAATGGGGAACGGGTAATGGGTAATCGGAAGTAAAGGTGATGGCTTTTTACCAATTACCAATTACCAATTACCTCTTTACCTATTTACCGATTATCCGAAACAACTAGCAACGAATACAGGAGACTTACACTCATGTCTCGCATCGGCAAGCGCTCCATAAGCATCCCCAACAAAGTGACAGTCACCATCGACGGGCAGCTCGTCGCCGTCAAGGGGCCAAAAGGCGAACTCTCGCGCGTCCTCCCCGATCGCGTCATCGTCGAACAGCAAGACGGAACCGTCAGCGTCAAGCGGCAGGACGAATCCCGCACCGCACGCGAACGTCACGGGCTCTGTCGCACATTAGTCGCCAACATGATCGAGGGCGTATCCGCAGGCTTTCAGAAACGATTGGAAATCCAGGGCGTCGGCTATCGGGCACAGGTTCAAGGGCGCAACCTGATCCTCAACGTCGGCTACAGCAAGCCAGTTGAAATTCAACCCCCCGAAGGCATCCAATTGGCGGTCGAAAACAACACCAACGTGATTGTCAGCGGCATCGATAAAGAAAGCGTCGGCAATACCGCCGCCCGAATTCGCGCCGTCCGCCCGCCGGAAGTCTACAAGGGGAAAGGCATTCGCTATGCGGGCGAAGCAGTCAGACGCAAAGTTGGTAAGGCAGGAGGCAAGGGTAAGAAATGAAGCTAAGTCGCAGAGAATCCATTCAACGCCGGCACCAGCGAGTCCGGCGCAAAGTCTTCGGCACCCCAGAACGTCCTCGCTTGGCGGTGTTCCGCTCGAACGAACACATTTACGCGCAAGTCATCGACGACACCAAACACCACACTTTAGTCGCTGCCTCAACTGCAGATCCGGCGGTGAAGTCAGAGTTGAAGTCGGGAGCCAATTGTGCGGCGTCGGTTGCAGTCGGCAAGTTGATTGCCCAGCGCTGCAGCAGTGCGGGCATCGAAAAGGTCGTTTTCGATCGCGGCGGCAACCTTTACCACGGTCGCATTAAAGCACTCGCCGACGCCGCCCGCGAAGCTGGGCTGGACTTCTAAAACCGTCACGGGCTAACGGCTAATAGCTGGCAAGCCGATAAAATTGGCTTCTTAGCGATTAGCTTTTCGGCTTTTTAGCAAGCACGCGCGCGTATCAAAACTATGGCAGAACAACAACAGCAACAACGTCGGAAAAAAAGCAGTCGCACTCGGGAAAAAGAAACCGACTGGCAAGAACGGGTCGTCCAGATCCGTCGGGTGACGAAAGTAGTCAAAGGCGGTAAAAAACTCAGCTTCCGCGCCATTGTCGTCGTGGGCAACGAACGCGGTCAAGTCGGCGTCGGCGTTGGCAAGGCTAGCGACGTCATCAGCGCCGTTAAAAAAGGAGTCGTTGACGGCAAAAAGCACTTAGTTGAAGTTCCCCTCACCAAGAGCAATTCCATTCCCCATCCCACCAATGGCGCTGCCACCGGCGCAAAAGTGATGATGCGACCGGCAGCACCCGGTACTGGTGTAATCGCTGGGGGAGCCGTGCGGACTGTTCTGGAATTAGCGGGCGTGCGCAACATCCTAGCCAAACAGCTCGGATCGAACAATCCTCTAAATAATGCCAGAGCCGCCGTCGATGCTCTCGCTTCCCTGCGGACGTTTTCCGAAGTTGCCCAAGATCGGGGCATTGCCGTTGAAACCCTCTACACCTAGTCACTGGTCAGCGGTCCTTTGTTAGCAGTTTCTCCCAAACTGACAGCAAACAAACCACTTTCGACAAGCGACTTTGGACAAAAGTCAAAGGACAAAACAGATGAGATTGCACGAAGCTGTTCCCCAGAAGGGCTCTAAAAAGCGCCCCCGCCGACTGGGGCGGGGGGTTTCCGCAGGTCAAGGTGCCAGTGCCGGAAAGGGTATGCGCGGTCAAAAATCCAGATCGGGCGGCAGTACCCGCCCCGGTTTTGAAGGCGGTCAAATGCCTCTGTACCGGCGCTTGCCCAAGTTAAAACACTTTACGGTTATCAATCGCAAACAGTACACTACTATTAATGTGAGAGCGCTGGCATCACTTCCCGCTAACGCGGAAGTGACCCTCGACTCGCTGATGGAGGCAGGAATTCTCACAGCCAACAAAGGCGAACTGAAGATCTTAGGAGATGGCGAACTGAACGTAGCCCTGAACGTCAAAGCCGCCGCGTTTACTGCTTCGGCTCGCTCCAAGATCGAGGCCGCAGGTGGAAGTTGTGAAGTCATAACTGCCAAGAGCGCTTAGTCGCGTTGGCCATTCCCGGGAGTGCCCAGCGCCCTTGCCAGTACACACAGTAGAGGTACGCCTGCATGGTCGTAAGTCGAGATAAAGCTCCAACTGCTCAAGAAACTTTTATGCAGATGGCTCAAGCGGCTGGCCTCAGAAGTCGGCTGCTTGTCACCCTTGGCCTGCTGATCTTGGTGCGCCTGGGCATTTTTTTGCCAGTCCCAGGGGTCGATCGGGCCGCATTTGCAGCAAATATTGCGAACAGTCCATTAATCGGTTTTTTGGACTTTTTCTCTGGGGGCGGGATTCGCACCCTGGGAATTTTTGCGCTGGGAATCTTGCCGTATATTAACGCTTCGATCATTTTGCAGTTGATGACAGCAGCCATCCCGGCTTTAGAGGATTTGCAGAAAAATGAAGGCGAAGCAGGGCGTCGGAAAATTTCTCAGATTACTCGCTATGTGGCTTTGGGGTGGGCGGTCATTCAAAGTGTTGGCATTGCCCTGTGGATCGCGAATTCGGGAACGGCAGTGTCGCCCGGACCTCTATTCATTGCCGAAACTGCGCTCGCTCTCAGTGCCGGCTCGATGTTTGTTATGTGGGTGTCGGAGCTGATTACTGAGCGGGGCATTGGGAATGGCGCTTCTTTGTTGATCTTTCTGAATATCGTGGCGGTGCTGCCGCGATCGCTCGGTCAAACGATCGAATACGCTCAGACTGGAGGCCGGGAAACCGTCGGTCGCGCGATTCTCCTGTTGGCGGTTTTCTTGGTGATGATCGTCGGCATCGTCTTCGTTCAAGAAGGCACGCGCCGCATTCCGATTATTTCCGCTCGCCGACAAGTGGGCCGCCGCCTCTACCGCGAAGCCAAAAGCTACCTGCCGCTACGCTTGAATCAAGGGGGCGTGATGCCGATCATTTTTGCTTCGGCGGTTTTGATTTTGCCCTATTCTCTGGCAAATTTCACCCGCAACGAGCAGTTGATTAAAATTGCTCAGTATTTCAGCCCGCGCGGCAGCATTCCTTTTCTGTACGAGGCGTTTTACCTGACTTTGATTCTGTTTTTCAGCTATTTCTATGCGTCGTTGATCGTCAACCCGGTAGATATGGCTCAGAATTTGAAAAAGATGGGGGCGAGCATCCCGGGGATTCGTCCGGGACGGGCGACGAGCGAATATGTGGAGCGGGTGTTGAATCGCCTGACTTTTTTGGGAGCGATTTTTCTCGGTTTGGTGGCGATCGTGCCGACGGTTGTGGAAAGTGCTACGAGAATTCCCACATTTCAGGGACTCGGCGCTACCTCGCTGCTGATTCTGGTAGGCGTGGCGATCGACACGGCGAAGCAGATCCAGACTTATGTAATCTCGCAAAGATATGAAGGAATGGTGAAACAGTAGTGAAGCGATTGATTTTCTTGGGGCCTCCAGGAGCGGGCAAAGGCACGCAGGCTCAAAAGTTGCGAGATACGTTTAATATTCCGCACATTGCCACCGGTGACATGTTGCGCTCCAGCGTCGCTCAAAAAACTCCGTTGGGTTTGAAGGCGCAAGAGTACATGCAGCGCGGGGATTTGGTTCCCGACCAGTTGATCCTCGACCTGATGCGCGATCGCCTCGAGCAGCCCGACGCTCAAAATGGGTGGATTCTCGACGGCTTCCCCCGCAATGTCAAGCAGGCAGCCTTCTTAGATGACCTCCTTCACGAAATCGAACACAACTGCGAGCTGGTCATCTTCCTGGACGTTCCCGATGAAATCATCGTTGACCGCATGTTGCACCGAGGACGAGCGGACGACCAGGAGTCAACCATCCGCCACCGCTTGGAAGTGTATCGCTCTCAAACGGCTCCGGTAATTGACTATTACCGCGATCGCCAACTCCTGTTACCTGTTAACGGCAGTTTGCCAGTCGATGAGGTCACGGCAGAACTCAAAGAAGCCATGCACTCGTGAGCGCTCACTCGCCGAGATCGCCCTGCCATGCTGTTGCTGGGGAAACCCTGACCGAAACAACCGCTTATTCAGGTAGAGACTGCTTTGGGGAAAGCGTTTCCTAAGATATGTTAAAATGTATTACCCCAGAGCAGTTTTTTGCCCGCGTGTCAATCAGCCGAAAAACGCAGCTTTGGGGAAAAGTAGAGTTGAGGGACAGACAAATTGGCTAAGCAGGACTTAATCGAGATGGAGGGCACGGTGACCGAATCCCTGCCCAACGCAATGTTTCGCGTCGATCTGGACAACGGATTTAACGTCTTGGCCCACATTTCCGGCAAGATCCGGCGGAATTACATCAAGATTCTCCCGGGCGATCGCGTGAAAGTCGAGCTGACACCCTATGACCTGACGAAAGGTAGAATTACTTACCGGCTTCGCAAGAAATAGGTTTACACAAAGCTTAACAAAAACTCAGAAAAGCCGGAATCGGTTATCGAGTTTTTTGGCACTTTCCACAGAAATTGATATAATATTAGGTTTGTAGTGCTGACAAAAAAGGCATGAAAGTACGAGCATCAGTCAAGAAGATTTGCGAAAAGTGCCGCGTCATCCGCAGGCGCGGACGGGTGATGGTAATTTGTTCTAACCCGAAACACAAGCAACGTCAAGGTTAGATCGCCCACCTCAAACAGATGTCCGTCGGGCATCTGTCGAGTTCACGAATTTTAGCAACAGAGCAACATTAGGGGGAAAAAGCGTGGCACGAATTGCCGGGGTAGACCTCCCTCGCGACAAGCGCGTCGAGATCGGTCTGACCTACATTTACGGAATAGGACTGTCGCGGTCCAAAGAAATTCTAGCCGCTACAGGCGTCAACCCAGACACCCGCGTCAAGGATTTGAGCGATGCCGACGTGGCAGCCTTGCGAGAAGCGGTAGAAAGCAACTACCAAGTCGAAGGGGACTTGCGGCGCTTGGAAGCCATGAACATCAAGCGCCTGATGGATATCGGCACCTACCGGGGACGCCGACACCGCATGGGCTTGCCAGTTCGCGGTCAGAGAACCCGCACCAACGCTCGCACCCGTCGGGGAGCCCGCCGCACCGTCGCAGGCAAGAAGAAAGCAGTCTCCAAGAAATAACTTCCCCGAACCGTTTCTATCGACTCAAAATCCCAATAGACAAACCCTATGGCGCGACAAACACCAAAAAAAGCCGGGACACGCAAGCAAAAGCGGAATGTACCCAGTGGGGTAGCATACATCCAGTCTACCTTTAATAACACAATTGTCACGATTACCGATCCCAACGGAGAAGTAATCTCCTGGGCTTCAGCCGGATCGAGTGGATTCAAAGGAGCCAAAAAAGGCACCCCCTTTGCCGCCCAAACCGCAGCAGAAAGTGCAGCCCGTCGCGCTGGCGATCAGGGTATGCGCCAAATTGAAGTCATGGTCAGCGGGCCGGGAGCGGGCCGGGAAACGGCCATCCGCGCCCTGCAAGGGGCCGGACTGGAAATCACCTTGATTCGGGATATCACCCCGATTCCTCACAACGGCTGCCGCCCCCCGAAACGCCGGCGCGTTTAAACACTATCAGGGAGCTGGGTATCAACAGAGCATTCACTGAGGGAGGCCATGCGGGCCTTCCAAGCATTGAGGAGAAGGGAGGTCACTCCGTGGCGCAGTTTCAGATAGAGTGTGTAGAGTCCTATACTGACAAAGACCAGGGTCAGTTCGGCAAATTTATTATAGAACCGCTGGAGCGGGGGCAAGGAACTACGGTCGGCAATGCCCTGCGGCGGGTGCTGCTGTCAAACCTGGAAGGGGCAGCAGTGACAGCAGTCCGCATCGCGGGCGTCAATCACGAATTTGCAACCATCCCGGGAGTGCGGGAGGACGTGCTTGAAATCCTCCTGAACATGAAGGAAATTGTTCTCAAAAGCCATTCCTCTCAAATGCAAATTGGTCGATTGCTGGCCAAAGGCTCGTCAACCGTGACATCGGGACAGTTTGAGCTGCCTTCTGAAGTTGAAGTGGTCGATCCCAGCCAGTATGTGGCCACGCTCTCAGAAGGGGCAACCCTGGAAATGGAATTTCGCGTGGAGAAAGGAAGGGGGTATCGCTCGGCAGAAAAAAGTCGCGAGGAAACCGCTGCTGTAGACTTTCTCCAAATCGACGCCATATTCATGCCAGTGCGGAAAGTCAACTACAGCGTTGAAGATGCCCGCATCGGGGGTTCTCTGGAAAAAGACCGCCTGATCGTGGAAATCTGGACGAATGGCAGCATCTCGCCCCAAGAGGCTCTCAGCCAAGCGGCACATATTCTCGTGGACCTGTTCAGTCCCCTCAAAGATATCAACTTGCAGGCGCTCGACAGGTCCGACTACGAATCGGTAGATCCGACCAGCCAGATTCCGATCGAAGAATTGCAGCTCTCAGTCCGTGCCTACAACTGTCTGAAGCGGGCACAAATTAATTCGGTGGCGGACTTGCTCGATTACACTCAAGAAGATCTCTTGGAAATCAAAAACTTCGGGCAAAAGTCTGCAGAAGAAGTGATTGAAGCCTTGCAAAAGCGCTTGGGAATCACGCTGCCGCAGGAAAAACCTGCGAAAACTACTTGAGGTAAGGGGGAATCGGTAAGAGGCAATCAAGAACAGTGTCGGTCAGCCGATCGCCCTCGCAAATTACCTATGACCCGTTATCAGGGATTTTTTGCTGTTTTATCGTTTATATTTCCTAATTGATTATGCGTCACCGTTGTCGCGTTCCTAAGCTCGGCAAGCCAGCCGACCAGCGCAAGGCCCTGCTGCGATCGCTCACCACTGAGCTGCTCCGCCACGGTCGAATTACCACCACCAAAACCAGGGCTCGCGCCATCCGCTCCGAAGCAGATTGGATTATTACCCTCGCCAAAGATGGCAGTCTCGCCGCTCGCAGGCAGGCGATCGGCTACCTTTACGACAAGCAGTTGGTACACGCCCTGTTTGAACAAGTAGGCACCCGCTACGGCAATCGCAACGGCGGCTACACCCGCATCCTGCGCACCTTGCCCCGTCGGGGAGATAATAGCGAAATGGCCATTATAGAGCTGGTCTGAGGTCGCCGATCGCCTGCTTTTTGTCCTTTGCCATCCAAACACAAAGGACATTCAGGCGATCGCACCCACCACAGCGGACAAACCAAGATGGACTCAGGACTGAAGACAGCGCCAAGAAAGCGAATTGCCCTCGTCATCCAATACGTCGGCACTCACTTTAACGGGTGGCAGCGGCAAACCAAACAGCGGACCGTGCAAGAGGAAATAGAAAAAGTCCTGCAATCTATCCTCAAACACCCCGTCACCGTACACGCCGCCGGTCGCACCGATACCGGCGTCCACGCAGCAGCCCAAGTCATTCACTTCGACACCGACAGCTCTATCCCAGCCGAAAAGTGGGCGGTCGTTCTCAATACCAGACTGCCAAAAGATATCGTCGCGATCGCCTCGGCTCAAGTCGATTTTAACTGGCACGCTCGCTTTTCCGCTTCCTCGCGCCGCTACCGCTATACCCTATACACTGCCTCTGAGCCCAACTTGTTCGTAAGGCCCTTCACTTGGCATTATTATTATGCGCCCCTAGATGAATCCTTAATCCAGAAAGCACTTGACCCCCTGATCGGCCACCACCACCTAGCCGCCTTTCACCGCGCAGGTTCGCAGCGAAAGCATTCTTGGGTGGAAGTGCAGGCAGCCGAGTGCCGCCGCCAGGGGCCATTCGTTGAAATCGAAATACAGGCCAATGGGTTTCTCTACGGCATGATGCGGCTGATCGTGGGGCTATTAGTTCAAGTCGGTCGGAAAGAGCGATCGCTGGACAACTTCCACGACCTCTGGACGAACGAGCGCCGCGAAGAAGTCAAATACGCAGCCCCAGCGTGCGGCTTGTGCCTGTTGCGCGTCGGCTATCCAGAAACCCCCTTTCCCCCGGAAATCTGGTTTGACACCATGCCCAGATTCCTCTTCAGTCCCAACTTCTTTTTTAACAACCCACGGGCGATCGAGGACTGCGGAGCGAGGATTTTTGACAAGTGACCGAGGAAAATAGACAAATGACAACCAACAAAACATTTCTCCCTCCCCAAGACGGCATCGAGCGCAACTGGTACGTCGTGGACGCCGCCGGCCAGCGCCTGGGACGGCTTGCCAGCGAAGTTGCCTCCATCCTGCGGGGTAAAAACAAACCCACCTTTACCCCCCACCTCGACACCGGTGACTTCGTAATCGTCATCAACGCCGAAAAAATCAACGTCACCGGCAAAAAACGCAGCCAAAAACTGTACCGCCGCAATTCTGGCAGACCGGGCGGGATGAAAACCGAAACCTTCTCCCAACTCCAAGCTCGCCTGCCCGAACGGATCGTCGAACACGCTGTCAAGGGAATGCTGCCCAAAAACAGCCTGGGCAGACAGCTATTCACCAAGCTCAAAGTCTACAGCGGCCCCAACCACCCGCACCAAGCTCAAAAACCCCAAGAGTTGAAACTGCAAACAGTTCCAGGAGGAAACGCTTAATGCAAGCAACAGAACAAAGCGGTCGAGCCATGTACTGGGGCACCGGTCGCCGCAAATCAGCCGTCGCGCGAGTGCGCTTGGTTCCCGGCAGCGGCACCTTGACCATTAACGGACGCCCCGGAGACCTCTACCTGCAATTCAACGCAGGTTACCTCTCATCCGCTAAAGCTCCCTTAGAAACCCTCGGTTTAGAAAACGAATACGACATCCTAGTCAACGTCCACGGCGGCGGACTGACCGGACAAGCAGAATCCATTCGCCTGGGCGTCGCCCGCGCGCTCTGCCAGTTGGACCCAGACAACCGCCAGCCCTTGAAAACCGAAGGCTACCTCACCCGCGATCCCCGGGCCAAAGAGCGCAAGAAATACGGTTTGCGAAAAGCCCGCAAGGCCCCGCAATACTCCAAGCGCTAAACCAGCCGCCCGCTCTCTATCTTTCTTTAGCGATTGGCCTCCTCGCCGATCGCTAATTGCTTCGTGCTGGGCGATAAACGCTACAATATATCAAAGTTACCGAATTTCTAGAGTCAAGAACAATGCCTAAAGCTGACATTCATCCCAAATGGTATCCCGACGCCAAAGTCTACTGCAACGGCGAAGTTGTAATGACCGTTGGTTCCACCAAGCCAGAACTGCACGTTGACGTTTGGTCTGGCAACCACCCCTACTACACCGGCACTCAGAAAATCATCGACACGGAAGGGCGCGTGGAACGCTTCATGCGCAAGTACAGCAACGTGGCAGCCAACAAATCTCAAACCGCTCCCAAAGCAGAAGGCAAAAAGAGCGACAAGAAAAAGAAAAAGTAGCAAAGCTCTGGGCTCGTCGATTTTGGATGCAAGGATTTTGAAGGCGCAGGGATTTTGGATTGGAAATACCTTTACATCTAAAATCGCCAGTCTGAAATCCGCACTACCGCTAAATCTGCTTTCCCCTATTCTTTTGACTGAGCAAGAGCTGCACTATGGCTGAAACCTATCTGCTGGAAAAATTAAAATCTGTCGAGCAAACTTTCAACGAATTGACGCGCCGCCTCGCCGATCCAGATGTGGCGACCGATCCCAATGAATTTCAACGAGTGGCCAAAGCTCGTTCGTCTCTGGAAGAAGTGGTCAATACCTACGAGGTTTGGAAGGCGACGCAGCAAGAGTTGGCGGGTGCGAAGCAGGTACTCAAGGAATCCGCCAGCGATCCCGACTTGCAAGAAATGGCTGCTCTGGAAGTTGAGGAACTAGAAGCAAATCTCAATCAACTAGAAAGGCGCTTGAAAATATTGCTCCTGCCCCGCGATCCCAACGACGATAAAAACATCATGTTGGAAATTCGCGCGGGTACGGGCGGGGATGAGGCGAGTATCTGGGCGGGTGACTTGGTGCGCCTGTATTCCCGCTACGCCGAAAGCCAAAACTGGAAGGTGAAGCTGGTGAGCGAGTCGCCAGCAGAGATGGGAGGCTTTAAAGAGGCGGTTCTGGAAATTCAAGGCGAGCAGGTTTACAGCAAGCTGAAGTTTGAAGCGGGCGTCCACCGCGTTCAGCGGGTGCCGGTGACGGAGGCAGGCGGACGGGTTCACACGTCTACGGCTACGGTGGCGGTGATGCCCGAGGTGGATGACGTGGAAATTCACATCGATCCGAACGACATCGAACTAAAAACGGCGCGTTCTGGCGGTGCGGGCGGGCAAAACGTCAACAAGGTGGAAACGGCGGTTGACTTGTTCCACAAGCCGACTGGCATTCGCATCTTCTGCACGGAGGAGCGCTCTCAGCTCCAAAATAAGGAACGGGCGATGCAAATCCTGCGGGCGAAGTTGTACGAGATGAAGCTGCGGGAGCAGCAGGAAGCGGTGACTTCTATGCGGCGGAGTCAGGTTGGCACTGGTTCGCGATCGGAGAAAATCCGCACTTACAACTACAAGGACAATCGAGTCACCGATCACCGTTTGGGGCACAATTTCACGTTGAATAGCGTCCTCGAAGGCGATATCGAAAATATGATTCAGGCTTGTATTGCCCAAGATCAGCAGGAACGTTTGGAAGAGTTGGCGGCTTCTACTTCCAGCTCGACTGTCGTGTAAGGTTCGGCTGTTCTTTGAGGCTTTTAAGATAAGGGCACGGCGGTTGCGCGGGCAGCGCGCGTGAAGCGCAAGCTATCGCGGAACGCGAATCGCTGTGTTTTTTATGGATTTTAAACCGCAAAGGTGCAGAGGGCGCAGAGGGAAAAAAAGACAGGGGGAGAAAAAGAAAGGAATTTTTTAGGGTTGGAGGATAATTAGACCTCTCCAAAATTTAAAAATTATGCTATAATGGCAAAATCAATGTTTTTTTGAGTGGCCCTGATGAGCTTGATACTAGACTATATTAAAAGACACCCCAAGCAAACGAAACGACTGATAGGGATAACTTATGAGCAGTTGCAACAGTTATGGCAGCA
>CAYOOD010000044.1:0-24775 GCA_964405435.1 uncultured bacterium
TCCTGATGTTTTTCTCTAATAGTATAATACTATCTTAGCCAACTTAGTATAATTCAGGCTTCCTTGGCGTTCCAAAAATTAACCCATTTGGCTTGTTGATTCTGGGAATTTAAGTATAATACGAAAATTTGACAGTCATGGCTAGAGTCAAATGACTTGCCAAATCTTGATAGTTTTATCCCAACTGCCACTAACAAGCGTTTGCCCATCTGGACTGAAAGCAAGCGACTTGACAGCAGCAGAATGCTCCGACAGCGTACAGAGCAATTCTCCGGCGTGCAAGTTCCAGAGTTTAATGGTTGTATCCTTACTGCCACTGGCGAGAGTCTTGCCATCTGGACTAATCGCCAGTGAGAAGATTGAATCTGTATGCCCTTCGAGAGTGTTAATCAGTTCACCCGTTGCTAACTTCCAAATCTTAACCGTCTTATCTCGGCTGCCACTGACGAGAGTTTGTCCGTCGGGGCTGATAGCTACGTCATTAACCGAGCCGCGATGACCCTGAAGAATTGCGCTTACTTTTCTGGTCGTCAAATTCCAGAGATGAATCGTTGTGTCAGCGCTTCCACTCGCCAGAGTTTGACCGTCAGGACTGATAGCAATAGACCAAACGGTATCTGAATGTCCAGTCAAAGTGTTAAGTAGTGACCCCGTGCTTACATCCCAAAGCCTGACGGTGCTATCGGCACTACCGCTAGCCAAAGTTTTCCCATTAGGAGTGAAAGCAACAGCGTAAACATAGCCAGAATGGCTATACATTGAGCTAGATTGACTGAAGAAGAAGCGGCAGTTTGAGCCAGTATATAAATTTTGGGTCATCAGTGTGTTTTTCAAATCGCCACTGGCTAGAATCTGTCCGTCGGGGCTGATGGCAAGCGTCCAAATTTTTGCTGAAGTAGTGACGCTGCGAATTAATTTTACTGTCTTCAGCTTCCACAGGTTAATTGTATTGTCATCCCCTCCACTGGCAAGGATTTCTCCGTCAGGGCTAATCACAACCGAATTAACATCTTTAAAGTGTCCAGTTAAGGTTTTAACACATCGCCAAGTTTGATTTGAGTAAACATTCTGGGCTTTCACTTCGATTTCTGAAACGGTCTGGCTCGGCGGCTGCGGGTTTAGCTTGGCTTTCATAGCCATTAACTCAGCTTCAATATCCAGTGAGGTTAATGGAGCAGCTAAGGATGGCGGCTGAGCAGGAGGTTGAGCGGGTGTCACAGGTGACACTGCCGTTGCTTGATGCGCCTGACGCTTCAAGTCTTCCAGCACTTCGGCAGCGGATTGATAGCGCTGCTTGGGGCTGTGTTGAGTCATTTTTTGGAGGATGTTCGCGAGGCGATCGCTCACTGGCTTCTTCACCAAATGCTGCCACGCGAACTCACTCTCTATAGCGTCGTACAAATCAAACGGCTCTCGCTGAGTCAGCAAGTGAATGCAGGTGACGCCCAAACTGTAGATATCGCTGGCAAATATCGCTTTGCCAAATGCCTGTTCAGGAGCCGAATAAATCGCCGTGCCGATGGTTGTGCCTGTCTTAGCGAGAGCGGTTCCGGTAGCATATTTTGCAGCGCCAAAATCCACTAATACCAGCTTGCCATCGGCGCGACGGCGGATAATATTCTCTGGCTTGATATCCCGGTGAATCACCTGCCCGACGTGGATAAATTGCAACACGGGGAGTAAATCACTCAGCAGGCTGAGAATCTGTTCTTCTGCGAATCCCCCCGTTTCTGCTAACTCATCTGCTAAATTTTGCCCGTCGATAAATTCCTGTACGATATACTGGCGGCTATCCTGGGTAAAATGGGCGAGCAGTTCTGGAATTTGAGAATGTTTGCCCAACTCATCCAGCCGTACCGCTTCTTGCTCAAATAGCTCGGCTGCTTTCTGGGCTGTATTCGTGCCTTGTGCTTGGGGGAAAAACTGCTTAATCGCGCAGCGCGGTTTTGAGGGTTTATCTTCATCCACGCCTGAGAAAGTTCGCCCAAAGCCTCCTTGCCCAATGAGTTTGAGTACCCGGTAACGCTCTCTCAGCAGCAACTTGGTGCCGCAACTTTGGCAAAATATTGTCCCTGCTGGGTTGACGGTGGGTTTCTGGCAATCGGGATTCAGGCAGTAGCTCATAGGGGGAATGCGATCGCGATATTGAATTATTATACATCATCCTAAATGCCCCAGTACACCGGACGTCTGAAAGTTGCAGCTATACAAATAAGTGGCTAGATACAAGACGTAACGGGAGCCAGAAACCCGGCTTTTTGAAAAAGCCGGGTTTCTTAACCTTTAGAAATTATTGCGGCGTTTGCTGCAATTCGGGGCGTTCTTCAGGAACGATCGCCCCTTCTACCGGGCATACATTCATACATATTCCGCAATCAATGCAAGTTTCAAAATCAATCCAATACCAATCAGTTCCCTTGGAATTTTTACCGGGACCTTCGTGAATGCAAGCAACGGGACACGCATCGACGCAATCGGCAACGCCTTCACATGTATTCGTAACAATTGTGTGCGGCACGGTGTTCTTCCTCTCTAGTAGCAGTTGTTAGATGCGCCTCGCCATGAGGCGAACTGTTCGCAATTCTATTATCTCGCGTGAAGCAAAGCTATCCCACAGGGAATCGCTCTCTCAAGTGACGGGCTCTTCTGCCGATTTTTCTGTAGGGGCAATCCCCCCGGGGAAAGCCCCTACACTCGACAACTACGATCGCTCTCGGTTCAGCTCGTCAAGGAATGCCTGATACAGCCGAGATTTTTCGTCAAATACATAGTGAGGTGAGAAAACGGTGATGTCAGTACCGCCGACTTTCCGCAGGTGGTTAATCGCTGGCATCAACATTCCCTGCCTCACCACGATTGTAGCCGCATACCAGTCATCTGCTTCGCTCGAATAAACCTTGGCAATCGTAGGTCCCCTGCGCCCTGCTATGCCGCTCAGTTCGCTTTCGCTCGTCAGGCGATCGCATATTTCTTGCTGCGATTTCCCGCGCACGTTTGCCGTGATGGAAATAAATTTTTTCGCTTCCTGGTGCGCTTCCAGCAGCTCCAAAATTAGCTTGGTTACTTCCAGCTTGCTCTCGTCTTCTAGCAGCCGCCTCCTATTGCCAATCAGGCACGCTTGCGACTCCAGAATCGTTCCGCCTGCAATCTGCTTCAAGCGATTTTCTCTCAGCGTCGTGCCCGTGCTGGTGATATCTGCAATCATGTCCGCATACCCCATATTCGGGGCAGCTTCCATCGCGCCCTGCACCTCCACCAAGGAGAAATTAACCACGCGCTTTTCATACAGCCAATTTTTCGTTAAATTGGCATATTTTGTAGCAATTCGCAGCGTTCTGCCTTTCTCCTTAAATAAAAGCGCCAAATCCGCTAAATCTTCGATGGTTGCCACATCCACCCAACTTTCGGGAACGGCTAGCACGAGCGAACACTTGCCGTAACCCAATTTATCGTAGACAACTACAACGTCATCGTATTCCTCGCGGTGTTCGCACACGACATCGTAGCCGGTAATGCCAAGATCGACAATTCCCTCTTCTACCTTTGTGAAAATATCCGGCGCTCTCTGAAACAGTACAGTCAGATTCGGCACGCTCGGAATGGAGCCCACATATTGCCGGTCATTCGGGCGCGAGACTCGCAACCCGCAAGCCGCTAGCAATTCGTTTGTTGATTTCTCCAGCGCCCCTTTACTGGGCAGCGCTATTGTCATTGTAGAATTTTTTCCGTTAGACTGCATCGCGCCCCCTCATTTGGTGAATCTGATTTCCTGCTGCGTTCGCCGCCACCCGCACTTGTTCTCCTGAATTCATGTTCTTCAAGACAACTTCTGACGTGCGTCTTTCATCCGAACCGACAATCGCGGTAAAAGGAATACCTTGTTTTTGGGCATATTGCAGGTTGCCGGAAAGATTCTTGGTTCTCACGTCTATTTCTACCCGCAATCCTTCGGCTCTCAATTTCTCGGCGACGCCGATCGCGTAGCCGCTATCTTCCGGACTAACCGGCACAACCAGCACGTCTACAGGTTGATAAGAAACCGGGAGTTTGCCTTCTAATTCGAGTGCCAGTCTCAAGCGTTCCAATCCGCAAGAAAATCCGGTTGCGGGGGTGGGCATTTGTCCGCCGAGAGTAGCGACTAAATCGTCATACCTGCCGCCGCCGCAGAGTTGTCTTTCTTCTTCTAGGGTGCCGTGATGGATTTCAAAAATCATGCCGGTGTAGTATTGCAACCCCCGGCTAATCCCCAAGTCGAGGCTGATGCGGTTCGGGTCGAGATTGTAGAATTCTAAAATGCTGGATATCTCGCGCAACTGCTCTAATCCAGCACAGTCTATCCCGTAGGCTGATAGCAGTTTTTCTGCTTCTTTTAAAACGGCTGCTGGCTCTCCCACCAACTCTCCCAGTTGGCTCATAAACTCCAGCGCCTTCTCGATTCGCTCTGTCTGATCCTGGCGTTTCATTTTTGTGAGGAGGCGATCGACGATTTCGTCTGGTTCGCGATTGCCTTCTAGTTGAATGTTCATGCTTTTCAGCAAGTCTAGAATGGCTGTTTTGGCTTCGCCCGCATCCATCCCCTGAAACAAGTCTGTCAGTTTTTTTGCTGGCTCGCTTTCGGGTTCTCCTGCGCCCTCTGACTGCAGTCCGAAAGCGGGATAAATTTCCCGCAGGCGGCTTTCTACTTTTTCTTTGCCTTCTTTTCTGAGGTTTTCTAAGTTGGCGAGCAGGAAACTGCTCAAACGGCTTTCTAAGTGCAGGTTGTCGAGGAATTTGGCCAACACTCCAATGTGGCCAATTACGACGCGATAGCCGCTCAATCCGACGCGCTCTAAACCCCGACAAGCGATCGCGATCGCCTCTGCATCCGCCATTGCCCCGGTGGCTCCGATCAGTTCGATTCCCATTTGGGTAAACTGGCGGTATCTTCCTTTTTGCGGTCTTTCATAGCGGAATGCCGAGCCGACATAATACAGTCGGATTGGGAGGGGAACGCCTTGCAGGTTGTCCACATAAGCGCGCGCCACTGAAGCGGTTAGCTCCGGGCGCAAGCTGAGGCGGCGGTTGCGGTAGGTGAAGTCATACAACCGATCTACAATGTCCTCGCCGGATTTTTTCAGGTAAAGTTCGGTATGCTCGATTAAAGGTACGTCTATCGGGCGATATCCGAATGACTCGAAGCAGCTTTTCCATTGCTCCTCGATTTGTTTGAGAGCCGCGCAGGCATCTGGCAAAGTGTCAACGACGCCTCGCACTCGTTCTACTTTAGTCGTTCGCATCGGTTAAGTTCTGGGTGACAGAGATTACTATACTGCTTTTAGGTGAGCGGTGATGTAATGAATGAACCGCAGAGCGCGCAAAGGGCGCAGAGAAGAGGTAAAGAAGAGGTAAAGAAGAGGTGAAGAGGGAAAGGAATTTTAGGGGCGCGTACTGGAAAGTTCCCGCCCCGGAGTGTTGCGATCGCTTTTATTTTTGAGAGAGTTCTGCGATCGCTTCTTTCAATCCTGTCAGCCATGCCTTATTCTCTGCGCTGGTGCCGACTGCGGTTCTGAAATAGTAGGCATCTAAGCCGGGTTTGAGTCCGAAATCGGCTACAAATATCTCCCGCGCGGCGAGGGCTTTTACCAAGTCGCTTGAGGGGATTCCCAGCGGTTCGGTTCTGACGAATAGAAAGTTAGTTTTCGAGGGATAGACGATAAAGCCGAGCTTTTCTAATTCCCGCGATAAGATTTCTCTTTCTCGGCAGATTTCCTCGATATTTGCGCGGACGTATTCTAAATCGGAGAGGGCTGCTTCTGCTGCGACTAGCGCTAGTTTGTTGACGGGAAAGAGTTGGGCGGTTCGCGCGAAATAATCTGCGATCGCTTCATTGGCGATGGCGTATCCTACTCGCAACCCTGCCAAGCCGAAACTTTTGGAGAAGCTCCGCAATACAATTAGGTTGGGGTATTTGTCAACTAAATCAGCGACGGTTTCCTGGCAGATTTCGTAGTAGCACTCGTCAACGACAACGGCGCATTCTACGTTTTCGAGTATTTCTACAATCGTTTCCCGCGAGACGAGGTTGGCGGTGGGATTGTTGGGATTGGCGATAAAGATAACTTTCGTGCGGGGCGTGACTTGGGCGAGCAGGGCTTTGACATCCAGCCCGAAATCTGACGCTCTATTGACAAAAACCGGATTTGCGCCGATAATTTGAGCGGAGTGCCAGTACACGAAAAAAGTCGGCACGGGGAGTAAAACTTCTTCTCCCGGTTTGACAAAAACTTTGACAGCGAGTTCGATGAGTTCGTCGGAACCGTTGCCGATGACAATCTGTTCTTTTTTGACTCCTGCATATTTGGCTATGGCTTCGCGCAGGGAACCGCCCAAAACTTCAGGATATCGGTTGATGGTTGCTGCGGCGTCGGAGATGGCTTTTACGACGCGCGGCGACGGCGGAAAAGGCAATTCTCCTTTATCGAGGCGAATCGCTTTTTCGCTTTTTACAGCACCCGCACCCTTGGGGCTCAAGCCTTTGACATGTTCGTTAACCAGATATTCCATATCTCTATTCAATCAGTTTTTAACCCTAGCCATTCGGGCAATTCTACGATACTGCTCAGGAGCGCGTCGCAGCCGGCATCTGTTAGCATTTTCCCTGGGGTTTCGCCGCGTTTGCCTCCGGCAAAACCCGTCAAGACGCCTATCGATAGACATCCTGCTTGTTTGGCAGCTACTACGTCAGAAGCGGCATCCCCGACGTAAGCGGCATATTTCCGCTCTGCCTGCTGAAATTCTTCTTGACACAGTACCTCATCGGTTTCTTCTGGGTGGATGGCTTTTAACACGATAAAGGGATGCGGCTTGCCCAGTTTGATATTTTTACCGGAATTCGATAGATTTGATTCGGCTTGCAATACTTCGTCATAGGTTATAATGCGATTGGGGTCGAAATATTGCAGCAATCCCAGCGCTGTCAGGGGTTGTATCACTTCATTGCGGGGTCTTCCTGTTGCGATCGCTAAATTATACCGTTCTGAATTCTTTAGTATTTTCAGAGTTTCGGCTATTTTTTCTAACTCTAATACTGTCTCGTCATCGGGGAGCTGATACCCTTTTTCACCCTCATACCAATCTTGAAAGTTTTGATAGCACAGTTGCCACAAATCTCCTTTCGCTTCTAACGAGAGGAGATTCACTCCCAAAATTTTCTGGGTAAAGGCGGTGACGTATTCAACTACGGCGGTTCCCTTTAGCGCGCTGGTTTCTTCCCAAAATTGGGAAATTACGCTTGCGCTAATGCTGGAATCGTACTGCTGCCCTTTCAGGAGTTTCCCCAACTCCTGCAATTTTTCCCCAATGGAAATATCCTCGCGGCTCAGTCTCTCCGCCCAATCGGGCTTTACTTGGCTGAGTTTGCCGAGAATTCCGACTAGGTGCAGGCAAGTCACGAAAAAGGTTAAATCCCAATTGGAATTTACAGCGCGACTTTTCAGTTTGTAAATAAAATCGCTGGGAATGACTTTTTCCCCTACTTGTAAAATCCGGCTGGGTTCGCGCTCCTCGCCGAAGTAGGTTTTCAAGCCGAGATATTTCTCATTGGCGATTAAATCCCAGACGGTCAGCCGCGCCGTATTCCAGTATTTTTTTTCGCTGGTGATGACGCCATCCAAGTCAAAGATGAGTAGGTTAATTTGCTCCGACTCTTTCACGCCGATTCCCTCCCCTCGCTTGCGATCGCATCTAATTCTGCATCGATTAGGCTCTGGGAATCGCTTGCAGAAGTGCTGCCCATTTCCACTGAAAGCGCCAAACCTAGCAACCCAATTCCGGGAGGGAATTTCTGGCGATCGCTTAAATTCATTGTCAGGAAAGGACAGCAAAAGAGCGCTAATTTCAAATAGTCTCGCCAGTCATCCGACAGCCAGCCTCGCGATTTCAGTTCGCCTAATAGCGGTTTCAACACGCGCTGCAGTTTCGATCGCAAAAATTCCACCCGCATCTCTGACGGGACAAAATCATGCTCGACAACCAGCACATCCCCTTGTATTTCCAGTTTCGCCGACAGCGTGCTGGCAACTTCGTTAGGAAAGTACATCCAGATTGCAAAAACATTGTGAAACAGCGGTTTTGTCAAATCCAAGAAAGGCGAGTGACGCCCTGCAAATGCCGGATCGAAATAAATCAACTCGGGGCGATTTTCATCGACAAAAACATTGCCGTTGTGGGCGTCGCCGTGCCCGATTACTGACGGCGTATCGGAGCGCGACGGATTCAAGAGTGCGATCGCCCGCTGCACGATTTCGCCCAGGGTATCTTTAAATTCTATCCCGTTAACGCGCCATTTCATGCCCGCCAATTTGTCAAAATTGAGGCTGCACCCCGGCAAGGTAATTTCTTTCCCTTCGTAGAAATTGCTGAAGCGTCCCCCGGTTAACCTGTGGTAAAATAGTTGGTGGATGGGAGCTGGCGCGTGGGCTTCTGCTTCTAAGGGTTGCAGCGTGTTTTGATAAATTTTCCAGAGTTCTTCATCGGCTTTTTGCTGCCGCGCCACAATTGACTCTGCCCCGCCTCTTTTGCCGGTTTCTATCTCGCGGGCGACATTAAAGAGCGAGGGAGCCTCGAAGAATTCGTAAATTAATAGCTGTTTTCCCCATTCCGTCGAGCTGAATATCGGCTGAATCACCGGATATCCCGCATCGGCGAGGATGCTGGAGTTGTAATATTCGTTGATGATGCTCTGCGGCTCGACGTGGGTTTTGAAAAATAACTTTTTGCCGTCTTCGGCAGTCAGCACCCCATTAATGGAATTCAGGGAGACTGCTAGAGGGCGGATGCTGACGGATTTTACCTGAAAAGGCAGTTCGGCGTTGAGAAAGTTCTTCAGCCGTTCGTTCGCCGCCTCTACATCGGTGAATTGCAGCGTTTGGATTTGATATAAGTCGCGATCGGACAATCTTTTCTCCTGATTGGGAATTGGGGGCGGGCAAGACACGGATTCTGAAACGGATACACGGATGTTTCGCAAATTAATTCGTGCATCCGTGCTCTCCGTGTGGTGCGTTGGGGGGATTTTACTCGCCTTTGAGCAGTTCTTCGCGTTCGCGAATTGCCATCGCGTGAGCGGGGAATCCTTCGTAATCGGCGAGGGTGGTGGTGGTTCCTTTCAGGCGATCGAATCCTTCTTTTGTCAGGTAGCCGATACCCGATCGCTTGAGGAAGTCGTGCACCGATACGGCAGAATACGATCGCGCAAATCCGCCCGTCGGCAAAATTGCATTGACGCCGAGGCAGTAATTGGCGGTGGGAATTGGCGTATACGCGCCGAGCAAGATTTCGCCTGCGTTCTTAATCCGTCCCAAAACAGCAAACGGATCTTTTACCAGAATTTCTAAGTGTTCTGGCGCGTATTCGTTGACGAAATTAATCGATTCTTCCAAACTCGACGTGACTAAAATACCGCCGTAGGAAGACAGCCCTTTTTCGCAGAAGTTGCGCCGCCATTCGGGCAATCTCTCGATATATTTCGGCACGAATTCCGCAGCTTTTTTCGCCAATTCTTCGCTGTGCGTCACCAGCAGCGCGGCAGATTCTGGCCCGTGTTCGGCTTCGATGAGCAAGTCGAGAGCGGCGAGTTGCGGATCGGTGGTTTCGTCGGTGAGGATGATGGACTCGCTGGGGCCGGCTGGCAGTCCCACGTCCACTGTTCCGAACAGTATCCGCTTGGCGGCGGAACCGTAGACGTTGCAGGGGCCGGTTATTTTATCGACTTTGGGGATGGTTTCCGTACCCAGCGCCATTGCGGCGATCGCCTGAATGCCCCCCAGCTTGTACACTTCTTTGACGCCCGCCATCTCGGCAGCGACGAGAGACACCGGCTCTACTTGGCCATTTTTATCGGGCGGCGTGCAAACCATGATTCTCGGAACCCCCGCCACTACCGCCGGGATGGAGAGCATCAGCATCACCGAGGGGAAAGCGCCTTTGCCTCTGGGAACGTACAAGCCCGCGCTAGCAATCGGCGTTACTTTCTCGCCGGCAAATATTCCCGGTTTAATCTCTGCCAGTTGGATTTCCTCTGGCAACTGCCGCTGGTGAACCTCTTTGATGTTGGCAAATGCTTGCTCCAGCGCTGCTTTCAGTTCCGGATCTACCTTGTCGCGCGCGGCGGCAAACTCTTCCTCGCTCACCTTTAAATTCTCAACTGTCGCGCCCGCATAGTCGAATTTTCTGACGTATTCGACTAAGGCTTCATTGCCGCGCTGCTTGATTTGGTCGATCGCCTCTTTCGCGATCGACAGCGCTTGTTCGATGTCCAACTCCGCCCGCTTCTTCAACGTGGAGATTTCTTCAGACATCATCTCAGCGAGTCGGAGAACCCTGACCACAGCCTGCCTCCTTTACCAATTCTTCAGAAATCAAAACTTTTGTCTTTGGAGAGACAAATGAGTTTAGATACAACTAAACCAGTTTACCACCTTTCGTCTCTTCTAAATCGTTCAGCAAGCTACGATGGCTTCTCCGGTATCGGCAGCGGTTTTTTCTCCAACAGCTTGCCCGCCAACAGTCCCGCTCCGGAAAATCCCATGCCCACCAGCAACACCGTCACTTCGGGAGAGCCGAAGATTGCTGCTGCGCTCACCGCCCGCGTGGCTACTGCCACTGCTGCCGCCGAGCCGCTTCCCAGCAGCAGTGACAGCCGCACGCTCCCATCTGAAAAGCCGTAACGTCCCTGTTTGTCGAGCAGGTAAGCGGCAAAAGGCACGAACACGCCTGCGACATAGACGGCGTAGAACGAGACTATCAAATCGACGATCGCTCCCCCAGTCAGCGCCACCGCCAACCCCAACAGCCCGTTTCCGGCTGCAGCGATCGCGATATTGCGCCGGGATGCGGGCAACTCGGTGACATCCAACAGCGTTGTATTCATCACCCGCAGCACCCCACCGCCGGAACCCAGCGCCGTCACCAGCAGCGACACCAGCAGGAAAATCCCCACCGGTTGCCCAGCGCCGCCGCCCGCCCACGAGAGGATGTAGGGAATTGCTTCTTTACCCTCCATACTGGCAGGCAAAATCGCCGCATCTTTGGCGGCACTCACCACCGCTGAGGGCAGAAATGCCAGCAACATCAGTACGAGCGCCCCCAGCAAACAGCCGTTGTAGGCGCTGCGAATGTCCTTGGCTTGGACAATAAATTGCTGAAAATCCATCCCCAGGGCGGTGAGCAGAATCGTCGTCAGCGGGATGCCGACGAGCTGGGCGGGAGGCACTTGGCTGAGGGCGGGCACGAATTCCAGGGGCGATCGCAAATACTCCGGCACCCCCTCAGCCGCCCACAGCGAGTACACAAGCGCGATCGAACTCACTATCAACAAACCCTGAAATATCCGGCTGGCGTGCCCCAGCGGCACCAAAGACAGCACCACAATCAACGCAGTCAGAACCACCGCACTAGGCAGCACCGGCGCTCCCAACACCTTCAGAATAAAAGCTCCGCCGAGAATTTGCGACGCCACCACCCCAATCATCCACGCCCACGACGCAATCCCCACCAGGATTTTCACCCCCGTACCGTAGCGCGAACCCAACAGCGTCCAAATCGGCTCCACCTCCCGCCAGTAAAACCGCACCAGCGCCAAAATAGCCAGCAGCCCCAGACTCGTAGAAACCGCATACAGACTGCCCCCTGCATCCAGCGCAAATGCTTTCTCTCCCGTTCCCAGAAGAAATCCCAACCCGTAATGTACCGACACCAGCAGAGCCGCTACCGAGAATGCGTCGAGATTTCGACTGCTAGAAACGCTCATATTTCTTCCCCTTGAATGCCTTGAGTGAAAAAACCCGGTTTCTCGACAAAAACCGGGTTCCTAATCATTTATTCTGCCTTTTTCTCCGAATTCTCCCCTCGCCCCTGGACGGTTTGTAAAGTTTTTTCAGCTACGGCTGAAAAACTTTATTTTTCTTAAACCTGAAAAACAAAATTCTCAGCCTTTCCCCTCTCTGCGCCCTTTGCGTCTTTGCGGTTGATTAATTCCAAAAACAAAAAAGCGATCGCACTTGATTACTTTTTCTTCCCGCCGCCAAACAGCCCGCCAAAGAAACCGCCCCCACCCGGCGGCTCCTGCTTGCCAGATTTCGGCGGTGACTTAGAAGGAGGAGCCCCCTTCGGTGCCGCCTTCGCCCCCGGCTTCGCAGGCGGCTTTTCTAGTATTTTCTTAGCTTCTAGCGCCACCTCCTCAGAGGGATTCAACTGCAAAGCATTATTAATGTGAACCTTTGCCAGCGTCGGCTGATTTTGCTTCAGGTAAACCATCCCCAACAAACCGTGACAGCGGCTGTTTTTCGGTTCGATTTTCAGCGCGTCCTTCAACTGCTGAGCTGCTTGCCCGAAATCTTTAATCGCTATGCACTCTTGAGCGCGCCGGTAGTAGTTATCCACCTGCGACGACGACACTGTAGGAGCGGCAGCAGGTGCTGGCGCTGGCGGTGGTGGCGGTGGCGGCGCGCCGGGGGTTCCTGGCTTGCTAGTGGGTACAGTAGCGTGAGGTGGTGGGGCAGGCGGTTTGGGAAGCGGCGGCTTGGCTGCCACTCCTCCACCCTTAGCTTCTTGCCGCATAATGTAAACCGCGTTCAGTTCGCTGAGTTGGGCGATAATGTCCGTACTCTGCAGCAAGGCGTCGTACTGCTTTTCAGCGATTTCGGTGACTAGAGTTTTATAAGTTTTCTCGTACTCGCTCGCCTGAGATAACTGTTTGGCTTGTTCGCTCTGGAGTTCGATTTTATTGGGCTCCTGAACGCAGCGCTTGCCCATCAGCCCTAGGAGGAGGACGTATTCCGCTCGTTCGCGCTCTTTGGAGAGTTTGCTGTACGCCGGACTGACCAATTTTGAGAACAAGTCGCTTGCCAGCTTTTTCTCTTCTTCGGTTTCAGCCTTGCAACTGTCGGGGTGCAGTTGGCGGGAGATGACGAGATACCGCTTGCGGATTGCTTTGTCATCCGCATCTACCGGCAGCCCTAGAATGGCGTGGTAATCCGTGAAATTATCGAATTTAAATAGCCCGCGATCGATTTGAAAAGACATGGTGCGCCGTCCACTTCCAAAGCCCGTCAATTCTTTCTAATGTATCTTGCCTGACCCGATTCGCGCATTAGTGATTTCCCGATACTGCTACATTTCCCCACGAGGACAAGGGCGGAACTCGCAACAATTCTTTACTCAGGCTGTCGTGGAGGTGTCCATTAGTGGCCAGAATCCGTCCGGAGCGGATCTGCAAGGGGGAGCGATCGTAGGCGGTGACTGTGCCGCCAGCCTCTTCAACCAATACCACGCCGGCTGCCATATCCCAAGGGGACAAGCCCCGCTCCCAGTAGCCATCCAAGCGCCCGCAGGCAACGTAAGCTAAATCGATCGAGGCGGCTCCGCCCCGCCGCACGCCTTGCGTCAAGTGGGTGAGGTGGCAAAATTCGGCATAGTTGTTGTCGGCGGTTTCGCGGCGATCGTAAGCGAAGCCGGTGACGAGCAGGCTTTTGCTGAGTTCGGCAGTTTTGGAAACCTGAATCGGGCGGCGGTTGCGCGTGGCACCGAGCCCTTTGGCAGCGCGAAACAATTCGTTGTGAAACGGATCGAAGATGGCTCCGACGTAGGGGATGCCATCAATCAGCAAGCCGATGGATGCAGCAGAGAAGGGATACTGGTGGGCGTAATTGGTGGTGCCGTCTAGGGGATCGATCGCCCAGACGCATTCGCTGCGGGCATTCCCTAGCTCTCCGCTTTCTTCTGTCAGAATGGCGTGATGGGGGACGTGACGCTGCAATACTTCCAGAATTGCCTTCTCAGCCGCTTTGTCGGCTTCGGTGACTAAATCCCCGGGACGTCCTTTTTCCTGAATATCTTCTAAATTACCCCAGAAGGCTTGCAGCACCGCACCGGCAGCCATTGCCGCCTCGGTGGCGATATCTAGGTAAATTTGCAGTTGTTCGGGGGTGTAAGAGGTCATCTAGATTTTAGAGTTGAGATTTGAGATTTTACGCAATGCCCTTTTGCCCGATGCCCGATGCCCCAATTACCGATTCTGAGCGCGAAACTCAGCCGGGGTTTGGCGCAGGGGGGTTTCAGGGTTCCAGATGCCTTTGCCCATGAGTCGCGCCCATTCCTGAGCGCGGGCGAGACGCTGATTGTACTTGGTGTTGGGCGATCGCGGCGAAAACAGGACACAACCTTCTTTGATCAGTTGCTCGTTCAGCAGCACCTCATCTCGCCAGACGTAAGCGAGCTTAGAGCAGCGCTCTTCGTAGCAATAGTGCTGCTCGACATCGAACTCCAGCAGGAGAGGTTGCCCCTCGATTAATTGCTCCAGACGCTGTTTCGCTGCGCTGCCCCAAGGCTGCTGCTTGAAATCCGGCGCGTCAATGCCAATCAGCCGCACCCGCGAAGGGGTGTTTTCTCCGCTGCTGCTGAAAATCAGGAAGCTTTGCCCGCTGAGAACCCGTTCCACCTGCACCGTCACGCCTTGGGGCTTCACGGGTGCGGTACAGCCGGCGAGGAGGGCGATCGCGCACAGCCACAAGACTAAAATTTTTTCAAGTCCGTACATCTCGGCGATCGCTCCTAATTCCTGACGCGACATCAATCTTCATCGAGCGGCAATCCAGCCCTAACCTTGCCCTTGCCAAAATAGCGCCCGAACTGGAGTTCGTAAACCTCATCCTCATCTTGGGTTTCCACCTCCAAGTCAGAGCAGGGATAGCTCACGCACAACAAAGCATAGCCCCGTTCCCGCAGTTCGGGAGACAGCCCCATCGCCTCCGGCTGGTAAACCTTCCCCGACGTCACGCGCACGGCGCAGGCGGTACAAGCGCCATTCCGGCAGGAGAAAGGCAATTCGACGCCCTGATTTTCGGCGCTGTGGAGGATGTAGCGATCCTCCGGCACCTGCACGACGTAGCGATCGCCGGTTTGGCGGTAGTGAATTTTAACGGTATAGGAGCGGGTCATCGGTTCAGTCAACTGCAAAGGGGGTTTACTCAGTTACGAGTATGATTCCAGCCTACGACAAAACAGGGACACCGATCCAGCCTTCTGCGGGAAAGCCCGCACCGTCCCCCTTTCGGCGCTCCAGACGTCCTTGAAAAAAAATTTGAACAGAGGCTTTACAAAGTCGGCGGAGTTCTGCTACTATGATTCTTCGGTGGGTAAAAAACTAAATAGCCCGATTGCACCTGGAGAGGTGGCCGAGTGGTTTAAGGCGCAGCACTGGAAATGCTGTTTGGGGGTAACTTCAACGTGGGTTCAAATCCCACCCTCTCCGTTCCAAATAGCCGATATTTCTAAAATAAAGAGGCGTAACCGGTTACGCCTCTTTATTGTAATGAGCGGCTGCACGGACGGGAGCAGGTCGCTTTTTTGCGATCGGCTGTAGGGCTGACAGAAAGTGCGATCGGCGAAGTGCTTGTCTGGGAAGGGTGTAGCAAAATCTGTCTGATATAATAGACAGGAGATTCAGAAAACAGCGAGGTGTAGTCTGAATGGAAAAAACTTACAGAGAATCCACTTTCTCTTACCCGATTTTACAAACGGTAGAGATAGAGGAAACATTTTTAGAATTAGCAGAACAATGGCGGCGCGAGACAGGGCTGCTGTCCTCAATTACGAAAATGTCAATGCACCCAGCTTACCAAAGAATTATTGGTATGGGACAACCCGTTGTCCCCCTAATTCTGCGCGATCTCGATCGCGAGCCCGATCATTGGTTTTGGGCATTGCAAGCCATTACAGGTGCCAATCCCGTCAAGCCAGAACAGCGCGGCAGGATCGAGCAGATGGCGGAGGCGTGGATACAATGGGGCAGAGAAAATGGCCTGTAGCTCTGACAGAAGGAGCGATCGGCTTTCAATTTCACGGCAGGGGGAAGACGGGATCGCTTGTACGACTTGCAGCTAGGAACCCAGCAACTAGCATTTTTATAGGAGCATCGCTTCTTGTAAAGCTAGAGATGCTTTCAAGTCAAGGTCTTCTATAAGGCCATGTATCAGTAGGACGGTTTTGCTCTGGCCAGAGCTTTTCTTGCACGAGACTAATCCAGTTACCCTGCCACGCCAAGAAGCCAAGAAGAATAACTGCTGCTGCTGACCAGCCCCAGAAAGGTTTTGGCTGCGGTGGTAAAATTGGATTAGAAACGGCTGGAAAAATATCAACTCCGAGATTATTTGCCCGTTCGCACCAGTAACACTTACCATAAACTCGGCTGTAGCAATGGTTGGCCACTTTCTTGCACGCTGTGAGGTCGGAAATACCTAATTGTAAGGCATTAAACCAGTCTTGGGCAGATGGGCGAGAACTCGGCGATCTATGGCCGTCGTTAAAGCATTTTAGAAAGCATTTCTTAATTTCTGGATGCACAACATCGAGAAGAATTGTATTTCTACTAGGTTGCATCTGACTATTCTGACCGTGTATCCAGAAACCTTGACGGACAAGTTCATCTTGCCCAGGAGGATCTCCCGATCCATTCCACTGTCCCATAAAAGGGTGATAACCGAAAAGCAAAAGGTGAATAATTACTGCCAGCCGAAATCGATCGTGGAACCTGTTTTGAGTGAGGATAGATAAGTCCTTACCAATAAGTTCAGGTGGTGTAAAACCTTCCGAACCAACAGAGCAGCGATAGACCTTTCCAGTTGTGGGATCTGTTACCTGAAAAGAATCGGTATCTATAATTGAAACCAGACCTCTATCCGTTACCAGTAAGTTTTGTGATTTCATGTCACCAATTATATAATTTTTGGCATGAATTTCCTGGACGATAGAAGCAAGGTTTAGCGCAGTTATGTGGAGAGAATACCAGTTAAATCTAGGAGCGGTTTTTTTGCGATGTAATGGATTGTAAACGTAGAGTAGTTCTTTGGCTTGTATAATAGCTGGCATTAAAAAGCCTACGCAAGCTCCGGTACTATCTCTCAGTAAATCCTGGGGCCAAGCGATAGAAATATGATTTTGGCTCAATGTCGGATCTGCGGGCGAATTCGCTACCATGACTTCTAGCTTTTTGACCCGTTCTGGATCTGTAGAATGATATATTTTCGCTAAATAGCCCCTGCGATTGGTGCCCCAAACTGCTCCTTCACCGCTACTGGCAATCTGTTTGCCGAGAGAAATATGATTACCTTTACTGTCACGGTAACTGCCCATAGTAATTCAGTATCGAAGAATTTTAAAAGCTCCTCAATGTCCCATGATTAAATACAACAACCTTCCTAATGATAATCCTATCAGAGCAGTCACGCTCAGAATTACAATACCTCGCCACTTCCCAAAAAAATAACCTATTTTTGCTAAAGTAATATATAAAGAAATACTGAGAGCGATAGCCACCATAAAAAAGATAGCTACAGATGCCTCAAATCCCTTATACCAAGCTACCAAAGCATAGTTTGCCTGCAAAAGACAGCCAGCTAAAATATGACAAATAAACGTTTGAGTAAGCAAATACCAAGGCATCGCCTTTGGCTGAGAATCTAAGAGCTTATTCTGGCCCTGAGAATTTATTGGCTTAGATAAAGAACGCTCAGGGTAAATGCAGTTATCGAGGTTTGCATCGGTATCATATAGACACAATAGCAGTGTTTTATCATCGTCAGTTCTAGCATTTACCTCTTCAGAATCTAGCCAATTCAGGAGGGATTCGTATTCTTGATTTATATTTCTCGTTTTAAGTCCTTCTTGAAAAGGCTGAAAAAAACCGGGAGAGGGCGTCCAGCCTCGCATATTAATGGCTAATCTTTCCAGTCCATCCGTTGATGTACAAATAAATTTATGATGGCCTGGTATTACACGCACTCGCATTTGATATAGGGCATGTGCTGAAGTCACAAATGTTGTCTCGTTTGCATATTCTCCCTTATCTGGCTGAAAGAGCAATTGATATTCTGAGTTCTGCGAATTTACCACAATAAAACCATCACCAACCTGCATGGCAGCAATCCACTCAGGAGTGGCCATAAAAACCAACAGCGTGCAAGCTAAGGAATTTAAGGTACAACCTTTGCTTGCTTCTTCATTCAAAGTTATAATTACTTTTCTTAAAGTATTAGTAAAAACTGTATTGGCTCCTTCTTCCGAAATGGGTTGCTGTAAATCACTTTTTTTTTCCTGGTGATGTTTGAGCCATGCTTCTAAATAACGCAGGGCTGCTTCAACTGCTAACTTAGCACCTATATGAGAATATTTTGCACTGCCAGCGCCATCTGAAACTGCGCCTACAATCACCTCGCCAACAACAACATAATTCCCGTAATCTTGACAGGGTGTCTGTTGCTGTTTATGGCTCGTACCTGTTGCAGAATGTACGATCGCTTTCCACGCCATTAGACATCCTCACAGTCTAACTAGATACTTGACCCCATCCTACAGCAGGAAGCGCCACCATTGCTCCCCCGGGCTTGCTCCCAGACACCTGTTTCATGGACTGACTAAGCCAGAGGAACATGGATTTGAAATCCAGACCATTCAACAGCAGGGGTGGACGATTTGTTGGGGCAATTTGGCTCAAAGTCTTTATATCTGCTCCCTGCACGCCAACTGCGAAAAACAATAGTTTGCGCTCGTTTTCAGCTTGCCTGACCCGCTGTGCTGCGTTCTGCCAAGGATCAGTCGGCCCCCCGTCTGTAACCAGGAAAACCCAGGGGCGGTAGTATTGGATGCCATTGTTTTTGTAATCTTCTTTACGATTTTCGAGTAAATCTAAAGCGTACTCTATCGCTTCTCCCATCGGAGTATCACGATCGGCTTGAAACTGTGGCGGTACAAATCGATCAATTGTTACAAAATCTTGGCGCATTTGTACTGGGCCGAATGTGACGATCGCCACTTCAACCCTTAAGGCAGCGAGTCCATCTTCTTCTACTGCCTGCTTGAAGATAGCCAGTCCTGCATTCAACTCCCGGATGGGCGCACCACTCATAGAGCCAGAGGTGTCGAGTAATAGGACAACTGGACAACGCGGCTCAGGGTTGTCAACGAATTCAGGTTTTCCAACAGGCATCTTACTCTCCTCAATTAACTAAATAAGTCTACTGCTCACTGTAAGGCTCTCTATGATTGGCTATCGAAACTACTAATCTTCTAGCTCGACTTCAATATTGGGCTCTTGCAAATCTTTTGGAAGGCTTGACATACTCAAATTTTGCTGTATATTCGCTATAGGCGCAGTACCGCGTACAAAAAGAGCCTCTAGACCCCTAGCCTGCTCTTTTGACGTTTCTAAAAAACTAAAGTAAAAAGCATTTAAAAATTCTGTTTGCGCTCCTCCTTGTTTTTTATTGTCTAAAATTCTTTTAATAACGCGATTTGACCTGCCAGTAAAGTGCGCTTTCAGCCTCTTCCAAATACTGGATTCAGACATTCCAATATACTGAACGCTATAGTAACCATTACTATGTTTGGTAGCGATCGCATATATACCCGGTGAGTTGGGTGCATATTTTTCTACTGGTTGCAGGTCTATTTCATTATCACTGTTAAAACTGCACTCAATCCAATCACTCCATCCCATAAGACTTTCTCCCTCTTGTGTCTACCCCTTATACTTTCTAGCCACTCAGGAATATCTTGTAGCTCGTGCCAGTCATCATCGGCTTGAGGTTTCCCCTCGCCCTCTTGACCCGTGCATTGTACTCATGTACAATACCTTTGACAGTTCTATAATAACCTGACCAAGCTTAGCATTTACCTGATGTACATCAGGATTTTGGTTAGGATTACATCAGGAATTTTCGAGGCTCCTACCTATGCCATCCAGCGACGATCCGTTTGCCCAGGCGGCGAACCATTGGGATTTGGACACTCTCTATACAGATCTGGCTTCTGCCAAGGGCAAGCGGCTCACCCCCACTGAAAAGCTCCACCTGCGGGGGTTGCTCTGCGGTTACAGTCCGACTGAAATAGCGGAAAAGCTGGGCAAGAATGTTAAGGGTGTTGAGACTGACTTGTGTGCTACTCTCTATAGATATGTTAAAAGTCTTGTAGACAAAGGCAGTGACAAGATAGACAACTGGAGAAATATTACTGAATGGCTGGAGGAAGCTGGATATCAAACTCAACCAAGCGCTAAATCGCCGCTGAGTGATTCTTTACCGGGAAATAGTATCGTTAATATAACTAACATGAGTTTTGGGAAGGATCAAATAACGATTGGCATTAATCTGCAAATAACTATCCCCCTCCCTTCGGAAGCTTCTAAACAAAAACCAGATATTGAGGAGAATCATAGTAATTAGGCTTTTTCAATAACGCGGGAGGTGCGATCGCTGCGCCATTTCGTTTCAATCCGCCGGATATCCTCTTCAAGCTCGGCAAATACCTCTTCGCCATCAATTCCTTCACCGCGATCGAGTTCTTCTATCCCTATCCTAACTTTTTCTTTCAACTCTGCCAGCCGCGCCTCGCGTGAAGCGTTAGCGTAGCCATGCGCGATAGCGCTATAGCTATCCCGTAGGGAATCGCGCTCCCGCTCCTAAAATAACCGCAGTGCTTCCCCTACTACCTCACTCGCGGACGAGCTACCTCGGCGGGGGTTTAAACCCCCGCCTAATAGCTTAAGTCCTCTTAAGAGGACTGTCAGTTGGGTTTAACTAAAATTTTGCTGCATTGCAAACTGCTTGAATACCTGTAGGGGCGGTGCCCCGTGCCCGCCCCATTTCGGCGTCTGCAAATCATTTAAACGCGCTATACCATGATTGCCAACAGCAAAAACCCGGCTTTTCAGAAAAGCCGGGTTTTTTAGATTTTGTAACATCGAGCCTGCAAAGGACGGCAACAATGCTTCAATGTTTTCTAATAAGTCAATCAACAAACGAAGGATGAATTCCCACTTTTCCATTCACCCTTCATCACAAACCCTTCATCCTTTACTTGCTCGGTTGAGGGGCAGGTTGAGCTGCTTGTTTGTCAGCGAGCAACTTCGCTACACTTTTCGCAGCAACTGCCGCCGTGATGATGAGCATTCCCCCAACCTGCAAAGGTGCTATGGGTTCTTTGATAATCATATAGGCAAACAACGCCGTCAGTGCCGGCCCGCTCGTGCCAATAATCGCCACCAGTGCTGCATTCGCTTGGCGAATAGCCAAGTTGTTTAACAGGTAACTCGCCAGTGTCAGCAATCCCAAGAACGCGCCACCCACCACTAGGCTCGGCCACAGATTCCAATCAAATTGGACTGCCAATTGCTTTGGTAAAGGAACTAACAAGCTGAGACTGCAAAAGACAAATATTGATAAAAATCCAACCAGGGTAAACGGAATCGGGTGCAGCTTTTTCTGCCCTAGCTGCGCTGTCAGCATGTAGCCCGCAAAAGCAAAGCCGGCACCGAGTGCCGAAGCAATGCCTAAACGAATGTCGCCAAAAGCAGGCATTCCAAAACTAGGGACTGCTGCCAAAATCAACCCGGTAACAATGGCGCTCATGGCTGCGTAGTCGATCGCAAGGATGGGAATGCCAAACAGCCACCTGGACGCCAAGCCCGTCACGATCGGATAAACGAAGAATATCGTGATGGCAATTCCCGCCTGAATATTTCCGATCGCGATGTAAATCAGTACCTGCGACAAGAACAGAAAGAAACCGCTGCCCACCACCTTCAGCCACGCATCGCGATCGCCGCTCGTGAAAAAGCGCTTGAGGTCTTTCCAAACTTGCGGATAGAGAAAACTTGCCAAAATCGGCATCACGATTAGCACCACCACGGTTCGCAGCAGCAAAATTAGCAGTGAATTGCCGAAGCCGGGGGTGATAAATCCTTGCACGTCGAAAAGTCCCAGAATATTGCGGCTGGGAAACTTCGGGCTTTTGAGAATAATCTTCAGAGAAACGTTAAATAACGACAGCACCACCGAAGAAGTTATTGCCAAAATCAAACCCACCTGCATTGCAGACGCCGGTTTTTTCGCAGGGGCTGCGGGCGGTATCGTTTGGGCGACCGGTGCCTCTGGTACGGGCGGGACGGTGCGAATCGGCGGGGGCTCGGCGGGCGTCGGGGCGCGATCCAGGGCTGCGGTTGAGTGGTCGGTCAGCGGCGGGCTCAATTGCGCGCGATCGAGCCCCTGCAGCAACGTTTCTAGCTCTTCTGACGATAGCTGAGCAGTGGTTTGCAGCGCGCCTTCTTGGTTTTGCACCTGCTCGATCAAACTGTTGACGAGCCTTTCTAAAATGACCTCTCCTTGGTGCTGCAAGCTATTGAGGCGCTGAAGCTGCTGGTTGAGGCTAGTTTTATAGCTGTTGAGTTCTTCCTGTACCGCTTCGTAATCTGCAACTAGCGTGCCGTCCATCGAGGCGACCGCCAAGCCTTTCGGGCGATCTCGACGCCCACCCCCGAAGGCTGCGGCGCTGTGATTCAGCGACGGATTCGGCACGCTGGCGATCGCCTCGATCCGCTGCATCAAGCGCTGCTGCAATTGGCTGGCCAACATTTCCGCCATTTGCTGGGCCAACTGTTGCTGCTGGAGGGCTTGCTGCTGAGATAAACCTTCCACCTGCTGGCTGCGGATTTGCTGCTGCTGCGCTTTCAGCTTTTCTATATCTTCACTCAGGCGGGATTTTTCAGCCAGCAGTCGCGTGATGTCCTGCGCTAGCTGCAGGATTAAATCTTGCTGTAGGTGTTTGAGCTCGCTCGTCACTGCCTTCAGAGCCATCTCTACTGCTCTGGAATCGCTGGCTCCATAGTTGTCTGGTCGGTTGTCCAGTGGCCCCATCTGTGTTTAACCTCTAGTCTGTTGCTATCAAGCGTTCTAATTGCAAGTCGGTCAGTTCGTCAATCTTGCTAGTATTTTGGCAAATTAACTCCTCAATGGCAGTCTATTCCCCTTTAAGAAATGTGATGTTCTGCTTGCAACCTGTTTCCCGCTTTTCTTCTGGAATCATTGTGCCCTAGCTGTTCTGAGACTAACCCCGCGTTAGAAAATTGTTGCCGACAAGAAAATTTTCCGCAACCAGACAGGGTAAATCCCGCCTACAGGTTCCTCTTGCTGCGATCGCTACAGCAGAGCCACCCGCTATCTTTCACCTGTTTTGCTCTCAAGTGTTTTTTCGCAAGCAACCGCCTTGTTATTTTCTTTAAAATTGCAAGAAAAGCAGCCAATCGCTTCTCTCAATGCGAGAAATTCTTCATGGCAGTAAACTCCTGTCAGAGAGCGGGAACTCGTGCGCCAGCCCGCTCGATTGGACGGGCAGACTGGCGGCGATCGCGCCTAAAAGGGTGCAGAGGCAAACGCGCTAGCCTTGAATGCTGGAGGCTGATGGCTCCCTACAGCAGCGATCGCGCAATTGTGAAGATAGCAGCACCCAAAGCGGCGGCGATCGGAACGGTAATCAACCAGGCTAGGAAAATTCCCCGCACAGTTTGCAGGCGAATTGTATCTGATGACCCGCCATTATACCACTTTTGTACCAGTCCGATGCCAACGACGCCGCCGACTAGCGCGTGCGAGGTGGAAACCGGCAGCCCCAGGCGAGAGGCGCACAACACCGTCGTCGCGCAAGCGAGTTCGGCGCAGAATCCCCCGCTCGGCTGCAGCGGGATAATCCCTTCCCCAACGGTCGCAATTACCTTTTTACCCCAGATTGCTAGACCGGTGACAATGCCGACACCGCCGAGAAGCAAAATCCACAAGGGAACGCCGAAATCCGCTCCCGGAACGGCACCCGTGCGCTGAATGTAGGCGATCGCCGCCAGCGGTGCCACGGCATTGCCGACGTCATTCGAGCCGTGGGCAAACGCTACAAAGCAGGCACTCAGGATTTGAAATCGCCCCAGTTGTCGCTCGACGATGGTGAGTGCTGAGTGCTGAGTGCTGAGTGGGGATGCCGGGATTGGGGGATTTGGGGATTGGGGAGTGGTTTCTATTTCCGATTTCCTATTCGCCATGCCCCATGCCCCATGCCCCATGCGCAATTCCCTTCTCTTTAACTGCCGCCAACTAATAATAGATAGACAAATCGCTGCACTCGCGCCGATGCCGAGGGGGATGTCGTGGGTAGGGAAGTCGAAACCGAGATGGGTTTCGATCCAAGTGTCTATCGGAGGGCTGAGGGTGGGCAGGACGATCGCCCCGAAGATGCCCAGCAGTGCTGAACTCAGCCAGGGTATCCACTCGTCTAACTGCCGCACGGGTTCGGGGTGGTTGAGAATCCAGCGTTTGACTAAACTGTACAGAGCTGCAGCGATCGCCCCACTCACGAGGGGGGTTGCCAGCCACGTCAGAGAAATAATGCCGATATCGAACCAGTCTACGGCTCCTATGCCTTTGGCAAGCCAACTGAATCCGGCGATCGCTCCGACAACGGCGTGGGAGGAGGAAACGGGCCAGCCCCGTGAAGTGGCCACTTGCATCCACAGCCCGCAGGCGAGCATCACTGATACCATGCCCGCCAGCAGCACCAGCGGCTCGGAGGCAAATACATCGGGATTGACAATTTCGGTGGCCAGTGTCGCGGCCACGTTGTGGCCAAATAAAACGGCACCGGAGAACTCCAGAATTCCCGCGACTAGCAGCGCTCGCCGGAGGGTGAGCGCTTTTGATCCTACGGAGGTGCCCATTGAATTGGCTACGTCGTTCGCCCCGAGATTCCAGGCGACGTAAAACGCCAGAAGGGCTAAGAGAAAAGTCATGTTGATTTTGGGGTTTAGATTTTAGATCTTAAACTGGCCATCCAGGCATTAGGGGCGATCGCTCCCCCTACCCGACTCCCCCACTCAGCCACTCAGCCACTCAGCCACTCAGCCACTCAGCCACTCAGCCACTCA
>CAYOOD010000044.1:24875-60464 GCA_964405435.1 uncultured bacterium
GCCACTCAGCCACTCAGCCACTCAGCCACTCAGCCACTCAGCCACTCAGCCACTCAGCCACTCTCCCCCTCTCCCCCTCTCCCCCTCTCCCACTCAGCCACTCAGCCACTCAGCCACTCAGCCACTCTCCCCCTCTCCCACTCTCCCCCTCTCAGCACTCAGCACTCAGCACTCAGCACTCAGCACTCCACATTCCACATTCCACACTCCACACTAATTTTTTTGGGGGCTAGCTTTTCAAACCCTGCCCGATCTATAATTAGGGGCTGTGAGTTTTTTTGCCGATATGAACGCTGAAGCGATTATCCGCTCCATCGAGGCGGAGCAACTAAAATCGGACTTGCCCGACATCCACGTTGGCGACACCGTTAAAGTCGGCGTGAAAATTATAGAAGGGGGCAAAGAACGGGTTCAGCCCTACGAGGGCACCGTCATTGCCAAGCGCAATGGCGGCATCAATGCCACCATTACCGTGCGCCGTATCTTCCAAGGCGTCGGGGTAGAGCGGGTGTTTTTGATCCACTCCCCTCGAATTGAAAGTATAAAGATTCTGCGTCGCGGTAAGGTGCGTCGTGCTAAACTATACTTCTTGCGCGAGCGCGTGGGTAAAGCAACCAGGCTCAAGCAACGGTTCGACCGAGCGATTTAGTCTAAAATTTTTGCTTGGCAGTCTAGCCATTAACGCAGTAATGCGTTATACTAAAAAAGACGAGTGGTGAATGCCAAGCTCCCTCGCTCCTAGCGTGCGCTCTTAGTTCAGTTGGTAGAACGCAGGTCTCCAAAACCTGATGTCGGGGGTTCAAGTCCTCCAGGGCGCGCTGAACCAAAATCACAAAAGTCCTGCCCGAAAGTGTTTTGCAGGCTGCGCGTGTCAGCACAGAACAAAGCACCTTTCGGGTAGAATTATTGTGAGAGGGGTTCAATTCGCCAGCAATGAGGGGCGATCGCTGACCCTCGCGATTGACTTAGCGTGCTTGCGCTTGACGCGGCAGCAGGCAAGCGATCGAGGGCAAAAAAGTCCGAGGAGTTTCGGGCGTGAGGGCAAAACGCGGGAAAAACCATTTTTCCTGTCAGGCCAAACGCCAGAAAAGCAACAAAAAACTCCGCTGTGTTCCTGAGTATTCGTACTGAGGAACGTTTGAGTCAATTTGTGCGAACCGTCAAACAATCGAGGCAGATTTCCGGGGCAGACAGTTGCCCGGTATCCTCTAACCCTCGGGCGTAGAAACCTTCGCAGAAAAACTCGATGGATGCGGATGGCAGGTGGCGAACGGATAAAAGTCCGGGGATATCTGTTGCGATAGAATCTATATACTAAATTCCTTCGGTTCAGAGTGGGTTAGGGGTTCCCTAAAAAAATCCCACATCACCCGCGCTCCCAACCAATTAACCGACGGACGCGACGGATAGCTTTATTCGCTTTGTACAAGTTGTTTGTAGGAGGGCGGCAATTACCCTGGCGGACAACCACCTCTTTACGGGAGGGGGGTGTAGCGGGAGCCACATTGCCGGAATAAGATGGCAAAGAAAAACGAAGCAGAGATTCAACAAAACGCCCCAACGGGGTTCAACCTCGTTAAGTTTTTTGAAGAAACCAAAGAGGAACTGGGTAAAGTAGTTTGGCCCTCTCGGCAGCAGTTGCTCAGCGAATCGCTGGCCGTCTTGTTGATGGTAACGCTTGTGGCAACCTTCATCTACCTGGTGGACAACTTTTTTAATTGGGCAGCGATACAGGTGTTCAGATGAGTTTTGCATCGGACGAAAGGGCACATGCAACCCATGCAGAAGAAACGGCAGACATGCCAGAACTTCGCAATGGCGAGGCGCGGTGGTATGCGGTTCAAGTCGCGTCTGGCTGTGAAAAGCGGGTGAAGACGAACCTCGAACAGCGCGTTCAAACTCTGGATGTGGCTGACAGGATTCTTCACGTTGAGATCCCCCAAGTTCCGGCTATCAAGATTCGCAAAGATGGTTCGCGATCGCACTCGGACGAAAAAGTTTTCCCCGGCTACGTCCTCGTCCAAATGGTGATGGACGATGAAAGCTGGCAGGTTGTCAAAAACACCCCAAATGTGATTAACTTTGTTGGGGCGGAACAAAAACGTCGCTACGGACGGGGGCGCGGTCACGTCAAACCCGTGCCGCTGAGTTTCTCAGAAGTCGAACGCATCTTCAGGCAAGCTCGGGAGCAAGAACCGATCGTCAAAGTTAATATGGCGGTTGGCGACAAAGTTGTTGTCCTATCGGGTCCCTTTAAAGACTTTGAAGGCGAAGTGATAGAAGTCAGCCCGGAACGCAGCAAGCTGAAGGTGCTACTTTCCATCTTTGGACGCGACACGCCGGTGGAATTGGAATTCAATCAGGTTCAAAGACAGAGCTGATAAATAGATGGCAAAGAAAGTCGTTGCGATAATCAAGTTGGCCATTACCGCAGGGAAGGCCAACCCGGCTCCTCCGATCGGGCCAGCACTCGGTCAGCACGGCGTCAATATTATGATGTTCTGCAAAGAATATAACGCCAGAACCGCTGACCAAGCCGGCCTCGTCGTGCCGGTAGAAATTTCTGTCTATGAAGATAGAAGTTTCACATTTGTATTGAAAACACCTCCCGCCTCGGTGTTGATTCGCAAGGCGGCAGGCATCGATCGCGGTTCGGGAGAGCCCAACCGCAAGCAAGCAGGAACGATTACCCGGGCTCAGTTACGGGAAATTGCCGAAACCAAAATGCCAGACCTCAACGCCTACGACGTCGAGGCAGCGATGAAAATCGTGGCAGGAACCGCCCGGAACATGGGCGTGGCGGTTGTGGATTAGTCCCTCGGCTTGAAAAATAGTGCTGAGTGGAAAGTGCTGAGTGCTGAGCGATCGCTAACCGATTGCGGCTGTACGGTGCTCCGTGCCCGCCTCAGAGTGACGAGTGTTCAGTGTTCAGGAAAGAATCGCAGCTTACCCAAAACGCGCCCAAAACGCGGGGGAGAGGCAAAACCTCGCTATCAACCCCAGGAGACATACATGGCAAAGAAAATTTCGCGAAGATTACAAGAACTCAACAAAAAGGTCGAAGATCGGCCTTACGACCCCCTAGAAGCGCTCAATCTCTTGAAAGACACGGCAACAGCCAAGTTTCCCGAATCCGCAGAAGCTCACATTCGGTTGGGGATTGACCCCAAGTACAGCGACCAACAGTTGCGGACAACCGTGGTGCTGCCGAAAGGAACCGGTCAGACGATTCGGGTGGCAGTGATTGCCCGAGGTGAAAAAGTTCAAGAAGCCACCAACGGCGGTGCAGATGTGGTGGGTTCGGAAGAATTAATTGACGAAATCCAGAAAGGTCGCATGGATTTTGACAAGCTGATTGCGACGCCGGACATGATGCCACAGGTGGCCAAGCTAGGGAAACTGCTCGGGCCTCGCGGTTTGATGCCCTCGCCGAAAGGGGGCACGGTGACATTTGACTTGGCAGGGGCAATTTCCGAGTTCAAAGCTGGTAAACTGGAATTCCGCGCCGATCGCACCGGGATCGTCCACGTCATGTTTGGCAAGGCGTCCTTTTCAGCCGAAGATTTGTTGGTGAACCTGAAGGCGTTGCAAGAAACGATCGACCGCAACCGCCCATCGGGGGCCAAAGGCCGCTACTGGCGCACGTTTTACGTCTCTGCCACGATGGGGCCATCGATTCAAGTCGAGATCAACACCCTGCGCGACTTGAAGCTGACAGAAGCAGCCTGATGACTGGAGCGTGTAAATTTTAGATCGGAGATGGAAGGTAGCTCGGAAATCGAAAATCGAAAATTCACAAACTGAATAGGCAATTGCCTATGACAGCAGGTGCCAGTGGCTTAATTTCCTGCCGAGGTTTGCGCCCTTATTGCCTGAATGGCCGACATTGCCGCTGCAACAGCGGCACGGCGGCAGGCTCTCAAGCGCTACCCCGGCACAATGTCCGGGGTATTTGATTTTATGGCTGAGAAAGCAAGCTCTCATGCTTCGCAATCGACAATTAGCGCGTCAGCTAATACAAGCTTTCTGCCAACCGCATCCTTTTAAGGAGGTGAAAAAACAGTGGGTAGAACGGTAGAGAACAAAAACGAAATTATCGCTGAACTCAAGGAAACTTTGAGTCAGTCACAAATTGCGATCGTCATCGACTACAAAGGGCTGAGCGTATCGGAAATGACGGATTTGCGCAGGCGGCTGCGCCCGTCCGGTACGGTTTGCAAAGTCACCAAAAACACCCTCATGGGGCGGGCGATCGAAGGCGATGCTAACTGGCTGCCGATGGAAGAATTCCTGAAAGGAACTTCCGCCTTCTTGCTGGTTAAAGACGATATCGGTGGTGCCATCAAGGCTTACCAAGACTTCCAAAAAGCCAGCAAGAAATCAGAACTTCGCGGCGGCGTTATGGAAGGGCGGCGCTTGAGCGATGCCGACGTCAAAGCGATTGGCGACTTGCCATCCAAGGAACAGCTCATGGCACAAGTTGCCGGCGCTCTCAACGCGCTGACAACCAAGATTGCCGTGGGCATCAAAGAAGTTCCCGCTTCCATCGCTCGCGGGCTTCAAGCTGTTGCGGACAAGGAAAACGAAGGAAAAGAAGCCGCCTAGCTGTTTCTGGTTTCCTACTTGGCTCGTCCAACACAACTGCAAATTTTAGAACGTTCACAGGAGTTAACAAATGTCTGCTGCAACTGATGAAATTCTGGAGAAACTAAAAACGCTGACCCTTTTGGAAGCGGCTGAACTCGTCAAGCAAATTGAAGAAGCTTTCGGCGTTAGCGCTGCTGCTCCCGCTGGCGGCATGATGATGATGGCGGCTCCCGGCGCTGCTGCGGCTCCTGCAGAAGAAGCAGAAGTTAAGACCGAGTTTGACGTGATTCTCGAAGACGTCCCCGCCGACAAGAAGATCGCCGTTCTCAAAGTCGTGCGCGCGCTTACCGGTTTGGGCTTGAAGGAAGCCAAAGACTTGGTAGAATCTACGCCGAAGCCGGTTAAGGAAGCTGTTGCCAAGGAAGCGGCTGAAGATGCCAAGAAGCAGCTCGAAGAATCCGGCGCGAAAGTGACGATCAAGTAGTCAGCTTTCCGCTCAGAAACCCGGTTTCTGAGAAATGATTCAGAAACCCGGCTTCTTGGAGAAGCCGGGTTTCTTGGCGTTGCAAATTACTTCAAATCGAGTAAGCCATTTTCTTTGATTTTGGGATTGAAGCGGATTTCGGCTTGCACGCCACGGGCTGCGATCGCAGCTAAAATGTCAGATTCAACCCGCCGCGCTGCTTTTTTCAAAATTTTTGCCTGCTCCATCTCCAAACCGGCTGCCTGCTGGTAGCTTGCCTCCTCGTCAGGCGTCATTAGAAGTTTTACGTCGATGGGCTGCGTCCATTTTGCCTCGTCTGCTCCATTGCCGGCGGGTGTCGCGCCATTTTCGGCAATCCAGGCAGTGCGGATAGTTTCCAGAACGGTGCGGCTCGGTCGCTCAATGGTTTCGACTTTCAGCCAGTAGCAGTGTTGCAGTTGGCGCACGAGGTGCTGCTTGAGGCTGAGATAAACGTCGCGGGAGTAGCCGACGAATTGCAGCACTTTGTCGCGATCGCAGATGGCGTACACGCCGACTTTGCCCTGCAATTGTTCGGGCAGGTGCCCGTCGGCATCCACATAGGGGATGTATTCCAGGCTGGCGAGAGAGGGAATATCTGTTCCTGCAGTCATGGCTTATTTGACTCGGCGGTAAATCGCACAGAGGCGGCTGGGTTTGAAGATTTTCGCCTTGAACGTGAAGTTCGGCGGGACGTTGATAATGGTGTACTCGTCGGATTGGTGATATTGCTCGAATTCAGCGGGCATCCCTTTGGGGGTTGCGAGACTGTAGGGAACTGGCTGAAACAGCAATTCTGTAAATTCTACTTTTTCGCATGTTGCCTGTTCGGCGACTTTCTGGAGAAATGCTTCACTTGTCAATAAAGCGAACAGGGTTTGTCGGGCTTCAGGTTCGAGGGTGAAGCTGGCGTCAAAGTTTTCAACGATTTTGAGAGCCATTGGCGGGATTGAGAGCGATCGCTATTTTTATCAGCTTATGCGATTTCGCGTCCTTGGAAAGATTAAGAATTATAAAGCTTGCCTGTTTGTAGCGATCCTTCAAGCGATCGCCAGCCAATTCTCTACGTTAATCCCCGGCACCCTCAGCATATCAGAATCATTCGACACGACAATCAACCCGCGCGTTATTGCCGTCGCTGCTATCAAAATATCGTTATCTTGTATCGGTCTGCCCCTCCGCGTTAGCTCGGCGTGTATTTCGCACGCCCGCTCGATAATCTCCAAATCGTCTAAAAATAAAATTGTCACTCGGCGGCAAAATTTCTCAAATTCCAATATCTGCCTGGTAGCATTAGCACGCAATAGTCCTCGCTTGACTTCATAAAAACTGAGGCAACTGACAAATACTGTGTTTCCCTTAAATTACACCTCCTGAAATTTCTTTTGATTTTTTTCATTTTTCTTCAATTGGGCAGAGATGATATTGGGATCCAGCAGATAATCCATTTTCTTGCTATCTCCCTTCTACCGCAGCATCGTACATTTCCATTTGCTCTGGCGTTAAATCGTTTAATATCCCGGCTGTAGCCTCTACCGTCATTACTCCGTCAACCCTCCTGCTCAGCTCAGCCTCATCCAGAGACATGATATCTTCTGGAGAAACTTTATCTAGAAGGGTAGCGAAAATTTCGAGAAGTTCGTCTTTATCCAACTTTTGAAATAGGCTCTCACTTTGCATCAAATTATCAACGATGGGCGATATGCGGGCTAAAACTGCGTCTTTGGTTGTAGAAGTTGGCGTCATAACGTCCTCTTCTGTGTAGAAGTTCAATTAAAAAGGCTCTCTATTGCTAGAGAGCCTTTTTAATTATAACTAGCTGTCAGGCGGGCTGGATGTCCGCCTCACGAGCTAGGGCTGGGAATTAACCCAAGAGTTCCTTTGCTTTAGCAACCACGTTATCAACCGTGAAGCCGAACTTCTCGAGGGCAACATTGCCGGGAGCGGATACGCCAAAGCGATCGATGCTGATCATCGCGCCTTCGCTACCCAGGTAGCGGCACCAGCCGAAGCTAGAACCGGCTTCTACTGCCAGACGCTTGGTGACAGATTTGGGCAGCACGGATTCGCGATAGGCTGCATCTTGTTCGTCGAACAATTCCCAGCAAGGCATCGAGACGACGCGAACTTTCTTGCCTTCGGCGCGCAATTTGTCAGCCGCTTTCACGCAGAGTTCGGTTTCGCCGCCCGTACCGATCAAGATGATGTCGGGGGTGCCGCCATCGTCGGAGAGAATGTAAGCGCCCTTGGCGGTTCCTTCGATCGAGCTGCCAGCCAGGTTTGTCAGATTTTGACGCGACAGTGCGAGCAGAGTCGGGCGAACTTCAGCACGATGGCAGTTTTCGATCGCCACCTTGTAAGCGCCAGAGGTTTCATTGCCATCCGCCGGTCGCATCACCAACAAATCGGGAATTGCCCGCAGAGAAGGAATCGTTTCGACCGGCTGGTGGGTGGGGCCATCTTCGCCCAAAGCGATCGAATCGTGCGTCATCACCCAGATAACGCCAGCGCGAGACAGTGCCGAGAGGCGAATCGCTGCCCGCATGTAATCCGTAAACACCAGGAAGGTAGCACCGTAGGGAATCAATCCCGAACCGTGCAGGGCAATGCCGTTGCAAATCGCGCCCATGCCGTGTTCGCGCACGCCGAAGCGGAGGTTGCGGTTTTGGTACTGTCCTTTTTGGAAGTCGCCAAACCCTTTCATCAACGTATAGTTGGAGTGGGTGAGGTCGGCAGAACCGCCAATCAGTTCGGGCAATACCTTCGCCAAGGCATTCAGGACGATTTCAGAGTGCTTGCGGGTGGCAAGCGCTTTATCTTCCGGGGTATAGGTGGGCAGGGCTTTCTCCCAGCCTTCCGGCAGCTTGCCGCTGATGAGCCGCTCGAACTCTGCTGCTTCCTCGGCATACTTGGCTTTGTAGTCAGCCCAGATTTGATTCCATTCGGCTTCTAATTGGGCACCGCGATCGACGGCTTTGCGCATGTGCTTGAGGGCGTCTGCGGGCACCTCGAATTCGCCATATTCCCAGCCGAGGTTTTCGCGGGTGGCTTTGACTTCATCCTTACCGAGGGCGGCACCGTGAACGTCGGCGGTGTTGGCTTTGTTGGGAGAGCCGTAGCCGATGGTGGTGGTGACTTTAATCAGAGAGGGCTTGTCGGTTACGGCTTTGGCGGCTTCGATCGCCTTGGCGATCGCGTCGAGATCGGTGTTGCCGTTCTCTACATGCTGAACGTGCCAGCCGTAGGCTTCAAAGCGCTTGCCAACGTCTTCGGTGAACGAGATTTCGGTGTTGCCGTCGATGGAAATGTGGTTGTCGTCGTACAGGGCGATCAGCTTGCCGAGTCCGAGGTGGCCAGCCAGAGAGCAGGCTTCGCCGGAGACGCCTTCCATGTTGCAGCCGTCGCCGAGGATGACGTAGGTGTAGTGATCGACGAGGGTGCTGCCGGGTTTGTTGAATTTGGCGGCGAGGTGCGCTTCTGCGATCGCCAAGCCGACGCCGTTAGCAATCCCTTGTCCCAGAGGGCCGGTGGTGACTTCCACCCCTTCCGTCATAAAGTTTTCCGGGTGTCCGGGGGTTTTGGAGTCCCACTGCCGGAAATTCTTGATGTCGTCGAGGGTGACGCTGTCGTAGCCGGTGAGGTGGAGCAGGGCGTACTGCAACATGCAGCCGTGGCCAGCAGACAGGACGAAGCGATCGCGGTTGAACCACTTGGGATTTTTGGGGTTAAACCGCATGAAGCGATCCCAGAGGACAAATGCCATCGGCGCAGCGCCCATCGGCAGCCCTGGGTGGCCAGAATTTGCTTTCTGTACGGCGTCAATGGCCAGAAAGCGGATGGAGTTTATGCAAAGTGTTTCGAGGGATTGGGTTGCAACGGCCATAATCTCTTCTACTCAACTACGGTCTGTTATTGGGTTTGAGCGAGCTGGAATTTGACTTCTCGGGATCGCTTTAAAAAAACTGTCTTACCCATAATCCCATTAGGGGGATCGATGGGCAAGTCTTTCTTATCACTTATCTGGGAGTGGCGATCGCTTCTCTCTCTTCCACAATATTACATTTAAATTGCATTTTTTTAAATTAAATTTATTGCCATTTATTTTTGGTGCAATCAACAGCAAATCCAGAAACCGGGTTTCTCAGCCACGCCTGTTTATTTATGTCTCCTGATTTTACTGGCACGAAGCCTTCTTGCCAGATGATTTTAAGCATTTATGCTCCTTGTTTGGGTTTTCTTCCTGCCGATATTTGTCAAAATCGGGGCAAGACTACCTGAGAAACATAATGCAAATTAGAAGCAATAAAAATTTGGAAACCGGAAAATGGCCGTGCCGTGAGGGCTGGACTGGGCGAAGGCAAAAGAAAAAAATAGAAGCGAGAGGGGAGAAATGCTCGCGTCCGATTTCCCGCTGCTCGCTTCTGGCTGGGAGAGCGATCGCCTGGAAAGCCGCGATCGCGCTCCGGCTAGACGTACTTTTTGAACACTAAGGTGACATTGTGACCGCCAAACCCGAACGAGTTGGACAGGGCCACCTCGACCTTTTGGGCGCGACTGTGATGAGGTACATAATCCAAGTCGCAAGCGGGATCGGGATTTTCCAAATTAATCGTCGGCGGGATTTGGTCATTGGCCACGGCTAAAACCGAGGCCACGGCTTCAATGCCTCCAGAACCGCCCAGCAGGTGGCCGGTCATCGACTTGGTAGAGCTAATCGCCACTTGATAGGCACTTTCTCCCAGTGCAGTTTTAATAGCGGCGGTTTCCGTCGAGTCGTTGGCGGGAGTGCTGGTGCCGTGGGCATTAACGTAACTGACGCGATCGGGGGAGATGCCGGCATCCTTGAGAGCCAATTGCATCGCCCGTGCGGCCCCGAGGCCACCCGGCACCGGTGAAGTCATGTGATAGGCATCGCACGTCATGCCGTAGCCGACGATTTCGGCATAAATGCGAGCGCCGCGCGCTTTGGCGAATTCCAGTTCTTCCAAGAGCAAGATGCCAGCGCCTTCACCCATAACAAAGCCGTCGCGATCGCGATCGAAGGGGCGACAGGCATGTTCCGGATCGTCATTGCGCGTCGAGAGCGCCCGCGCTGCGGCGAAACCCGCCACGCCCAAAGGCGTCACCGCCGCTTCCGTGCCGCCGCAAATCATCGCTTGAGCGTAGCCAGCTTGAATCAGGCGAAACGCTTCGCCTACGGCATTCGAGCCGGCGGCACAAGCCGTCACCGTGCAGGAGTTCGGCCCCTTGGCCCCCGTGTGAATGGCCGTCAGACCGGCAGCCATATTCGCGATCATCATCGGGATCATAAAAGGACTGCAGCGATCTGGCCCGCGATTTAGGTAGATCTCTTGCTGATCTTCGAGCACTTTCAAGCCCCCGATGCCGGTGCCGATAATCGCGCCCACCTGTTCTGCGTTCAGTTCGTCGATGACAAACTTCGCGTCTGCGATCGCCTGCTTGCTCGCCGATACCCCAAACTGGGCAAAGCGATCCATCCGCTTGGCTTCCTTGCGATCCAGATAGTCGTGAGGGTCAAATCCTTTCACCTCGCCGGCAAAGCGACAAGCGTGCTTCTCCGCGTCGAACAAGGTAATCGGGGCGATCCCGTTACGTCCGCTCAGCAACCCTTCCCAATACTCAGAGACGGTATTGCCAATCGGAGTAATCGCGCCCAAACCGGTGACAACTACTCGTTTCCGTTCAAAATTGGTCATAATTCTGCTTCGAGGGCTTCAACAGTTTTAATAAATGCGGAGAGATATCCCCCTATCGTTTTCCCGGATATTACCCGACCGGACGAACTGCACGCCATCTCTCCCTAGACTGAGAAGGTTGTTGGCGCTACGATGGATAGAATACTTCCAACACCCAAAACGCAGCTATACAGGTGCAGGCATTGCTCGGGAGCGATCGCCCGATGAGGCTTCTAGCTAAAAGCGCTGTTTACTAAAGCTTTTAGCTAAAAGCTTTCTTGCTGTCAGCTTTCAGCTTGTCTTAACAGCCAGCAACCGACCAGCCACTACACTGAATACTGAAAAGCTGAAAGCGAGAGACTTACTCCTTAGCGGCTGGGGCGGCAAGTTTGTTGCTGATATAGTCCACAGTTGCTTGAACCGTGAGAATCCCTTCGGCGTCCTCGTCGGGAATTTCGATATCAAACTCTTCTTCCAGAGCCATTACCAATTCAACGGTATCCAAGGAATCCGCTTCCAAGTCGTTGGCAAAGTTAGCTTCTGGCGTGACGTCACTTTCCGGTTTTTCTAGCTGATCCGCCACAATTTTTCTGACTTTTGCAAAAATTTCATCTTTCGTCATACCGATGTCCTCATTCGATGCCACAGCTACTTGTGAGCTTGGCTAATTGCTGGTTTTGTGTTCTGTTTACCCAGTGACTTCACCCGTAGCGCGTTTTTCCTTCTGCGGACAGTCCCGACAACTGACCGACAGGATGACACGAGTCTGGGCGTTTATTCATCTTATCGGAAAGCGGGATCGCATTTGAGCGCAGGCAGACGGTTTTAATGGAGGAGGGGGGAGAGGAAAGTGCTGAGTGCTGAGTGCTGAGTGGGGGGAGTGGGGTAGGGGATGGGAGAGGGGGAGAGTGGGAGAGTGGGAGAGTGGGAGAGTGGGAGAGTGGGAGAGTGGGAGAGTGAGAGAGTGGGAGAGTGGGAGAGTGGGGGTTAACAGAATCTAAGGAATCCCCCCAGTTCGGAGATCGCGAGAGATGATAGAGAAGGAGCGCCAGCTCCTGCTAATGAAAAAGCCAGAGGCTTGAGTCAAGCCTTAAGAGCCACAGCTATGCCATCCCAAACCCTAAGATATGCTTACTTTCCCGGCTGCGTTGCCCAAGGAGCGTGCCGAGAGCTTCACCAATCCACCCTTGCCCTGAGCCAAACCTTGGGAATTGAACTGATCGAGCTGAAAAAAGCTTCCTGCTGCGGCTCCGGCACCTTCAAAGAAGATTCCCAACTCCTCGAAGATACCGTCAACGCTCGCAATATCGCTTTAGCCGAGCAACTGAATCTGCCCCTTCTCACCCACTGCAGCACTTGTCAGGGCGTTATCGGCCATGTGGACGAGCGCCTCAAGGAAATGCAGGCGACCGATCCCGCTTATGTTGGCCAGATTAATAGCTTACTGCAAAAAGAAGGCTGTTCGCCTTACCGGGGCAGTACCGAAGTCAAACACCTTCTCTGGGCTTTAGTGGCAGATTACGGTTTGGAGGAGATTCAAAAGCGCGTCAAGCGGCAACTGAGCGGCCTCAAGTGTGCGGCATTCTACGGCTGCTACCTGCTGCGGGCTCAAACCAGTCTCCCTTATGACGATCCCTACAAACCCGAATCGATGGAAAATGTCTTCCGCGCCGTTGGGGCAACGCCGGTTTATTACCGAGGGCGCATCCACTGCTGCGGTTGGCCAATTTCCAGCTATGCCCCAGCCCAGTCTTTTAAAATGGCAGGCACTCACATTCAAGAAGCTATGGAAGCAGGGGCTGATTGCATGGTGACGCCTTGCCCGTTGTGTCACCTCAACCTCGACTCCCGCCAGCCGGAAGTCGAAAAGGCAATCGATCGCAAGTTGGGTTTGCCGGTACTCCACCTGCCCCAGCTAGTGGCCCTGGCTCTGGGCATCGAGCCAAAAGCCCTCGGACTCGATCGCCATATTGTTTCCACCAAGCCAGTCTTGGAAAAATTAGGACTCTAAGGGCACGGGGCATGGGGCATGGGAGAGGAAGTCAACCGCCACAATCCGCAATCGAAAATCTCAAAACGTCCGCTCGGCTTGTTCGTCAGCCTCGTGGTGCTTGCCGTCGGGCTAGCGCTGTGCTTTGCTTTCAGCCCGACTGCCGCAGTGCAGTCCGAGTCGCTGGCTGTGCCGCTCAACGGGGGACGGCAATTAGTGGCGCGCCTGTTTGTCCCGAAAACGGCCCCGGCTCCCCATCCCGTGATGGTGCTCTGTCACGGGGTAAATGCGAGTAAGGAGATGTTAACCCCCTTGGCAGTCGAACTGGCTCGGGGCGGCATCGCGGCGATCGCCTTTGACTTCAGCGGCATGGGCGAATCTTCCCCTGATGCCGCAACGAATGCCGCAACCGGCCCAAATATCGACGAACGCAACCTCGCTGACGCCCGGGCTGTCTTCGCTTACCTGCGATCGCACCCGGAACGCTTCGACAGCCGCCGCCTCGGCATCGGCGGGCACTCGATGGGGGGCACCGTCGCCCTCGAACTCCCGCAACTAGAACAAAACCTGCAAGCCGCGATCGTCCTGTCCATGAGCGGGCACGCCAGCCCCACTCTGCCCAAAAATCTTTTCCTCGGCGTCGGCGTCTACGAGCAGTTGAATCCTCCCCCAGAAGTCCAAGCCACCCTCGAGCAAGCCACCGGCCAAAATTTAGCCGCTTTTCACCTCAGCGGGGACTTCGCCGCCGGCACCGCCCGTCAAATGGTCGTTTCTGCAACTGCCGATCATGTCATCGCCCCCTACGACTCCTTCTTGCTCCAGCAGGCGGTGAGTTGGGCGCAACGGGCTTTCCAGGTGCCCGGGCGATCGCGAACCCCCGTCTTTCCCGGGTACGTTCTCGGACTGCTGGTGACGTTTGGCGGCGCTGTAGCAACCGGCGTGTTTCTCTTCCTGCGAACTGTTGAGCCGGTGGTTTACCCGCCCGCCCGCCAGCTCTACCGCCGCTGCGTTGCGTTCTTAATCGCAGGGCTGATGGGGGTTATATGGGGCCTCGGCAGCGCTGGTGGCCCTTCCCGATCGGCAAGCAATTTATTAATCTTGTGTTACGTCCTGTTGCTGCTGAGCAACTATGCCCTGCGCTACCCGGACAAATTCCCTAGAGCTGGGCGGGTGGCGGGCTTGTACGCGGTGTTGTTCTTGGGGGCGTTTCTCGTGCCGGCGCTGATTAGCGGCAGCGGCGAACTGCTTCGCCATCCCGCTTATCTCGCGGGTTTGCCCCAATTCTTGCTGCAGTGGCCGATATTTTTAATCTATAACTATACAACTGTATTTAAACTGGCTTTTTTTCCGGCATATACCCCGAGCTTGCAGCCGAGCTGGCTGTTTTTGACCCTGGTGTTTGTGGAGTTTTTGCGGCCCGGGCTGACGCTGGCGGGACTGGAACGGGGCGGAGTTTGGGGCGTGCGGTGGTTGCGCCAGCCTTTGACGGTTAAGGGGACGGGCAAGTTTTCCGGGCGATCGCTCGCTCTGGTGGGGGCGCTGCTCCTAGTTCTGGGGGCGATCGTCTACCAGCGAGTTCAAGAGGGCGTGCTGTCTTTGGCGGCGAACAGCGGCGGACTGGTGCTGCTGCTGAATGGCCAAATGCTGCTCTTACCTATGGCAGTGATTATTTTTATTTTGCGATCGCCCTGGTTTCGACGTTTAGAACGTCGGTGTCTGGGAACGCTTCACCCCTAGGGCTTTGGGCCATTCTGAACTGAGTGTTAAGCTATTTGAAGTTTTGCAGCTTTTTGTAGGATGGTGTCAAACCCCTACGATAAACTAAGCCTTGATTCTGAAATAGGCCGCCGGTTCCCAAGCGCGGCAGTGCGGTGAAGCTTGCTTTTCAATGCCAGCCGCAAGTTACTTCAAGTGTTGACAACTCGTTTGGAGCCTTTATTCCATGTCTCATTCAGTAAAAATCTACGACACCTGCATTGGCTGCACCCAATGCGTCCGCGCTTGCCCAACAGACGTTCTGGAGATGGTGCCTTGGGACGGTTGCAAAGCCGGTCAGATTGCTTCATCCCCTCGCACGGAAGACTGCGTGGGTTGCAAGCGCTGCGAAACTGCTTGCCCCACCGACTTCTTGAGCATCCGGGTTTACTTGGGCGCTGAAACAACTCGCAGTATGGGTCTGGCGTACTAGAGAAACAGAAAATTCCAGGTATCAGCCATTTGTTTTGAGAGGGGGCAGGTTTGGCTCCCTCTTTTTTTCCGGCGCTCTGGCGGGGCGGGGCGATCGGGAATTGCGGATTTTTCTGCTGTCTGGTGCTGGGCAAATTCAATGCCCGACAGGTTCTCCCAGAACGTCAGGCAAAATACGCTTAATTTGCTTTAATAAAAATATTTTTTTGGGATTGCCATGTCATTTTTTATCTCCATCTATCAACTAAAAATATTGTTAATTTTTATAAACTTATTAATTTTGTGCAATTTAGATATTGAAAGTCTTGCCATTGAGCGAAACGCGGCCCTCTTTTCAAATGTCATCTTTTGTGGTAAGAGCGATTGGATAGCCTGCGGCCCTCATGGGGTGGCCTCAAAATTCTTGACGTTTTCCCGATCCGCGCGTAGGTTGTAGCAAGTAGATTCTTATCATCGCGCGCAAAGCAGGAGTTGTATTCTAGATGTGCGGAATCGTTGGTTATATCGGCACCCAAGCCGCGAGTGAAATTTTGCTGGCAGGGTTGGAAAAACTGGAGTATCGGGGCTATGATTCTGCTGGCCTCGCGACAGTTTGGGAGGGAGAAATTCATTGCGTCCGCGCAAAGGGCAAACTCCAGAACCTGCGAGAAAAATTAGCTGGGGTAGAAACACCCGCCCATATTGGCATCGGGCACACCCGCTGGGCGACTCACGGCAAGCCGGAAGAGTACAATGCTCACCCTCACATGGACATGGCGAGACGGGTGGCGGTGGTGCAGAATGGCATTATTGAAAATTACCGCGAGTTGCGGGAAGCCCTAAAATCTAGGGGTCACGAGTTTCGCTCGGACACCGATACGGAAGTCATTCCCCACCTAATCGCTGAATGTCTGGCGAAATCTGCCTCGGTTGCCTCTTCGCCCTATCCCTTTCTAGAAGCGGTGCGGGAAGCCGTTAACAAGTTAGAGGGAGCGTTTGCGATCGCCGTGCTGTCGGCAGACTATCCCGACGAGCTGATCGTCGCCAGACAGCAAGCCCCGATCGTCATCGGTTTCGGACAGGGCGAATTTTTCTGCGCCTCCGACACCCCCGCCCTGGTGCCCTATACCCGCGCCGTACTGCCCCTAGAAAACGGCGAACTGGCTCGCTTGACGCCGTTAGGGGTTGAGGTGTACGACTTCGCGGGCGATCGCCTGAAAAAATACCCCCTCACCCTGAGCTGGAACCCGGTACAGGTGGAAAAACAAGGCTTCAAGCACTTCATGCTCAAGGAAATCTACGAGCAGCCGGGAGTCGTGAGAGCTTGTTTAGAAGCCTATCTCAACAGCGACTGGCACGCGGGTAACAGTCAGTCCCCCGTAAACTTGGGCTTGGCTACCGACCTGCTAGCAGACTTAGAACACGTTCAAATCCTCGCCTGCGGCACCAGTTGGCACGCCGGTTTAGTCGGAAAATACCTGATCGAACAACTGGCGGGCATTCCCACCATCGTCCAGTATGCCTCAGAATTCCGCTACGCGCCGACGCCCTTAATCGCCAACACCCTCACCGTCGGCATCAGCCAGTCGGGAGAAACCGCCGATACTCTGGCGGCGCTGGCGATGGAACAGCAGCGGCGTCTGACTCAGCCGGAAAAATTTGCAGCCCGCCTGCTCGGCATCACGAACCGCCCCGAATCCTCCCTCGGTCACTTGGTGCCCAATATAATAGATACCCGAGCGGGCATCGAAATCGGAGTCGCAGCAACGAAAACCTTTGTCGCTCAATTAGTCGCCTTTTATTGCTTGGCGCTGGATTTGGCGTATCGGCGTCAAACCCTCTCCGAGATGCGAATCGCGGAAATCATCAACGACTTGCGCCAGTTGCCCTCTGAAATGGAAATGGTTTTAGAGAGTCAAGAGCGCTATATCGAGGAATTGGCGCACGAATTCGCCGAAACGAAAGATTTCATCTTCTTGGGGCGCGGCATTAATTTCCCGATCGCTCTAGAAGGGGCGCTCAAACTCAAGGAAATCAGCTACATTCACGCCGAAGGGTATCCCGCCGGCGAAATGAAACACGGACCGATCGCCCTATTAGATGCCAAAGTCCCCGTCGTCGCGATCGCCGTTCCCGGCAGCGTTTACGAAAAAGTCCTCTCCAACGCCCAAGAAGCCAAAGCCCGCGATTCCCGCCTGATTGGCGTCACCGCCGCCAACAGACACGACGCTGCCGATATGTTTGACAAATTGCTGCCCGTGCCGGAAGTCGATGAATTGCTCTCTCCGCTCCTAACCGTCATCCCGCTGCAATTGCTCGCCTATCACATCGCAGCCCGTCGCGGCTTGGACGTCGATCAGCCGAGGAATTTGGCGAAATCCGTGACAGTGGAGTAGCGATCGCCCTGTTTCTCTCGTTTTCTCGTGTTTTCTCGTTCCCCGGCTCCGCCTGGGAACGCCTATTTAGAGGCTCCGCCTCTTGTAACGCAGGCTCGATCGCCTCTTCCAATCCCCCAATCCCCCTTTTCCCGGCTCAAAACGCCGCGCATTCAAACTCGCGATCGGCATACACGTCTCGCAGCCACTGCGCTTTTGTCGGGGACATCAGGGACGTTACCGCCGCGACTAATTCACCCCACTGCAAAAAATCGGCGACGTACAACGCTTGTTTGATTTCTTGCGCGTAGAATTCCGCCCAAAAGTCCGGGGCGTACTTGCCCCAGCGCTTGCGCCAGAGCTGAAAGTCTAAAGTTTGAGGGAGCGCGACGCGAATAATGGGCGGCAAGTCGGCATAGCTGACAAATCGGCTGACGTGCTGCCCCACGACGAGAAGGACTTTAGCCCAGCGGCGGATTTCGCGGATGTCTTCTGGCTTGACGTGGAGGAGGCGGGCAATGGCATTTTTGCTGACAAAGCGGGTGAGGCGGTGCCAGGGGGTTGATTGAGGCTGAAAGCTTGCTACCATAGTAAATACCTCCCATTTTTATGGGACATTTTTTTTACGGGCGATCGCCCTTCAGTTTTCCAGGCCGGGGGAGCGATCGCCTTTCAGATTAATTCCATTAAAAACGAAATCTCGTTTTTTGTCAATGGGCTTGATTAGGTTGCGGATTCGAGAATTAGCGGCTGAGAAGGGCTGGACGTTGAAAGAGGTATCTCAGCGTTCCGGCGTAGTCTACAGTACCGTGACAACCTACGCTCGCTCTTCCGGCATGGCAATGGTTGATTTCACGTCGCTTCAGAAGTTGGCGCGGACGTTCGACGTGATGGTTGAGGATTTGGTTGAGGTGATTGAGGAATAGGGGCGATCGCAGTTGCGTGGCTTGCGGGGCTTTTGGAGCGATCGCGAGTACGCTGAGGAATTCAACAAAATCAGTGACGTCCGATCGTCACCTCGCGGGTTATTACTCCCGCTGCTAACTCGATTTTGTCAGGCTGAAGATATAGCAGTTTTCTTTCCCTTGTGAGGGACGTCAAAAACCCGGCCACTTCGACGAAGCCGGGTTTCTGGCCTGGACTTCATCTGGCTGAAAAAAGCTATATTGCCTGCCTTTATTCTTTATTCTTTCGCCCGAAACAACGGAGAAAAGCCAAAATAACAGGGGCAACCAGACTCGATTGCCCTGATTAGAAAAGCCTGTTTGGATGTTCTGGCTGTTCTGGCTGTTCTCATATCTCGCGAATGAAATGAGTCTGGAAAACTCAGGTGCCTGCTGGCAAATCTAAAAATATTATTTTCTAATTCATTCAGTGAGAGAAGCAGCTAGTTGATGCCGTAATTTTTGAAATTTTTGCTGAAAAATGAGCGGGCATCTGCGTTACCATTCACCAGCAGCAACCCCAAACTATTACAAGATTTTGGAGAAAGACTATCCGGTTTTTCGGCTGGATTTGTCCAGTTGTCTTCTACGCCATACTTCAGCAGGGGCAGCCTGACAGTAAACGTCGTTCCCTCTCCGATTCCGGGGCTCGTGGCGCTGATAGTGCCGCCGTGCCGTTCCACCAAGTGGCGCGCGATCGCCAAGCCCAATCCCAGCCCGCCGTACCTTTTCGTGGTTGAGGAGTCAGCTTGACGGAAGCGATCGAAAATATGCGGCAAGAAATCCGGGCTGACGCCAATGCCGGTATCGCTGACTTGAATTTCAGCGCAGGAATCGACGCGGGAAAGGCGAACTTCCACTCGCCCCCCATCTGGCGTAAACTTAATGGCATTGGAAAGCAGATTGCAAATCACCTGCTGCAAGCGGCTCGCATCTCCCTCAACGATCGCCTCTCGGGCATCGAGAAAACTTTCAATTTGAATCGACTTGCCCTCAGCCGACATCCGCATCGTATCGACTGCAGCGCCAATCGTCGATGCCAGATTGACGGGATAAACTTGCATACTCATCTTGCCGGCAATCATGCGCGAGACATCGAGCAAGTCTTCCACCAGGCGAACCAGTTGGCAGGCATTGCGCTCGATGGTTTCCAGGGCGTGGGCAGTGGTTGTTTCGTTAAAATAGGCACCGCGCAGCAGCTTTGCCCAACCCAGGATAGGCGTCAGAGGCGTTCGCAGCTCGTGGGAGACTAGCGCCAAAAACCGATCTTTCAGTTCGTTGGCTTCTTCGGCGGCGGCGCGGGCTTGCCGTTCGCGAATTAACAATTGAGTGCGTTCTTCTTCGGCGCGCTCGCGCTCGGCTATCTCCTGCCGCAATTGCGTTAAAGTTTCCACCAGTTGGGAATTGCGCTTGGCGACTAATTCTTCCAGGCAATCTTTATACTGGGTTAATTCCGCCTCGGCACGCTTGCGATCGGTGATGTCGGACAAGATGTAAACCGCACCGCTGAAGCCGTTAGCTTCGTCAGTGACGGGATCGGCACTGGCGCGAAACCAGCGATCGCCTACTGACACGTCTCGCGCCGGATAGTTCGCCAGCAACTGCTCTGGTGATTCCTCGCCCGCTGGCGCGGCTGCCTCGGGCACGAGTTCCCAATACCCGCAGCCGACGGTATCGGAACAAGACTTTCCGAAAATTCCTGCAAAGGCGCGATTGCAGCGCAAAACCTTCCCGCCTGCATCCAACAGCGCCACCCCGTCGCTGAGGGCGTCGAAAGTCGCTTGCCACTGCTGCGCAGCCGCCCGCACCTGCGCCTCTGCCTGCCGTATCCGCAGCAGGGCTCTGACTGCTGCGACGAGCTCGGCGGGTTCCACTGGCTCGGTGAGGTAGCCGTCTGCCCCGCCCTCGAGTCCCTGCGCCCGATCGGCACCTTTAATGAAAATAGCCGACAAGTGCAGCACGGGAATCGAAGCTGTCGCCGGATTGGCTTTGATCTGCTTGCAGACTTCTAAGCCGTTGATATCGGGCAGGTGAACGTCGAGGAGAACGAGATCGGGAGCGATCGCGGCTACTGCTTTCAGGGCTTCTTCTCCCGTCGCCACCTCTTCGATTTCAAAGCCAGCCCGTCGCAGAATCCGGCTTTTGATATAGCGGCTTACCTCGTCGTCATCTACGTTTAAAATCGTCGGGATTGTACGCACAGTATTCATAAAGCCAGTGCTGTGAGATGAAATTATGAGGCCACTCCCTACAGGATGCCGAGCAGAATCTCGATTTAGCGCAATTGCCACCGTCGGGATGGCGCTGTCGTCTGTCAGCGATCGCGAGCAAGATGTTCGCGCTACAGCAGGGCTGGATGGTTGCGCCCACCTCGGCTGCCCCGTTTGTAGAGATATTCTCCTGTGACCTTAGCAAGCAATTGTGAGGATTTTGTGAATTTCGGCTCCGGTTAGAAAAAAAAACGTTTTTTTTATTTTTATCGGCCATTTTGGCAAAGGGGACTGGCCATCAATCGCTGAGGCTTTTTTAAGAGAAAATAGCCAAATATGATATAATTTCTTAGAGGATCGGGGCAAGAATCTGTTCGTTATAGCGTTTTTCAATCCGAGCGGGTACAAAAACGATCCCCCTTTCCCCCCTTCATAAGGGGGGAAAGGGGGGAGCGACCGTACCTCAGCAGGCAGAAAAACGCTATAAATCGGAAAAATAGGCTTTAACACGACTGACGGGATTCAGCTTGTACTGGAGTTGCTTCGCTTTTTGCCGGCCAACTCGCCAGTAACGAGAGCTGGAGCGCCAGACGCCTCGGCGAACCTGGAAGGAGTGAAACCGGAGGAAACTATGATTTTAGAAGGCGGCAGCCAAATTGTTAAGATTCTCAAAGAGGAGCGAGCGGGCTTGCTGGCGGACTGGGTACAAGAGCAAATCGATCGCAGCAGCCAGAGAATCAATCGGCTGAAGGAAGCAGAACTGAGAGAAGAATGCGGGGAATTTCTCAACCTGATCGGGGATGCCATCCAAAATGGCAACCTCGCAAACTTGACAGCACCGGAATGGCAATCGGTGCGAGAAAACCTGGCAAAAATCTCGCGATCGCGCAGCTATCAAGGCTTCTCTGCCTCGGAAACCGCTACCTTTATATTTTCCCTGAAAAAACCGCTTTTCGTTCGCTTGAACGCTAGCCTAGGCGATCGCAGCGGCGAACTCGTACAAGAGCTGTGGACGGCGACAACCCTGTTAGATACCCTGGGACTGTGGACGACAGAAGTTTATCAAAAATCCAGAGAAGAAATCATCAAGCGACAGCAAGAAGAACTGCTAGAGCTTTCTACCCCAGTCGTCAAATTGTGGAAAGGCATACTGGCTTTGCCGATCGTCGGCACCCTCGACAGCAACCGCACTCAGATGGTGATGGAATCGCTGTTGGAGAAAATTCAAGAGACGAGTTCTGATATTGCCATTATCGACATTACCGGCGTGCCCACCGTAGACACCCTCACCGCCCAGCACTTGATCAAAACCGTGACGGCAGCTCGATTGATGGGGGCTGAGTGTATTATCAGCGGCATCCGCCCTCAAATCGCGCAAACGCTCGCTTATCTGGGAGTGACGCTCGGCGAAGTCGTCACGAAAGCCTCCCTAGCCGATGCCTTAACCCTGGCTTTGAAAAAAGCAGGATTTAGTATCAGTACGTCTCCGAGTAAATTGTAAGGAAGAGCAAGGGGCGATCGCCACCATGATAGAAGCAATCCCGATACTTCAAATGGGCGAATTCTTGCTAGTGTCGATTCAGGTAGAGGTACACGATCGCCTCGCGATGACACTGCAGGACAATCTCGCCAATCGGATTAGAGAAACGGAAGCTCGCGGCGTTCTGATCGACATTTCCTCCCTAGAAATCGTGGATTCTTTTTTAGGGCGTATTTTGGGAAATATTGCCACCGTATCGCGGCTGATGTCTGCTGAAACCGTCGTGGTGGGTATGCAGCCAGCGGTGGCGATCGCGATGGTAGAATTGGGGCTGTCCCTCAAAGATATCCGCACCGCCCTGAATATCGAAAAAGGAATGCAAATTTTGCGCGCGTCTTTGAACTCGCTCTCCGAGGAGGACGCAGATGGAAACAGCCAAGAGTGAAATCGTCAGAATTATCTCTTCCGAGGAAGTCATTCTCGTGCGGCAGCTCGCCCGCTCTCGGGCGAAACAGATCGGTTTTAGTTTGGTCGAGCAAACCAAATTCGTGACTGCCGTCAGCGAGCTGGCGCGCAATACCGTCGATTACGGCGGCGGCGGCACCGTCAGGATAGAAAGCCTGAACAGCGGCGATCGGCTGGGCTTGCGCGTCACCTTTGAAGATAAAGGCCCGGGAATTGCCGACATCGAGCTGGCACTGAAAGACGGTTATACCACAGGGAAGGGGCTGGGGTTGGGGCTGGGGGGTGCCAAGCGCCTCGTCAGCGAATTTGAAATTATTTCCGATCCCGGCAAAGGCACGCGCGTCACGATCGCCAAGTGGATATAACAACGACATGCAAGAATTTACCGCCATTGCCATCACAGAACTCAGTCAGGTTGGGCAGGCGCGGCGACAAGCGACTGCTGCCGCAGAGCAACTCAACTTCGACGAGACAGCCACCGGCAAACTGGCGCTGGTGGTGACGGAAATTGCCAGAAATCTCGTGCTGCACGCCAGGGAAGGGGAAATGCTGTTGCGCTACCTGGAAAACGACGAGATTCACGGCATCGAAATTTTAGCCCTGGACAAGGGGCCAGGAATGGCCAATATTGCTCAGTGTTTGAGGGATGGTTTTTCCACGGCAGGCACGCCAGGGAAGGGATTGGGGGCGGTGGAGCGCCTGTCGGATGTTTTTGACATTTATTCCCTGCCGGGGAACGGTACGGTGCTGCTCTCGCAAATTTGGGCGCAACCGCTGGCGGCTAAAAAATTAGCGCCAACTTGGGAACTCGGCGCGGTGTGCTTGCCGATCCCCGGCGAAGAGGTTTGCGGCGATGCCTGGGAAATATGGCAGGAGGGGAATCGCTGCTCGATCCTAGTCGCGGACGGACTCGGGCACGGGCTGGGAGCTGCTGACGCCTCTCGGGCGCTGGCGAGAGTGTTTCGAGAAAATGCTTCCGCCAGCCCGTCGGAAATCCTGCGGCTGGCTGATGGGGCACTCCGAACCAGCCGGGGAGCCGTCGCAGCGATCGCCCGAATCGATGACGAGCAGCAAGTCGTTTGCTTTGCCGGGATTGGCAATATTTCCGCTCGCATTGTCAATTCCGAGAAAAATTCTTACCTCACCTCGCACAACGGCATCGTCGGGCACGAAGTACAGCGAATTCAAGAATTTACTTATCCGTGGTTGCCGGAATCTATTTTAATCGTCCACTCCGACGGGCTGAGCACCCACTGGCAGCTCGATAAATATCCGGGCTTGGTATCGAAACATGCCAGCGCGATCGCCGGGGTACTCTATCGAGATTTTAACCGAGGGCGAGACGACGCAACCGTCGCCGTCGTCCGAACAAGCCCTCTCGCAGGCAGGGATTTATGAACTCCAGTTTTAGTATTTTCAGTTTAGAAGTCCGGGGAGAATACGACCTCTCCCTAGCGCGGCAGCGATCGCGTCAAATCGCGGCTTTGTTGGGATTCAGCCCTCTAGATCAGACTCGTATCGCCATCGCCGTTTCCGAAATCGCCCGCAATGCCATTCAATATGCCGGCGGCGGCAAAGTTGACTTTCGAGTCGAAGCCAATACGCCGCCTATTTTTTCCATCTGCATCAGCGATCGCGGTTCTGGCATCGCCGATCTCGAAGCCATTCTCAACCGCAACGACTTCACCCAGAATAGTTTCGGACGGGGGATTTACGGCGCGCGGCGGCTTTGCGATCGCTTCCAGATAGAATCCGCTCCCGAACGGGGAACCACCGTCACGCTGGAAAAGATATTCCCCAAAAAAAACCTAGCTTTTGCGACGGAAGATTTAAAGAAAATTTCTGAATTTTGCATCCAGTCCATCTCGAAAACTCCCTTTGAGGAACTGCAGCAGCAAAATCAAGAACTCCTGAGCGCGCTGGAAGAATTGCAGGAGCGACAGGAAGAACTCGTACAATTAAATTGCGAATTAGACGAAACCAATCGCGGCGTATTCGCCCTGTATTCAGAATTAACCGACAAAGCCAATGAATTGCAGCGGGCTTATGACTTGAAATCGCAGTTTCTTTCGAGCCTGAGCCACGAAATCCGCACGCCGATTAATTGTATTGTCACCCTCAGCCGAATTCTCATCGACGGAATGGATGGCAGCTTAAATCCAGAACAGGAAAAACAGGTATCTTATATCCAACAGTCAGCCGAAGCGCTCTTGACTTTAGTGAATGATTTGCTGGATATCGCGAAAATAGAAGCCGGTAAAGTCTCAATTCATCCAGTAGAGTGTGAAGTTGCCGACTTATTTGCCGGGTTGAGAGGCATGTTTCGTTCGCTCTTTACCAAAGGTGGAATTTCTTTAATTTTTGAAGAGCCCCAGGGATTGCCCGCGCTCTATACCGATGAAGGCAAACTCCTGCAAATCCTGAGAAATTTTCTTTCTAACGCCTTGAAATTTACCGAAAAAGGAGAGGTGCGCGTGGCTGCGACTGTAAAATCCGAAACTGCGATAACTTTCTCCGTCGCCGATACGGGCATTGGCATTAGTCTAGAAGACAGGCAGCGCATTTTTGACGAATTTACGCAAATTGAGAATTCCAGACAGAAACAATTCAAAGGAACCGGACTCGGGCTGCCCCTGGCGAAGAAATTAGCTCACCTCTTGGGAGGCAGCGTCGGCATGAAGAGCGAACCGGGAGTCGGTTCTACTTTTTTTGTCACCATTCCGATTGTTTGGAAATAGGGAATCGGGAATCGGGCGCAGGGCTCAAGCGAATCGGGCATCGTTAATAAACAGAAAAAATAACAACAATTCATCCTCAATGCCCAATGCCCAATGCCCCCTACCCGATCGCACTCAACCCTCCCATTTGAGCATCTCTCGAATTTGAGCGGCTAGCATCTTAGAATTGAAAGGTTTGGTAATCACGCCTGCTAAATCCAGATTAGCAAATGGCTGCTTTTCACCGGGATGCAGTTTTGCTGTGAGCAAAATAATGGGGATGTGGCGAGTCGCCGGATTGGCGAGCAACTGTGCCTGAGTTTCGCACCCGTCCATTTCGGGCATCATCAAGTCGAGAAGAATTGCGTCGGGTTGTTGCGTTTGGGCGAGAGCGATTCCCTCCTGCCCCGATGCGGCAGTTTCCACCTGCCAGCCTGCGGCTATTTCCAGGCTGATTTTAATAATTTCTCGGATGCCGCCTTCATCGTCAATCACTAAAATGCGCTTTGTTGTCATCTGATTAACCCTCCCCTATTGTTGCTGGCAGCGTAAAGTAAAAAGTGCTGCCTTTTCCGAGAATACTTTCTACCCAAATTTGCCCGCCGTGAGCGAGAATGATGCTCTTGCAAATAGCCAATCCCAAACCGGTGCCGCCTTTTTGGCGGGAATCAGAGGCATCGACTTGTTGAAAGCGATCGAAGATACTTTCTAGTTTATCGGCGGGGATGCCTCGCCCGGTATCTGTAACTTGAAATAATACAGTCGCGAATTGAGAATTGGGCATGGGGGATTGGTTTTCTTCTCCATGCCCGATGCTAGATTCCCGATCCCACAAGCAAACAGTCAGGGAGACGGTGGAACCGCTGGGAGAAAATTTAATCGCATTGCTGAGTAAATTTGTCAAAACTTGGATGAGGCGATCGCGATCGCCTTCTAACGCAATCTCTCGCGCAGAAACTGACAGAGTGATGCCCGCGCTCTCGGCTATGATTTCCACCTCCTCGGCAGCCCGCCGCAGCAACTCCGCCGCACAGAGGCGCTGTCGCGATAGCTTCATCTTGCCAGACTGCAAGCGTTCTAAGTCGAGGATGTCGTTAACGAGGCGCACGAGACGTTCGGTACTTTCTGCGGCGATTTCGAGGATGCGCCGGCCATTTTCCGACTCGGGAGTGACTAAACCGCTCGAGATCAAGCCCAAACCTCCGTGAATCGACGTCAGCGGGGTGCGGAGTTCGTGGCTGACAACCGAGATAAATTCGTCTTTCATCCGTTCTAGGGCTTGCCGCTCTGTAATATCTTCTCCGATGCTCATCGTGCCCGTCACCTCGCCGCTGAGATTTTGCACGAGGGTATTATTCCAAGCAATAATTCTTTCAGCCCCCGATTTGGTGGCGATCGCGTGCTGGGAAGTGACGTTTCCTTTCTGCTGCATTAGTTCTCGAAAGAAGGTTTCTAGCTCTACTTTTATCTGCGCAGGCAGGAACGTCTCGAACCAGTTCGCGCCGATGACTTCTTCTCGCGAATATCCGGTTATTTGCAAAAAGAAAGGATTGACATATTCGACGCGACCGGTTTTGTCGAGCCCGACAACGACTAAGTGTACCTCCTCTAGCAATCCCTGCCAGCGCTGCGCCGATTCCCGCAGGGTGGCTTCGATTTGCTTTTGCTGGGTAATATCCCGGGCGATGGTGGAAAACTGCGTGACGGTTCCGTCTGCTCCTTTGTGAGCCTGGATGAGCTGGCTGACTGGAATTTCCCGCCCGTCAGCCGTGAGAATTGCCGTTTCTCCGAGCCAGATTCCCTCCCGCGCCGCTGTGGGAATCCCTTCACTGTTGATGCGTTCATTTGCCCAGTCTGGGTGCCCTTGGGGAATATATCGATTAAATTCTTCGAGGTTAGCAACTCCCAAAATTTGACGCGCTGCTTTGTTGAAGTACAAAACTCGTCCGTTGCTGTTAGAATAGGAGATAAAATCAGGGCTGGCTTCTAAAACATCGATTAACTTGATCCGTTCTTCTTCTGCCAACTTGCGCGCGGTGATGTCGCTGGCGAAGCTGTAAATCAATCTTTCTTCGGGGAAGGATACCGCGCTCCAATACAACCACCGATAGGAACCATCTCGGCAGCGATAGCGGTTCTCAAATCCGATAACGGGCTTTCCAGAAATTAACTGTTCTAAAACCTTTTCGGTCGGTTGGAGGTCGTCTGGATGCAGGAAAGCTCTGAGATTTTGTTCGCGAGTTTCTGCCGCTGTCATTCCCAGGATTTTTTCCCAGGCTGGGTTCACCTGCAATAACACGCCGTTAAAGTCAGCGATCGCCATGATATCCGGCGATAAATTGAAAAAGCGATCGCGATCGCGAACGGCTTTTTTGTGAGCCGTGATGTCGGTGTCGCTCTTGAGAATCGCAATTGGAGCGCCGTTTTTATCTCGCTGTAGCGCCCAGCGACTGTTAGCAACGAGGAGCGTTCCGTCTCGCCGCCGCTGGACGAGTTCGCCCTCCCAGCGATCGGTTTCTAGCAGTTCTGCTTGAATTTGGTCGAGCGGTTCGGGAAATTCGGTTTGCAGGAGGAGGTGAGCCGTTTTTCCCTTGGCTTCGGAGGCGCTCCAGCCGTACATTTCCTCGGCTCCTCGATTCCAAAATAGGATGATGTCATTCAGATCGCAGATCGCGATTTGCAGGTTGACAGATTCCGCCCGCGCCTCGGCGTCGATTGAAAAGATGCCTTCGCAGGCGGTATTGAGGATGCAGCGATAGGGATCTTCGCTTTCCTGTAGCTGCTGGCTGAGCTGTTCGATCCGCTGTTTTGCCGCCCGCAGTTGCGCCTCGATCGCGCTGATAATGGCGGCGACAGTGGCAAACGCGCTCAAGCACGCCCATGTAGCGGGGCGCGCGAACGGCTGCTCTCTGAGGGGATCGAGGAAGAGGGAGCTGCCGAAACACACGGAGAGGAAGGCTGCCAGCATCCCCGCCCCCCATCCGCCATACCAGGCACTCACCGCGACGGCTGCGTAAAAGAGGGCAAAAAGCGCGCGATCGAGGACGGGCGCTAGCAGTCTAGTTAGCAAAAAAGAGCAGGCAACTGCCAAAACGGCAACCGCGCAAGGCTCCAGTGGTCTGTATATTTTTTTAACCATTTTTGCCGTGCCCCAGCAAAGACGGCGAGCGCGCGCGATCGGGGCAGAGCGCGCTCGTGATTGGGCGATCGTTCACGCTGAAAACTCTCTCCCTTGTCAAGACATTCTGAGTAAATTGTAATAATATTTAATGCCAACTGGGAAGAGAGTAATCTTAAGTTAATTGTCAAGAAGTTTAGCAACATAACAGTTGCTTCTAATGGCAGGATTGCCGTGCTGGAAAGATGCGATTTCGCCCTGCGGCTTTGGCTCGGTACAGGGCGGCATCCGCTGCTTGATAAAGCGATCGCCAATCCGCGCCATCTTTGGGGAACTCCGCCACTCCCGCGCTGAAACTGACGCGAAATAGCCGCCGGTTGGCATTGGCGAATTCGTGGCGGTGAAAGATTGCCAGCAAGTGGGTCAATTTCTCGATACTCTGGGCGCAGGTGCTGCCGAAAATACCGAGCGCGAACTCTTCGCCGCCCCAACGGGCAACAACATCTTCATTTCTAAAGTTTTGTTTGAGAAATTCTCCCAAGTAGCTGAGAACGCGATCGCCCGCCATGTGCCCGTATCGGTCGTTGATTTGCTTGAAGCGATCGAGATCCAGCAGGGCGAAACAAAAAGGCTGCTTGAGGCGATCGGCGAGATGCAGCATTCGGGCGATTTCTTGCACCGATTTGCGCCGATTTGCCAGACCAGTCAGCCCGTCAAGATCGGCCAATTTCTGCAGCATTTGCGATCGCTCTAGCCGCGAAAGAATCCGGGCAATCAATTCTGGGCCGAAAACTGGCTTAGCCACATAGTCGTCGGCACCGGCTGCAAACACTTGCTGCACTGTCTCCCGATCGCAGCGAGCGGACAAAAACAAGATCGGCAAGTTTTCCCAGCGGGGATCGTTGCGCGCCACTTGGCACAGATCGATGCCGCTGTACTCCGGCATTTCTACGTCCAAAATCAGCAAGTCGGGAGCGACGCGATCGAGAGTTGCCCAGAAGTATTCTGGGTTGTCTAATAAGGTGAGCTGGAACCCCCAGGGTTCGAGGAGCGCGCGCAAGAAATCCAGCACCTGCGGATCGTCGTCTACGACGAGCAGCTTGGCGGATGGGGGGGCGCTTTGTTCGAGAACGGCAGCGATCGCCTCGACAACGCGATCGGCAGAAATAGGCTTTTGTAAAAAACCCCGTCCGCCCAATCGCGCCACTTTGACGCGATCGGCAAAACTCTCGCGCGCGGTAAAGACGACAACGGGAACGGGCAACTGAGCATTCGAGAGTTCGGCGAGGAGCGTAAAGCCATCCTCTGTGGAGCTGGGGAAGCTCAAATCGAGCAAGACGACATCCGGCTTTTCTCGGGCGATCGCCGCACGGGCGCGGGACAAGTCCCCAGCCACCTTCGCTTGCATTCCCCAGGATGACGCCTCTGCCACGAGCGCCATCGCCAGGGGCACGTCGTCATCGACCACTAAAAGTCTGACGGGCTGTTTGACTCTCGCCGGTTGAGGCTCTGCGGCTTTCAAAATAGCCGGGGATTGTCCCAGCTCTTGCCACACGGCTCTCACCAATTCGCCGAGGCGATCGACTTGAGGATCGCAAGCGTCTTCCCCGGCTTTAAATGTTTGTTCGAGTTCGCGCAACAGGCGGGAGGCTTCGTCAAAGCCGAAGCTGCCGACCGAGCCGACTAACGTGTGAGCTTGCCTGACTGCTTCCTGGCGCAATTCTTCACTAAAGGTGCCCGTTTGCAGGGCGATGACGGCTTTTTCTAAAACCATCATGCGATCGGCATATTTGTCCTTCCATTGCTCCCAAAGCGTTGCGATTTCTGGCGACATTTGCGGCTGGGTCTGACTTTCTCTATCTGCAAATCGGTCAGCAGCGCCGTGCGGCGATCTCCCCATTTTTGCTTGCAAGCGATTGGCAAAATTCTCCTGACTTTTAGAATCCACGCTCAATTCTCTTTTTGACTGGCTCGCTTTCAGTCGATAACCCAGCCCGTAGACCGTTTCAATCATATCGGCGGGAACTCCGACTTTCTTGAGCTTTTGTCGCAAACTCTTGACATGGGCTCGGACGGCATTTTCTGTCGGCGGTTCCTCAAATGACCAGAGATTGTCGAGCAGGGCGCTAGCGCTGAATATGCGCTGGCTGTTTCGCATGAGGATTTCTAACAAGCTATACTCTTTTGACGTGAGCGGCACCAGTTCGCCGCCGTAGAACACTTGGCAATTATTGGGATTGAGCTGCAGGAGTCCGAATTTTATCACCGGTGACAGAGCGCTCCTGTCCCGGCGCAGCAAAGCCCGAATTCGCGCGAGTAACTCGTGCCAGTCAAACGGTTTGACGATATAATCATCGGCCCCCGCATCTAGACCTTTAACTTTATTCGTGCTGGCATCTACAGCGGTTAAGAGAATAACGCGGGTACTGTAACCTTTTTGCCGCAATTTCCTGCAAAAAGTCATGCCGTCGAACTCTGGCAAGATGATATCGAGCAATATCAAATCGTACTCAAATGACTCCGCCAGTTCCCATCCGGTTTTGCCGTCACCGGCTACATCGACGAGATAATGCTGCCCGGTTAGGGCTTGTTTGAGAAGCGCTGCGAGCGGTTCGTCATCTTCTACTAGCAGAATTTTCATAGCATTGATTTTGTCTCCCTTGGCCTGCGAGCGATCGCGCGATCGACCTGACCAAAATACGATGCCGCGATTGCCCCTGTAAATTTTATTGCCTTACATTGTCCGATTGCTTGTTTCGTTGGATCTTTCCTCCTTTTCAACCTCAAGGGAAAAACCCGATCGGGCATTTTTTTGTTGGAATCTGGAAAGATTATATTTTGAAGGGCGATCGCGAGGACAGCCCGAGCAATCAACCGAAGCCGAGCCCCGTTGGCGTTCTCTGGAATTCGGCGTTTCCCCTTCAGCCATCATCTGGGAAGGGCTGGCGCGGATGGCCCCTGCTTTCCCCGATTTTTCCCCGATTTTTCCCCGATTTTTCCCCGATTTTTTCTCGATTTTTTCTCGATTTTACCTGATTGTCCCCGGGTTGTCTATTTTTTGGAGAGGTTGCCGATTTTTTCCCACTTTTTCCCGGCTTTTACCCACTTTTTCCACTAGACAAGATGCGCTTTTTGCCATCCACAGCCAATCCCCCCGCAAACGTCGCGTTTAACTGCGATCGTGAAAGCTGACTGATTCAAACCAATTATAGGTTCAAACCGGCTCAAATTATGCAGATTTAAAAAAAATAAAACCTTAACTGGCCTTTTTCCAAAACGAGCTGAAGCTAAACCTAATTTAAGTCTGCCAATGCTTCCCGGCGCGTCAGGAGTTGGCCAAGGGCGATCGCTTCTCGTATGGCGGTTCTCTGTGAGCCCTGAACCCTCAGAAACCCTGAAAATTCTTCAAACCCGGCTTCTTGAAGAAGCCGGGTTTCTAGCCATCCAAAAAATAAGGGGCGCGAAAAGCCGCGCCCCTCGCCAGTTATCAGCCAGCCGCTTATACGTCAGACGGGGGCTCTTGGCGGGCGATTACTTTAAGGTTGCACTGGGTTTCCAGCCAGACGGTTGCGCCGCAATCGCGGGGGCGCGACGGGTCGTAGATGAGTTTGGCTAGCTGGGAACCGTCTTCTGAAAGCAGGATCACTTCGTGTCCGTAAATGGTTGTGCCCCTGACTTTACAACTAATCGGCGGTTCTGACTGACCGTTTTTTTTGTTGCTGGCGAGAATGTGTCGGTTGACTAGAATGGTTTTTTTTGCCATAATCTTATTCAAGAAAAAATCAGGGGAAAAGTTTTGGCAAATCGCACCTGACGCGATCGGAATCGCTGGGAAGCCGCAGGTTTAAAGCAGTTGCTTTCCTCCCGAGAGGCTAAACCAAATTACTTAGCGATCGGCATTCTTCCGGGGTAATCTTCAATTTGGCCATTCAAACAAGGCAGCAAGTTCTGAACCGAAATAATCTTTTTTTGCCTTTTCCGTTTTCCCGTTTCTGCGATCGATGAAGCCAAATCGGCGGATTTTTCAGAAAGTCGGCGCTGACTGGCAACGGTGAAATGTTCAAGGCGGTGCCTCCGTATTTTCATCGAAACGCGCTCGGCGCTTCCCTGAGAAAGCGAGTGCGGGCGTTTACCCCGGAGAATCGGCAAAGCGTCACGCCAGAACCAGCCGGCGGAAAAAACTCGTTACTTTTTGTTACAGTCTGCAATAGGAGAATACAGCTCCCGCGCCCCTTGTCGATTTGGCGGCGCGATCCTTCCCAACTGCATCCAAATGCCCTCTATTGCCCGCAAAAATTTATTTGAAGACATTCCCCGCTTACTCGTCGCCCAGGCGGGGATTATGTTTGCCGTCAGCCTGATTACCATTCAGACTGGGTTGCTGCAAGGGTTCACGCGCTCTACCGCCCTAGTCATCGATCGCTCAAAAGCCGATATTTGGGTTGCCTCTAAATACATGATGAACTTCGAGCTTTCGCTGCCCATACCCTACGAACGGCTGGAAGCCGCGCAAAAGGTGAAGGGAGTCGATCGCGCCGAAGCCCTGATCGTTCAAGGTGCCCTGTGGCGCGATACGGAAGGCAATGTTTCCGGGCTGCGGGTGCTGGGCTTCGATCCCGACGGGCAATTGTTCGCACCGGAACCGATCGCCCAAGGCAGCAAAAGCGCCCTCAAACAGCCCTATACCGTCATGGTGGACGAGAGCACCTTGGACTCGCTGAATGTGGGATGGGTGGGGGATGAAGTGGAAATCGGCGCGTACAAGGCGAAGTTAGTCGGCTGGACGAAAGACGCGCAATCGATGGTCTCGAGTGCTTTTACTTTCGCGTCTTTGGAGAATGCTTATCTTTATGTCAATTCTGTTCTGAGCGCGACATCGCAACCGCAACAGGCACAGCCGCTCACTCCACAGAAGCTAAAGCAACTCGCCGCGAGCGGACAAATCGCCGATCCGGCGATCGCTGAAAAAATTGCCCAGCTTTCTACCGAGCAATTGCAGCAAGTGATTGACAGCGGTCAAATTCCAGACAATATGCTGCCGGCGGGCGTCCAGCGCCTGCCAACTGAGCCGAGAAAGTTAAAAGCGGGCGATCGCATTACCTACGTCTTGATAAAAGCACAACCCAATCAAGACATCGGGCTGCTCAAACAGCAATTAGAAGCCGCCTTGCCCGATACCCGCGCCTACACCCGGGCGGAAATGGCGCAGCGGACCCGCAGCTACTGGCTGCGACGGACGGGGATAGGCTTCATCCTGGGATTGGGCGCGGCAGTGGGCATCATTGTCGGGGTGGCGATCGTCGCTCAGATCCTCTACGCTTCGACTTCTGACCACATCAAAGAGTTTGGAACCCTCAAAGCAATGGGGGCGTCGGACTGGGTAATCTACGGGGTAATTGTGGAGCAAGCGCTGTGGATGGCAGTTCTGGGTTACTTGCCGGGTATGGCCCTTTCCTTGGGGCTGGCTTCCTGGACTGTGGCGAGTCAGGGGATCGTGATATTAATAACACCGACAACAGCCGCTGGAGTGTTCGGAATTGCAGTGATTATGTGCGTCAGTTCGGCTGTATTTGCCATTCGGAGGGTGACTCGGGTAGATCCTGCCATTGTATTCAAGGCATAATCTTTTAAATATAGGGGTCTGCGCGATCGCGTGTCAACTCCTCGCGTGGGTTTTGCAGAACACGGATAGCCTTTAATGTTAAATTTTGTTGCAAAGGAGTCCGGAATCGGTTTAGCTAATTGTGGAGCTAAAACCGATCCACAGCAGTCTTGGTGGGATCTTGCGGCTGTCAAGCCGAAAAATACGCCCTCAGCGTAGCGGGAAAGACTCCATCCAAGCACTTGTCAAGAGAGCGCCTATCCAGCTCATATCTCTGAATGAAGCGCTCTAACCGTCACTCACAGCCACCCCAATACTGACAGGGAGGTGGAAACTTTGATCGCACGAGGGGTCGTGAGTGAGGACTCGCTGAAACAAGGGCAGCACGTTTACTCCAGTCACAGGCGCGACTCCAAGGGGGCTGTAGGTCCACTCATCTGGCGACAGCATCCAGGCTGAGAACCGCTCGGACTGGCAAAAGCACGAACGGTTGGATTTCAACCGCTTCACTGTCTTCCTAAAGGTCTAAAGCACGCTGACATTAACCGCATGACTGCTTCTCAAATTAAAATTGCCAAATTAGCCCCAGTCCAAAGTAGGATGGCGTCGGGTTCGTTGAGCTTAGCTGCCACTGCGGCTGGAGCAATCGTCGCCCGAGGCGTCGGGATGGTCTTTCAGTCTGGAGGGCAGCAGTTTCAAGCGCTCAAAGGGATTAACTTGGAAATCCAACACGGCGAATTGCAACTGCTGATGGGGCCGTCTGGATCGGGCAAGACCACTTTGCTCTCAATTTTAGCGGGAATGCTGACGCCGACAGCCGGCAGCGTTTATCTCCTCGGTCAAGACATTACCAGCATGTCCAGCCCAGAACTGGCACGCTTCCGACTGGAAAACATCGGCTTTATTTTTCAGGGATTTAACCTGTTTCCGGCGCTCAGTGCCGCCGAAAACGTCCAAGTAGCACTGGAAATCAAAGGCATTCGCGGGCGCAGGGCTCGCGCCTCATCTCAAGCCCTGCTGGAGGCGGTGGGGTTGGCAGACAAAGCGAATCTGCTGCCGAGGGATTTGTCGGGGGGGCAAAAACAGCGCGTGGCGATCGCCCGAGCCCTGGCTGGCAATCCCAAGCTGATTATGGCTGACGAACCCACCGCCGCCCTCGACTCCCACAATGGCCACGCCGTCATCGAACTGCTGCGCCAGCTAGCCAAAGAAGGCGGCTGCACCGTACTGATGGTGAGCCACGACGCCCGCATCGCCGACGTCGCCGATCGCGTTCTTTGTGTCGAAGATGGGATGCTGAAAAACTAAACCTCTGCAAAAAACACTCTCTCCCATTTTCCCTGGTATTTTAACCTCGCTGCCAACAGCGGGGTTGTTTTTTAATATTTTGTTACACTTCCAGCAGCGCGATCCCCTCTCCCGCACGCACTCGTTTTTTTCTTTACAAGAAAACCAGATTTTTTTCAACTAATGTAAATATTTATTTCACCTCTATAGAGCCAAAAAAGCAATGTTATGGTGTACTGTAAAGCCTGAGTAAAATCGCTCATTAGGGGGAGAATAGTTATGAAATCCTTTGCCGATCGCGCAAGGCTGCTGCTAGTTTTTCCTTTTTTAGGAGGAATATCACTTTTCGGGATTGGCAGTCTTCACGCGACCCCAGCATTCGCTCAAACTCTTCCTATCACCCCGGCACTCGACGGCACAGGGACGGCAGTTCGGCAAGACGGAAATTCC
>CAYOOD010000045.1:0-58009 GCA_964405435.1 uncultured bacterium
TTTCCATTGGTGGCCAGAAGGCTGCTAATTAGGATTAATCGACCGGACATGATATTATATGTGCGCACATTTTCCCATGATAAGAGTATGGCATGGCGATCGCACTCCTGTCAACCCCGATTCACCAGAAAAATATAAATTTTTTATAAATTCTCTGGAATGAAGATTTTTCCCGCTTTCACAGAGAGAATTTGAGATTTACTCAACCAGGAAGACTCAAAGGCACCGAGGTGAGTCGTCGTAATCAGAGTTTGAAAGCGCTCTTGGATGGCGTCGAGCAGTTGGTGCTGGCGGTTGGGGTCTAATTCTGCTAAAACGTCATCTAGCAACAAGAGCGGCGATTCGCCCACGACTTCTTCGATTAATTTGAGTTCTGCCAATTTGAGGGCGAGTACGAGGGTTCGCTGCTGCCCTTGAGAACCGTATTGTCGCGCGGGGGTCTGGTTTATGGTAAATTCGATTTCGTCGCGGTGAGGTCCGACGAGGGTAGTGCCTTGGTGAAATTCGGCGATCGCCTTTTGCTGAATTTGCTCGAGAAATGCCCGCTGCACTTGTTCCGGATTGTCGCGCAACTGCGCGCGATCGAGGCTGCTAATATTCGGCGCGTAGCGAATATTGAGAATTTCCGCCTGCCCGCCGATTGCCGAGTGCCACGTTTGTGCTATGGGAGCGAGGCGCGCGATCGCTCGTGCCCTGCGCCGCGTGACGCGCGTTCCAAGACTCGCTAGCTGTGCATCCCAGAGGGCAATTTCTGAGTGCTGAGTAGAAAGTGCTGAGTGCTGAGGGAATAATTCTGACTTTTGAGTTTTAAAAGTTTTTAAAAGAGCATTGCGCTGTCGCAAAACTTGGTTGTATTGGTGCAAAATATGCGCGTAAATGGGTTCGAGCTGCACGAGCAGACTGTCGAGCCACTGCCGCCGCACCTCTGGAGATCCGCGCACTAAATCTAAATCCAAACTGGAGAACTGCACGGCATTCAAAATGCCCAAGAAATCCAGTTGGCGGCGCAGGGGGGAACCGCTGACAGCTAAGGTGCGACGGGAACCGCTGCGCAGGGTTAAAGTCAGTTCTACAGGGCCAGAAATTCGGGTGAGGGAAGCGGCAATTTGACTCACCGCTTCCCCTTCCCGAACTAACTCGCGATCGCGATTGGCTCGGTAGCTTTTCAGCGTTGCCAGCAACCCCACCGCCTCCAGCAAATTCGATTTTCCTTGCGCGTTGTCGCCTACCAAAATTGTTTTAGGGGCATTGAACTCAACCCGCTGCTCTAAGTAGTTGCGAAAGTGTCGGAGGTGGAGGGTTTCCAGAAACATAAACAATGGGGAATGGGGAATGGGGCATCGGGCCAGGGGTAATTGGTAACTGGTAATTGGCAATTACTTTTTTTTACCATGCCCAATGCCCAATGCCCGATGCCCCCTGCTCCATTTACTTTCGTCTGGCGTTGTAAAAGCGAATAAATAACTTTTCCAACTCGATCCAAACAAACATCAAAGCGCTGAAGCCAAGGCAGATGCCAAGTTCATTGAGACTCAAGAAGTGAGTCCCAAAGAAAGCCTGCAAGGGGGGAACGTAAATCAGCATCAACTGCAAAGCAGTCGTGACGATCACGGCTCCCCAGACAAAGGGATTGGTAAACGGATTCAGCTCAATAGTTAGCTGAGTGTTGGAACGAATGGCGATCGCGTGTCCCATCTGAGCCAAACACAGCGTGGTAAACACCATCGTCTTCCACCGCTCCGGATTGAGTCCTTCTACGGGAACTTTGGTAGAGTGGTAAGCCCACTGCATGAGGATAATCGTCAGAATGGCAAAAATAATCCCAATCCGAATCATGTAGGAGCCCAATCCCCGAGCGAAAATACTTTCTTTCGGGTTGTGGGGCGGGCGCTTCATTACGTTGGGTTCTGCCGGTTCCACCGCTAAGGCGAGGGCGGGAACGCCATCCGTCACCAAGTTCATCCACAGAATTTGCAAGGGACTGAGGGGAACGCCTCCCAGACCGATAATCGGCGCTGCGGCAATAGTAATGACTTCACCGATATTGCTGCCCAGAATGTATTTGATAAACCGGCGGATGTTGGTATAAACGACTCGACCTTCTTCAGTTGCCGCGACAATTGTCGCAAAGTTGTCGTCGAGCAGTACCATGTCGCTGGCTTCCTTGCTCACGTCGGTGCCGGTGATGCCCATTGCAATGCCGATGTCGGCTTGCTTGAGGGCTGGGGCGTCGTTGACCCCATCGCCGGTCATGGCCGCAAATTGGCCCTTGCTTTGCAGGGCTTGGACGATGCGCAGCTTGTGTTCGGGGGCGACGCGAGCGTAGACGCTGACGTGTTCGACTTCTTGTTCGAGTTCTTGCTGGCTGAGCTTTTCCAATTGCTGCCCGGTGAGGACGCGATCGCCCGGGCTGGCAATGCCGAGTTCTTGGGCAATGGCGTTAGCCGTCAACTGGTGATCGCCAGTAATCATCACGACGCGAATGCCTGCATCCTTGCACTTGGCTACTGCGTCCCGAACTTCCGGACGGGGAGCATCCAGCATTCCCACCAAACCCAGCCAAATCAATTCTCGCTCGGTCGTTTCGTCAGAGCCTTCTGGCGGAATTTCGGAAAGGGGCTTGTAGGCGAAGCCCAGCACCCGCAGCCCGCGACCGGCCATTTGGTTATTTTGTTCGAGGATTCGATCGCGCTGCTCTTGTGTGAGAGTTTCTGCGCGATCGCCCGCGAGAATCTGAGTACAGCGCTCCAAAATTAACTCTGGAGAGCCCTTGCAAAAAAGCGTGAAAGACGAAGTATCGGGGATGAAAGACAGAGACTCGCTGATTTCATCGATAACCTTGTCGCTTTCTTCCTTTTGACAGATGGCACTCATGCGCTTGCGTTCCGAGGAAAAAGGAAACTCGGCGACGCGGGGCATGTAGCTCGACCACGCTTCTTTGTAAATCCCTGCTTTGCCGGCGAGGGAAAGGAGCGCTCCCTCCGTGGGATCGCCCAGAATTGTCCAGTCATTCTTTTCCGACTGGAGCACGGCGTCATTGCACAGCACGCAGGCACTCAGAATCGCTTGCAGTTCCGGAGCCCGGTTGGGATTGACATCTGTGTTCTGACTCCTGAAGTCGCCGATGGGGGCGTAACCTTCCCCGGTGACGATGACGGAGTGGGTGGCGGTTTCTACCCGCTGCACCACCATTTTGTTCTGCGTCAGGGTGCCGGTTTTGTCCGAGCAGATCGTGGTGACGGAACCCAAGGTTTCCACAGCGGGCAATTTGCGGATCAGGGCGTGGCGCTTGACCATCCGCTGCGTGCCCAGGGCCAGCGTTACAGTGATCACGGCAGGCAAGCCTTCTGGCACGACTGCCACTGCCATACTCAGAGAGACTTCGACCAGTTCTTTGAAGACGTCTAAATCAAATCTGCCCGAATCTACATAGCTTTTGATCAGCCCGACTGCGATAACGACAGCGACTAGAATCAAAGACCCTGTTACCAGGACGTTGCCCAGTTGGCTCATGCGCTGCTGCAGGGGGGTGGGCTCGGCTTCCACACCCTGAAGCATTTCGGCGATGCGGCCCAGTTCGGTTTTCATGCCGGTGTTGGTCACCAGCACTTTTCCCCGTCCGAGGACGACTTCGGTGCCTTGAAAGACGAGGTTAACGCGATCGCCGAGGGGCGTATCTTCCTTGAGCGCCAGGTTGGATTGCTTGTTGACGGCGTTGGCTTCCCCAGTCAGGGCGGCTTCGCGAATTTGCAAATTAGATGCCTCGATGAGGCGACCGTCAGCGGCTAACTGCACGCCAGCTTCCACCAGCATCACGTCTCCTGGCACTAATTCCTTAGCTGCCACTTCTATAATTTTGCCGTTGCGGATGACCCGCACGAGCGGCGAAGCAAGGCGTTTGAGAGCCGCAAGGGCTTTTTCCGCGCGGCTTTCTTGGAGATATCCCAGGACGCCATTGAGAATCACGATGATCAAGATGGCGACCGTGTCCTTGAAGGGTATTTCGCCCTTGGCTGCCTTGGCTTGCCAGTCTACTAGGTCTAAAATCCCAGAAATGATTGCCACCCCGATCAGCATCAACAACATGATGTTTGTGAACTGATCGAGGAGGATTTGCCACGCACTGCGACCTGCGGTTTCTTGCAGTTCATTGGGACCGTAGCGCTCGAATCGCTCTGACACTTGCGCGGCCTTTAGGCCCGCTTCGCGATCGCTCTGGAGCAGTTCCAGAGCCTTGTCTGTTTCCAGGGTATGCCAAGCGATCGCTGAATCCGGCTGAGAATGTGATGACATGAGTTGGGTTACGCAAAATCAAATAGAAGTAGCGCTCGAAGGTTTCTCCCTGCGGCTTGTCAGGGGGGGAGTATCCCATTTTTGTCCAATATAGCTCCTGTCGGGGCGTTTTGAGAAATGCCCCGACGGTATGGGCGCGCCACTGCCCACCTCCGACGGGCGGCTGCAACGCTTTTTTTGCAATGCCTGCGCCGGTTGCTTTGGGGCTGTTTTGTCCTGAAACGGGCGTGCCTCGCACCCAGCCTTTCCATCACTGCAAGGGATTTGCGCTTCCTCGCTGTTGGCCCGTCTCTATATTATCGCGGGCTGGCGGTGCCGCACTCACCTCTAGCCAACCTGATTTCTCGCTGCAACCCCAGACGGGCGAGAAGAACTGCCTATCGGGACTCATTCCGCAAATTTCCCGATTTTTTCACTACAAATTCACGCAATTTCAGTATAATTACTGCTAATCTAAATAAAGAAATCTTGAAGTTTTTACTTTTATCCGTATTTTCTGGTAAAGCAAGCTCGACACCAGTCCGCGAATCGAGGGGAAGGGATCAGTGTTAGCACGACTGCCAGCTAGCGCAGCCCTCAAACACCGGGCGCAACCGAACTAGCGCAAGCAAACCCGACTGTATTGATTTGCCTGTTGAAATTGAAAGAAAAATAGCAGGCAACAAGTGAGCTAGTTGAGCTATTAAAACACATGTGAGATTTTCGCACAATTCAAGGCATCTCTAAAGACAGAGATCGCTCCAGAGTGAGAAAAAAATCCTCCTGATTGCCCGCTTTAAATCAATCTTGGGGGCGATCCCACCCTTGGAAGCAGGGAATACGATTGAAAAGTACATAAAAAGGCTGCCTCTGCCGCACTAAAAACCTCTCGTATGTGAAAAGTTATGCAATCCGGAGCCGATCGAGTGAAAAATCCGCAAGAGGCGAAGGCGCTACAGCAGCGATGGGGCAGCAGACCGATCGCCATTCGCCCGTTACCCACAGTCTCTATTGCGTTTATTGCGTTTGGCGTCTTGCCGTTTTTGGCGATCGCCTCTAGCCCGCCAATGGCGCGGGCGCAGCAAGTGATTCCCGCCGCAGACGGCACGAATACCGCTGTCACCCGCACGGGCGATCGCTACACGATTAACGGCGGCACCCCCTCGAAAGACGGAAACAATCTCTTCCACAGCTTCACCGAATTCGGGCTCGGTACCCAGCAAATTGCCACCTTTCAAAGCAGCCCAGCCATCCGCAATATTCTCGGGCGGGTGACGGGTGGCAATGCCTCCTTCATCAACGGCTTAATTCAAGTCACTGGCGGGAATTCCAACCTCTACCTGATCAACCCAGCCGGCATCGTGTTTGGTAGCAACGCTCGATTGAACGTGCCAGCGGCTTTTACAGCCACCACCGCCAATGCGATCGGGTTTGACGGCGGATGGTTGAATGCCACTGGCGCAAATGACTGGGCGGCACTGACGGGCACCCCGAGTGCTTTTACCTTCAGCGCGCAGACACCCGGAGCAATTCTCAACAGCGGCATCCTCGCCGTGGAACCAGGGCAAAATCTCACCCTCTCTGGCGGCACCGTCATCAACACCGGCACCCTACAAGCACCGGGGGGCAATATCACTGTTGCTGCTGTGCCCGGTTCCAGCACGCTGCGCATTTCTCAGCAAGGGCATCTCCTGAGTTTAGAAATCTCCCCCGCTCTCCCCCCCTCCTCCTCCCCCCCTCCTCTCACCCCCCTCTCTCTTCCCGAACTCCTCGCAGGGGGAGGCACTCACGCGACTGGAGTAACGGTGAATAGTAACGGAACCGTGCAGCTCGTCGGTTCGGGAATGGCGATCGCTCCAGACAAAGCCACTGCGATCGTTTCCGGAACCGCTGACGTCTCTGCCTCCCTCGGCGGCACCGTGCAGGTATCGGGCGAAAGCGTCGCGATCGCCGGTGGTAAGATTGACGCCTCCGGAGTAGCCGGCGGCGGAGAAATCCTCATCGGCGGCGACTATCAAGGCACAGGCAGACTGCCCAGTGCTTCTAGCACATACATCAGTCGGGATTCTGTTATTGCAGCAGACGCGATCGCCTCTGGCAATGGCGGTCGAGTTATCATCTGGGCTGACCAAAAAACCGAATTTTTTGGCCACATCAGCGCCAGAGGCGGCAGCCATTCAGGAGCCGGCGGCTTCGTCGAAGTATCCGGCAAAGAACGCCTGAATTTTGACGGCACCGTCGATTTGAGTGCCGCAAACGGACAGTGGGGCACCTTACTGCTCGATCCAGAAAATATTATTATCGGCGATGCAGCCGATAGCGATGCTCAATTAGCCGATGACGGTCAAATTCTCAAAGATGATGGCAATTCCGGCGAAACTTTCACGATTTCCCTAGCTACACTCGAAAAATTGAAAACTGACGAGATCAGGCTAGAGGCAGCCAATGATATCACCATACTCGGCGACCTCCAACTGAACGACAAAAACAGTTCAATTATTTTTACAGCCGATGCAGATAACAATGGCAGGGGTTCCTTTGAGGCGCAAAATATGCGCTTCCCCATTCCCGACAGAGAAAATCTCACCCTAACCATTTCCGCAGCGAGTATCCAGATTGGCGACGTAGAATCGCGAGGACGGGATATTAATCTGACGAGTACGGCGGGTGGGGTGGCGACCGGAACGCTCGATGCCTCTCACCCATCTGCTAACAGTGGAAAAATTACGATTACCTCTCCAGGGGATATTAGCACGAGAAATATTATTGCCTCGGCTCAGAGTGCCGGGAGAAATGGCGGCGAGGTTTCTCTAACGAGCGGGGGGAAAATAGAAATTGACGGATTTATCGAAACCCGCGCAGACAAGGGAAATGCTGGCGAGGTTAATCTGGACGCGCTGGATGATATTCAATTAAATTTTATTAACGCCGAAGGGGGCAATCAAGGCAGCAATATCGGTGCAGGGGGGAATGTGGCGATCGCCACGGGGGGATTTTTCCGAGCGATCGACTCTTTTACCGCCCAAAACGGTGACAGCGCCAGCATATCCGCGATCGGCGGTTCTGGCTCTGGTTCGATCGAAATTCAGCCCCGAGGCACCACAGAGGAGAATCCTTTCACAGTGGGGCCGAATTATAACGGAATCGGAATTAACGGCACCGCCGCTAGCTTGCTAGCAGACGCTGACACCAAGATTGAATCCGGCTCGTATTTTGCCAAATACCAGGTCGGCAATTCTCCAAACCCCTATATTCTCCTCGATCTTCCTGCAAAACCGGCACCCGAACCGGCACCCGAACCAACACCCACTCCAGCACCCGAACCGGCACCCACTCCAGCACCCGAACCGGCACCCGAACCAACACCCACTCCAGCACCCGAACCGGCACCCGAACCGGCACCCGTTCCAACACCCGAACCAGCACCCGTTCCAACACCCACTCCGGCACCCGTTCCAACACCCACTCCGGCACCCGTTCCAACACCCACTCCGGCACCCGTTCCAACACCAGCACCGGCACCGGTTCCGGCACCGGTTCCGGCACCGGTTCCGGCACCGGTTCCGGCACCCGTTCCAGCACCCATTCCGGCACCGGTTCCAGCACCCATTCCGGCACCGGTTCCAGCACCCATTCCGGCACCGGTTCCAGCACCAGCACCCATTCCAGCACCCATTCCAGCACCAGCACCCATTCCAGCACCCATTCCAGCACCAGCACCCATTCCGGCACCGGTTCCAATGCCGCCGCTTAATTTGACGCCGACACCGCCGCCGCTTAACTTGACGCTGACACCGGCTACCCTGCCGCCGCCGATGCCGCCGCTGACTTTCACGCCGACGCCGACGCCGACACCGCCGCCGATGCCAACACTGCCGCCAGTTAATCAGATGTCGGCACCGACTCTTATACCAACGCCAACGCCGACAACAACACTGACACCGACACCGACACCGACGCCGACGCCAACGCCGACGCCGACGCCAACACCAACCCGCATCCCCATTCCCGCACCGATACCGGAGGGTTCGACGCTGCCACCAACGACAGAGACTCCAATACCTTCACCGACGAGGGCGACACCGCCTCCCATATCGCCGAGGCTGCCGCAGCCGTATGAGATTCTTCCATCAATAATTAGGGGGCAATCTCTGCCACATTTATCGGTGACTCCAACGGTTCCCGATGTGAAGCCCGAACTGGGAATTTTTGCCCTAGAGGAATATTTCACGCGGAAGTTTCAGGATTATCTGGAGCTATCGGAGGTGCCTCCCACTCCAACTCTGGAAAAGATCCGCCTGATACTCCAACAGATCGAACAATCAACGGGCGTCAAACCGGTTCTAACTTATGTAACTTTCTTGCCGGAGGGAGAAGCCCTGAATGCGCCTGTTGAGTCTCAATTGCAACTGGACGGAAAGAGAAAAGTCAGCGATCGCGATAGTTTATCTCTGGTGATGGTGACAGCAGAAGGAGAGCCTGTTTACAAGCGATTGTCGGAAGCGACTCGCCCCCGAGTGATGGAAGTCGCGCAGCGCTTTCGAGAGCGACTGTCGAATCCGACAGAACGCCTGAGTACCAGCTATTTGGAACCGGCTCAGCAGCTTTACAAGTGGTTGATTGCACCGCTAGAAGATGACCTAAAAGCGCGGGGCATCCAAAATATGGTGTTTGTCATGGATGACGGGTTGCGGACGCTTCCCGTGGCTGCGTTGCACGACGGGCATGAGTTTCTCGTAGAAAAATACAGTCTCGGTTTGATCCCGAGTCTGAATTTGACGAATACCCGCTATGAAAGTATCAAGGATATGAAAGTGCTGGCGATGGGGGCTTCTAAATTTGCCGATCAGGTGCCTTTGCCGACGGTGCCGGTAGAACTCGAGGCGATCGCGAACCACTATTGGCGGGGAGAGTTATTTCTGAATGAAGCGTTTACTTTGAACAATCTCAAATCGCAGCAAGCTTCTCATCCCTTTGGAATTATTCACCTGGCAACCCACGCAGATTTTCAACCCGGGGAAGCAAAAAATTCCTACATTCAGTTGTGGGATACAAAGCTGCGATTAGATCAATTGCGACAGATGGGCTGGCACGATCCCCCCGTCGAGCTGTTAGTTTTGAGTGCGTGTCGCACGGCAGTCGGGAACAGTCAAGCTGAGTTGGGCTTTGCCGGATTAGCGGTGCAAGCTGGCGTCAAGTCGGCTTTAGCGTCTCTGTGGTACGTCAGCGATAAAGGAACCCTCGGGCTGATGAGCGAGTTTTACCAGCAGTTGGGCAGGGTGCCCGTGAAAGCAGAAGCGCTGCGCCAAGCACAAATCGCCATGATTAAAAAACAGGTGACAATGCGGCAGGGTTATTTAGTCAGTTCGGCTGGGAAGCTGCCCTTGCCGCTCGATTTACCCGAAGCGAATATCAATTTATCGCACCCCTATTATTGGGCTGCTTTCACGATTGTTGGCAGTCCGTGGTAAGTGTGGAGTGTGGAGTGGGAAGAGTGCTGAATAGTTTATAAAGTGTGGAGTGTGGAGTGGGAAGAGTGCTGAATGCTGAGTGGTTTATAAAGGGTGGAATGTAGAGTGTGGAGTGAAAGAAGAATTAAAATTATCATTCTCCCACTCTCCCACTCTCCCACTCTCCCACTCTCCCACTCTCCCACTCTCTCACTCTCTCACTCTCTCACTCAGCACTCAGCACTCAGCACTCAGCACTTACTGTATCAGGGCGAATAATTGACGCTGAAATACAATCCTGAATCTTGGGCGTTGTCGCCTTTGTCGCTCAGTGTCACTAGAGGAATGGCATAATCTACCCTAACGTTGAGTCCGGGCAGCACTTCCCAGAGGACGCCTAAACCTATGCCGGCGAGAAATTTATCTTCCGGCAGGGTGTTGGGATTGTTTCCCACATTCCGCACTGCGCCTAAATCGATGAAAGGCGCAAATTGCAAAATCGGCAATCCGGCGGAATCGCGCTGAACTGTATAGCGATCTTCGACGGAAAAGCGGAAGCCGATGTCGCCCGATCGCGCGTTTTGTCGGAAACCGCGCAGCGACAGCCCGCCGCCGATGACGAACTGCTGTGAGGGCAGTAAGCTGTCGGGGGTGAGTTGCACGTCGGCTTGTACGATTAATAAGTTATCGTTGTTGAGCCGCTGCACGCGCTGCACTTGCCCCGTCCAACTGACGAAGCGACTGTCGGGAATGGGATCGTCGTTTGTGGTGGCGTCCAACAAGCCGGTGCCGAAACTGAATTGCGATCGCAGCACCCAAGCCCCCGCTACGTCGCGCCGCAAATAGTCCTGACCGAACTTAAACACGCTGGTGCGGGTAATGCCTTCGTCGTCTGGCCCAAATCCGAAGGGGGTTGGCCCTTCGGCGGTAAACGTTTGACTGCGCTGGTGGGTAAAGCCCAAGCTGAGGGCAAATTCTTCCTGGGGCGATCGCACTAGGGGTTGCCGATAGCTGACTTCATAGAGTTCGGATTCCCCGCTAATGCCGAGTTCCTTAAACGGCTGCTGTACGATTTCGTTATTATTGGGCGCGAATCTCACCTGCACCGTGCCGTTCATGGCGTTGATTGGCACGCGATAGCTCAAGTCATAGACATTGGATTCGCCGAGGGATTTGTAATAAGAGGCGGAGATTTCATCACCGATCCCCGTGAGGTTGCGATAGAGAACGAACGCGCCGACGCGCTCCGAACCGACGCTGGGCGGAGAATAGTTATCGATGCTGAAATTGGTTATGAGCGGATTGGCTTCCGTGACGCGCACGGTGAGAATACTCTGACCGACTTTATCGCTCGCCCGCAAGCTGGCTTCGATATTCTCAAACAGGGGATCGATGCGCAGCAGGCGCAGTTGATTTTCCAGAGCGGCGGTGGAAAGGGGCACCCCGGCTCCCAAGAGCAGGCGGCTGCGGATGTAATTTGGATTGATCCGCTTGGCTCCTTCGACTTCTATCCGTTCCAAACTGCCTTCGACGACGACGATTTTCACCACGCCGTCTGTAATCTGTTGGGAAGCGAGAACAGCTCTGGAGGTGATGTAGCCGCGATCGAGGTACAGTTGGGTGATGGAATCGGCCACTTTTCGCAGTTCTTCAAGGGTGAGGTCTTTTCCCTCGTAGGGCGCGGTGATGGCTTGAATTTCTTCTGGTTTGAAAAGGGTGCTGCCGCTGACTTCGATTTTCTTGACGGGAATCGTCGGCTGCTCTTGTGTCGGGGCGGGTGGCGCGGGAGTGGGGGCGGGTGGCGTGGTAGGGGGTTCTGGCAGCACCGGCTGTTGTTGTTCGGGTTTGGGGGGTTGGGGCTGTGGTGCCGGCTGCGGGAAGCGATCGCGATTGGGATCGGGTTGGGGATTGACTGGCGGTGCGGGCAGGTTCGGGGTTGCTTGCGCTTGCAGTGTCCCCTCATATTTCAGCAGCGGCTCGCGGTTGGGTTCCAGCGCTGCTGCCCCCCAGGAGCGATCGAAAAGCGCTTCTCTAACTGCGGGGCTGGTTAGTGTCGGCGGCTGTAGTGCTTCTGTCAGCCTGCCTTCCTCGTCGCGGTTGAGAGTTCGATCGCGCTGCGGCTCCAGCGCCGAGCCGTCAGGGTGAGGCGTTTCTTGACTGAGTTTGAATTCTGCAGTCGATGCCGGGGTGGCACAATCAGGCTGAGAACATTCCCCGTTGAGTGCCCACTGCTGCCACCAGGTTTCTATTTGGCGATTGGGCTCGTAGCGCGCTTCTCCTGACTCGGCTGAGGCAGTCGCATAACTTGGAGCGATGCCCGCCACGAGAACGGCACCTAGAATTGAAACCCCACACCTATACACTCTAAGGCTCAAACGCCAGTGCATGAAATTATTTTCTCCGTTAGGTTTTTTATTTACAATTTGCTGTATATCTAGTGACTTTACTATGTTAGATCGATCTGATAGAGTTTGCGAACGTTAATTTTAATTTTTCCCACAGCAGAGCGCTCGACTTCGATCCGGGAAGCTTCCCGATTTGTATGGGGATTGCTATAGTTAGCCCTAAAGCCAGCAATAGGTCTATTTCAATAGATTTTAATTTTTCTATTTAAATATTTAATTACTATTGACAAATACGGGTTTTTAACCATTACTCAGTCAAGGTCAAGAACTAGGCAGTATAGCGAGAAATTTTTTTGGCCATTTTCTGGAAAGTTTGTTACAAAAATTTACGGGGTCAATTTTTTCAGAAAGGGCAAGCGCGGTTTTGGAGTGGGTTTGCCGTGACAGCGCGGGCGATCGCGCTTCTCTTTGTCCAAGCTCCCCCAGGGGGAGCTTGGTTCGGTTTTTGTTGGGGAATTAAACGGGTTGAAGGTGGGCAATGCCCACCCCAGACCGGTCAATTCGAGGCGGCACCCTGAAGAAAACAGGGGAGCAGGAGAAGCCCTATCCCCATATTCTGGGTGAAGTCGATCGCCTCTCCCTCTCCTATTGGGGATTGGTTGCCGGCAGGCGCGCCTGATTGATTTTCACGAAAGGTTGTTTGACCAAGGCAGACAAGTCAACAGATTGTAGCAGTTCTTCCCATTGAGCGGCTAGGGTTTCATCAGTTGGATTCTCGCGCACCAGTTGAGCGAGACTGGCGAGGGTATCGAACCAGAGCGACTCTCGGGCATAGATGCTGACGCGATCGCTTTCATCTTTCGCTGCTGCCAATTGGCTCTCGAGGGCGTCGCTCTTTGCCACCCGCCTGATCCAGCCGCCGACGAACCGATCCCCGGCGCGATCGCTGGGATTGCAGATCGTCGAGAAGAACCAGTGATAATCTTTCCCCACCTCCAATGGCTTGGAGAGGGAGAGGCTGACGATACCGGGCGTTTCCGTCAGCTCCAAAGTTTGCTGATCGATCACCTGCCCGTCTGCTTCCCGCAACACGAACTCCACCTCGAGCGGAGCCTTGCCGGGGACGTACCAAAACAGAGTCGGAGTTTCCGAAACCGTCAAGCCGATATTGGTGGAGGGCATCAACGCCGTCAGTTGGCTGTCAGCGGGGCAGGCATTGTTATTCGCACCGCGCACGCCGCCGCCATCTTGCCGCTGTCCGGGCAAGCCCACTTTTGGCGGTGTAAAAGCTTTCCAATCGCCCGCGATGTTGATAGTGTTTTGAGCGATCTCCGCCTGTCTGGACTGGGCGTGTACCGAGCTGGGAAAACCCGTGGAAGCAACGAATCCCAAACACAGGGCAACTGAGAGTGGCAGTAATTGGAAGGGAGATTTTATCCTAGGCATCTTTCTAGACCCGCTGGATGCTCTCGCTCCCCGAATACCCCCTCCACGGGAGGATCGCAGGGGACAGCGGCGAGGGGAAAGCGGGGCGGGATGTACCGCTTTCCTGTATGTGAATGGTTTGCCCGTTTGTCCATTGCCTAATCTCCTCTGAGCGGGCTGCTCGGAAGATTCTATCTGGTAAATGCTGGATGAAATTCCGCACCAAAACCCTCCACCTCGCTCACATCGGTCTTTTGGCATGCCCCTAGATAATCTTTAACGGTATGATAGCGCGACCGAGCGGCAGATGACTCAGAGGGAGTTGGCATTGCCAGCCAAAAGAGTTCCCTGACCGAAATGGAGGTCAAGGACGCTTGAGTGACACTCGTCAGTCGAGAGCGTTGGGCTGGTTATTCGGCAATCGTCAGATGCACCCTTTACAATTACTTTACATGCGCCTTCTCAACTTGGGAACAGAGCGGATGTCCCGGCACCTGCTGCAACGCTTGTGGCGAGCAGCGATCGCGACTTTCCACCGCGCCAGACGGCAAGCCACAAACCACCCAGAGCGCTTTCCCGCTCGTTGTTTGCCCCGCTACTTTTGCATAATGCCGGAAAGTCGGTGCAAACTGTATCCTATTAAGGATTCTCGGCGAGACGGGACGTCTTCGCCTGCTCTCCTAAAATCGAGCGCGCTGCAAGCAGTAGATGCGTCACCAGGCAGGCGTCCGAAAAAGGGGTCAGCGTGGCTCGGCTCAGTTGGATACTACTCACTCATATCCACCTTACATTTATTATATGGTTTCCTTTCAGCAAGTTCACCCAGTCAGACAAAATCCCTGGATGCGTACCGTCAGACCTTATGGCGTCTATGCGCTGCACGGCATTGCCTTTGCCGGGGATGCTCTGATGGCCATTGATTCAGCGCGCGGGCATCTACTGCGGGTCGAGCCAACGAGCGACAATACCACAATTTTAAATCCATATCAGGCGGCAGATTTTATCGGGGCGACGGGTCTAGCTCTTTGGGAAGATACCATCTGGTTTACTCGCGAAGAGAACGTATACTTCTGTCGGCTGGCTGATTTCAAACCCCAGCTTTTTGTTACTTTGCCCTATCCCGCGAATGGGGTTGCTGTTTGGGAATCGACGGTGTATGTGACTTCTCAGAAAGCGGGCTATATTTTAATTTTCAATCGCCATACTGGCGAGCAGATTACCCGCTTTTACGCGCCTGGAATTGGGGCGGAAAACATTACCGTGCGGAATGAAGAACTCTGGATCTCGGATGCGGACGAGCAAACAGTTTACTGTTTGGAGCGCGGCACGGGCGACACGCGCTTCAGCGTACTGACGCCGTTTGAGTCTCCGACGGGTTTGGCATTTCATCCCGATCCGGAAACGGGGCGGGACATCCTCTATGTCGCGTATGCCAGCGAGGAACCGTTTATCCGAGACGATCCGAATTCGCCCGATCCGCACCAGCTCGCGTTTCGCGATCGCACCTTCATTCACCCGCTGCACGTTTACTACAACGAGGCGGAGCGTTACGCCCTTTCCAACGGGTATCTCATCGAAATGTCTTATGTAGAGGAACTCGCTCCCCTAGAAGAAGTGTATTTCGAGAATCTGGAATGGCGCATCGCCCTGCCCGCCGAAACCCACCGCCAAAAACTCCGACACGTCGAACCGATTGGCATGGCGTTTACCGAGGAAATCCAAGACGGGCAGCGCCTGGCGGTGTTCAAATTTGACACCCTCAAACCCAACGAAGCGCGGTTGTTTGGCTGGCGGGCGCTGGTGGAAGTGCGCGGGATCAAGTACCAACTGACGCCCCGCGACGTGGAAAAGCTGCCCGACTTGCCGCCAGAGTTCCGCGATCGCTACTTGGTGGATAACGACAACTTGGCGATGGATTCCGATCTCGTCCGCCGCGCCGCGCGCTCTGCGATCGCCAGGGAAACGAACCTGTTGCGGCAAGTGCTGAGCATTCGCGATTACGTCTACGATCGCCTTTCCTACGGCATCAAACCCCACATCGATCCCCCCGACGTGGTACTCGATCGCGGCGTCGGTTCCTGCGGAGAATACGTCGGCGTCTTGCTCGCCCTGATGCGCCTGAATGGGATTGCCTGCCGCACGGTAGGGCGCTACAAGTGCCCCCCCTATCCCGATCGCCTTTCCGTCCCCCAACAACCGGACTACAATCACGTTTGGCTGGAATTCTACGTCCCCGGTTTTGGCTGGGTGCCGATGGAGTCCAACCCCGACGATCGCGAAGACGGCAGGCACCCCCTGCGGTTTTTCATGGGCTTGGCTTGGTATCACCTTGAACTGAGCAAAGGGATTCGCTTTGAAAGCCTCAGACTCAACGGAGAAGTCGTTCACAAGTCCCAAATTCCCTTGGGCGATTTGGCGATCAATCACGTCCGCTTCAGGATTCTGGAAGAACTGCCGCCGGTTGAGGATGGCATTTGAATTGCCAGCCGCGAATAACGGTATGATTTGAAACTGTGAAGTTTGAAGTGAGAAGGAGTTTGGCAAAAGCGAGCTGAGAAAAGGGAACAATTTTTCTCCCTATTTTTATCTGCGTACTTTTGGCTTTCTCCTTCTTATTTCCAGAGACAGGAGGCGTTGTGGAAAATACAGTTTTGAGTGTGTTGGCTTTTGCCGCTCTGGGGCTGCTCGTAGCAGTCAGCGGCGGCATTATCTACCTGACGGCGGTGGAATGGCGCGATCGCCGACAGCAACAGCGGGAAAAGCGCAATCGCTAGTGACTGCATGGGAAACGCGTAATCGGCAATCGGGTATGGAGAAACTTCAGGCACCATCCGTCGCTGATGCCTGAACCCTTCCTTCCCATCCCATTACCCATTACCCATCACCCATCGCCCGCGATCGCGGCACTCAGGCTTTTTTAACGCAAAATCAACTTACGGCTGCGTGGCAGGCGGCACCGTATCGATGGCCCCGGGGCCGACAAAATCGGCGATCGAGAAATTAGACGCCTGAGCGCCAACCACCACCGCTAACAGCGTCGTCGTCACCGTTGGCGGCGCGCCCGCAGCACCCGAGAGCGACTCTTGGACGTAGATTTCCGAGGTATTGGGCTGGGAACCGTCCCGGAAAACGAGATTCTGGTAAGTTAAAGTGTCGCCCAGGTAGAGAAAATCAACCCCCCTGAGATAATCAACCAGCAAGTCAGCGCCGCCCGTTTGCAAGGCGATCGTATCGCTGCCGTCGCCGCCGACGATCGTATCCGCGCCGATATCTCCAAATATACTGTCATTGCCAGCGCCGCCAAAAATCGTATCGTTACCTTGCCCTCCGAAAAACTGGTCGTCAAGGCTGCTGCCCACCAAAGTATCATCCCCCAAATTCCCGAAGAGGCTGTCATTGCCGGGGGCACCGCCCACGCTGTCGTTGCTCAGACTCGCCAAGAGAGAATCATCGCTGACATCTCCGTAAATCAAATCGTTCTCGTCGCCGCCGCGCAGGTAGTCGGCATTTGAGCCCCCGACAATCGTATCCGCGCCCAAATCGCCGAACAAACTGTCATTCCCTTGCTCCCCGAAAATCGTATCGCTATCCTGCCCGCCGAAAGCCAGATCGTCGCCAATGCCCGCCAGGATGCTATCTTGACCGATATTCGCGTACAGAGAATCATTCCCCGCGCCGCCTTCTGCCATGTAATCGGCACCTTTGCCGCCATAAACCAAATCATTGCCCGCGCCGCCGAGTAAGGTATCTGCTTCCTGATTCCCATAGAGGGTATCGTCGCCGTCGGCAGCATCGAGATAATCGAGCCCGTCGCCCCCATAGAGCGCATCGTTGCCCGCACCGCCCGCGAGATTATCATTGCCCGTACTGCCAATGAGCGTGTCATTGCCCCGGGAACCGTCGAGCAAATCGTTACCGTCGCCAGCATCTACATAGTCGTCGTCAGCGCCAGCGAAGAGGTTGTCGTCGCCGCCGCCGCCGAGCAGGGTATCTTTGCCTTCGGCAGTTTCTAGAAAGTCGCTGCCCTCGCCAGCAACCAGGGAGTCATCTCCCGAACCCGAAAACAGGGTATCGTTGCCGTCACCGCTGATGAGGGTATCATTCCCTTCAGCACTCTCGAATAAGTCGTTTCCGTCGGAGGATTCGAGGAAGTCGTCGCCAGCCCCTCCGAAGAGGGTATCGTCGCCGGCACCGCTGAACATCGTATCGTTGCTGTCGCCACCGTCTAGAGAATCGTTGCCCGCACCACCGTCGAGGTAGTCGCTCTCCGTGCCGCCGAGGAGGATATCGTTGCCGCTACCGCTCAGGAGCGTATCCTGCCCGCGATCGCCTTCTAGATAATTATTTCCTTCGCCACCGCTGAGGAAGTCATTGTCGAGCCCGCCAAGGAGGGAGTCGTCCCCCAAGTCTCCAAACAGGCTGTCATTTCCCCGCTCGCCATCCAACAAGTCGTTACCCTGCCCGCCGAAGAGCAAGTCATCGCCGGAATTGCCCAGGATGCTGTCGTCGCCCTGGTTCCCCGATATGCTGTCATTTCCCTCTAAGCCGTCGAGCAAGTCATTCCCTGACAAAGCAATAATCAAGTCATTCCCGGTATTGCCCGTCAGGCTGTCGTCAGTAATGCCGCCGACGAGAGTATTGTCTCCTTCCACCCCTTCGAGGATGTTTGGCTCACCCGGCACCCCCACAATCGGTTCCGTGACAACAGGAACCCGCTCGGCAACCAGTACAGTCCAGTAATATCTCTGATTGAACAGACCGGTATCGTTTTGCAGGAAGTAAAAGCCAACGCCGATGTTACTGACGTCACCTCTGAGGAGGTTGGCTCGCTGGGCGCTGTTGAGCAAAGCTGCTGCCAGGGCTTCTGGCGTCGTCTCGCCAGCTTCTATGCTCTGAGCATAAGTGGTGAAGTTGTACCCGGCATCTCTAATCCGAGTGGGGGCATTGGAGCCATTGGAGCCTTCCTGAGCGAAAAAGTCATTTAAAGCCATGTCAGTGCTGTGGACTAGGGCTGCACTGTTGAGTTGGCTATCGATGGACAGTGGCGGCAAGCCAGAGCGGGCGCGTTCTGCATTAACTAAATTAACAACCTGATTGACTACTTCGAGGTTAGCCATCCTTATTTCCTTCTTCCGATCGCTTTTTTGTCTGGGGTGAAAATTCAACTAAAAATACTGACGTTCGCGAGAAAACCGGGTTTCTGAAAAGCGCGAACGCCGCCAAAATATTGCGATAAATTACAGGGGATCGGAAATTCGATATTTCAACACGGTTTTTAATATCCTCGTATATTTTACTGGTGAGGTGAGAGAAAATTCTCTCGGCTTGCACTGAAACGCTAGGAGAACTCGCCCGATGCAATTGTAGCTGCCGCCGCGTATCAGCAGCAGCCATTCTGATGCGCGATCGATGTCAGAGTTAGGCCACCTCCCGCTCGTTGAGGGCGGCATCGACGAAGTGCTTGCCTGCAGCGATCGCCTGTTCGGGAGTGGAATAGCTTTTCTCGTCGCTCCAGAAGTCCGCAAGGGACGCAATACACAGGGGGCGAAAGCCTTGCGCTGTCGGAATTGCCAAAATCGTCCACTCCCGATACCCGATTTGGTGGGGTTTGGCCATTGAAAGGTCGCCCTGGTGGTCTGGGATCATTGTCATGTCCTCCGACTTGCTGAATCGAGGATCGTAGCGAATTTTTTCGCAGCGTGCTGTCTCTGCGACGACACCAGGAGGAGTTCTGGGCGAAGGAGGATGAAGGGAAAAGGCTGAGGGCAAGTGTTTCGCGGGGTTGGCGGCGGGGCAGCAAGAGGGCGATCGCTCTTCTCACCCCTCTCCTTCTTCTCTCGTTCCCAGGCTCAGCCTGGGAACGAACTCTAGGAGGCTCCGCCTCCAGAATTGTTTCCCACCCAAATCTTTCTAAATGATTTATAGAATTTTCTAAGTGGTTTCCCCCCAAGGCACGGCACCTTAACTCAAACTCTCTCAAGCCTTTAAAAGATTAACTTTTCTCTAAAATTCGGGCAATCGTTGATTTTTACCTTCCTCAAATCAATGCGGTCAATAAAGTTTACTTTCCCCGTCAAAAAATCAAGCCTCACTGGCGATCGCCCGATCGCCCGATCGCTGGCGCAATGGCCATTATCCCCCGCCCCGCTGCGTGGCCCACCAGAGAAGCGATCGCGGCCATACCCCAGCCACCCGCAAAAACCCGATCTGATGGCTCAAGAGTGTGAGATCCTAGATACAGTCAACACGCTTAATTGCATCGGAAAGGAATGGACGCACATCGGAAATCAACGGTTGTCATCACCGGAGCCTCATCGGGAGTCGGCTTGTACGCAGCGAAAGCCTTCACCCAAAAGGGATGGCACGTCGTCATGGCTTGTCGGAATCTAGAAAAAGCGCAAAAAGCCGCCCGCGAGCTGGAACTGCCGGAAGGCAGCTACAGCCTCATCCACATTGACTTAGGCTCCTTAGACAGCGTGCGCTACTTCGTCAGAGACTTGAGGAGAAGCGTCAAGTCTGTAGATGCGTTGGTGTGCAATGCTGCCATCTACATGCCCTTAATCAAAGAGCCGTTGCGCAGCCCCGAAGGTTACGAGCTAACCATGACGACAAATCACCTCGGTCATTTCCTGCTGTGCAACTTGATGCTAGAGGATTTGAAGAATTCACCCGCAGAGGATAAAAGGCTGGTGATTTTAGGAACCGTGACGCACAACCCGGACGAGCTGGGCGGAAAGATTCCGCCGCGTCCCGATTTGGGCAATCTCGAAGGCTTTGCTGCCGGATTTAAAGACCCAATTTCGATGATTGACGGCAAGAAATTTGAACCCGTCAAAGCCTACAAAGATAGCAAGGTTTGCAACGTCTTGACGATGCGGGAACTGCACCGCCGCTTTCACGACTCAACGGGCATTACCTTCACATCTCTGTATCCCGGATGCGTGGCAGACACGCCGCTCTTCCGCAACCACTATCCCCTGTTTCAGAAACTCTTCCCGCTGTTTCAGAAAAACATTACCGGCGGCTACGTCTCTCAGGATTTGGCAGGCGAACGGGTGGCGGCGGTGGTTGCCGATCCCGAATACAAGCAATCGGGTGCCTATTGGAGTTGGGGAAATCGCCAGAAAAAAGATCGCAAGTCGTTCGTTCAGAAGGTTTCTCCCCAAGCTCGCGACGATGAAAGAGGCGAGCGTCTGTGGGAACTGAGCGCTAAATTGGTTGGATTGGCGTAAGCAGATTCTCGCGGAAGTAGAGAGCGGGGCAAGCTCTTACAGAGATAGGACTTACGCATCGCCATGTAGGGGCGATTCGCGAATCGCCCCTACATTTAGGGGTTGATATAAAAATTTGCGTAAGTCCTGAGAGAATGAAACAGCCGGGGTACAAAAAGGGGATGCGATCGCCCCTCCCTATTCAATTCCTCGTAACCCCTTCAACTCTAGCGACTGACAGCAACCGTGCTGGTATCGTCGAGAGCTAGTTGCGATCGCCTATACCACTGTATAACCCCGTTCCTTGCCCCACTCTAACCAAGCCGCTGCCATCTGTTTAATGCGACCTCGTTGTTCGGGTTTGATGGGATTTTCTCCTGTAATTTCCTGCAATGCCGACAACCAGTAGAGGAGATTTTGGTTCAATTCTTTGAGTAACAAAGGCACGATTTGAACTCCCATCTGAATAATCTCTTGATAGGCGGGATGCTGAGACATTCTAGCGGTGGATGACATGCCTGCTACTTCGGTTTCCCATTTCTCTGCAAGGGTAGAGAATTTACGAGCTAGTTCGGGGTCTATTTCGGGCTTTTGTGCTGATAATTCTGCCCTGTTTTCTGGTTCTGTTAATTTTGGGTTGTGATTCATAGATTTTCTCAAAGTATTTCTTATATATTAGCTTTTAAGGGGATGTTGGGCAAGGGTAGGTAAAAATAGCCATGACAAGACGGTAGATGTCACGACTTATCTATTCGAGCGCATGAATGGGAGTAAAAGAGCGATCGCCTTTCGGGGGGAGTCAAGGAGCGATCGCCTCCGGCACGCTACGCGATCGCTACATTCCTCGTTTTTATGCTATTTATTGACACATCCAGCGGGTATGTGCTGTATAAAATGGCAATTTTATAAGGAAAATATCCTGGGATAATTGCCTTATCGGCTAGTCACTTTTTGACGACGCATCCACTCAGCTAACCGCCCTAGTTGCTGCCTCAAAAAACATTTTATATGCTGCTGTTTATCGACATAATGGGCGATACTAGGGCCGATTTGATAGTAAATGCTAACGAGGTGTTTGCCCGCGAAATGAGTTAGCAATTTCTCATCCCGGAATTGACGAAATGTATCGAGGTCGGGATGAGTGGCAGTTGAATACGCTGCTGTGGCGATAAAGCAAGAATCACTGCTACTGCTGGAGTTATTCAATCCTACTTTGGGCTTTAAACGGCATATATCGCATTTACGACATTTATCTAACTCTGCGATAATTTGCTTGGCAAGTTTATTTAATTCATAGGAGGAATATTCCGGTGGTATTTCCGACTGTTGTATGTTAGCTGTCAACTCTTGATTCATTACAGCTATTTTAAGCCCTTCAGAAAATTTTTCATAGATTTTAAGTTGTTGAACGTCCAACCCCTTGTAAATTTCTTGAAAGCAACTGTCAATTTCTCTAAGAATTTCCAGAAAAATATTAGCATTTTTATAATCTTTTACTTTTCTATAACAAGTTTCTACTTTTACAAAGAAATTGCACAACCAGATTAGGACATTTCTTTGGCTAGCGGGAAAATAGCTGGAGTATTCTTTTATATTACAAAATTGGATATAAATCGACATAACTTCAAAAGATTGAGCATACTCTTCTAATGCTTTTTGGTATTGAGCTTGTTCTAAAAATTTGTTTCCTCTTTCAAAATATTTCTGGCTTCTGTTTAACCGATCAGTATTCACATCAGGAGAGGTCATTTTTCCTCCTTAAAATAAGCTACATTCGCAATAATGACGACAATTCAAAGGTGTAGAGGCTCGCCTCTCAGGGATTTAGTGTCCTGCGTTACTTTTACGCCATACCTCTCCTAGAGCTTCAATATCCCAGAACTGAAAAGTTTTTCCCAACCAATCTTTGAGGTAACTATGCACCCAAGCGTCAGGATAATGCTAGCTTTAGGGGCACAGAAACCTCGTGAATTCAACCAACTGCTCTACGAGCCAATTTTCTTACTTCTTTATTACTTGAAAAAATTTTTCTTGCCATGTGTAGCATAATGTCTGGCTACATTCATCGCTTCTTCCTCAGTCCTTGCACTACCAGCAAGCTCTATAGCAACCTTAACCTCGCCACTTTCGGGATCCCAATAAACATCATAAGGTATGGGACCGTCAGGTGTTCTAACACTTCCTATCTTCTTCGCCATTTTTTCTCCTCATTTCGATTGGTTTTATCTTGGTTTGCTCGGTGCTTTCTTTGTCCCGAATTAAAACATAAAACATCTTAGCCAATTCGTAAAGTCATAAAAAGTTTAGTTGAGTACATACTTGGCTCGAACCTCTTCCAATCAGCCATTGGTAACAAAAAGTAAATTTTAGTGGCGGGAGGTCGCAAAAAGATACAAAAGGTAGTATAATTATCAAAAAACAGCGTGCGTGTGAGTTATGGATGTCCAAGAAGTCCTCAAGTGGGCCGATGAATTAGTGTTTGCTAAAACCGGAGCGCACTTAAATACTCTGCAACAGGCTATACTAACAGGGGTCTGGAATAATCAAAAATACAGGGAAATCGCGAATAAATATCACTGTACTGAAGCGAATGTCAAGAGGGTGGCGGGTAATCTATGGACTCTGGTATCGGAGGAATTTGGAGAAGCGGTTAATAAATCAAACTTTCGCGCTACAGTAAAACGGCATGGAATATACAACTCTTCAAATATCGCGAACTTCGTCCAGAGTAATGTAGTTTCAAATAGCATCAATTTCTGTACAGAACCTTGCCCCCATCCCCAAGGCGCAAAAAACCACTCGTCCGTCACCTCTACCAGCAACCAACCAGAACAGCGCCACGACTTCAGCGAAGCCCCGGAACCCGATCGCCTCTACAACCGCACCTCAGAACTAACAACCCTCAAGCAGTGGATACTGGAAGAAAAAATCCGCATTGTATCTATCTTTGGATTGCCCGGTATCGGCAAAACTGCCCTTGCTAGAGAACTCGCAGAACAAATCAAAGATAATTTTGAATATGTCGTCTGGCGCAACTGTACCAGCGCCCTCGCGCTGCCATCCCTCGAAACTAACTTAATGCGGTTTTTTTCCCAAAATAGGGAAACCCAACTGCGCTTCGCAGACTATTTGCGATCGCATCGTTGCCTCATCATCCTCGACGACTACCAGGAACTCTTTACCAGTGGAGCATTAGCAGGTACTTATCTCCCCGACTGCGAAAGTTACGGGAAATTTTGGCAGCAAATCGCGCGATCGCCTTACAACGCTTCTTTCCTCCTCCTGAGCTGGGAAAAGCCTACAGAAATTGCTACCTTAGAGGGAGAAAACCGCCCCTGCCGCACCTTGCAACTCGGCAGCTTGGGAGAGTCGGCGGCGGAAATTCTAGCTAAGAAACAGTTAACTGATGAGGATAAATGGCGGGAACTTATCAAACTTTGCGGCGGCAACTCTTCGTGGTTGAATATAATCGCTTCTACCATCCTCGATTTATTTGATGGTAGCGTCGATCGCTTCTTATCCTATCCTACTCTATTTCTGGGAGACTTGGAACCCCGATTGCAGTCACATTATCAACGCTTGTCTGAGCCAGAGAAGATTATCGCCCTGTGGTTGGCAAAACAAAACGCGGCAGATATTTCCCACAAACCGAAAGATTTAGCCTTGTCTGACAGCGATTTTTTAAAAGCAGTACAGTCTTTGAGAAAACGGGCTTTGCTCGAAAAAGCAACCGCTAATGGAGCGTCGCTGTTCGCAGTTCAAGCTTTATTTAAAGAGTATTGTTTAAAACTTATGTAAACCCCATATAGCAGTTTTCAAGAAGCGTGAGTTACATCAGAAACCCGGTTTCTTCAAGAAACCGGGTTTCTAGCCGTCACAGCCGTTCGCTTTTCAAGCGGTAGAGCGCAGCGAAACCAAACATACAAAAAAAATGTATCCTTCTCATTCAACTAATTTGGATATCGTCCCCATAGGAATAAAGAGCGAAAGCGGCTTATCCTCTAACGGGACAAAACCGTATTTCACATAAAACTCCTTGGCGCGTTCATTCGAGGCATCCACTTTCACCGCAAATATTCCCACCTCCGCAGAAAGGCGAACTGCCTTGCGAAAGCATTGCATTATCAATTCCTCTCCCAATCCTCTACCCTGCATAGAGCGATCTACAGCTAGTTTTCCGATGAGCAAAGCTGGAAGCGGGTATCGCGGCAATCCCCTCCTGTACTGTTCGGGTAGGGATTCAAATTCAATTTTATCCATGCTGAGAGAATAATAACCTACCACAACCTTCTCTCCGGATTCAGGAATTGCCACAAAGGTTTTGGCGACCCCTTTTGCATCGTTTTGTTTTGCGTATTTTTGCAGGTACTCATTTAACTTCGGAAATCCACAGTCAAACTCATCCCTTCTAACGCTGCTATCTATCGGGTAGAAAATCCATTCCACAGCTTACCACTTTCCGTATTTTTCCTGATGCCTTTTAGCTGCGGCTTTCAGCGCTTCGTTGGGTTCGGGCGGGTTTTCTAATGCTGCCATAAAAATGTCGCGATCGCGCTCCGATAGAACCATCTTTCCATAAGACGCTATGTGTTCCATAGCCGCTACAATCGCATAGTGGATTATATAGTCGTTGAGGCTGAGTTCGGTGATGCCAGCCGCTTTTTCCAAAGTTTCTTTATGTTCTTCGCTGATTTCCAGCTCGATTTTTGTTTTTCTAGAGGTTTCTGATGTTGACATATCTTTTCTCTTTTTTGTCAATTTTGCTATTATATCACGCCTAAATTATTTCGACAATTCCTGTAGGGGCGCTGTTGCCCCTGCCCCCTACTCCCCGTGCCCGCCCCTACCCCGCGTACAAGAATCATTTAGATTCGCCATATATACCTAAATCATTTCGACAATTCCTGTAGGGGCGGTGCCCCCGTGCCCGCCCCCACCCCGCGTACAAGAATCATTTAGGTTCGCTATATATAGCCAACCTAAATCATTTCGACAATTCCTGTAGGGGCGGTGCCCCCGTGCCCGCCCCTACCCCGCGTACAAGAATCATTTAGGTTCGCTATATCTTTCGCTATATCTGTCGAATATTTATCTTTCCCGTGCCCCATGCCCCATGCCCCCTGCCCATTCATCCAAAGTTTGCTCCGTCCGGGCGGATTTTGAACCAAGTCGCCCGAAACCTGTCAAAATGGCTTTCCCCCTCGCAGGGGCCAAGCACCCAGGCGCTCTAGATTGCCCGTGCTATCGTGCTACAGCCTCGTTACACTGAAGAATAAGCTCCGTTTACCCTGCCTTCCCTGCCACCCCAGCCCCAATGGTTCACATCAAGCGCATAGAACTCACCAACTTCAAATCCTTTGGCGGCACTACCAAAATCCCCCTGCTGCCCGGATTTACCGTGGTTTCTGGGCCAAATGGTTCGGGCAAGTCCAACATTCTCGACGCCCTGCTCTTTTGTCTGGGCATATCTTCCTCGAAGGGAATGCGGGCGGAACGCTTGCCGGATTTGGTCAACCACACCCAAACCAGTCAAAAACGCGGTACGGTTGAAGCCAGCGTGACTGTCACGTTTGATTTGGGCGACGATCCGATGCAGGCGTGGGCACCGGCGATCGCAGAGCTAGAAGACGATGACGACTTCGAGCCGGAGCAATCCGACAGCGAGGACGAATCCGACGACGCCCCCACAACCGAAAACGAAACGAACGGGCACAATCCCCGCGAGTGGAGCATCACCCGCCGGTTGCGCGTTACCAAGCAGGGCACTTACACCTCGACTTATTATGTCAACGGCTCTCCTTGCACTCTGACGGAACTGCACGAGCAGCTCAACCGCTTGCGGGTTTATCCAGAAGGCTACAACGTGGTGCTGCAAGGCGACGTTACCAGCATTATCTCCATGAACCCGCGAGAGCGGCGGGAGATTATCGACGAACTCGCCGGGGTGGCGGCGTTCGATCGCAAAATTACTCTCGCCAGGGAAAAGCTCGACGAGGTAAAAGATCGGGAAGAACGCAGTCGCATTGTCGAGCGGGAACTGAGCGTGCAATTAGAGCGCCTTTCCCAGGATCGCGCCAAAGCGGAAAAGTACCAAAAACTGCGCGCCGAACTCCTCGATAAAGAAAAGTGGGAAGCCGTGCTCGTCTGGCGTCAGCACAAGCAGCAGGAGTGGGTGCTGCGCGAACAGATCGAAGCGGACGATCGCTCTGGCGGCGAACTCTCCGAACAACTCACCACGCTGCGATCGCAAATCCAATCCGCCACCGCAGAACTCGACGGGCTCAATGCCCGCGTCAAAGCCCTCGGCGAAGACGAACTCCTCGCCCTGCAATCCACCCTCGCCACGGAAGAAGCCGAAAACCGCCAATTGCAGCAGCGGCAGAAAGAACTCGAAACCGCTTGCAAGCAAAACGAAGAGAACATAGCACAAACCGAGAAAAAAGTCAAGCAATACCAGCAAGAAATCGAGCAGCTAACCCAGCAAAAGGCTGCCGACACTCAAAACTTAGAATCCGTCCGCACTTCCAGAGACAGCGCCCGCGACGCCCTCGATCGCCTGCGGGAACACTCGAAAGCGATCGCCGATGCCTCCGAAGCCTGGGTGCAGCAGCAAACTGACTTGCACCACCAAATCGAAACCCTGCAAAGTACCCTCGATCCCCTGCGTTCCCAACAAGCCAGACTGCAGGAAAAATCCCTGCAACTGGAAAGCAAAATCCAAGAACAACACCAAACGCTGCATGCCCTAGAAAGCGAGAAAAGCGAAAAAACAGTCAATCGCGCGCATATAGAAAACTTGCACGTTTCCTACGTCCAGCAAGTAGAATTCTTAGAGCAAGCGCTCGCCATTGCCGAGCAAGAGCTGGAAACCCTGCAGGAAACCCAAAAGCGCCTTTTAAAAGAGCAGCGGGAACTGCAGCGCCAGCTCGACAAACTGGAAGCGCAAGCCCAAGTCATGCGAGAAACCAGCGGCACGGGTGCCACTCAGCTCCTCGTGCAAGCGGGTTTGACTGGCGTTTGCGGCATAGTGGCTCAGCTCGGTCGCGTGGAAGCTCGCTATCAACTGGCGCTGGAAACAGCAGCGGGCGGGCGTCTGGGCTATTTGGTGGTGGAAGACGACGCCGTAGCCGCCGCCGGGATTCAACTGCTGAAAGAAAAGCGCGGCGGCAGGGCGACTTTTTTACCCCTAAATAAAATACGCGCTCCGCGATTTACGCCGGTGGAAGCGTTGCGCCGCGCCGAGGGATTCATCGACTACGCCGTTAACTTAGTCGAATACGATCCCCGCTACAGCGAGGTGTTTGCGTTCGTTCTCACCAATACCGCTGTTTTCGACATGCTCAACAACGCCCGCCGCTATCTGGGGCAAGTTCGCATCGTTACTTTAGACGGCGACTTGCTGGAAACGACGGGGGCGATGACTGGGGGGAGTTTCAGCGGCGGCGGTTCGCGCTTGCACTTCGGAACGGGGGGCGCGGAAGTTGGGGAACAGGCGCGGCAAACTGCGGCTTTGCGCGATCGCCTGCACGAAATCGAGCAAATATTGGAACAGTGCGCCCGCAACATTGAGGAGGTGCAATCGCGAGTCAAGGCGCGATCGAGCGAACTCGCCGAGGCGAAGCAGCAGCGCCGCGACGCCCAACGCCAAGCCGAACAGCTCCGCACCGACTTGGAAAATATGGCGGCGCAGCAGGAACAGTTGCGATCGCAATTGGTGAAGAACGCGCAAGAACTCTCCGAAGCCCAAGCACGCTTGCAAGTGTTAGAAGTGGAATTGCCGGGGCAAGAAGCGCAGATGCAGCAGTTGCGGCTGGCGCTCGCCGAGTTGGAGCAATCCCAAACGCACAGCGAGTGGCAGCAGGTGCAGGCGACTGTACGGAGTCAAGAAGCGCAATTGCAAGAGCGGGAAAATAATTTCCGCGCTGCCGAGCAAAAGCTGCAAGATTTAGAAAATCAATGCCAGCGATTGGCAGAAAAAATTCAGGAAAGCAACAGCCGCGTGCAAGAGTACCGCGCTCAACTCGCCATCCAGCAGCAACAACTCTCAGCACTCAGAACTCAGCACTTAGCACTCATTGGGCAAATCGCCCAAACGAAGGCAGCACTGGAGCGGGTAGAGGCGCAATTGGGAGAGGAGAAACAAGCACGCGATCGCGCCGAAGCGCAATTGAGAGAGCGGCATCTCGCCCTACAGCAGTTGGAATGGCAAGTGCAAAAACTGCAGGAAACCCAGCAAGAGCGGCGATCGCAGCTAGCGGCGCTGCAGGAAGTCCTGCAAGCCCAACAGGCAGAATTGCCCGATCCCCTGCCGTCGGTGCCGGACGAGGTGAATCTGGAACAACTGCAGAAAGACGTGCGATCGCTGCAGAAACGCCTGCAGGCAATGGAACCCGTCAACATGCTCGCCTTGGAAGAATACGATCGCACCGCTGCCCGCGTGCAGGAGCTAAACCAAAAACTGGCCACTCTAGAAGCCGAGCGCACCGAACTGCTGCTGCGAATTGAAAACTTTACCACCCTGCGCCTGCGCGCCTTCCGGGAAGCCTTCGACGCCGTAAACCAAAACTTTCAAAGTATTTTCGCCGAACTCTCCGAGGGCGACGGCTACTTGCAATTGGACGATGCCGAAGACCCCTTCAGCAGCGGGCTCAACCTGATCGCCCACCCCAAAGGCAAGCCCGTGCAGCGGCTCGCTTCCATGTCGGGGGGCGAAAAATCCCTCACCGCGCTCAGCTTTATCTTTTCCCTACAGCGCTACCGCCCGTCTCCTTTCTACGCCTTCGATGAAGTAGATATGTTCCTCGACGGGGCAAATGTGGAGCGATTGGCTAAAATGATTAAAAAACAAGCACAACAGGCGCAGTTTATTGTCGTCAGCTTGCGCAGACCCATGATTGAGTCATCTGAGCGGACGATTGGCGTTACCCAAGCCAGGGGAGCCTACACCCAAGTCATCGGGATTAAGTTGCAGTCCAAGAGTGCGTCCGTGTGATTTTATTTGTAGTGTATTTATAGTGATAGGTAAGTGGTTCGCAGTCATCGTTCGCGGACTTTGGACAACGGACAAAGAACAACGGACAGCCGACAACGGACAACCGACAACCGACAACAACAGGATTCGAGAGCAGGACTCGAGCAATCACAATGACATCTGAACAAATCCGCCAACGCTCAGACCTCTTAAATATCCAAGTGATCGCCCGCGATACTGGCAAGCGCCTCGGGGTGGTTAAGGAACTCTTGGTAGACATCGACCGGCGGGAGGTTGTGGCACTCGGTCTGCGAGACAACCTGCTCTCGGTTGCCGGGATGCCGCGCTTCATGCTGCTCAGCAGCATCCGCCAGCTAGGGGACGTCATCCTCGTTGACGACGAGAATGTCATCGAAGACATCGATGTGGATGCCTACAGCCGCCTGATTAATAGCGAAGTGATTACCGAAACTGGCGAACTCTTGGGAAGAGTGCGCGGTTTCAAATTCAACGCTGAAACGGGCCAAGTCGTTGCTCTGATTATTGCGTCTCTGGGGATTCCGCTGATTCCCGATCGCGCGATCAGCACCTACGAGCTGCCAGTCGAGGAAATTGTCAGCAGCGGGCCAAATCGCCTGATCGTGTTCGAGGGCGCAGAAGACCGGCTCAGCCAGCTCACGGTGGGCGTGCTGGAGCGGTTAGGCATCGGTCAAGCCCCCTGGGAGCGCGAAGAAGAAGAAACCTACTACGCGCCAGTGGCTCGCCCTGAAAACCAACTGGGAACGGGAGCCCCGGTGCGAACTTCCGAACCGATTCGGACGCCGGCACCTGCTGCCGCCGAGTGGGATGAGGACGAATGGGAAGAACCCGAACCCGTTCCCGTTCGCAAAGTCGTCCGCGAGCAACCCTCGGAGTCGATTTACTACGAGGAAGACTTGGACGAGGACGAGAACTGGAGCGAAACGACGGTTCGGGACAAGTACAAGGAGCGGCGCGACGAGCGCCAGTACAGCCGGGGCGATCGCTACGAGTCTCGCCAATACGAAGAAGAAGAGTACGAGTACGATGATGTAGAAACCGACGCCTGGGCTGACGAAGAAGATCGCAAAGCCTACAAGCCGCCTCGCGTCAACATCCCCGAAAAAACGAAAACGCCCGAGTACGAAGAGGAACGGGGCTACTAAGTCACTCGCTAAAAACCAATAGCCGCTCTCTAGGGAGCGGAAAAACCCGGTTTCGCAGGTAGGGGCGGTGCCCCCGTGCCCGCCCTCTGCCGGGTTTTTTGACGTTTGTTTTTTTCGCGCCCCCTCCTGCAGCAAAATCGCTGGGCGATTCGAGCGGCGTTCAGCGGCGATCGCTTCACGGGCTTTGGGTGGCTGTCTCGTTCCCCACGGATTGCCCGATCGTTAACAGCCACTGCGCTATTTTTTCATCTCTCTAGCGATAGAGATTACTCGTTGAAAAATTTCCTTCTTTAGGAGGAGGAGAACTATTCCTAAAGATAGAAGAAACGGCAGGCTCGATTGAGAAAAAAGCGGGCGATCGCTCAAATCTCTTGAGGTTGGGTTGGGGCACGAAACCCAACCCCCGAAAATGACCGATTAGTCTGATAAATCTCCTCCGAAAGATAGATGAAATGGTCGAGCAACGCTTTCATTTTTCGGGGATGAAAAGACAGGAGCAGCCCTCATCCAACTAATCCAGAGCGCAACGCCAAAACAGCGGCTTGCGTGCGATCGTCCGCTGAGAGTTTGTTCAAAATATTGCGGACGTGCGTCTTGACTGTGCCGACGGTGATGTAGAGTTTTTGGGCGATCGCGGCGTTGCTGTAACCCTGTACGATCAGCTCCAATACTTCCAGTTCCCGCTCCGTCAGGGGATAGGCTTCTATCAACTGGTTGAATTCCGGCTCCGCCGCGTTAATCGTCACGGTTTTTGCCTTTTCTATCTCCTCGACGCTCGGTGCCTGGTTCTTTGCCTGCTTGAGCACTATTCGGGCGATCGCCGGATCGATCCACGAGTTACCTTCATAAGTAACGCGCAACACTTCCAATAACTGCTCGAAGCTGATATCCTTCATGCAGTAAGAATCTGCCCCTGCAGCAAACGCCGCCAGCACCTCCTGCTCGTTATCCTGAAACGTCAATATCAGCACTTTCGTCTCGGGTTCGGCTCCCGAGGCTTGGGCATCCTTAATCCGGTGCGTCACCTCAATCCCGTCGATATCGGGCAAGCCAATATCCACAACGGCAATATCCGGTTTAGTTGCCCTCACCAGTTTCAGCCCCTCAGTGCCGTTGGCAGCATCGCCAACCACTGCAATCCCCTCGTGCTGTTGCAAAGCCGTCCGTATGCCCACCCGAGTCAAGTCATGGTCTTCTATCAGAGCAACGCGAATTTCACTCATAGCCCTCTCTCGAACGCACTTTTAATACTTTTAGTTTTTCGTCTATTATACTTTACTCTATCTGAGAATAATTTTTCGCAACAGCCTCAGACTCGACCTTTCAGGAGCTGTGTAAAAACGACTGAGTGGGTGGCTTCTGGCGAGAAGGCGTTCGTGCCAGAGTGGACGGCAAAAAAGAGCCAAGTTATTTTTCTTCGCCTCCTTAGCAAAAAATAAATTTACCTGTGGCGAACTCTCCTAATTTTTACCCCTACTTGACCCATCTCTCTGTCAGCACTTTCACATAAAAGCCTTAACAAGGACTGGCTGCACCTAGCCCGATAAGGAGGTCAGCCTAATTGTTCGAGCAACCTGTAAAGTTTTGTAAAAACAGCTAACCCTACAGTGCCGTTTTGTCAGATCGGGTTTTCCACTTTTAAACCCCCTTTATAATAATATTGACCGAGCCCGTTTGAAAAGAGGAATTTTGACGCAAACTACCCCTCCCTGAAAAATACCTCTATAGACGTAGATAAGCTGTCGCGCCTTCAATTGGTCTGTTAAGATTGCAAGGGCATAAGGGGCAAAACGAGGACTCGCGCGCGATCGCCAAAAAAACGGGTTTCTGGTTGCATCCCTTTCGCTGCCAGTCTAGACGCGGGTCGTTAACCGCTGGGAAGCTCCCGCTCTAAAAATGAGGGGAAGAGAGGGAAAACAATTAACCTGCAATTGCTGATTCGGAGAAAGAAGGGCTACTGGCTATTATATATTAAGGATTTGGCAGCGTTTACTTGCCTGTATTACTGGCATCTTTAACGCAAATTTTGAAATTCTGACGAGATAGGGTGCGGCGAACGGCTTGTCTGTATCCAGCCGCACAATTTCTCAGTGATGGTTTGTCAAGAAATGATAAGTTCGGCGGAGCGATCGCAACCTGACTCCTTGGGCGGGAGCAGTAGGTGGGACATTATAGCAGTATTTTGTTTATACATTCTTTTGACAAGCAAAATTAGGATAGCAGACGGGGCAGCACAGAAAAACTCGCTATTTGCTAAATTTAGTTTTTTTTTGATAAAAATAGCATGAGGCGAGCGCGCGCCAATCCTGTATTATAGAAGCGCACATTACCGCTATAGTTAACAAGCCGTGTTTTTGCATCTATCAGCCATCAAAGAAAACTCGAAGATCCGGGCAAAAAAATCTCAAGTTAAAATAAAAAAAGCCAAGCTGACGATTATAGCACTCGGCTTTTTGCTGTTTGCGATTAGCCCGATATCCGCGCAAGCGCAACAGGAGGACCCCCAAAAAACACCCAGTTCGCTTCAACCCTTGCGGGTTGTGACTCGACCTATCGAGCCGTTCGTTTTGAAGCAGGATAGCGGCAAGTACATCGGTTTCAGCATCGAGCTGTGGGAAGAAATTGCTGAAAAAATCGGCAGGCAATATACTATATACGAGCAGACAACAGTACCAGCAATGATCGACGACCTGGTATCCAAAAAAGCCGACATTGCCGTTGCCAGTCTGTCGATCACAGCCAAGCGGGAGAAAAAACTAGATTTCTCCCAACCCTTTTTTGAAAGTGGGCTGCAAATTCTGGTATCCGATCGCCCCGCAAACTCCAGCAAAAACTTATTCAGCTTTTTCGCCTCGCCAGCACTTTTGACGCTGACAGGGCTGTTGTTGTTATCCCTGATTGCAGCCCACATCATGTGGGTTTTGGAACGGCGGGAAAATTCGGAGATGTTCCCCAAAGAATACTGGGCCGGAATTTGGGAGTCTTTCTGGTGGGCAGCAGTCACCTTCCCGACAGTGGGCTATGGCGATAAAAGCCCCAAAACCGTGCCCGGTCGCTTGCTGGCGATCGTCTGGATGTTTTCCAGCCTGATTCTCGTCTCTTATTTCACCGCTTCTATCACCACTGCGCTAACCGTCCGGCAGCTCGATAGCGCCATCAATGGGCCATCTGACCTGATCGGCAAGCGCGTCGCTACGGTGCGAGGCACCACTGCCGCCAATTACCTGGGTAGCAAACCGATTAAACTCGTCGAGTTCGATACAATCGAACAAGCCTATGAAGTGTTGGACAAAGGGGAGGTAGAAGCAGTTGTTTACGACGCCCCCATTTTGCGCTACTACGCATCCAAGCAAGGAGCAGACAAGGCGCGAATAGTTGGCCCGCTCTTTGAGAAACAGAACTACGGCTTCGCGGTGCCGGAGGGCAGTTTCTTGCGGGAAGAAGTGAACCGGGCGCTGCTCAGGATGCGGGAAAATGGCAGTTACGAACGGCTGCATAACAAGTGGTTTGGAAGCGATCGCGAATAATCAGGCTGTTCACTATTAACCCGAATGGGTACTCCTCACCTCTTTCATCGCTTCATTGGGAAAAGGAAAAAAGTAAGGGGGAAAGGGTAAAAACAATATGTCCCTTTTCCCCCAAGCCAATCCTTTTTTCCCCTAAAACTTCCCGATTTACATCTCTGGCTGTAAATCGATGCTGTAGGCGATTTTCCCTTCCGCGTCGCGCAGGACAACTGCCATCAATTTGGAAGCGCTGTCAATTTTGACGGTGCCGAAAAACTGGGTGCTGGACGAAGGAGCCTGGTCAATTTTATATCCGGGCTGGGCACTTTGATACTGCACCTGCGGGCCAAAAGTATTGTCAATTTCGTTCGGCCCGTAATTGCCCCCGTGGAGCGGGCCAGCGGCGAATTCCCAGAAAGGTTTAAAGTCAGTAAATTGAGCTTTTGCCGGGTCGTAATAGGTCGCGACTGCATAGTGCAAGTCGGAGGTTATCCAAACCACATTGCGGATATTTTTCTCTTTGATAAAGCGCAACAAGTCAGCGAGTTCGAGTTCGCGTCCCAAGGCGGGACCGTTCCCATTTGCTGCGTTTTCAAAAGCCGTTTTGCCGTCGCGGACGATAATTCCAACCGGCATGTCGCTGGCGATGACTTTCCATGTAGCTTTCGAGGCACTCAATTTTTTCTTCAGCCAGCGTACCTGCGCGCTGCCTAAAAATGCCGTTTCTTCACTCGCCTGCGGCTGATTGTTGGCCGTATTCTTGCCGCGATAGCTGCGCTTGTCGAGCATGAAAACTTCCAAATCCGAGCCCCATTCCAACGAGCGATAAATCCGCTCCGGATCGCTGGCATCGAAGCGGGCAGGGGTGTATTCAAGAAACGCTCGCTTTGCCCGGGCTGATAGCAAATCGCAGCTTTTAACGAGCTGGTAGCGACCGTCATCTTCGAGGATTTGTCCGGGAAACCAGTTATTTCGGGTTTCGTGGTCGTCCCACTGCACGAAAAGCGGTACTTGCGCGTTGAAGCGCCGGACATTCTCGTCGAGCAACAGGTAGCGGTAATTGCCGCGAAATTCATCTAAGGTTTCTGCGACTTTGGATTTTTCTGGCGTTGTAATATTTCTCCAAATGCTGCCGTCTTCTAGTTTCACTTCTGGTAAAATAGGGTTATCGGCGTAGATATAATCTCCGCAGTGAATGAAAAAGTCGGGATTCATCTGGCGGATCGTTTCGTAGATTGTCAAGCCGCCCCTGTCGGGATTGATGCCCCAACCTTGCCCGCCGGTACAGCCAGACCATGCAAAGAGGATGTCGCGATCGCCTTCAGGTGCGGTGCGAAAAGTTCCCGCGACGGGTTCGCTGTAAACATTGATATCTGCCAAATCTTGAAAAATCGCTCGATAAAATATTTGCTGACCCCTCGGCAAGTCTGACAGGTAGGTTCGCGCTGTGAAGTCGCTATTTTCAAGGGCTGCCGGCCCTGCAATTCGCTGCACTTCGCGGAAGGATTCAGTGGTAGAATATTCTACAATCAGGCGGGATGGGCGATCGCTCCGGCTCCAAATGACTGCACTGCTGCCGCTGATGTCGCCGCTGGCTATTCCGCAGGGGATTTTCGGGCGCATTTTGTCTGACGTGACGATCGCTGGGGCTTGTGCAAATCCGGTTTTTCCCCACAAGTTAGCGGCAGCGAACCCGCCAGCGATCGCGGCTGACTGGCTCAGGAACTTGCGGCGGCTGACGAGCTGTGAAGTGTTTTTTTTCATTCCCTCATAATTTTTTTACGCTGAAATTCATAAAATTTAACCGTGCTTTTCCCACACGTCCGATTTTTCGATTCGCGTCAAAGCTTGCCTGGGATGGGAGCCCCAGGCTAAGGAAAAAATTTTTGATAGAACTATACTATAATAAAATTGGTTGCAGCAATCAGCCCTGCTCGCTAGAAGAGTGCGGGAGTCAACTTGGCAAAAACGCCTGGATAGGATTCGCGAACATCTGGGGTAAATGCCAAAGAAGAGACAATTTCCCCTGTTCTGTAGGCAAGATTCCAGTCGCCGCCCTTTGCGGCATTGCCGGTGAGGTTGGTAGAAGCGGCGATGGTTGTCTCGGTGAGGTGGCTGAGGCAGTGGATGAAGTTATCGGCGTCGGGAGTAGCGGATTGAGGGAAGGCGTGACGCGGCGGGATGCCGCGCCAAATGAGGGGATCGGAGAAACTCTCCTGCCATCCATCGCTGGCGTTCTCGCTCAAATTCGCGGCGACATGACACCCGTAAATTAAAATTTCTGCCCGTTCAGTTAAGGAATTCTTCCACTGTTTCAAGTCGGCGGCGTAGCGCTCCAGGGTGAAGAGATTTAACCTGGCATTGCCCAAATACAAGCCCCCGGGCGAACCGTGAGAGACAATGTGAAGGGAGGCGATCGCGCTGCAATTTTTAAGGGTAGCCGTGATTTGCTCAACTCCATCTCGATCCGGCAGGATGATAAGAACTCTAGCTCCCGGCAAAACGCCTCTGGCTAAAATTTCCCAGTCGTCAACTGCGGCGTCGATCGCCACTAGCATTCCCGCCCCCGAATACAGGGGGTGAACCCAGCGATCGCGGCTAATTGTGCGGGGACGATATTGAGTTGAGGTTTTCATAGACACTCCGAAGCGAATTAGCAATGGTTGAGTGGGAATTGGAAGCTTTTCCCCTTCTGAAGTTCGCCTTTTAATTGGCAATGCTTCGCCCTGATAAAAATGCGAGAGTGTTCGCCGCTCAGTCTATTCAGCAGTCAGCACTCCGTGTTATTCATGTTAGTTTAATATTGTTAAATCGCCATCCGTGCGATCGCGGGCTTGGCAGTTTGTGAGATTACTTGCTGTCTCCGAGTGACTGCGATCGCAGTCAAAACCGTTAACTGAAGCTATGTCGGTAAAGTTTCGCAGGTGGAAAGACTGGTCGAGAGAGCGATCGCCCTCAATCCCCGTGTTTCTACTGTTTGCTTAAGATGGTTGTGGCGGCTGGGTTGGCGGGGTGCCGGGATTGGGGGATTAGGGGAAATGGGGGAAATAGGTGACAATTTTTTTGTGGGGAGGCACGCCGTGTTTTCAACGCTGACAGAACACGACGTTCTCGCTCAGTTGACAGCGGAATATAAAAGCCAAGATGCTAAAATCTATCTTTAGAGAGATTGACAAATCTGTCTCTCTAACACGTCAAAATCCCGAAATGAGTTGCGCCGCGAGTTGAAGCTCAATGGCGGCTAAACGAGGCTGAGAAATCGCAGGCGATCGCTCGCTCTCCCTTTTTGGCAAGCGATCGCCCTTTTAACTGGCAATGACTTCTGGTTAACTAGCGGGATAGCCCGCCCGGGCGATCGCTTCTTGAATCGCCGGTGCGGATGCCCGCGTTTCTACTTTAACCATCTTCGTTTGCGTGTCAGCTTCAACCGTAGCGCTGGCATCGACGGTTTTAATCGCTTTCGTGATGGTATTTACGCAAGCACCGCACGCCATTTTAGGGACTTTGAGTTCTAGGGTCATAATGTTGAAAATTGGGTGATTGAAGAACGAACCGAGCAGCGGCAGCTAAAAAGCGAGCCACTTCCTCTGAACCAATCCGATCGTAAACTCTCCTGCAAACTGGAGAGTCAAGCCCTCCCCTGCGATCTAAACAATCGCTTAATATTTCACGCTCGTGCCTGCAGTCAGTCACGACTAGCTGGAGGCGAGGCAGGGGCATCCCGTTTCGCCATTGGCGATCGCATTTTCGATCAAGCGATCGCGCCTGAATCCGTCCGGCGAATCGCGACGACTGCCGGTTTCGGCGGGTCGTTGGCCCCTTTCCCCGGCCAGTTGGAGCCGACCGGCACTTGACGCACTTGCACGAATTCCTTCCCATCCACCGCCAGCATCGCAAACTCGCGGCTTTCTGCCGCCATATTCTGGCGCGTGCCATTCGCCTCGCCCGGATGCTGCACCGCGAGAAAAAGCGTCCGCTGGTCGTTCGTAAAAAATGGCCCCGTCGTCTCGCACTCCATCGGGCCACAGCCGAACAAGTAAGCTTTACCGGCATCTTCGCCTGTTGCGGGCATGTACCAGATGGAATTGTTGCCGAATGCGCCCACTAGCTTTGACTGGGGGACGGGTTTGCCCGCGCCGTCAGTGCGGCTTTTCACGGCTTTGTTGTGGCTGCCGGTGCTCATATCCGTGACTATCCAAAGGTTGCCGCTGCGATCGATTAATACATTGTCGGGATTGGAAAAACCAACACCGCCGGCAACCGCTTCGCCACCCGTGGCTGCCATCTGCCAGCGGAAAGTCAGGGCAGCCGGTTCGTTGTTTTCTTCCTCCAGGCGCATCACCCAACCGTAGGGGTAGGGCGTCTCGCCGGCTGGCCCTTTAAAAATGCGCTTGTCTGGCCCTCCCTCTGCACCTGACATGCCGGCGGTGAAACAAATATAGAGGGAACCGTCGGGGGCAATCTCGGTATCTTCGGGACGGGCGGTGCAGGTGGCTCCGGCGGCATTGGCGGCATAGTGAGCGTCTATCAAGATTGCGCCTTGTTTTTCGGTGGCACTGCCCGAGTAGAGTTCGCCAAGGGTTTTGAATTGCTTTTTGTATTGGGCGATTTGTTCGTCTTTCTCTGCTTGGAGGTAAGCGGCTTTCTGGCTTTTCCCTTTTGCCTTTTCCCGGTTGGGCAGGGGAATCTTGTTTCCGACGATGTTGCTGGGATTGTCGGGGGCGATCGCGGTGTCGGCTTTTAGGGGAATCCACTTGCCGCTGCCGTCCGAGTTGAATTTCGCTGCATATAATACGCCGTTTGTCAAGAGTTTTGAGTTGGCTTTGTCGGCAGGATTGGCGACGCGATCGCGGCTGACGAATTTGTAAACGTGGCCCCCCATGCGATCGCACCCGGAATAAAACGCCAGTGGCTTGCCCGCTTCTACCCGGATGCCGACGGCTTCGTGGCGGTAGCGCCCCAGCCAAGTGTGTTTGGTGCCGAAGTCGTTCGGATTGGCGGGATCGACTTCGACAACCCAGCCGTATTTATTGCCGGCAAGTCCGAAGACGTTGCCTAATCCGTCTAGGTTGAAGGGCAGCGCCTCTGGCTCGGCGGCGGTGCCGTCAGCATAAACGGCTTCCGGAACGTGGGCTTGGAAGTTTTCCTCGCCGCTCAAAACCGTGCCCCACGGGGTGGTGCCGCCGGAACAGTTGGCAAAGGTGCCGATGATGCGATCGCCCAACCCGTCGATATATCCCTGACCCTTCTTTTTGTTAAAAATGGCCACGGCTGGGCCAGTGGCTTTCAAATAGCGCCCGTCTTCTAATCCAGAGATGCCGGTAATCCGGCGATCGGCTTTGGAAAAAGTCCGCTCCCAACTGCCATCTGCTTTCCGCCGCAGGGAAATCACGCCCATCCCCTGATCGGTGAGCGCTTCAAAGCAGATTTCCCGGATTTTGGCTTTGATCGGGTCGCTATCCGGCAGGGCAAAGGCATTTACTCCCTTTTTGCCTGCTTTTTTCAGCGCCGCGATCGCTTCTTCAAATGGCAGGGATTTGCCGATCACCTGCGGGTAGGTTTGCATCCAGGGAAGTTCGCTGATATATTCAAAGTTAACCGTCAGATAGCCTTCATCCTTGCCGGTTTCCACGAAAGACAAATAATCGTTATTGTAGCCGAAACGAGACTCGCCTACTTTGTCGCCCCAGGCGGCAATCACTTGATAAGTAAAGCCTTCTGGAAGTACGAGGTCATCGACGACTTCATAAGTTTTGTAGGCTTCTAGCTGCTGCGCTGGCGGGATGCCATCCGTGGCGAGGGGCATTGGCCCTTTAATGGGGGGAAAGAGTAATTTCTTGACTTCTGGGGAAACCGTTGCTTTCGGCTCGTTTGGCACGCACGACTGCACGGTATTCAGGGCGATCGCGCTGGCTGTACCGCCCAGCAACAGCAAGAAATCTCGGCGCTTGAGAATCATCTGGATGTTAGAGATTGGCGTTGAGTTTTAGCGTGAGGAATTAGAGAGTCAAAACAGGCGGTTTCCCGATTTTGCTGCTCTATTGATTTTCAAGAATTTTATCTTAACTTTGTAAGTTTTTAGCTAGGCTGACGTTAATTTTAATCAACTGTATAAACCCGTTTTTTTGAAAAAACTAATTTTTTGCCTGGGGACTGAGAAACCCGTTTTCTTGAAGAAACCGGGTTTCTGAGCTGGACTTCATCCAGCTAAAACCTGTAAAAAAATAATACCCAAGTTTAAGAAGGTAAAGTTTAAAAAATCTTAAAGCTTTAGTAGTCGTTCGGTTAACTTTTCAGCGGTGGCCGGTGACGATATAAGCGACTCTTTGACCGATATTAGTAGCGTGGTCAGCCATGCGCTCTAGGTGGCGAATCACCAGAGTCAGCAACAGGATCGGTTCGATCGCGCCTTTGACATCTCGCTGGTGGGCGAGGGTTTGATACAGGGATTCGTAGGCGTCATCAACGGTGGTGTCCTGATCTTTGAGACGCTTGCCCACCTCTGCATCCAAATCCGCCAGAGCCACCAGACTCATCGCAAACATGGCCTGAGCGTGTTGGGACATGACCTCAACTTGAGGCATACAAGGGTGAATCGGGTAAGGGAAGAGTTTAATCGCGATCTCGCCGAGGTCTTTGGCATAGTCGCCGATGCGTTCGATGTCTCGCACCAGTTGCATGAAAGCGCCCAACAGCCGCGAATCCTGAGCCGCCGGCGCTCGCAGGGTCATCAAGATCACGCAGTCTGACTCGATTTGCCGGTAAAATTGGTCTATCTGCTTGTCCAGGGGAGCAATGGCCTTGGCCGCTTCCAAGTTCCGGGCAAACAATGCCTGATGGCTCAGGCGAAACGAATTTTCCACCAAGGCTCCCATGCGCAAAACGTCCCTTTCCAAGCGCTTGATCTGGCGCTCGAAATGGGTGCGTTCGGGATTGGAATTGGACGAAACAGAATTCACCTCAGTTGGTTCAAGAATTAACGAAGGTTTGCTTGTTAACAATCGGCCTTTGTTGAGAAGGCGTTGTTGCGGCCACGATCGCTCTGTCGAGCGAACTTGCTCGCTCGGTTTTTGTCGGCGCAACCGCCATAACTGATAATCTTTATCAATTATGACTTAAGAATGGGATAAATAACAATAATAACTTAAAACCACGGCGATAGGAGAAAAGTTTCAAGAAAATGCTAAAAGATAAAGCCAATCGAGACAGGGGCCAGAGGGTCAGTTGCGGGCTGTACTCTGTTGATAGGGTAGCTGAATCGAGAGCCAAGCGCCGCCGGTTTGGGGGTGATTCTTGGCGGTGATGGAACCGCCGTGAGCGAGGACGAGCTGGCGAACGATGGCCAAGCCGAGGCCGCTGCCGGGACTGGGGGGCGGCGAGGCGGAGGAGGCTCCTGACTGGGGCGATCGCGAATCTCCGGCGGAAACGGCGCGCGATCGCGAGGGTTCGGCGCGGTAGAGGCGATCGAAGACGCGGGGCAAATCGGCTTCGGGAAACCCCGGGCCGGAATCGATCAGATCGATTTGAAGGCAGGCTTCGGAAACGGGCGAAACAGCGACGCTGACTTGAATCGTTCCCCGGGGGGGACTGTAGCGAATGCTGTTGTCAAATAAATTGAGGAAAACGCGATACAGGCGGGACTCGTCTGCTTCTATCCAGAAATTCTCTGGCGCAGAATAAGCCAGAGAAAGCTGTTTCTGACCAGTCAGCGGCTCTAGGGTTTGCCAGACTGATTGAATGAGGGCGCGCAGTTCTATAGGTTTGCGGGTGAGATTTTTGCTGGGATCGGCTTCCATCTGCATCAAGTCGAGCCAATCCTGTACCAGTTGAATCAGGCGGTTGGTTTCTGCGAGCATTCGCTCCACCCAGACGCGCGCGGGAGGCTGCAAGCGATCCTGTAGGGTTTCGGCGACGAGGCGAATGGAGGTCAGGGGGGTTCTCAATTCGTGGGCCAAATCCGAAACCCAGCGGTTGCGAGCGACAGATAAGTCAACCAGATCTTGCCGATTTTCCAGAAATACCCCCACTTTGCCAGCGGGTAAGGGCCAGCCGGTGCCGCGCAGGGTGAGCGATCGCGACTGTCCCACTGCCTCGGCGTCGGCGATCGCCGGATGAAAAACCCACTCTTGCTGAGTCGTTTGCTGCAACTGGCGGGTTTGCTCGATGAGTTGGTCCAGCTCGTAGGAGCGCACCACTTTTAGCAACAGGCGCGATCGTTCCGGCTCCCAATGTTGAATGCTCAACATCTGCCGCGCCTGCTCATTGCACCAGAGCAGTTGGTTTTCTTCATCGACCTGCAGGTAGCCCACCGGGGCCACTTGCAGAATTTGCTGCCAGATTTCCAAGCGATCGGCTAGCTGTTGCCGCTGTTGGTTGGCGGAGGCGATTCCCCGGCGCAAGCGAGCGATTTTCGGCAAGGAATCCCCCGTAACATCTGACGGCAACATTCCCAAAACCCGCTGCAACTGCTGCTGGAACAAGAGCTGCTGCAGGAGCCAAAATCCGATCCCCAGAGCCAAACCCAGAAAAAATGCGACAAGAGCCATCTCGACCCTCTGAACGATGGAGAAGGATATGAGGCACGACTTTCCGATGAATTAAGGGAGGATTCATCCGCCGTGCAGCACGACATTCCCCTTCACCCTAACCGATACCCGAACCCCCTGACTGTAATAACATACTCTGGCTGGCTGGGATCGCGCTCGATTTTTTCCCGCAACCAGCGGATGTGAACGTCTACGGTTTTGCTGTCGCCGACGAAATCGGTTCCCCAGACGCGATCGAGCAGTTGATCGCGCGACCACACCCGGCGGGGGGAACTCATAAATAGTTCCAGCAGTTTGTATTCCTTGGGGGAGAGGATCATTTCTTCCCCTCGCACGACGACGCGGCACTCTTGAGGATAGAGGGAGATATCTTTAAACTGCAGGGCGGGCGACGGGGGCGAATAACCGTTCAAGCGCTGGCGGCGCAACAAGGCTCGACAGCGAGCGATTAATTCTCTCATGCTGAAGGGCTTGGTCAGGTAGTCGTCGGCTCCGACTTCCAGCCCCAAAACGCGATCGGTTTCGCTCCCTTTGGCAGAGAGAATCAAAATCGGGACGTGATTGCCTTGATGTCGTAACAACCGACACAGATCGAGTCCGTTGACTTGCGGTAGCATCAAGTCCAGCACGATCAGGTCATAAGGGGATTCGCCCTGCCTCAATTCTGGGTCGCAGAGTAAATTTAAGGCTCGGCGTCCGTCGGTGGCGGAAGTGACCTCGAACCCTTCTCCTTCCAATGCTAAAACCAGCATGTCTCGGATCAAGTCCTCGTCTTCCACTACCAAAATCCGGCCCGTTTGTCCCAGGTCTGGCAAGGAAGGATTTTTGGTTGACTCAATGGAAAACATATTTTTCCTGCTTTTTTGAAAGTTCCACCCCCATACATAGAATAAAACCTTCCCGGCGATCGCTCGTCGAAAGAAATTTTGTAGATTTTAATTGAATAGTTTTACTTTAGATTTTAAAGTTTAGATTGAGGATTAATGGCCCGAAAGAGGCGCGAAAGAGAAGCGAGAATAGGCTTTAGCCAGTGGCCTAATTTGAGAGATCGGGCTTTTTTACTGCAAGAAGCGCGACGCACCGGTCGGGTTGGAAGTCAGCCACAGGCTTTCTCAGAGGTCATTCAAGCCAGTAAGGCATTAAAAAGATAGCCAACCCCAATAATTCCGAGGGTAACAACCAGGACGAACGCACTCAGCAGCTCTGGGCGCAAGACCTTGCGCAAAATCACCATTTCTGGTAGAGAGAGAGCCGTCACTGCCATTGTGAAAGCCAGCACCGTTCCTAAAGGCATTCCTTTGGCTGCTAGCGCCTCAGTAATGGGCAGCACGCCGGCAATATTGGCATAGAGAGGAACGCCTAGCGCAACGGCAAAGGGCACAGCTAGAGGATTGCCCGCTCCAGCAAAACGAGCGATCGCGTCTGCTGGCATGTAGCCGTGAATTCCCGCACCGAGGGCAATGCCGCCGACGACATAAAGCCAGACTGACTTGCAGATTTCGCTGGCGTGGTAGTGCCCCTGCTCAAATCGCTGTTTCCAAGTCATTTTTAGGTCATCGTCATCGCCTTCATCTGTGTTTTGCTCTTGACGGGCTTTTTGCAATTCCCAGACAAAAGGCTCTACCCATTTTTCCAATTTGAGCAATCCAATAAGAGAGCCAGATGCGATCGCCACGAGAACCCCAAACCCCACATACATCAGCGTCACCTTCAGCCCAAACAATCCCCACAGCAACACCACCGCCACTTCATTCACCATCGGCGCAGAAATCAGATAAGAAAACGTCACCCCCAACGGCACCCCTGCCTCTAAAAATCCGATAAAGAGCGGCACCGCCGAACACGAACAAAAAGGCGTGACAATTCCCACACAAGCTGCCAATATATTGCCCCATACCGTGCGCCTTCCGCCCAGCCAGTGCCGCACTTGTTCCGGCTCCAGAAACGTTTGCAGGGTGCCGACAATCGCACTAATCACCAGCAGCAATGTCAGCACTTTCGGAACGTCGTATAAAAAGAAATGCAGGCTCGCACCCAGATGCGACTCTAAGGATAAACCCAGAAGTCGCGTGACGATTTGGGCAGCCAGCCAGTCAAAGGGATAAAATGGATCGAACATGGGAAACCCCCATTTGAAGAAATATTAAACTCGTTCCCAGGCTGAGCCTGGGAACGCCTGCCGGGAGGCTCTGCCTCCAAAGCAAAGTTTTTTCATCAATCAAAGCGATTGGCTGTAGAGTCTACGCCCCTACTTTGCCTCTAGAAAAATCAGGTGCGGTTATTGCAAAAGTGGCTGAATTTGCACGGGTGAAAGCACTTTGCCTCTGCTGACGACTTGCCCGTTTACCGCCAGGGCAGGGGTAGATAAAACGCCTCGCTTGACGATTTCTGCCATATCCGTGACGTGGATAACGTCGGCGTCGATGCCGAGAGATGCGATCGCTAGCCGCGCATTTTCCTCTAGCTGATAGCACTTCTTGCAGCCCGAACCGAGGATTTCTACTTTAACTGCACTCATTGCGAAACTCCCGTTTTTAGAGATTGCACAGAGATTGCACTAAGTTGGCAACTCGTTCTTTTATTTCATCTCGCACCCGATGAAAAGTTTCTATCGGCTGCCCGTCGGGATCGTCGAGTTGCCAATCTTCAAACACTTCTCGCAGCACCCACGCTTCCGGCAAGTTCACGCCGCAGCCGCACAGGGAAATTACAGCGTCGTAGTCTTCCGGCTGAAAATCGCTTAATGCTTTAGAAGTTTGATTGCTGATGTCGATGCCGATTTCTGACATGACTTGCACCGCCGTGGGATGTACCTTACTCGCTTCCAATCCCGAACTGGTGACTTGAATTTTTCCTTCTCCTAATATTCTCCCAAATCCTTCTGCCATTTGGGAACGGCAGGAATTTTTTTTACAAACAAACATCACCCGTTTCATTGACAGCCTCCCTGAGATAGAAATGTTCTAGCGAATAGATTTCAAAAGTGAAAAACTTTTGTTTGGAGGCAGAGCCTCCCGGCAGGCGTTCCCTGGCTGAGCCTGGGAACTAGAGAAAGTGTTAACCGCGCAGGTTACTGATAGTTGATGCAGCGGGGATCGTGCAATGTGGCTTTTTCTGGTTGTCGCGGAAACCAAAAGGCGGTGCGCTTGCAAAATTCTACTAGCATCAGCATCACCGGCACTTCGATTAAGACGCCAACAACAGTGGCGAGGGCTGCGCCGGAATTCAAGCCAAACAGCATCACGGCGGTGGCGATCGCAACTTCAAAGTGATTGCTCGCGCCAATCAGCGCTGCCGGAGCCGCATCTTCATAAGACAGGTTCAGCTTTTGCGCTGCTACATAAGAAATTAAGAAAATAAAATTCGTTTGCACGAACAGCGGCACGGCAATTAACAGAATGTGCAGCGGATTGTTGACAATCAGTTCGCCTTTGAAGGCAAATAGCAGCACCAAGGTAATCAACAGCGCCGAAATAGCAATCGGACTGAGATATTTCAAGAATTGGCGATCGAACCACTCTTTGCCCTTATTTTTGAGAATCCAGTAACGGCTGAAAATTCCGGCTGCTAAGGGCAACCCGACGTAAATCAGCACCGACAGTACAATAGTTTGCCAGGGCACCACTAGATCGTTAGCGGCTAGCAGCCACCTCCCCAGCGGCGCATATAGAAATAGCATGGTGAGAGAATTCACCGCCACCATAACCAGGGTGTGTCCCTGATTGCCGTAGCAGAGATAGCCCCACATTAGCACCATTGCAGTACAGGGGGCTATCCCTAATAAAATTGTTCCGGCGATGTAGGAATTGGAGAGAGCGACTTCGCTGCCGCGAATGATTTCCGTGCCGCTCAGCCAGGGGCGAAACAGCCAGTTTAAAAAAAACTGGGCAAATGCCACCATCGTGAAGGGTTTAATCGCCCAATTCACCACCAGGGTGAGAATGACGGGTTTGGGGGCGCGAATGGCATGGGTTGCCTGGGTGAAGTCGATTTTCACCATGATGGGGTACATCATAAAAAACAGGCAGATGGCAATGGGAATCGACACTTGGTAGATGCTCATCGCATCGAGCGCGATCGCCACGCCGGGGAACAATCGCCCCAGAGCAATGCCCGCCAAAATACACAGAAATACCCAAACGGTGAGGTATTTTTCAAAAAAACTCAACTTCCCTCCCGCTGCGACGGGCGAGGTATTGGCTGAAATATGCTTGCTACTCATTTAGATTTGCTTTGGCTCAAAAAATGTCGGATACTTTAGTAAGTTTCTTCTTTGCGAAGTAATTCTTTCAAGGTGAGATTTAGCTGAGCTTTCCCCTCAAAAACCGTGCCAACTTTACCTTCATAGAAGTGCAGCAGGGCAATGCGATAGGCTTCATCAGGTAAGGGGACATAGCCTACAGAACTGACTGCCTGCGGTGCATTTTTGAGATAGAATTCTACAAATGATATCAGCTCGGGCTTGTTTTGAGCCGCTTTGGCATTGACATAAATGAACAAAGGGCGAGAGAGGGGTTGATATTGAGCGGTTTCTACAGTCTGACGGTTGGGCAAGATTGGCCCTTTGCCGCTATCAATTCCGATCGCCTTTAATTTAGCTTTGTTGGCTTCGTAATAGGCAAAACCAAAGTAACCGAGTGCATTTACATCTTGGCTGATTCCCTTTACTAAAATATCGTCATCTTCGCTGGCGGTGTAGTCTTTGCGGCTGGCATCAGGTTCGCCCGCGATGGCTTCTGTAAAGTAGTCAAAGGTGCCGGAATCTTTGCCTGCACCGTAGAGTTTGAGGGGTTTATTTGGCCACGAAGGCCGAATTTGATTCCATCGGGTGATTTTCCCTTCGGCAGCGGGTTCCCAAATTTTTTTCAACTCGGCTAGAGTGAGATCGCTTGCCCAGTTATTTTGCGGATTCACTGCTACGGTGAGGGCATCAAAGGCTACGGGCAGTTCTATGTAGGGGACGCCTGCTTGTTTGCAGGCTTCCATTTCTTTGGCTAGAATCGGGCGCGAGGCGTTGCTGATATCGGTTTCTCCGGCGCAGAATTTTTTAAATCCGCCGCTGGTGCCGGAAAAATTTACTTCAACTGGCACCGCGTTTGCTTTTTCTTGTTGGAACTTCTGGGCGATCGCTTTTGCGATCGGAAAGACGGTACTCGATCCGTCGATTTTTATCACTTTCGGCGCAGTCGCGGCTGGAGTCTCTTGCTTGGCGCACGAGCCCAGGAACGTGCCGACACTGGCAGTCAGCGTCAGCAGCCCCCAAACCGCAGCCAGCCTGCTTGCTGTTGCGTTCATCTCTCTCCCCCAATGGCACGACGAAGGGGTACATTTCCATCATTTCAAAAAAAATTGATTTGTCAAGTACCGGGAAGGGGGATGAACGTATAATATTGTTAAGAAATTTGATGGATCAGGGCGCGTCCGGGCAGCGGCGGGCGGGCAGCATGGGGCTGAAGCGGCGGTAGTCCGCCAGGTACTGCTCGATCGCGGCGAACTGGGGCAGGTTGAGGCTGTAGTAGATCCAGCGCCCTTCCTGACGCGATCGGACGAGGGCGGCTTCCTTGAGGGTTTTGAGGTGAAAGGAGAGTTTGGACTGGCTCACGTCCAGGTGTTCGCAGAGTTCGCACACGCACAACTCGCGATCGCGCAGCAGTTCCACGACTTGCAGGCGCAGGGGATCGGACAGGGCGTGAAAGCCAGCAGCCATTTCAGTGAGTGTTGTGGGAGCAGCTTGCAGCATCAACTTTTTTTGAAACGTTACCTAGATTTTAACTTTTTCGATCAGTGACGGTGACAACTTCGCTAGGATCGGTCGTGTACGATGACCTCAAACTATCAATAAACTGTCAATGCTGCTGCACTTGAGTACCTGGCCAGAAATTGAAGCATACCTTCAGAACTCGACGGGAATTATTTTTCCCATCGGCTCGACGGAGCAACACGGCCCGACGGGATTGATCGGTACGGATGCGATCTGCGCGGAGGCGATCGCCCGGGGGGTAGGAGAGGCAACCGGCGCTCTAATTGGCCCCACGATTAACGTCGGCATGGCGCTGCACCATACTGGCTTTCCCGGCAGTATCAGCCTGCGCCCCAGCACGATGATACAAGTGATTCGAGATTACGTTACTTGTCTGGCTAGAGCGGGATTTACTAAGTTTTTCTTTATTAACGGACATGGCGGCAATATTGCCACGCTGAAAGCAGCTTTTTCAGAGACTTATTACGCGCTAGCCGAGTTAAATGTTGCCAATGCCGACCGGGTGCAGTGTCAAATCGGCAATTGGTTTATGTGCGGTTCCGTGTATAAATTAGCTAAGGAATTATACGGCGACCAAGAAGGTTCTCACGCCACACCGAGTGAGGTAGCCCTGACGCAGTACGTCTATCCGGAATCCATCAAACAAGCGCCTCTTTCCCCGGAAGTTTCGCGGGATCACGCGATTTACAGCGCGGCTGATTTTCGCCGCCGCTATCCCGACGGGCGCATGGGGTCTAATCCGGCTTTGGCAACGCCAGAACACGGCAAACAATTTTACGAAGTGGCTGTTAAGGAGTTGAGCAATAATTATTTAGAATTTATGAATGCGGAGTGAAGCGATCGCGTCGGTTTTGTAGGAGCTAGCATTCGCGTATAAAATCTCGATACATTAGAAATAAATACTTATTCGCGAATGCTTTATTCCCGGAAATAACAGCCAACTTTTTTTATCTATTGGCTCGGTTCACTATCCCGCCCGATGACTTCCTCCAAAAAGAGCGAGAGTTCATTTTTTAATTGACCGGTTCGCACGAATTCGGCGTAAGTATCGGCTTCAAGAGCGAGCAGTTCCTCGCGCAACTGTTCGATCGCGTATTCCCGCATTTGGGGATATTCTTGTCGCAGTTGGTTGATTTCTTGTTCTAGCTCGTCGAGCTGTCCTTGAACTAATGCGGCTTGATACCGATAAAATTCCGGCTCAATTTCCGGGCGCTTGTCGATCTCCTTGAGGCGCTCCATGACGCGGTTGAGCGCCACCCGACGGGCGATCGCTTCAAAATATTTCTGACGCAGCGGTTCATTTCCCAAAAGCTGTAAATTTTCCAACAAGGGTTTAACTGTCAATCCCTTCACCAGCAGGGTAAATAACACCACGCCAAAGACTGTGGCGATAATTTCTTGGCGTTCGGTTAAGGCTGCCGGCACGCTCAAAGCAAGGGCAATGGAAACAGAACCCCGCAAGCCGCCCCACCACAACACCGCCTGCTCTCGCCAGTTGAGATCGGAGTTGGAAAGCCAATTACTCAAAAAGCCCAAACTGTAAATCGCGATGAATCGCGTCAAAATGATGCCCGCGATCGTCACGCCAATCGGCACTATATTTGCGATTAAAATTTCCAAGCGCATCTGGTCGCCAATCAGTAAAAATACGATAGAATTGACGAAAAATGCGATAAATTCCCAAAATTCCGTTACGATCGCGCGCGTGCGGGGATTCATGCCGATGCGAGAGCCAAAGTTGCCTAAAATTAGGCCGGTGGTAACAACGCCAATCACCCCCGATCCGCCCAAATCTTCGGTAATGATATAGGTGCCGTAAGCCGAGATTAGGGTTAAAGATTGTTCCACTAAGGGCAAGTCGAATCGCTGGGTGAGAAAAGAAATGCCAAAACCAATTAAACCGCCGACGCCGACGCCGACGCCCACAAAAACGAAGAACTTGACAAGGCTGGTTTGCAGGTCAAATTCTGCGATTCCCAAGGGGATTCCCACGAGCAAGCTAAAGGCGATCGCGGCAACCCCGTCATTGAAAAGACTTTCTCCTTCCATGACAATGCTGAGGCGTTTTGGCGCTCCCAATTCCCGCAATAGCGCAATCACGGATACGGGATCGGTGGCGGAGAGACTGGCACCGACTAAGAGCGCGGTTGCTAGGGGCACTCCCGCCAGTTTCTCCAGCCCAAAAGCGACGCCAATAACGGAAATAATGACGCCAAAAATTGAAAATAAAATAATCGGGACTAAATTTTGCCGCAAGCCCGACCATTTTAAATTCCAGGCGGCTTCAAATAACAGGGGAGGTAAAAAAATCGACAGAATTAAGTCAGGCGAAAGATTCACCAGTCGCACGTCTACCAGCGCCAAACCCAAACCGACAATCACCAAAAGCAGCGTGTAGGGGATTTGGCGAAACCAGCTAGTGAGCTGGGAGATGGCAGAAACGCTGAGGGACACTGAGAGGACTAGGAGAAATTGCTTGATGTTTTGCTCAATTGCTCCAGTTTCAACAAGGGTTTCTACAGCCATAATTGAATTCTTGAGAAATTAATTTCCTCGAATGCTGCCCTCAGTATACACAAGTAAAGCGAACGATCGCTTTGGGGGATGCCCCTACTGTCTGCTCAATTGCTGCCGGAAAGCGATCGCCAGCTCATAACCAAAATAAGCGAGAACTACAACCAAACACAAACGCGGCAGCAAATACCCGACGCGCGCGTAAAACGTCAAATCCGATCTGACGTCAATTTTCCCTAACACGGTTCCCGTCAGCCCGACATCCAGACTGTTTTGCACGCGCCCGTAGGGATCGATAATTTGCGAAATTCCCGAACTCGCTGCCCGCACCATCCAGCGGCGATACTCTACGGCGCGGGCGGGTGCCATTGCCGAATGCTGTTGGTGTTGCAATGACGACCACCACATCGCATCGTAGGTGGGCACGGCTAAAATTTCAGCGCCATTCTTGACCAAATTGCGAAAAACATGCGGGAAATCCATGTCATAACAGATAGCAATGCCGAGCTTTCCCCATTGAGTCTGGAAAACGGGAAAATTTTTGCCGGGAATGCCATCGTTAAAAAATTGAACGGTGTTATTCTTGTAGTAACTGCCAATTTTTTTCCCATCGGGCGAGAGAAGCAAGGCGGTATTGTAGAAGCTATCCGGGCGATCGATCGCCCGTTCTTTAGCACCGACAATTAAATAAGCGCGAGTTTCAGCCGCTAATTGAGACAGTTTTTTGAAAATTTCGGTCTCCTCATCAACGTAATCTTCTAGGGAATATTCCGGCCACACAATTAGCTGAGCATTGCCCGCTAGCTTTTGGGTTAACTTGATATTTTCCGGCAGGCTGCTGGCTTCCGTTTGAATCGCGCCGGCGGTAATTTTGCCGGGGCTGGGGTTTTGCAATTGAGAGCTCCCCCAGAGGTGAAGTAATGCGACTATTCCGAGGCTGAGAAGTGTTGGCATCCAGCGTCGCTGCCGCGTTGTATTGGCGAGCAACAAGTAGCAAAGGCAGCTATTGACGGCTAAGATAAGGGCAGAAACACCGTAGACGCCGAATAAAGAAGTGGATTGCAGCAGAGGGAGATTGGAAGCTTGGGAAAAGCCGGGAGTCATCCAGGCAAATTTCAGCCACCAACACTCGGAGCGGAAATATTCGATTCCCAGCCACAGAAAGGGACCAGCCGTGAGTGAGATGGCCAGCCCGAAGCGTTTTTTTACTAGAAAAATTGCCAAGGCAAACAGAGCGGTAAAAAGTGCCAAGATTGCCCACAGCAAAATTGCAAACCAGGGAAATTCGGGGAAAACGTTCCACAACCAGTGCAACGCGAACCCGTAAAATAAGAAGCCGAAAGCGAATCCCGATGCTCGCGCTTGCAGGGAGTTTTTGGCGGTTAAGATAGCCAGCAAGCAAGGAACCAAAGCAAAAAAGGCTACCGGCCAAAAATTGAAAGGGGGAAAACAAACGGTGAAAAGGGCTGCTGAGATGATTGGAGCAGATAGTTGCACTAACCAGGCGGGAAGGCAGATATTTTTTCCGATCGCGATGCTAAAATTGGAAGAAGGGTTTTTTGCCATTTGCCCCAAGCCAAACGGTTGATATTTCAGTGATAGCAGTTTGCTTGAGGGACTGGCAAGACTTCAGGCTAATTTTCGGTTCGCGTTTAGACGGCTGGGGAAAAACGCGATCGAGAGCATACCGTTTTTGTCGTCTGAGCGAGACGCTCACTATCAATCCCATAGCGAACTGGAAGGAAAGCGCTACGCGCTTTTCTCCGAAGAGAGCATTCCTGAAAAAAGGTCGGCGTTGCACAAATGAGATGCTTTCAATACGATCGCCCTAGCTCCGCAACTAGAGACTTCTAGAAAAACCAGTTCTGTCAGAGCTTTTTGACTTTCGCTCGAGAGGGCAGCCGAACCGATAACCCAGCGGGTGCTTCAGCGCGCCGTATCTCCGACGCCGCAATTGCTTGCCGGTACTTCCCTGGAGGGACAAAGGCACTTTCCGAGGGCGATCGCTTTTACTGACGATTCTACCCGGACGTTCTGATAAATTTATTGTATGCTACCATCGTAACTATATACTTGCTATAGGGTGCGAAATAAACCGTTAATGAAAAAAATTACGAACCAGCGATCGCTAGTTGGGCTACTGGCGATCGCGCCGCTTGCGATTGCCAGCTCGTTGCTCTTATCTGGAATTGCCAAAGTCGAAACTGAAGCGCCTGAAGCTTGGCAAGAAAAGGTCAAAACAGAAGATAAATTTCTGGTACAAAAGGCTGTGCTGAGTTCCGAATTGGCAGAAAAATTACCGCGCGTAGAGTTAGAAAAAACCCCAATTCTAGCCGATGCCTCACCAAACAACCGTCAAGCTACAGATATCTCATTTGAGATTTGCAGCGAATCCGAAACTTGGGAGCGTCCGAGCGAAACCGAACAAATCAGACAACTTCAGAGCCAGCCGCGATACGGGAGTGAATTAAATCGAGAACCCCTAAAAAGTTTGTCGCAAACTTTTTGGAATCAGAATATATTCTCTTTTAAGAGTTACGGGCTCAGCGCCCGTCAGGAACCCATTTACTTGTCAGGGCTGTGGACGATCGTAGAAACTATCTGGAACTGTTACGATGCCAATCGGATTGCTAAGCTAAACTCTGGAGAAAGCGCTGAAGTCTGGGTTTTGCTGCACCGAGTCGTGAGTATCAAGTGGACGGGCGATCGCTACGTCATGGTTGTAAAGCCAACAACCAGAGGCGTGCAATTAATTCAATTTTCGCGAAAAGAGCGTCAGGCTTCCTTGCCACTTCAGGTGATCACTGACAGCGGTAAGGAACTGAAAGTGATAGAGAGAAGGTGAATCAATTCGGTCTATTTTGAAAATAAACCAGGGGCTATTTCGGCTATAAAATTAGCTGTTATAGTATCAAGTATTGGCTAGCATAGCCCCTTAAGGTTTGCCGCTAATTAATGAGTGACCTTCCTAACGCGATCGCTGCATTTTGCCCCCCAAACCCAAAACTCAAACACAGCACGTTTTCTACTTGACATCGCCGCGCTTCCCTGATAAAATCCAACGCAAACGCGGGCTCTCTCAATCCGACACAAGGCGGCAATATCTGATGCTGTAGCGCCATCAGACAAAAAGCGACTCCCAACGCCCCAGAAGCTCCGAGGGCGTGCCCGGTGGCACCTTTGGTGGAGCTCACCGGCACTCCGCCGGGAAACAAATGCTGGATGAGCTGCGCCTCGCACTCGTCGTTGAGCTGGGTGCTGGTGCCGTGAGCGTGGAGGTAGTCAACTTTGCCTAGAGAAATGCCGCCGCGATCGCAACAGTCTTTCACAGCCGCGATCGCGCTCCGTCCTTGCAGGTCTGGCGAGTTAACATGACACGCATCATTTGTCAAGCCGAATCCCAAAACTCGACCGTAAACCCGCGCCGATCGCCGTCGAGCTAATTCAGCCGATTCCAGCACGAAGACAGCGCCCCCCTCTCCCAAAACCAAACCTTCTCGGTGGCGGTCAAAAGGATAAGCCCCGGTTTTTGCCAAAGCCCCCATCTGGGCAAATCCCGCCAGCGTCAGCGGCGTAATCGGCGCTTCCACTGCGCCGGCGACGACGCGATCGCACTGCCCCGCCTGTATTAAATCAAATCCCTGCGCGATCGCCCAGATCCCCGTCGCGCAAGCCGCCATCGGGGCCAAAACCGGCCCCGCCGTTCCCAGCAGCCGCGCCGCCGCGATCGCCCCCATATTGGGCAGCGTCTCCAGCCAGTCAGGGGGAGAAGGGGAGAGGGGGGAAGGGCAGGAATTTCTGCCATTCCACTGCTGCCGTGCCAACTGCTCCCACTGCGCCTGATACGCGCGACTCGATCCGATCGCCACTCCGCTCTCGGGCAGGGGCGGCTCCAGATTCGCATCCCGCAAAGCCTCTGCCACCACCTGCCGAGTTAGCGCTCCGAGTTCCGCCGGCTGGCTGGCGATCGACCCCAGCGGGCGCGGCGGCAGTTCCGGGAAAGGTTGATGCAGCCCGATGCCGCACCCAGAAGCGATTAGCTGATTCCAGCTCGCAGAAAGGCTGCCCAAAGCCGAAACCAGACCGATTCCAGTCACGACAACTTCCACGCCCCTTTCCTCGCCAATCGCTATTTGAGATTCTCCGCTCCTTGCGTCACCTTGGCGGACTCAATGCGATCGCCCTGCTCGATCTTGTCAACCACATCCATCCCTTCGGTGACATAGCCAAACACCGCATAGTTGCCATTCAAAAACGGCAAATCGGTTAAAGCAAAATAAAACTGAGAACTTGCCGAATCGGTAGGGTTCGATCGCGCCATTGCCACAGCGCCGCGCCTGTGGGGCAGCTCTGGTTGTGCTCTCACTCCAGCCGAATCAAACGTCTTGCTGTAGACCAGCTCTTTTGCCCCTTTCGGTTTAATTTCCAGAGGGATGTAGCGAGGACGACTCGTTGCCGGATCGATAAAACTCCCCGTTCCTAGAGCCTCAGCCGGGACGGAAGCGTCTTTACTCTGGGGATCGCCCCCCTGCACCACAAACGGGCTCGGTTCGCGCACCACCCGGTGGAACATCAGCCCGTTGTAAACGCCGCGCTGAACTAAATCGACGAAATTGCCAGCCGTAATCGGAGCATTCGTACCATCGACTTCAATAGTAATCGGCGATCCCTTGACCAGCATCACCACCGTTGCTTTTCCTTCCAGTCGAGGTAAATTGCTCGCTTGCGGACTCTGAGCAACAGTAGCTGGCGTAGAAGTTATCGCTGCCGGGGAACCATTTGCCTCAGAAGCGGAATTTCCTTGAGAGGCACATCCTCCCAAAATCAAGGCACTCAATAAGATAAAAGATGCCAACCAGTGCCGAATCTTAACCTGCATTTTGCCTCACCTACACAATCAGCCGCTAGTCCGTCAGCCGCCAGTCCGTCAGCCAATCAACGGCTCGGCAACAGAGCGATCGCTACTTGTTTTTCGCCGAATCCCGCACGAGCAAAGGGCGAGAAAGCTGGCCATCTGGGGCGGGGGCGTACCGCCCCTACAGCGTCACGCGCTCCGGCTGACAGCTTCTCGATCATAAGCCTTCCAGAGGCACGCCGAGAAAACGAGCCAGTTCGGCTCCTTGATTTTCCAGATCCGACAGGGGAATCGGCTGTCCCACCTGCGACAGGGGAATGTCATTTTTGCCCTTGACTTTCAGGAAAAGAGCGCGGCGGGGATTTAGCCCTTCCTTAATATCGACCCGAATCGATTGCACGTCTTCTATCGGATAGGTCAGTTCAATGCGGCGATTTTTACCCGGAAAGCCCCACCGGAAAATCTTAACCTGGCCAGTTTCCCGATTGAACTCGTTGTAACCGCCGCCGATATCCCAAAGTACCGTCAGCCACAGGTACAGGCTCAGCAGCACTGCGGCAACTCCGTACAGCCCCATCACCAGACCTTGGGGAACGAAGATCAGTTGGGTGGGGTCGGCAAAGGGCAGCAGATTTACTTGCAGGTAGCTAGAAATACCCGAAAGCAGAAAGCCGATGCCCCCGATCGTGACGACAGTGGCCAGCAAGTAATTGCTGATCCGCCGAGAACCGACAATCGGCTGGCGCAGTACGCGATCGCTTTTGGAGAGTGTTTGTGCAGCCATAGATTTATTACCACGCTTTCTTCAGTTTGTGTTACCCACCATTCTCATATTCCCTTTAAATTTCGCAAAAAATTGTAAAGTTTTGTAAAAAGCTATTGATTATCGCAATCAGCTCGGCAAATTTCGTAAAGATTGAGGAGTGCAAGTTAACTCAAGTGGCTACTAACAATCAGAAGCATATCGCAGTTCTATTTGATTTGTGAAATATATGGAGATCGGGAGTTTGGGCTTCTATCGCGCACTCGGTAAGATGGCAAGCTTCTATCCCGCACTTTTATTTTTAAAAATCATTTAGAAACCCTATATATAAAAGGTCATAGGGCTTATGACATGAAATTTTCGGCCTGGGGATTGTCGATTTTTCATTTTTGCTTTCCGAAAAGAATCACACAGCGCGTCTCAATGATTCGTACACGCCGAAAAAGGGCTTCTCCAGAGCGCGCTACAGGAGAGAAATTATACTTTTCCTGCAAGGTTCGCTATAGCTTAGACTGAGCGAGGGATTGGGGTTTCAGATCGCAGAGGCAGCAGAACGAGGAAATCGCCGACGTAGAGATTAGCGGCGCTTCCGGCAGGAACAATAGGCAGGGACAACGAGTAGATGAGAGAACTCCACTCTGCGATCGGGCTTGTATGGCAGAGGCGAGTGGCGATCGCCTCCCCGGCGCAACCCGCTCCCTCCGTCCCCCTCCCCTGTGCTACTGTGGAGCCTCACCCCCTCACAGCCTCACCTGACGCGACTGCACGGCCAACGCCTCTCTATGTAGATCTCTCTATAAATATTAGAGCTTATATTGCGAGTCCTCAAGTGGCCACCTGGACTCGATCGATCGCCCCCGATCTCCCTCCTTTACAAGCATTGGCATCGAACCGCTTGACCTCTGCTGTTCTGTCAGCGTTGAAAATACGAATCGCCTCCTCCACAGACAACTTGTACCCTTTTTCCCCCAATCCCCTTTTCCCGGCAACGCTCCAAAGAGACGGTGGTGGCCAAAAAGCCGCAGCCGAGCCGCCGAGAGAAGACCCGGATATTTTTTGAGGGGTTCCGTGCAAATTTAGGTAAATTTCATATATAGTTATGTTAACTTACTTAGAAACCTCGCAGTTTTAATACAAGAGGGTTAAAACGAAATGACCATAGCAGTCGGACGCGCCCAGACTGAGCGAGGATGGTTTGACGTCCTC
>CAYOOD010000046.1:0-56607 GCA_964405435.1 uncultured bacterium
CTCCTGATGTTTTTCTCTAATAGTATAATACTATCTTAGCCAACTTAGTATGATATTTCAGCAAATCTTCTCTACTGATAACGTTCCCGTTAAACCCTTGGCGAATGATTTCCTCTGTTCTGTAGCCTGCTAGGCGGATTGAAGTATACGCTTCATCTCCCCAGTAAACTTTGCGTTCAATATTAACGCAGCGAAAGAATACACCCAATACTAACAAAACTAAAATCAGCAACCGCAACCCAGATCGAGGCTTTCTCCATCCCAGCCAAGCTGTGCGGTTTTTGGAAAATGTTGCTTCTGCCTGCTCAACGCTTTGTTGAGAAGCACTTATTGGTGTAGTCATAACCAAAACCAAAAATCCGTAAATATACTCGTTTTTCTTAAAATAATTCAAACAAACTTAGTGCTATATTGCTATCGCTCTTTAGTTATAAAAAATACTAGAATACGCTTGCTTTATGTTGTACTCCCAGCGAAGTATACGGCCTACTAAAAGCATTGCCGTGGCGGATTTAACGAGAAAATGAAGAGCGCGATCGCTTGCCATCTGTTTGTTTATTTACAGGAGTATTTCCAAAGATATACTCCGCAAAGTTTTCGGTTTTAAAGACTTTCTGCCTCTAGGCGGTTTCATAATTATTTTGCCGCAAACCCAACTGAAAGACTTGCCAAGCGTGATAAGTAGACGATCGGAAATAATTGGCATCATTTGGAGTGGAGAAGTCCCCGAACTCTACAGAGCAGCGCCTCCAGCGCCCGCCCTACCAATTCTAGCTGTGCAATTGATTCTGCACGAGTGCTTATAAGGTTTTCGCGAAGAATTTGAATTGTTTAATTAAAACAACTATAAGGGCAGCAGATCGCTCATTTTTCATCAATCTCAGGGCGTCAATAAAACAGTTGTGAACTGCGAATCGGTACATAGCAACACGCCCCCTCCTATCAGGTTCGTGTTGAAATTAAATTGGTATTATACAGAGAGCAGGCTAGTGTTCTGTCAAAATTGTTGTGGGAGTTTGGTTGAAGCGTTGCCGGGATTGGGGGATTGGGAGATTAGGGGATTAGGGGATGGAGGTTCAGGAGGACAAGTGTTCTGTGGGGAGGCGCTCCTTTTTTTTAAAGCTGACAGAACAGTAGAACCCTGCACGGCAAAAATGGAATCCTCTCAAATCTGCTCTATTAACCAGACGATCGTGAAAAACTTGGGAAATAATTGTGGCTGTCGTGTAGCCTCTAATATCGATGGACAGAGACACTCCCTTCATCCAATAAACTTTGCAATCGAGAGAAGGGATGAAGCTAACTCGGTTGTTTCTCTTTCACCCCAGCTTCTACGATCGCCACCCAACCAAACGCCACAAAAAAAGGCTGAGATAGGTTAAAACCGCTCAGCCCTCACAGGCGCTCTAGCGCAAAAAATATTGAATTGTGGCGGAAGTAACTTTTTCAGCTTGAAAACTTACAGCCCCTACTCGGCTCCTTCGATCGGCGCGAACCCTTGGCGCTGAATATTCTCCGTCACCGATCGCGGTTCGAGGAATTGCAGCACATAATCGGGACCTCCCGCCTTCGAGCCGACGCCAGACAGCTTGAACCCGCCGAAGGGTTGCCGCGCCACGATCGCCCCGGTAATCCCCCGGTTGATATACAAATTGCCGACTTCAAACTCCGCTTGCGCCTTGGCGATGTGCGACGGCGTGCGAGAATACAACCCACCCGTGAGCGCGAAATTCGTGCCGTTGGCGATTTCCAGCGCTTCCTCAAACGTTTTCGCCCGCATCACCGCCAAGACGGGGCCGAAAATTTCTTCCTGAGCGATAACGGCGGTGGGCTTCACTTCTGTAAAAATCACCGGCCCGATAAAATATCCCGTGTCGGGGGCGGGCATTTCTAACGCGAGTTCGGCTTCTGCCTTGCCTTTTTCGATGTATTCGCGAATGCGATCGCGCGCTGCCGCGTCAATCACCGGCCCCACCTGAGTGCTGGGCTGCTCCGCTGGGCCAATATTCAGCGATCGCGTCGCCTCTACCAACCGCCGCACGAACGCCTCGTAAACCGGTTCGAGCACGATAACCCGCGAACACGCCGAGCACTTCTGCCCGCTGTAGCCGAACGCCGAATATACTACCCCGGCAACCGCCTGATCCAAATCCGCCGACTCGTCTACAATCACGGCATTTTTGCCGCCCATTTCGGCAATCACCCGTTTCAGGTGCTTCTGCCCGGGCTGGAGAACCGCTGCTTCGGCATAAATCCGACAGCCCACCTCCATCGAACCCGTAAACACGATCGTATTCACGTCGCGGTGCTTCACCATGTAAGACCCTACCGTAGAGCCTTTACACGGAACGTATTGAAACACCCCGCGCGGCACTCCCGCATCTACGAGGATTTCCGCCAATTTCGCCGCGATAACTGAAGAAACTTCCGCCGGTTTGAGCAGCGTAGGATTGCCTGCCACCAGCGACGCCACCGTCATCCCCGTGGGAATCGCAAAGGGGAAATTCCAGGGAGAAATCACCAGGGTAATGCCCCGCGCCTGGTAGTGATAGCGATCGGTTTCGCCGGCAACGTCGAAGCTGTAGCCGCGATCGAGGCGTTCCATTTCGTCGGCGTAGTAGCGGCAGAAGTCGATCGCCTCCGAGACTTCCGCATCGCACTCCCGCACGGGCTTGCCGGTTTCCAGCACGATCCAGGCGCACAATTCGTACCGCCGTTTCTCCATCAAATCGGCTGCTTTCCGCAACACGCCAGCGCGCTGCCGCACGGGAGCGCGACGCCACGCGGGCAAAGCTTCTTTTGCGGCTTTGAGCGCTTGTTCGGCTTGTTCTTGCGACAGCAGCCCGATTTTGCCAACGAGTTCGCTGGGGTTGGAGGGGTTGACAGAATCGACAGTTTGTGCTGTATTTTGGTATTCGCCGTCAATCAGGGGCGAATAGGTTTTGCCGAGTTGCTGGCGGACTTCAGCAAGGGCTTGCTGGGCTTGCGATCGCGCTGCGATATTCGCGAAGTCGGTATCCGGCGCGCCGGGGAATCCGGTTTGCTCGTGACGAACGGCTTCAGCCGATCCGTTGACTGCGGGCGGCGCGAGCAATTCTTCGATCGGGCGTTCTTCCAGACTTTGCCGCAGGAAGGAACTGTTGGCGGTATTTTCCAGCAAGCGGCGAATCAGGTACGCCATTCCGGGGAGGAGATCGCCATAGGGACAGTAGACGCGCACGCGGTGCCCGCGATCGACGAGGGCTTTGGCGAGTTTGTCGCCCATGCCGTAGAGCACTTGCATCTCGAAGCGGCGCTTCGGAACTTGCAGGGTTTCGGCGATCGCGATGGCGCGGGCTTGCGATCGCACGTTGTGACCGGCGATCGCGGCGTAGAGATACTCGTGATTTTCCAGCAGCAACTGCGTCATCCGCTCGAAGTTGGCATCGGTGGCGGGTTTTTCGTTATACACGGGTTGCTGCCAGTGCTTTTGCATGGACTTAATCGTTTCCTGATCCCAGTAGGCACCTTTCACTAGCCGCACGGTGACGGGATTGCCGCGCTGTTTCGCCCAGGCAATCAAATCTTGCAAGTCTTTTTCGCTGTCGCGCAGGTAGGCTTGCAGGGTGACGCCGATGTCGGTGCGGTTGCGGAACTCTTCCTCCATCAGCAGCTTTTTGAGGATGGTGAGGGTGATGGATTTGTAGGAATACTGCTCCATGTCGAAGTGTACGGCTGCGCCGACGGCTTTGGCGTGGCGGAGCAGGGTGCGGATGCGATCGCTGACTCGCGCTTCGCTGCCCTTCTCATCTAGCGGGTCAAATTGCGAATAAAACGCGGTTAACTTCACCGATACCTGCACGCGGGGCAAATCTTCCCCATCCGCCCGGTCGATCGCCTCTACGGTTTGCCACTTTTTCGCGACTTCCGACAGTTGCGTCATCAGTTCCAGGTAACTGTTTAAATACGACTCCGCCTCGGCTTCTGTTATCACCGCCTCGCCCAACAAGTCAACGGTGAAAGCCATCTTATCCTTGCGCAGGCGCTCCAGAGTTTTGATCACCTGCTGGATGTTTTCCCCAGCAATGTACTTTTGCGCCAGGGTTTCCACCGCCGGAGCCACCGTCGTTGCCGCGAGCTGCCCGGGCAGGGAGTCGGCATTGGAGAAGTTGAGGAGTTTTTTGAGTGCATCCGGCAGCTCAACTTCCTCTGCCGTTAGGTATTCCTGCAGGTGGCGGGCGATTTCTGGCTTGCTTTTGAGGGCGGGCAAGCAGTCAATGAAGCGAAACAGTTGCACCCGCAAGCCCGGGTTGCCCATCGCCCAGGCGAGCAGTTGGTCATCCCAGCGCATACGATCGCGCATCTGGGCGAAAAACGAGCGATTTTCCTTGGTTGCGGACAGGAGCTGCTTGGCAATTTCCTGGGTTTTGGCTTCGTAAGTGCTATTCGTCGATATTTGTACTACCACTTTTGTCTCCACCGGCTGCACTTTTGGCTCGCAGAAAGCGAGGGGATCGGTCGATCGCCCGCCGCTGCCATTTAAGCCAACCTTTTACTATAGCCCATTTTACTCCTGCAGGGCACCGATTGGGGATCGCTGGCGATCGTTTTAGGGCTGGCAGCGGAAAACATGCGTTTTTAGGCGGAAATGAGAGAAGAGAAAGGGGGCGATCGCTCTCCTCCCCCCGACGGGAATCGGGGAAGGGGGAAAGTGCCGGAACTGTTTTCATTTGAGTTAGGTACTGAGAAACCGGGTTTCTTGAAGAAACCGGGTTGCTGGCGCGCAGTTCATCCAAATCCATCAAATTTCTTGACAATTGCACCTACCCCATACTGGAAACCTGCTAATGTAGGGGGCGCACATTTGATGGTTAGCATCAGGAAAACGTATGAATGAGGACAAGCAGCAGGCTTATTGGCGTGCCAACAAAGCCTTAATTCGCAATCTCCTGCTGATTTGGGCGATCGCGTCCATTGGATTCAGCATTTTGCTTGTACAACCTTTGAATGCCGTAAAAATTGGCAGCATTCCGCTCGGTTTTTGGATGGCACAACAGGGGTCGATTTTCGTCTTTGTCGCCCTAATTTTTACTTACGCCGTCCAAATGGAAAAACTCGATAGGAAATATGACAGAAACAAATGATTGGAAAATTTGAAATTTAAAATTAGGGTGAGGAAAAATCATGTCGGTTGAAGCCTGGACGACTGTAATAGTCATTCTCTCGTTTATTCTTTACCTTTACATCGGCTGGCAAGCGCGAGTTCGAGACAGCAAAGGCTTTTTCGTGGCCGATCGCGGCGTTCCTGCGATCGCAAATGGAGCCGCGACTGCCGCCGATTGGATGTCTGCCGCCTCATTTATCTCGATGGCGGGATTGATATCTTTTCTGGGTTACGACGGCTCTATTTATTTAATGGGATGGACGGGCGGCTATGTATTGCTGGCGCTGCTGCTGGCTCCCTACCTGCGGAAGTTTGGAAAATATACCGTTCCTGACTTTGTAGGCGATCGCTATTATTCCAACATCGCCCGTTTAGTCGCCGTTGTCTGCGCGATTTTCATCTCCATGACGTATGTTGCTGGGCAGATGCGAGGGGTGGGGATTGTCTTCAGCCGCTTCCTGCAAGTGCCGATTGAAACCGGCGTCATCATCGGCATGGTGATTGTCGGATTTTTTGCCGTTTTGGGCGGCATGAAAGGCATTACCTGGACTCAGGTGGCTCAGTACGCGGTTTTAATTGTCGCTTATCTGATTCCCGCCATTGCGATCGCCTGGATTCTCACGGGAAATCCCATTCCCCAGCTTGCCTTTACCTTCAGCGACATTGTACCGAAGCTCAACCAGATTCAAGTCGATCTCGGTTTTCAAGAATATACGCAGCCCTTTGTCAACAAGACGATGTTAGACGTCTTGTTTACGACACTTGCCCTCATGGTGGGAACGGCGGGCTTGCCTCACATTATCGTCCGCTTTTATACCGTTCCCGACGTGCGCGCGGCACGGTACTCTGCCGGCTGGGCGCTGCTGTTTATCGCCCTGCTGTACACCACTGCCCCGGCACTATCCGCGTTTGCCCGCTATAACTTGATTGACAGCTTGCACGGGAAAACCATCGCAGAAGTGCAGCAGCTCGATTGGGCGAAAAAGTGGGAAAATACGGGCTTATTAGGGTTTGATGACAAAAACAAAGACGGACGCATCGAGATTTCACCCAATAAAGAAGCCAACGAAATTAAAATAGACAACGATATCATCGTACTCTCGACGCCGGAAGTCGCCAAACTCGCCCCGTGGGTGATTGCTTTAGTCGCGGCGGGCGGATTGGCAGCGGCGCTGTCTACCGCATCGGGATTGCTGCTGGTGATTTCTAGTTCCGTGGCGCACGATGTCTATTATCGGATCATCAATCCGCAGGCGTCGGAGTCTTTGCGGGTGATGGTGGGACGAATAATGGTGGGATTTGCCATTGCGATCGCCGGATATTTCGGCGTCAATCCGCCTGGATTTGTCGCTCAGGTGGTGGCGTTTGCCTTTGGGCTAGCAGCCGCGAGTTTTTTCCCGATTATTATTCTGGGAGTGTTTGACAAGCGGACGAACCGAGAAGGCGCGATCGCTGGGATGCTGACGGGTTTAATCTTTACGATGTTTTACATCGTCGGCGTCAAATTCTACGGCATGACTCCGTGGTTTTTCGGCGTGTCAGCGGAGGGAATCGGCACCTTGGGGATGGCGATAAACTTCGCGGTGACATGGGGCGTTTCCCGCGTGACGGCACCGCCGCCGCCGGAAGTGCAAGAAATGATAGAGATGCTGCGATCGCCCGGTGACGAACCGCCGGCGCTTTCGGATCTCGGCGAAGAGCAACTGGATTAATTTTACTGATGTAGTTGGGGAGGTAAAGGGCGATCGCGCTTCTATTGTAGCGTGCAGGCGATCGCCCTTTACCTAATCCGACGGATTGCTGCGATCGAGATTGAGTGCTTGTTCGACTGCTGCGATTTGGACAAAAAGTGAAAGGCGAGCTTCTTGCAATTCCAGGAAACCAAACTTTTTATAAAACTCCTTGGCTTGTGTATCTATGGCATCAACCCTGACTGCATAAATTCCTACTATTCTGGAGACTCTAATGGCATTTTCAACAGCGTGTATCAACAGCCGCTTTCCCAAACCCCTTCCCTGCATCGAGCGATCTACCGCCAGTTTACCAATGAGTATTACCGGAACCAGATAGCCCGGGAGCCTTTCCCGTAATTCGGCAGGTAGGGCTCTCGGATCGATTGTATTTGCCGTGCAAGAATAATAACCAGCGATCGCCTGACTTCCCTCAGCGGGCAGAGCCACATAAGTTTTAGCGATTCCCGCTTCATCATTTTTTATAGCGTACTGTTTGAGATATCTATCTAATTCCGGCTGTCCAGAATTAAACGGCTCTCTGCGGAGACTGCTGACACTGCGCCCTATGACATTTATGGGAACAATCCTCCAAGTCACAACACTACCTTACTCTTTTGAACGGGAATAGCCTTTAAATAATGACAGCAAACCTTCAGAAGGTGCAGGTGGCTCTAACATAACTGACAGAAAATACAGGCTATCCCGTTCCGACAGGATTAAAGGCTCATTATTATAAGCTGCTGGCCCATTAATTGTGGCGTCTGCTTCCGCAATGAATTCGTCAAGGATAAATAGATAAGCCCACCATTCCAGCCGAGTTTCGGTACTTTTAACGGGGTTGACATGGGTTTGCATGGATTTTTCCTCCCGCTGCCCTTTGGTTGATATTATTATAACATGAGTTGACCTATACTGTCAGAGGTTGTAGAGAAAGAATGGCAAGAAGCCCTTGTAAATCTGAAGGGCGATCGCATCTCCCAATTGTCTAGTTTTGGAAGCGAACTTTGACACATTTAAAGTATTCCAGTGGACAATATACAAAAGATATGCTATTTTTTGAAGAGAAGACAACAGGGGCCTGTTTCCAGCTTAAGCCAGTATATAAAATAGGGGAGAACAATGACGAAAGTACCTACCTTTGACGAAGTTGTAGAGATGGTAGAAACTTTGTCAGAAGAAGACCAAGAAGCTCTGCTAGACTTGGTGCGCCGACGACGGGTGGAACGACGCAGAGCAGAAATCGCGGTAAATATCGCCAAAGCACGGGAAGAATACCAAACCGGGCAGGGGATTCGCGGGACTGTAGAGCAATTAATGGCTGAGTTGACGGCTGAATGAAGACTTTAGTTTTATCCTTGTCTTTTAAACGGGCTTTCAAAGCTGCCGTGCGGCGTCGCCCAGAATTACAGCAGAGAATAGAAGAAAGACTCGGGCTTCTGGCAGTCGATCCATTTGAGCCTACACTCCGAACGCATAAGCTAAAAGGTCAGCTATCTGGAGCGTGGGCGTGTACTGTAGATTATGACTGCCGTATAGTTTTTAGTTTTGTCGAAAATCCAGAATCGGGTGAAGAGGAAATCTTGCTGGTTGACATTGGCAGCCACGACGAGGTGTATTAATGTCGGGAATGTATGGGGTAAACAAGGGGCGATCGCGCTTCTATTGTAGCGTGCAGGCGATCGCCCTATCCGCTCCCCGAAAAGCTATAAACACGCGATGAATTGCCTCTCTCCAACTGCTTGCACAGCGCCTTAACTGAGGATGGCTTCAATTTCCTTTTGTACGCGATCGAACTCCTGGCGCTGTTGGGCAATCCAAGCTTTCTCAGCCTCGCGCTGTGCGGGCGTCTCTTGCTGATAGCGTTCTTGTCTCTGCAAAAAGTCTTCATAGAGCGCGATGGCTTTTTCAGCGATTTGCATGGCTGAATTTACGCGATCGTCAATCACTAAAGCTATAATTTCCTTAATCTTCTCAATGAGCTTATCTTTAGATTGAGGAAACTTTTCCCATCCTTTTTCAAACACTTTTTGTTTAATAGTGGGCTGCTCGTTGGGGTTTGCCTTGAATCCGAACATCCCAGCAAGTCCACTGACAGCCCCCGCCACAGAGCCAGTCAGATCGCCAACTACTTCTAGCACGTCAAAAGCGGGTTTACTTTCCCCCGATTCATCAGTGCGACGCTGTACATAACTGCCAGCCGGAGCAAGTGCGTTAATTTCTAAGAGAAGCTCTAAGGCAAAAGTGTCACTGGTTTGCTGAGACAAAAGGCTGAGGTTGGAGCGAATTGCACCTAGGCTATCCTCAACGACTTCTAAGTTTTGTTTGAGGATGGCATTCATCCACTCTTCTAATTCTGTTCTCAAATCTCGGACGAACTTCTTAGAATAGGCTAAAACCAGGTTTTTCTGAGCCTCAACATCTTGAGCGTCAATTGTCACGCCATCGGACGCTTTCTCTTTGAGTCGCCCTTGCATATTTTCCAACTCTTGTGCCCAGGATGTACTGGCTTGCTCTAGCGCCTGAGCCTTAAGTTGCTCTGCTAAACCAGAGATTTTAATCAGACGACCGCTGCACTCTCCGAGTTGCGCCCATACATCTTGTCTGTTTGCGGCGGTAATTTTTGGCTTGCGATTCCAAGCTTGCTCAGCCTGCTCTAATTCATCGACACAGGCTTGCACTAAATGCTTGAGGTTGCTGGCAGATTGCTTGAGTTCTAGAGAAGAATTCTCAACAGTGAGAGAGATTTGGAGATTGGTTTTAGTCGGTAAATTGACGAGGATTTGACTGGCTGCGTTCGCAAACAGGGAGTCGAGCGACTGGAACCCAGCCGGATCGAGGAGAGAGTAAACTTGGTCTAAAGCGTCTGTATCAGGAGATACTTCGGCACTGAATCCAGCCTCTAAAACCGTTAAGTATCGAGAGTCAACCCCGATGCGGTTGGCGATCGCTTGCAAATAGTTTTTCTCGCGGGCATCCATCGCCCCGTCGGCGGCTGACATTTGATAGCCCAAGCTAATCAGCAACAATTTTTCTGATTCTGATAGAGGGGCTGTTAATTTTTGCAATTCGTTAATTTTTTTATAAATTTGTTGCTGTTGGGATCCCCTGAGCATCTGTTGCGCCAATTGACGCCCCGGACTTCCTGCGGGAGCCAGCCGATTGAGCGTCGCTTGCAGTCGTTGCTTTTCTTCATCTGTTACTTTAGTATCTACATAAATCACTCCCAACAGCACCGACACCAAAGCCGCCATAAAGACTGTAGAAGGGGTGATATCCTCTTGACGAAAGTTGTTTCCTGTTATAGTGGATAGAACTTCAAGAACTTCCGAACTTAGCCGAGATGTGTCCATAGATCAGAAATATGCACGGTGACTTCCAAAAATGATATCATCAATGGACAGTCGATTTTAAACTTTCATCGGAGCGAAATTATGGTTTATGAATTCACAGCGGCAACTCAAGCTCTTTTGGCTGCTGGTAAGCTTGTACAGGCAACGACTATCGACGGTAAAATACTGCCCATAGTTATAAATCCAGACACAGGGAAATATTATGAAATAGCTAAGTTAATAATTAAAAATCAACATCCATTAATACAAAATCTGACTAATTTATCTAAGTTTTTAGCTGGATGCCCCCTACAGCCTTTATTGGCTCCAGCCCAATTTGCCACAGGGATTGCCCACATAGGTCAAACCCATTTAGGATTTCAAGAAACCTACAGAAGACTTGATGTTATTAAGGCGGGATTGCAGACGCTTCAAAATAGCGTAGGAGTCTTGCAAGCGACAACAGCCTTTATAGGGGTCGGTACTGTGGCAGGTGTCACCCTTTCAGCAGTCAACGTGTGGCAGACTTTTCAACTGAGGAAAGATATCAAACAACTGCGGCTGGAAGTAAAAGACGGCTTTATCGATCTGAAAAAAGCCCTGCACAACCAAGGAGCAGAAATTATTCAGCGGATTGACTTAGTGGCTCAAGACATTAAGTTTGAGCAGCACCGCACGATTCTCGCTCAGGCTTACGGGCGTTTTCTGGAAGCGACGCGCCTCATCAAAACCGCTCTCTCGTGCGAAGATATGGGCGTTCGTAATGCTGACTTAGCCAATGCGCGGCAGATTTTAACAGAAGCGTTAGGGGATTATAAAAATTCTCGCCTCCTTTCAGAAACTTGTGCCGCTGGGCAACTGCGCCGGATGGAGTGCGCTTGGGCGATCGAACAAACGATCGCGCTAACCTATCAATTGCAGAATCAGCCGGCTGCTGTGAGCGATCGCCTCTCTCACCTGCAATCTAAAATCCGCGACGATTCCCTCACGGTTATCGATCGCTGCGAGTCTCACGACGAACTCGATTTCCTTTTCCCTGAAATTACTCGCATCCAGTTTCACGACTTAGCCGTTTTAGAAGCTTGGCAAAATCAGGTTGAGTGGACGAACTCCCTTTCTCCCGACGAGCGGCAGCAGTTAGCCAGTGCTGAGATGGCAGGTGCCGAACCTTCAGACAGCGAACAAAACGCTACAGTTGAAGCAGAGCCGTTGGAGCAATTGCTCTACGATAATTTGAAGCAAAAATCTCACTATCAATCCCTGCGCGATCAGTTGCGCTTTATCGTCAAGCCCAGCCTGCGGCGATCGCATGAATCCTATATCGCCCAGCAAGCCGCTGCCGCCGGTCGAAAAGCTTTAGCCCCCTCGAATTGGCAAGAAGTCCCCGATTTAACGGTTGCCAATCTTTACTACTATTTTCAACAGCAAGAAAAAACAGTGCAAGCCTAATTAACGGCATAACTTCTCAAAACGAGCGATCGCGTAAAGCATCTGGGGCATATTTTGAGGTAGACTCGGGTGCTTTTCTACCCTCCAATCCGTTAAAATACATTCGTGACGGAGCGGAGTAGAATATTGATTTCGGGAGTATCCCCCTATGGAACCCAGCAAAATAATCGCTGTTTTTATAAAATGGCTGCAAACCAATCCAGATGTTTTTCTGCCTGAAGCTTGGCAAGAATTGCCCGATTTAGACGAAAACTTAGCAGACTGTGACGATGACGAACTCTTTCCCATCGCCCACACCCTCAGCAAATGGTGCGCAAAACATCAATTAGGAGACAAACTCAAACAAGCTGCCTTACAGATCGATGCAGATGACTCACCTGCAAGAAAGCACCTTCAATTGCTTCAGCAAAGCATTCACAATCGATACAATGCCTTTTTAAAATCATCCTAATCCCGCCCTATCGTATAAATATAAGAGCCGGCTCGTCTAACTTTTGTAGGGGCGAAGCATTTGCGCATGAAACCTGCGGGTTAGTCTTCAATATTTATTCGCAAATGCTTCGCCCTTACCCAACAATAAATCCCTATTTCACGAAGGCTTCGGGATAACATTTTGTTGTTTGCATATATCTGTGTGAGTGCGAAGCATTCGGATTATAGATTATCGGTTGTGACCGAGAGATTTTTCACCCGAATGCTTCGCCCCTACTCTTCCAGGGTGGCGGCTACTTTTATCAAACCCCCAGATTTCGGCGCACGAAACTCTCTAGAGACTCCATCTTCATATTAAATATCGCCTCCAATCGCTCTATCTCCTCCGGCGTGCAGAAAAACTCATTCGCCAATAACGTTCTAAACGTGCCGAGAGATTTTTGCAATTGAGGATTCAACAGCCCTAAAGCCGATCGCGCTCCATCCAATACAAACAGCGGCGGATTGATAATTATCGGCTCCCGATTGAATATCCGACCAAAAATCTGGGGAATTTCCTCTCGCGATAAAATTTCTGGCCCTCCCACGGCGAAAATTTGATTCTGCGCTGCTGCCACCGTCACCGAATCGACCGCAATTTTCGCTAAATCATCCGTACTGACGACAGACGAGCGATTTTTCAAATCCCCCACGCTCAGATAAATTCCCGTTTCCCGAAATCGCTCCGCCAAAGGCAGCAAACTCGAGGCAAAAGCTGACGGGCGCAAAATCGTGTAATTTAATCCACTCGCTTCCAGGTATTTTTCTACTTGCCGCTTTGCCTTGAAAACGGGGGCGTCTTCATAGCCGCGATCGCTCCCCAGCACCGAAATAAAAACGAAATGTTTGACACCCGCCTCCTTGGCAGCGTCAATCAAGTCAATATTCGCGCCATAATCCAATTCTTGGGCTCCGCCGCTCGCTTCATTCGAGCCGTGAGTGCTGATGATATATTGCACTCCTTTGCAAGCCTTCTCAATATCCCGCTCCCGCTTCAAATCGCCGATGAAGATTTCCGCTCCTCGGTTTTCCAACTCGGAATAGCGCGAGGTGAGGCGCACAAATGCCCGCACCGATTGCTCGCGATCGCGAATCATCCGCACCACTCTCCGTCCGAGTCCACCCGTTGCACCCGTTACTAAAAACATCGCCCTAACTCTCCTTCTTTTCCTCTGCGTTCTTTGCGGCTTTTGCGGTTCATTTACAACTCAACGATCGCCGGCGCGTGATCGCTGGGTTTTTCCAGCTCTCTCGGAGACTTGTCAATAATGCAGCTCGTGGCGCGATCGTATAAACCAGGCGTCAAATAAATATGGTCGATCCGCCAGCCCCAGTTGCGCCGAAACGCTCCCGTGCGATAATCCCACCAGCTAAAGTGACCGCCCTCAGCAGTGAATTTGCGAAAGGCATCCGCTAGCCCCAATTCTAAAATTTCTCGCAAGGCTTGGCGTTCTGGTTCGGACGCCATCACCTGATTTTTATACTTCGCCGGGTTGTGAATGTCCCGATCTTCTAGGGCAACGTTGAAATCGCCGCAAATGCACAAATTTTGATTCTTGTCAAGAGTTTCTCTGAGATATTCCCGCAGCACTTTGAACCAGCGCAGCTTGTAATCGTATTTGTCGCTGCCCACCTCAGAACCATTGGGGACGTAGAGATTGACGACGCGAACGCCATCGATCGCGCCGCTGATGACTCGCTTTTGCTCGTCAAAATCCGCCACTTCTGAGCCGAGAATTGGCGCAAATCCAGTGTTTACCTCTTCGAGAGGCGATCGCGAGGCGATCGCGACTCCGTTGTAGGATTTCTGCCCGGAAACGTAGAGGTGATAGCCCAACGCTTCAAAAGGCGATCGGGGGAAATCCTTATCAATTACCTTAGTTTCCTGCAAGCACAAAACATCCACCGGGTTCGCTTGCAACCAAGCAGTGACGTGTTCCAGGCGAGTGCGAATCGAGTTAACGTTCCAGGTTGCAATCTTCATTAATTTTGTTGCTAACTCAGATACTTTCCGGCGTCGCTTCCGGATTGGCTGCCGGTGCTGCCGGTTTCCTGTGCGCCCACAGAGACGGGGCGACGACTTTACCTTGCAAACCATAGGTTTGAATTGCTTGCGCAACTCCAGGATACTCGGGAATCCCGAAGTCATCGCAAAATAGCCATCCCCCCGGTTTTAGCTTGGGATACCAATTCGTTAAATCTGCCTTTACCCCCTCGTAACTGTGGTCGGCATCTATGAAAAGCAGGTCAAAATATTCTGGTTCAAATTGGCCAGCCGCTTCATTGGTACTCATCACAAGGAAGTTCACTTTTTCCCTGACTCCAAAAGTTTCTATATTTTTTGTAAAAGCCTCTACATTCTTTTTAACTATTTCTTCCGTCGGCGGTCTCTTTTCTCCCCGTCGCAGAATTGTCCCCCTAAACATGTCCACGCAATACAGGATACTGTCTGGAGGCAGCACCGAAGCAATCGCCACGCTGCTTTTCCCTTGAAAAGAACCGAGTTCTGCCACCCTAGAGCCCGGGGGTAATTGCTTGACGGCGGTTTGGAGGGCAATGGCTTCTTCTAGGTCAAACCAACCCGTAAGCTTCATCCATTCTCGCAAGTCGGTTAAGGCAGTAAAATCGTATTTGTTCATCTTCACTTAGTTAGTTAATTTCGGAATAGCAAACCGCAGAGACACAGAGAGCGCAGAGGAAGAAGACGCAGAGAGTTTGTGTGAATTGGCCATCTTCGCTAGAGAAACCTGGTTTCTTCAAACAACCAGGTTTCTAGGATTTCTGGGAGAGTAAGCGGTTTTCGTGAAAAAACCAGCTTTCTAGGGTTTCCTGCCAGCTAGCGGTTAATTTGGCGCTTTTCTATTTTAGATCGCGCAACTCAACCCGCCAGCTTTTTGAGTAAAGCGGAGATTTTCTTGGTAATCGACCGGGCAGTCAATTACTGCAGGCACTTTTTGAGCCATCGCCTCTTTGAGGGTGGGAATCAGATCGGCTGTGGATTCGATGCGATAGCCTTTCAGCCCCATGCTTTCGGCTAATTTGACAAAATCAGGATTGCCAAACTTGACAAACGCTGAATGTCCGAAATGATTGTGCTGCTTCCACTCAATCAAACCATAGCCGCAGTCGTTGAAAATGACAGTCACGAAGGGGGTGCCGATGCGCAGAGCAGTTTCTAGCTCTTGGCAATTCATCATAAATCCACCGTCGCCCGTGACTGCAACGATATTCTTATCGGGGGCGACTAATTTGGCCGCGATCGCGCCGGGGATGGCGATGCCCATTGCGGCAAAGCCATTGGAAATCAGACAGGTATTGGGGCGATCGCAGTGATAGTGGCGAGCCATCCACATTTTGTGAGCCCCGACATCGCAGATGACGATATCCTCCGGTGCCAGCACTTGCCGCAGGTCGTAAATCAGTTTTTGCGGCTTGATCGGGAATTCGGTATCGTTGGCGTACTGTTCGTAATCCGCCCGGATTTCGTCCCGCAATTCCAAAGCATAGGGGTCGGGTTTTCCATCGCGATTCGCCCGTTTCAAAATTTCAAGCAGCGAGTCAGAGATATCCCCGACAACTTCAGCGATCGGAATATAGCTGCTGTCAACTTCTGCGTGGGTTGCTGCAATATGGACGATGGGAATCTTTCCTTCCTTATTCCATTTTTTCGGCGAATATTCAATCAAGTCATAACCGATGGCAATCACCAGATCGGTGTTGTCAAAGCCACAACTGATGTAATCGCGCTGCTGCAAGCCCACCGCCCACAGCGCCAGGGGATGGGTATAGGGAATGGCTCCCTTGCCCATGAAAGTATTGGCGACAGGAATGTTCAGGCGGGTGGCAAATTCCGTCAGGGCAGCACTGGCATTGGCTCGGATAGCTCCATTTCCCACTAAAATTAGGGGGTTTTTGGCTTGGGAGATAATCTCTGCCGCTTGCTCGATACTGCGGAACGAGGCATAGGTTTTTTCCAAATCGCCTTTGCTGAGCGGTTCGCCGGTGGCGGGCATGGCTGCAATATTTTCCGGCACGTCGATGTGAACGGCACCGGGCTTTTCCGTCTGAGCCCGCTTAAAGGCGCGGCGAACCAGTTCAGGGGTGATGCTGGGGCGGACGATCTGGGCGTTCCATTTAGTGACGGGGGCAAACATGGCCACCAAATCGAGATACTGGTGGGATTCGATGTGCATCCGGTCGGTTCCCACCTGTCCCGTAATCGCCACGAGAGGAGCGCCGTCTAGATTGGCATCGGCCACGCCAGTCATCAGGTTGGTGGCCCCAGGGCCGAGGGTAGACAGACACACGCCTGCCTGACCGGTTAAGCGACCGTAAACGTCAGCCATGAAGGCTGCGCCTTGTTCGTGGCGAACCGTGATAAATTGAATGGAAGAATTTTGCAGCGCTTCCAAAACGTGCAGGTTTTCTTCTCCTGGCAATCCGAAAATATAGCGCACTCCTTCGTTTTCGAGGCAGCGCACTAGCAGTTCTGCGGTGTTCATTTCTCCCATTAACTTGACCTCTACAATTGTTTTGAGATTTTGGATTGAAGAGGTAGGATTTTTAGATGCCTGCTAAAATCCATACCTCTTCCATCCAACAGTCACTTGACCCACACGGTTTTGATATTCACAAATTCGTGAATTCCTTGGATGCTCAATTCCCGACCGTACCCAGAACGCTTGATGCCCCCAAAGGGCAGGCGGGGATCTGACTTGACCATGCCGTTGATAAAGACGGCACCGGCTTCTATTTCGTCTATGAGGCGATCGCGCTCAGCTTCGTCTGTAGTCCAAGCGCTGGCCCCCAGCCCGAAAGGACTGTTATTGGCCAGCGCGATCGCCTCATCGATATCAGCAACCCTGAACAGCAGCGCTACTGGCCCGAAAAATTCCTCGGTATAGGCCGGCGAACCGATCGAAAAGTCGGTCAGGATCGTGGGCGGATAGAAATTTCCTTTGGTGTCGGACAATGGCTGTCCCCCTACTAATGCTCGGGCACCCTTCTGAATGCAGCTTTGAACCAGGCCGTCCAGCTCTTTGAGAATGTCTGGGGTAGCCAAGGGGCCAATATCTGTTGTAGCATCCATTGGATCGCCAATTTGTAAAGCTTTAAATTTCTCTACGAATCGCTGCTCAAATTCATCGGCGATCGCGTTGGCAACGATAAACCGTTTGGCGGCTATGCAGGATTGGCCGCTGTTAATGATGCGGGCCGCCGTGGCCGTGGCCGCAGCAGCATCGAGATCGGCTGAGGGCAGTACGATAAACGGGTCGCTACCCCCCAGTTCCAGGACGGTTTTCTTAATTTGTTTGCCGGCATTAGACGCCAGACTCATGCCTGCGTATTCGCTGCCAGTCAGGGTTGCGGCTTTGACGCGATCGTCGGCCACGAGATTGGCCACCTTATCGGCACCGACTAGCAAGGTTTGAAAGACGCCTTCTGGAAAACCGGCTTTCAGGAAAATTTCTTCGATCGCCAAGGCGCATTGGGGCACGTTGGAGGCGTGTTTGAGCAAGCCCACATTTCCCGTCATCAGAGCCGGTGCGGCAAACCGAAATACTTGCCAGAAGGGGAAGTTCCAGGGCATGACGGCTAGAACTGCCCCGATAGGCTCGTAGCGGACAAAGCTGTGGCTGGCGTCGGTTTGGGCAGGTGCGTCAGCGAGAAAGTCAGCGGCGTTGTCTGCGTAGTAGCGGCAGACTAAGGCACACTTTTGCACTTCGGCGATCGCGGATTTCAGCGTTTTCCCCATTTCCAGGGTCATCAGTTTCCCAAATCGTTCGCTTTCCTGCTCCAAAATTTCTGCCGCTGCCTTCATCCAGGCGGCTCTCTGAGGCATGGGGACGCGCCGGTAGGCTCTAAACGCCTGTTGCGCTCGGTCGAGTTTAGCCTCAATCTCCGCATCGGTTAGCGGCTCAAAGGTTTTCACTATTTCTCCCGTTGCCGGGTTAATGGTCGCAATAGCCATTCCTTAAACTCCCAATTAAATGTCAGACAGGGTCGCAAGTCCCTGAATTCAGCGCAGTTGCCTTGCTCCCTTTTATTACGCTTATTCTTAAATTAATCTTTAAAGACGTAGTTTTTCTATACAATCGCGCATTCTAAATGTAACTCAATAATTTAGAGAGCGTTGCTCTAATGAAGCCCAGTTGGCTGGCATCGGTATATTTATCTAATTTGGCTGGCGAACAAGCTGGCTTTTTATAAAAGCGTTTCACCCGCAACCTGATGCCAGACCTCTTGCTAATACTCGTTTCTAAGCTGGTGAGATGTGGCTGCTAAAATGAGAAGCGGTCGCTCGATCGCTGCCCGATTTTTGCTTTTTTTAAAAAAAATTATTTATTAAAAATTAATTGCTTTATGTAAAGATTATTAGTAGACAGTGCGATCGAACTCTACAGCGCGCCTCTGAATATTTTGAGTCGGGGATGAGGTGCCGCGACTACTAAAAAAACCCTGTTTCCTCGAAGCCTACAGCCGGACGACTGAATCGAAGGTTTTTAAAAAAGCTTACAAACGGATCGTAGATAAATATAAATGATATATTGTACAATAGAAAAAGGTTTAAGATATTAGACTGAGAAGAAATTTTTCGATACACTTCTATTAAAAAATGACGCTCCGTGCAGAAATCCGGGCAACTTGGTTACTGTTAGCATTGCGGACGAGATTGTCTGTGGGGGCAGTTAAACGAGTGTCAGGGCTGGCTTGCGTTTTGGATGGGAAATAAAGCGGATAGGATCGGACACGGGGAAAGTTTGGCCCAGTGTCCGCAGTTAAGAGAGCGATCGGGCATCAATGAAAGTAGACAGGCGCGCCTTTGAGAAGCCGATTGCTGAAAAGGCGGCCACAAGTTGATTTTGAGGATAAGGCGCTGCAGGAGCGCTGCGGAAAAGGGAAGGCGATTCGAGAAAGCGCGACTGCGGCGCTTCACGGGCGATCGCCCATTCCAGTAAAACAGCTCAGTCAGGTTTTCCCCCTGTGTCTCTCCTTTGTGTGGAGTGACAGTTCCGTTAACGATTCACCGCATTTGGATCGGGCTCGTACTCGTCAGCGTGGGCCATCGGATAGCGCCGGGGGTCGTAGTAGGCGCTCATGGTATAGTTCGTCGCTCTATTGGCCACAATCCCTAAAACGGGAGTGCCAGCAGTTTGCAATCCTTCAAGAGCTTGCTGGAGTTCGGCGCGGTCCGTCTGACCAATGCCCACAACTAGCAGAATGCCATCGGTATTGGTAGCGAGGAGGCTAGCATCGGCCAAACCTAACAAAGGCGGAGTGTCGTAGATAATTAAGTCGAACTCAGTTTGCCATTGAGCCATGAGAGCTTGCATTTTCTTGGAGGACAAGATCCTGAGCGGATCTGGGGGCATGGAGCCGGCGCTCAAGACATAGAGATTTTCCTCAAAGCGCGATCGCTGAATGAGTTCGCTTGGGGTTTGGTTGGTGGCGATCAGGTCGCTGAGCCCCGGGGCGATCGGCAAGCCCAACTTAGCGTGGACTTGAGGCCAGCGCAGGTCGGCATCTACGAGCAGCACCCGCTGCCCCATCGCTGCTGCTGCCAAAGCCAGGTTTACAGCGATCGTAGACTTGCCATCTCCTGGGGCAGCCGAACTGATGGCGATCGAACGGATGGGGTTGCCACCACTGAGCAGGCGCAGGTTGGCATTGAGAGAGCGAAACGCTTCCGAGAACGGCGAAGCACTGACATACTGGACGTCAAAAGCTCCGCGAGAATCGACGATCGGGAGGGTTGTGGGGAGTTGGAGAGCGCGATCGCTCAGAGGAATCACGCCCAACAGCGGCCATCTGGTAGAATCCTTCACGTCATCAGACGAGTGGAAGACATTGTTGAGGCGATCGGCCAGCATTGCCGCCCCCAGTCCCAATAGCAAACCGACAATAACTCCTACACTGACATTTCGCATCAGTTGAGGAGATGCCTTTATCAGCTTGCCCTCTTTGTTGCGCGGAATTTTAGGATTATCGATTTCCTCCATCAATTCCCAAGGAATATCTTCCTTAGCCGCCTCCACCCGCAATGCTTCTCTTTGGGCTAAAAGTTGGTTAAAAGTATTAGTTGCTACCCCTAATTCCCGCTGCAGGTCAGTAAATTCCCGAACCACAGCCGGAAAATCTTGAACCTGTTGGTTGACGCGATTTTTAGCAACTTGAACCGCTTGATTGCGAATCTGTGCAATATCTATTGAATTTTGAGTCTGGATGAGCTGCTGGAGTATATTTTGGCGGATTGCATCTTGAAAAGGAAAACTGCGCGGATCGATTCCGCCTAAATTCTCGCCCAATACGCGCTCAGCTTCGTCCTTTATAAGGGGAAGTATTCTATTTCGCTGTTCCACCAGCGTCTGGAGGATAGGGCTGTTTTCCGTAAACCTAACTTTTTCCACAGCAATCCTCGTCTCTACGTCTCGAAGCTGATTTAGCAACTGTTGGTAGCGCGGCGCTTGAGTCAGCGCTGAAGCAGCAAACGCGACATTAGGATCTAGACCGAGCTGTCTTTGCAGGTTGAGCGAGAGTAACTGCTGCTGTTTCAGTTGGGTTTGAGCTTCTAATTCCTGGTTTTCCAAGTTGGTGAATTGCTCAGCCAATTTTTGACCTTGAACCGCCGGGTCAATCAACCGGTACTGCTGCCGAAACTGCTGGAGCTGTTTTTGTAGATCGTCCACGCGCTGTCCTAGCTGCGGGAGCTGCTTGTCAATAAACTGAATTCCTTGACGATTTTTTGTCTGTCGGTTCTTGAGACTGTAATCTAGAAAACCTCTAGCTACTTGCTCCAAAACAAACTGAACTTTTGCTGGATCGGAATCTTGATAGCGGACTTGTATAACCTTTGTTTTTTTTATGCGATCAATCATTAATTTTGCGTTTTTGCCGCTCCCAACCAGGGACTTATAATCAATTTCTGGATAGCGGGATTGCAGTTGCTGGATAATCGGGGCCAGCACTTTAGAGCTTTGTAATACTTCAAGCTGACTGTCGTAGTCCAACCCACCACGTCGTATATTTGCACCTACACCCAAGTTCTGGGCCATTGAAGAAAGTTCAGAAAGCGGAGGATCTGAGGTGACAGGCTCAACTAATATTTCAAATTTACCAATATACTGTGGCGTCTGATACACAGTCCAAGTCAAGACTGCTGCCGTCACTGTAGTGGCAACTCCAGCAATTAAAACGGCTCGACGACGGACAATCCCCCAGATTTGACCCAAATTCAGCTCATCTTCTTCAGGCTCTGGTAACTCAGCCGCATAGAGTGGCTGAAATTGCTGAAGCTGATTGCCATTGACGTGCAGAGATGATGGCGGATAATTTCGTGCAGTCTCCATCTTGACCCCTATTTATTTTTTTATAAGGCGTATTCTAAGCCAAATCTACAGCATCGGACAATGCTATGGCAGAACCGCCCTCCGAGTGCAAACTAGCGTGCAGATAATATGGGCGTGCTTAGCGGAAGAGTCTGAAAAAGTTAAACAGAGAGAACACTCCGCCCAAAGGACTCAGCACCGTTCCCAGGGTATCAGAGAAACTGGCCAAATTCGAGCGTCCTACGACGATCACGTCGTTGTTACGCAGGGAGGGATTGGTTTCCTCATTGAGTTCTTGAGAAAAATCAACTGCTACAGTCCGGCGAGAAACCGTGCCATTCGGGTTCAGGCGAATCAGTTCCACTTCGCCTTTGCGGGCTCGCTGATTGTTAAATCCCCCAGATGCCAGCAGGGCTTGGTTTAAGGACGTGTTGGGTGGCACGGCTACGGCACCTGGTCTGACCACTTCCCCAACAACATTGACTGTAATCGCCTGCGGAGAAAAACTTGCGCTCGCTATTTCGGGTGCCTCTGTCAAGTCTATATTTTCTGCTGGTGGCACTACAATCGTATCTCCCTGATCCAAAATGACATCTTGGCTGAGATCGCCTGCTTGCAAGAGCTGCCAAAGGTCCACGTCAATCACTTGTTCCGAGCCGATTTTAGTAGTCCGACGCACCTGCACGCGCCGAATATCTGCCGATTGGGTAATTCCCCCTGCTGTTTGCAGCGCCCGAGTGACGGTGACTAATCCAAGTTGGGTGCCTTTGTCATCGACTCTTTGGATGGTGTACGAACCCGGACGATTGACTTCGCCGACGATCGCAATATTTAGAGGTCGAGTCGGATCTCCTGAAATGCTAGTGCTTGATATTTGAACGGCATCGCCCCGGTTGACAATCGTTGAAGTCGGGACAAATATTGTATCTCCATCCCGCAATGCAATGTCTTGACACAAATCCCCTGTCTGCAACAATTCCCAAAGATTCACAGTTTGTTCCGGTCCCGATCTTTGGGTTCGGCGTAGCTGAACCCGTCGCAAGTCTGCCGATTGAGTAATCCCCCCGGCAGATTGAAGAGCCAGCGTCACGGTCGGTATTTGAATGCCTTCTTTGGCATCTTCTCTTCCTAGCTGGGAGATGGTATAGGTGCCAGGACTATTCACTTCTCCCGCTACGGCAATTTTTAGGGGCCGCGGTTGTACAAGTGTTAGCGTAATTAGATCGGGACGCTGAATGTATGTGGCGTATTCCTTGCCGATCGCGATCGCTGCCTGTTGTAAGTCCATGCCTTGAACGTACACGCTGCCCACGAGGGATAAGTTCAGCGAACCATCGACCAGTATCTGGTACTCTCTACTATATTCTGGCACGTTAAAGATATCGACCTGCACGCGATCGCCCGGGCCTAGCGTATAAGCTTCTTGCAGTTGAGTGCGATCGCAGCTTCGAGGAGACGTATCCGTCGCGAAGCCCGGAACCTGAGCCCTGGCAGGTAGCAAGTAGGTGACTGCCATTAGGGCTGATACTGTTAAACTCATTGCGGTTCGGATCGGGCTCGGTTTTAACCTTTGAAACCAAGCGACGTGGGAACTCATGGATTGCGGATACCTAACGTCTACACCAAGCATAAATATTTTAGTGATTTTAACCTTTTCCTGCCAATCAACGATATCTTAACAAAAAGGTTGGGAGCAATTTTTTAATACTGATATATTCCATACAGAGAGCCACCCAGAACGCGCTCGACCTATCCAAGCTGGCTCGATTAGTGCGATCGCATATTTACAACCCCCTCTCGGTACAGTTCGCGCGCTTTGTAGATTTTACCCCTCTCCCTGCCAGCCCTCGTTCTACTAACATCTGCCACCCCGCCCCGATAGTTGGGCCACCCTGAAGTGAGCCGCCTGTCTCGCCTGTTATCTAAGCCGATCTGGGCAATTGGAATATAGTCGGCTTGTATTCTGGCACGAGATTTTGCAATTCTCCGATGATGCCGGTGCGATCGTCGCGTCGGGCTTTTGCAAGCAAACCTTCCAGAAGCGGTTGCAAAACTTCCCACCTCATCTTCGATTCGTGGGCACAGAAAATCTTCGGATGCCTTGTCGGCGTGACATTCGCTCTATCAATGAGCAATTCTTCATAGAGCTTTTCCCCCGGTCTCAATCCGGTAATTTTAATTTCGATATCTCGTCCGGGCACAAGGCCACTTAGCTGGATCATTTGCACGGCTAAATCGTAAATCCGCACCGGTTCTCCCATATCCAATAAGAAAATTTCGCCCCCCTTGCTCAACGCTCCCGCCTGGATGACTAAGCGAGCGGCTTCGGGAATAGACATAAAGTATCGCGTTATATCGGGATGCGTTAGCGTGATTGGCTTGCCATCAGCAATTTGTTTGCGAAAGCGCGGCACGACGGAGCCGCTGCTATCTAAAACATTGCCAAATCGAACCATTGTAAAACAGGTAGTCATATCGGGTTGAGCCGCCAGCGCCTGCAAAATTAGCTCTGCAACCCGTTTAGTAGCCCCCATGACATTGGTAGGACGAACCGCTTTGTCTGTGGAAATTAGAACAAAGTTACTGACGTCGCAGTCAATGGCACAGCGCGCTGCTGTTAATGTTCCTAAAACATTATTGACAATACCCTGAGCCGGATTGGCTTCTACTAAAGGAACGTGCTTGTAAGCAGCAGCGTGATAAATGGTATCGACCTCATTTTTATATATAACAGCACTGAGGCGAACGGAATCCGTAACCGATCCCAGGCAGGCAACTCGTTTGATCGCCGGATAGGTTTCCGCTAATTCCATGTCAATGCTGTAGAGCGCATACTCGCTCATCTCGTACAAAATCAGGCATTTAGGAGCTTGCTGGGCTATCTGACGGCACAATTCCGAACCAATCGATCCGCCAGCACCTGTAACCAGAACCGTTTTTCCGGTTAAGTTCATCCGCAGCAAGTCCGGATCGGGCACGACTTCTTCCCGTCCGAGAAGATCGACAATATCAATATCTCTGATTTCACCAATAGGTACTTTGCCAGATAGGATTTCACCGATGCCCGGAACAGTTTTAACCGGAATGGATAAGGACTGTAATCGATTTAAAATCAAACGTTTGGTGCCCCTATCGATAGAAGGCATTGCGAGTAAAATCGTGTCAACCGATTTTTGGACTATCAATTTGGGCAAATCTTCGGGCGAGTAAACGGTTAGACCTTGAACTACTTGATTGTGGAGCGATCGATCGTCATCTACAAAAGCTACAAGTTGGTAGGCTTGGTGAGATGCCAGGGATTGCGCTAATTGGGAGCCTGCCATTCCCGCTCCATAGATAACCAGCCGTTCCGGGCAGGTGTTTTTGCTTACCGAAGAGATCAAGTTGTACGCCAACCACCGCATAAACAGCCGCACGCCTATGACCAAGAGCAGGGTCAACAAAGCATCATTGATGAGAATAGAGCGGGGCAGTTGGAAAAATTCCAGCAGGTACGCGAGAACGACAAATGTACCAGAGCTAAATAGGACGGCTTGAGCCGCTGTAAACAAAAATTCCAATCCCGCATAGCGCAGGATTGGTCGGTACATGCCCATTGCGATGAAAATCAGCGGCTTGATTAATATGAGAAGAAAAATTAACCAAGCGCTGGCCAGCATTTCCTGAATTGGCAGCAGGGAGCTGAAACGGAGCCCAAACGCGCCGTAGATGGCCAGCAGAAATAAAACTGTGTCTATGGCAAGGAGTAGCCCGTGCTTCTGTCGTCTAGAGAGTGAGGCAGCAGCCTTCTGAATGGCATCTGCTAGGTGTTTTATCAGCAAGTGCTCGATCATGGCAACAGTATAAATTCCATGAGGCTGACTAGGCTGAGAGTCCGCTCCCCAAAATATTGCGGAACGTGTCTCGACTCTTATGAATCAGCTAGATCGACTAGAGTTCCCCAAATAGCTTGGAGTCAGGCCAAAGGCATCCAGGATCAGATGGATTTGAAACAAATCTTCAAAATCCTTGTCGATTATAGAAGATTGTTTTGAAATTGGGGTGGTTTGGCGGTCGCAAGTGTGCAAGTGGGTCTTTGCTTGTTCAACCCAACACCTGATGAATTTATACCCCACGACTGAGAGCGATCGAAAATATAAGGAATGGCAGGATGGCAGACTCTACCGATGCCCCAAGTAGAATTCCCCTAAAATAATCCCACCGATAACACCGGCCAAACTCAGCCAAGCTCCAGAAGGGCCAAATAGAGCGATGTTTGTGGCGGCTAAGAGTGCAAAACCGATATAAGTACCTGCTACTTGGCGGTGAGACCAGCCAGACTGCTGGAGCCTTTGATATAAATGGCTGCGGTGGGCTTTGAAGATATTTTCGCGGCGCAACAGGCGGCGACTAAGCGTATAAATGGCATCGCCGATTAGGGGTAGGGTAATGGCTAGAGCAGACCAGGCTTGCAGCGGGTTGCTGGAGTTGAGAAGGCAGATGGTTACAGCAGCGCCCAAAACTGTGCTGCCAGCATCACCCATAAAAATTTTGGCGGGGGACCAGTTCCAGCATAGGAAGCCCAGCAAGGCAGCAACAAGTAGCCAGAATACAGGCAAATTAAGGTAGATAGCTAAAAACCCCAACTGAACTGCGGTGACGCCAGCGACAAGACCGTCGAGACCGTCCATGAAATTATAGAAATTAATCAGGGCGGTCATGGCGATGACGCTTAAAATGATCCCGATCGCAGTACCTGCGATGCCCAGGCCAGTCAGCCACGGTTGGGGAAAGGGGCCGAAACAGGCGATCGCGATACTAGCAGCAGCTAGCTGTACCAGGTAGCGGAGTCCGGCTGGAACACTGCGTTGGTCATCTATAATACCGATTATGGCTAGGGGCATGAGAACCAGCCACAGAAAACTCGGGTTGGGGATAGCTAACTGATGTTGGAGAAGTTGGGGGAAATAGCTGGGCAGGATGGAGGCGAGTAGGCCGGTAAAAGCAAAAGCGATGATGAAGCCCAAGCCACCGCCGCGTGGAGTGGGTTGGCTGTGGGAACTGCGCTCATTGGGGATATCGAGTAGCTTTTGACTGAAGCGTTGCTCGATCAGGGCGACAGAGATCAGACTCAGGGAAAAACTGGCCAATGAAAGAATCAGGAGTGGCATGGCGATCGGAAAGTTTCCTCTAGACCCCGATCCATAGTAAAGGGTGGTTGCCAGTTTAGAGCAGTTTGAATGTGGCTGCTGTCAACAACCATAGAACCGAGCAGGCGGTCAATAATTGGAGTATTCAGGGGTATCGGTCGTTTGAGCAGGTACTGTGCGGTATCTCCCAGATAGCCGGCAAGTCTGAGGAAGCTGGGGGGCACTGGCAGCAGGTGACAGGGGCGTCCCAGATGGTGGGCAATTTTGCGGATCAGTTCTGGCGTAGAGATATCTTGGCCATCGCTAACGAGGAAAGTTTGATTTTTGGCATTGGGGTGGGTGAGACAGGTGGCGATCGCTGCCACCAGATTGCCCACATAAACAAAGCTGCGACAATTTTTTACTAAACCAAAGGGCAGAGGCAAGTCTTTGTTGATGAGTTTAATCAGACGCGCCATATTACCAGGATTGCCCGGACCATACACCAGTGTGGGCCGTACAATTGTCCAGGTCATTTTCGTCGAGCTGGCCAGTTCGATGAGAGACTTTTCAGCTTGCAGTTTGCTGCATCCGTAGGGGGTGGCTGGCTGGCAAGGAGAAGTTTCGCTCAAGGGCGAAACACTGAAACTGCCCATTGCCCCGATAGAGCTGATAAAAACAAAGTGTTTGACGCCCGCTTGGATGGAGTGTCTGACAAGGTTAGCAGTACCTTCGGTATTGACCTTGAAATATTCTGTTTGGGGGTTGGAAGCGTCGTCTTCTAAAATGTGGGCACGGGCTGCTAGGTGAATGACCGCGTTTATACCCCCCAGTGCCCAACGCCAGTCAGTGTTGCCATCAATATTGCCAACAGGTACAGACGTTATTTGGGGAGGAAGTTGCTTAGAATTTCTGCGAGTAGCTGCACTAATAATCCAACCCTCCTCACTTAGTAAGGGGATCAAATGACTGGCAATGAAACCAGTTGATCCAGTGATTAGAATAGATTTCATTAATTTATGAATTCTAAGTGAATTCCTCGGAAACAATATTTTATTATGTTAAGGGTTCAAAGCCTATCTTGAATGCTGGGGAATTCCCCTTAAGCCTAAAATCTCCATTTTCAGGTGCAAAAAACAGTGGATCTGCAATAATAGAATTTTTGTCCATTCCCCTCTTCATCCATTCCTCCCAAGACTTGTCGGCGAAGCGAATTTCACCACCTCCGGTATGCCAGTAAAGATTGCGGTCAAGTGCAAAGTTAGAGTCGTTCCAATTACCCTCGAACAGTTTGCCATTGCTCCAATATATAATATTGCGCTCGAAAGTAAAACTCAAATGCGGTTCTGCCGCTGAGCGGCGAATTTGAGCATTACTGCCCAATGCAAAAATATTGTTTTTTATAATATTCTCTTTACCGTAGTGTAAGTGAAATCCTCCATCTCTCGTTCGATAAACGAGGTTATTTTCGATAACTATTTGAGAACTCCCTTCATCAAGATAAATTCCCCAACCGCCGTAATTAAATGCTTGAATATCGTGAATGAGATTTGAGCGAATTACAGTTCCTGGCTGAACGCCGAATGTGTAGATACCACCTTTGTCGTTGAGGAGTGGGCCATCGCCGTCAGTTCGCAAGCCTATGTGGTGAATGTGGTTAAACTCCACTATGTTGTCCTTCGCCAGCGAAGGACCATAGCCATTAGTCCATCCGATAGAAATCCCCGTGTAGTAGAAGTCGTGGATGTGGTTGTGCGCAATGCGATTGTTGTAACTTTGCCCAATCCAAATACCTACAGCACTGTGATAAATACGCCCACCATCATAGATATGGCAATTGAGGATTTCATTAGAATGAGTTTGCTCAACAACATTCTCAAAAATAGTTTGTTCGCCAATTCTAATACCGCCAGCACCCAAGTCAAAAATTTTGCAGTCAACAATCCGGTTGTGCTGGCAACCGCCTATCATTTCTATCGCATAATTGCCGATATGTGCAACAGTACATTTTTCAAAAACACAATTTCGGCATCCTTGCATATACACAGTCGGTGTAATAGAAACTGCACCCTGTGAGAAGGAATTTTTGTACCATTCTGAATTAGCAAATGTTAATTTCTGAAATAGCAGATGTTCTGCAAGTTGCCCTGTTTTGGAATTTCCTACTATGTTGATTAATGAATAAAGCACAGGAGCAATAACTTCTGCCTTATTCATGTCTTCATTTCGCTTGGGTAAATAGTAAAGAAAACCTTTACTCCGATCCAAATACCATTCCTCAGGGGTGTCCAAAATTTCTAAGGCGTGTTCTATATAGTAGAGATCGCCAGGGTCAATCCGGATTGTAGTTTTGCCGCTGAAAGAAATTAGATTCTGAGTTTCGTCTACGCTAGTAATAGGCAAGCGCGTTTCTTGCCAGCGGCTCATAACGACGACTTCAGAATCAGGGATAGTTCGCCATGCTTTCAAATCGCCGTCACGAAAACGAAAGCGCGTTTGTCCCTCATTCCACGGCGTTTCCTGTGTCGCATCAGGCACTTCTGCAACCGTTAAATAACCCTGCTTGGGATGGCGAGCGCGAGTCGCACGTTGGCCATTGATCCACAGCTCCCGAAAGAACCATTGATTTTTCGGAACTTCAGGAATCTCCGCCATCCAGAGCCTCTTGCCATCAACTGTCACCTGCTTCCAACCCGTGATGCGTCTTCCACCACTGATAACAGGCGTCTCTTCCTGATAGGCTGAGTAGGTGATAGGAAAGTTGGCTGTACCAGAGTCTTCGGCGGTGAACTCCAGTTGATTAGTTAAAAAGTACGTGCCGCCGCGCAAAAAAACGTTTACTGCTTGTTTGAGCGTACCTCCTTGCTGGCTTTTGAGTTCCCGAATAGCGTTTCGGGCCCTAAGTGGAGTAGCAAAAGGCCCATCTGTTTTGGAGGCATTAGGTGTTGCTGCTTTGCCAGACCAAGCATCGTTACCGTTAGGGGCTACATAAAACGTGACAGAAGCGGTATTTTGGGATTGTATTGCTTCTGTAATCTTGGCTTTGTCTGCGGAGAGAGCGGCGCGGATGGTTGTGGTAAAAAAACTGGTCAACCAGCCGCACCCCATCCAGAATAAAAAACTCCTGCGCTGCATGAAGGTGGTTCCTGCTTTTTGAGGGGATGAAAGTATGATAAACCCTAGCTTTGAGGACGGGTAAAAAGTTCCCTAAATAATTGTTTATAAGCTTGGTCGGTTTGGAAAAAAGAATATTTGCTTTGCGCTGTAATGGCAGCTTTGGCCCCCATTCTAGCGCACAAGTTAGGATTCTCGGCTGCAAATTGAATTGTCTTAACCAAGGTTTCAGCATCACCTGGTTTAACCACCCATCCGATTTCTTCTTCTCGAATCACTTCAGCCAGTTCAGACCAGTCATCCGTGACAGCTATTATTGGTTTGCCCGCTGCCATTTGGTTGTACATCCGGCTGGGAACAGAGACCCCAGCCATACCCGGAACAAATGAAATTAAAGCGACATCGCCAGCGTTGACAGACACGATTTGTTCGGATCGCGGCCTGTCAAACAGCGAAACAATATTAATATTTTTTAAATTATGAGAGTTAATATATTCTTCCAGCCACTTTTTATAATATCCAAATCCTATAACAAGAAAGTGAATATCTGGGCATTTTTTCAAAGCTTTTACTGCTTTTCCGATAAGCTCAATGTCGTGAGTTCTACCCATATTCCCAGTATATAGTACCACAAAGCGATCGCTGATGTCCAACTCCTGTAGAAGTGGATTACTAGCTCTATCTGTAGACCATACAATATGGTTTTCAGCCCAATTAGGAATGCAAACCACTTTATTTTCCTCGTCAGGCCGTAGCTTGGCTTTAGCCAGTTTAGTCATATCTCTGCCCAGAGTGACGATTCTACTGGCTTGATTATAGAAAAGCCAATTAATCATCTGACCTGCTTTGACAATAAAAGAAGAGCTTTCACACAGCCCAGTTGCCACCAGCACTTCAGGATATACGTCGTGGATCAGCAATACAAAATTACACCCTTTTATCCATTTTAAAAGAAGAGCGACGAGGGGTAATAGTGGCGGATTTGTCACAACTAATACAATATCTTGGCTTTGAGCTAATCGTACAACTTTCCCAAAAATCGCCACTGTTCGCGTAACTAAATTAACGCATCTTCCTAACAAAGAATTTTTGTTAAAATTTGTTCCCTTACATCTAAAAATTTCCACCTTATTTTTTAATTCATAATCGGGAGACCGGGTTTTTTGTAAAAAGTTAGTTGGCGGCCCAGTTATTACTTTGACAATATAGTCTTCCGCTAATCCCTCAGCAATTTGAGTAAGTAAATATCCTGTGGAAGTTTCTTCGGGGAAGTATATTTCTGTCAGAAGTAAAATCTGTTGCATAGGTTCGTTCAGTGAGCGGTTTTTGTTTGTTTTGCATAAATCAGGAGGTAATTCTGTATTCCTGAATCACCTTTATTTCGTTAGTGCCGCTCCGCAAGCAGAAAGTGTGTGACTTATTTTTTCCTAACAACATATTGATAGCTTGTCCATGCTTTCCCTGCACTGTCATCTTTTCTAATATCTAAAATTTCGCCTCCATTTTTTTCAAGCAGGCTTATAACTTCATCGCGTTTTATACCCCACATTTCCATTTTCGCCTTTGTGCCATATCTCAATCTACGATAAAAATCTAATTCTGTTAAAAAAAGCCTTATTCTATCTATTATATTTAGTTGTGAACTGGCTTCACTAGGTACTTGAAAAATAAGCAATCCATTCCTGTCCAGTATCCTTAAAAACTCTTTTATGTAATTCTTAGAATGTTGAGGTCTGATGTGCTGAAGGGTTATGTTTGTGTAGATAAAATCAAACTGGCGCTCATTAAATAGACTCAAGTTATCGCTTTCGTTAAGAAAGTAACTGCACTTATTTCCGTAACGATTGTATTTTTTGGCCAACTCAATCATAGATGGGGCAATATCCACACCGCAAACTTCATCAAAATATTCAGCTAGAGCCTGAGTTAGCCTGCCCACTCCGCAGCCGAAGTCAAGTGCCTTTTTCCGTTGGTAGCTTATCCCTAACTGTCCAATTCTATCCATTACCTCTTCTATTTCTTTTTTTCCAAATTCAAAAAATTCATCTATTTGCCATTTTTGGCCTTTCTTATCCGGATGGGTAATAATCGCCCATAAAGGGTCTATCCTGCCAAATTCATCCCAGTTTCTTTGCAAATCTTTCAGTTTCATGTTTTTCCTTCCTTAAAAGTTTCCCTGCTACAATCAAAAAATGCTAAGCTAGTTTATAAGCCAGTCTATTCTGCTCTTATTTGCTCTCGTGATTTTTGGGCGATTCGGTATCGCGATCGCTCTGCTTGACGATAAAATGTATAGAAAGGCTAAGAGCATGGCAATCAAAGCATTTTCTATGCTCCATACCCATATGTGAACAGACTCGGGTTTGCACTACAAAGTCTGGAGAGCCCTTTTATTCAGTCAAATTTTCTATATCTTTCAGCCACAAATCAAGCAAATGTAACTCCTCGTTAGGAATTATATTTGCTTCTACTAAGGTTTCATAGCAAAGACGCATATTGTGGTTCACATCCGTGGCTTGATTTGACAGAGAAAGGCTTTGCAATAGTTCCATAATCTTAACATTATTAAGGTAGCCGACCACTTCATCTTTAAAATCCCGTATAAGAGAATGCTCGTTTCTAACTTGGAACATAGAGGCTTCTCGAAATGCAATATGTTTGTCGAGCTTGTACAGGCATACCTGTGCGATGAATGACCGCCAAATATCAGTCATTCGGAAGCTAACAAAACTAGGAAGGTAGAGGAGAGAGTAGACATCAGGCCACCATATTGTGTTTTGGGAGTTGAAGGGACAAAATGTTCCCTCTGACAAAATGACTGTATTGGAGTTAAATTTTGTTTCTGCTTCTGTCGTTAAGCGATAAACGGCATCTACATCAGGATTTCCGTCAGCTAGATATTGCTGAATGGGGCAATCAAATTTGGATTTTTCGCCAAGTGGTGTTTGGTTTCTGAGGCTCTCATTAATGTTTTCTAAAGGAAAACCACGCGGCCATATTCTAGCTTCTGTAAAATGCGTGTAGACATTTTCCCAACCCGACTTTTGAACTGGGTAGCCTTCCACATATCGATCCACAGAAGTTAGAAACCAGTTGTAAGGTATATTGTCGTCATCTGTCTCAGCAATAATTTTTGCCCCGTTGCGGATTGCTTTAAGGTAACCAATATTTTTCCGGGCATAGTGGTTAAACGGACACTCTTTGGCAAATGCGCTGTCAAAATTCAGTTGGTCTTGAACGGAAAGAAACTCAACACCTTGCCAGTTCCACTCACGAGGAGTTTTTTTATCCGCCACAACAATAAATTGCCAATCAGTACAAAACTGGGCTATTTTTTTGACAGCCTCAGTTGGGTGATTGATGGTCGTCATTATTATAGCTTTATTTTCCAGCATTTTTTGAGCCCTTTAATTCAGCAGTTGTCTCAGACTCTCCCAGCATTACACTTGCAATTTTAGTAGCCACCCGATCCCATGAGAAGGTATCGAGGCAATACTTCTGACCGGCAAGGCCCATTTCACGCAGCCTACCTGGATCGGAAAAAGCATGCAATATTGCATCTGCGATACGCTCTGGTGTTGGATCGTCTACCAAGAAGCCGTATTTTCCATATTGAGTAATCTCTGGCAGGGAATTTCGATTCAGACCCAGAATTGGAATTTTACAGGCAAGCGCTTCCAGGTAAACCAAACCCCAGGGTTCGTTGAATGCTGGCATGGCAAATAAGGCGGCGGTGTAGAAAAGTTGCTGCAACTCTTCCCAAGAAATATAGCCGATTACGCTCACGTTTGGAATAGCCCCTATAATTTTTTTGTAGCGGTCTTGCCCCACAATGATTAGTTTGAGGGATGGGTTTTTCTTTTGAGCGAGCTTAAAACCTTCAAGCAATAAACGCCCACCTTTGTCCTCAAAGCGAAGTTTGGCGACGAATAGTATATGGCCATTTTTGTAGTCTTTATCTCCTGTAAATGGTTGAATTGAGCCTCTGCCTGTCCCGATAACTGTGATGCGCTTTGGGTCTACTCCATAGCGGTCGATCAGATCTTGGCGGACGTATTCTGATGTAGGAAAGAAGTGCTTTATTTGAGCGTAAGCTTCTCGTTCCAGTTGTTCTGCTATCTCTATATTGAGCGAAGATAATTGGTGCATATCTATCGCCCACTTTGACCACAAATGCCAAGTTGTGTCACACACCAAATATTGCTCTACTTCTGAATCTATTTTGGACAGAGGTACAGTCACAGTACCGCCACAAATGTGCAATATTTTTGTACGTTCTAAATGTTTAATTTTATGATGAAAAATTTCAGTGATGTGCGCTCTAGCCCTTCTTCCCATGTAATAGTATCTCCCCCATCCAGACAGTCGCCCCGCAAGCCAATATCCGGCTTTTTGGTATTTTTTTAGACCCAGATCGAGGCTTAAAGTCTTAACTCCTAACTTTTCGAGAGCATTGATAATATTCCTCGGAGTCCCTGACCAAGTTTTGGGGTTCCTTGGCTCTCCAAGACTGGCTATGACCATAACGGGTTTTGCTGGGATCACTGTTTGTCCTTTTAGTTGCTTGATACGACGAGGTTTGTTGGTATAGAACCTCTGTTTATTTTGAATTTTGCTTTAAAGTAGTATATAAAATTTCAGCTTCAAAGTTAAGTTTTAGCAACCTTAATTATGAATTTTATAAATTTGACTGCCAAAATATTCTCCTCTATTTTAATTGCTAATATAAGGGCTGCAATGTTGTCCTTATCTCTAAATGTTTAACACTCCCTCCTGTCTAACAATTCCTCCCATCTGTCTAGATGTTTTTCGTAAGAAAATCTATTTTTAAAAAGTTTAATGCCATTCACGGCAATCTGGGTGCGAACTTCGGAGTTTTTACACAAGCAAAAAAGAGCTTTTGAAATAGCATCAGGAGAAGAGTCATCTAATAAAACTGCCGTTTTTTCACTAACTGTAGTCGGAATTTCTCCGATTTTAGTTGTAATGACGGCACAGCCGCTTGCAAGAGCTTCAAGTATAGTAATTGGTTGAGCCTCAATTTTATAGCGGCTGGGTAAAACAAAAATTTGTGCTTGACGGAAAAGTTGCTTTTTTTCTTCTCCATCTGCGCCATTAATCCAGTGCAAACGTACAGAAGGAGATTGATTAATTAGCTTAATTCGCTCTTCAATCCAAGCTTTTGCCGCTGCGTGAGTTACAAATCGGCTGCTGTCATCTCTGCCAATACTAATATTTCCACACAAGATTGCTTTTATGGGTATATCAATAATAGCTGAAAGGTGAACAACTGCTTCTATAAATTCAGGATAGCCTTTGCTTTCAACTAAACTACTCAAGTAAAGAATAGTTAGTGGTTTGTCAGGATCTGTCTGTAAGTTATGTTTTAGCAATACTTGTTTTTCATCTGTTGGTTCTAAAGAACATGTATTATCCATTAGGACGATTTTTTCTAGGGGAATTCCCAGAAAATGTAGTTTCTCTTTTTGTTTTTGTCCTAAAACGGTAATGTAAGACGCTTCTGAAGAAACATAGCGCAACATCCTAGCTTCTAAAAAATTAAAATTCCAACAGCTAAAAAGATTGCCATGCAGCGAAATTATAGCAATACTGCGATCGAAAAAAATTTTTTTTAAAATTAAAGGAAATCCATCTCTGAGCAGTGCAAATTTTGTTTGGCCGAGATTTATATGCAGGAGATTGCTTTCAAACCTTGTAAATATTAATTTAGTCCAGATGAAGAGCAATTCCCGTGCGATTTTTAATCCTTGAATGACTGAACTATATTTTCTGTCTCCTCTCTCCGTGACCCTATCAAATGTAGGAATAGGCACTACGAAAACAGACCAGCCTCTCTGGCGAAGTCCCGAAATTAACAGCTCTGAAGCAAAACGCTGCCCAGAGAAGCCCTTACCGCTTGGATAAAAAAATGTAATGGATTTTTGCATTTATAGTTTTATATTTTTGCCTGAACCTTTAGTTTATTAAGCCGATACCTTTTGCCACTATTCGCGCCGTTCTATCCCAATCAAAGTAATCTTTTACTAGACTGACATAACTGCGATCAACTCTCTTGGCAGTATCGCAAATTTTTTTCAATTCGCTAGCCCATATATCAACATCAAAGTTTTCAAAAACAGTTGCCCCGAAATTTCCAAACTGAGTTAAAGAAGTGTTGGAGTTTACTAAAACAGGGGTTCCCTGAGATAAAGATTCTATGACTGGAAGCCCAAATCCTTCAAAAGTTGATGGAAAAACAAATGCTGTAGCACATTTGTATAAAGAAGGCAGATCCTCACTTTTAACTTTCCCCAAAATTGTAATGTCACTGGCATAAGGACTGTTTTGAATTTGTTTAAAAAAATCAATTACAAACTTATTGGAATATTCTCCTCCAGTAAGTATAAGTTTTACAGAGCTGTTTCTTTTTCCTGCCATCTCCCGAAACCTTTCGTAAACCTTTAGTAAAAAAGAAAGATTTTTTTTAGGATCTAAAGCACCTACATGAAGAAAGTAGCGTTCGGGCAGTTTAATCCCGTTAATTTCTTCTAATGATGGGGCATCAATTTTGTAGATTTCTGACAATCCATTCGGCGCAACAATTATAGTATCTCTGGGAATACCAAACTGACTAGCTACATCCTGAGCTGTGTAATCGGAAACAGTAAATATCCGGCAAGCCTGTTTTGTAGATTCAGGCAAGGCTCCCGAAAAAATTCGCCCTCCCCAAGTTGTCACTGATGGATGGTGCCACCCTGCAATATCATGGATTACCATTGCATACTTTCGGGTGTAAAACCTTTTCGGTACATCTTGAGTTGTAAAAATAAAATAGTCTTCTTCACTGGCTTCCAATCCAGCCAGTACATTGTCCCATATCGTCTCTCTCAATAAAACATTCAACAATCGATTAAAACCCTTATTGTCTATAGTTCTGAATGGACAAGTATAAGGAATTACTTCTAGAGGTTTAGCCAGCCTCATTAAACGATGGCACAATTCCCAAGCATGAACCGCCGGACCTGTAGAAGTAATGGCTAGGGAAGTTAAATTAAAATAAAATTTTCCACTCATAGTTTATTTATAAATAATTAACTTTTAGCTATTATCTTATCACTAAATTTTTTTGCAATAGCCAGACTTTCTTCATAAAAAAAGTATTGACCTTTGAGCTTAAACAAGCAATCTAAAGCACATTCTCGAGGCATGGTCAATAAAATTCTTAACAATTTCGGAAGTTCAACAAACGGTGTCTGCCGCAGGTTGACAAGGTAAGGTCTTGCATAATGGTATCTAAGAATAGTACGGTCATAGTATTCTGCCATGACTTGAAATTGCTCGGCAATATTTTGATTGAAGTCACTCGCTAATCGGCAAACAATTGAATCTTTAGCACGTGCGTGAATTTTTTGAATTAATTCTCCATATTTTTCCTGTTCCCTATGCTTGGTTGCTTGTCCTTCGTAAATTCGCCAAGCTACCTCTACTTGAGGGTGGTATACTATGTCGCCAAAAAAGCCTAGGCTTATATACCATTCATAATCAGCAGTAGAGCCCACATCTTCCGCGAACTTTGCACCTGCTTTTAAAACTTCACTTCTCATCAGCAGTGAGTGAATAGTTGTATAAATTGGCCCGATAAAGTAACTGGCAATGCTACTAAGTAATCCGCTACGTAGTTGGGGAGTCAACTCATCAGTGCTAAAAAATCTTTCTCCAAGTAGATTAAATTCTGGAGTAGGGCCCCATTCACTATTGGCATTCATTAGCTTGGCTCTAGCGGCTGAACAAACAGCACTTTCATTCCTGGCAAGACTTTCGATCCCTATTTCTAACCATTGACTGTCCCAAACATCATCACTGGTGAGGACGCAGAAGTAAGGATTTTTTACTTTTGACAAACCAAAATTCCAAGCCTCGTAAACACTAACTTTTGGCTTGGCCATTTTATAAAGCTTGAAGCGGCTGTCGTTTTGGGAAATATTTTCAATAATTTCCCAAGATCCATCATCTGAAAAGCTATCTACAACTATACATTGCCAGTTTGTATAAGTCTGGCTAAGCAATGAATCCAAACATTCTTGGATATAAGGTTGCTTGTTATAATTTGGTAAAATAATGTCAATCGTTTCAAACATATGCGTTTCCACTTCTTTGTCCTTGTTTATTTGGCTCTCCAGACTTTATGGTGGCAACCTAAGTCTTTCCAGACATGGGGTAGGGTAAAGCGATTGGATAAGGTTAATTTATCGCCAGAAAATCAGCTTACAAAAATTCACAAACGGATATCTCTTGTTTTGGCAAATAGGTATTTTAATTTTTGATTTTATTAATATGCCTGATTTTATATAATTTTTGCGAACTCTTTAGCAAGTAAATAATTAATAAGGAAAGATTAAAAAAGTTTGAAAAAAAACTAAAAGGGCTGGTAGCCGGTGTTAAGAGCATAGCATTGAAAATTATCGATGTACCCGTTGCTTTAATAATCAAGCTACTTTTGGAAAGACATCCATACATCCAACCAATAGTCCATCCTATGGTTATAGAGATAAAGGGAGAAAGAATTATGCCATAATCTACCATAAAGTTTGCTGGATCTCCCCACCACCAGAAGGCAAATACGAATGATAATTTGGAAAGGATGCTGTCGAGATTTTGAGAAGCCATCTCCAGAATTTGCCTTGCAAGCCCTAACCGATCCACTATTCTGTAAATAGGATTAATTGTTCTTATTCCCCAGGTATTTAAGCTCAAATTTAAAGCAACACCCGTAACCGCACCGCCACATGCAACAGTACCACCTGTATAAAGTGACATTTCTGCAATCACATTCATCAGCGATTCTGGAATAATTTGATTCAATGGTTCAAACCAATCTTTTCTTTCTACCTCCAATAAACGCTCTAGATTTTCATATCTTGCTTCTAATGAACCCGATCGTACTATTCCTCTAATATTAGTAAGTACTCCTATAATAACTATTGTTATAGCAGCCATCGGTATTGTATATTTCAAATTTTTTGACCAACTTATTTTACTAAAATCGATCAAACCTTTTTCTTTTAAGACAATATAACCTGGTACACCTATGGAAAGCAAGCTAAACAAAAAAAGTGTTCGGGAGTTTGAAAAAATAGATATCAAACTGAGAACTACAAACAATAGAGCAACTCGATGGTAATTTTTACCTCTTAAAAAAGTATAAGAAGTAATTAGAGCAGTACTGACTTGGCGGAAGCTTACACTCAAATTTGATACAACAAACATCAAAGGATTAGAATTGCTTTGATCGCCCGCAATTTCTAAGGCTTCAAATCTATTAACAACTGCTTCTTCTAAATTTCCCCTACTGCTGACGATAAGAGGAACAGCAATAATTATGCTTAAAAATACAGACAATAAATAAATAATGAATTCTTCTCTAGGCTTGAAGCGTACTTCTTTAACTTGTCTTCTGCGTCCTACAGCACAACCCCAAATAATCCCTCCTACAAAAGTATACAGAAGCAATATATACATAAAGTAATAGTAGGGAGGTATTTCATATGTATAGATATAAGGGCCAAAAACAAAAACAATAAAAATACCGCCATTAAGAATAGAATATATGAAGGCCGGATGAAACCATTCCCCATTAAGGGCCCACTGTGAAAGTGAGTAAGTTATTAAAATTATAGAGCCTAAACCTGCTATTAATATTTCTGCTTGCATGGTATTAAAATATTAGATTTCTCACACAAATTGCCATATTTTTTAAACTTCTGCTAGCCGTCACAAGCAAGGTCATCAAAGCTATTATTAGGGCGGAGAAAAAGTTAGAATGTATGCAAGTATTAATTCTATCCAAGTTTTTCTTTAGTTAAGGTTTTAATCCTTCCATATACAAAGAATCAGGTTTCCTTAACTCACCGTTAATTACATCCAAATTATATTTTTTAAAATCTACAATTCTGCTATCGTTTGCATGGCAGACTTTCACTTCTACAAACCCAGATTGCTCCATCATCCGCTGCAGTGAAAATCGGTCATACATCCAGTGATGAATTTCACCTGAGTTGCGAAACAGACCTTCCTGAAAAGCCTGTCTCGATCTTTTCCCAGCAATGACATTTACTAGCAAGCATGCCAGAAAGTTTCTAACCTGTTGCACAAACCATGAAGGTTTCTGGTAGCGGATTTTTTGCATCAATAATTTTTGATAGTTAGTGGGTTGATCTTGCCATAATGTTTCTACTTCTCTACCAACACGCGCTCTAATAAAATCTTTATTTTGAAGCTTTGGTTGTCTTAAATACTTAAGCATCTCTCCACCCCGGAAACTACGGGTTACTTGGTCATAGAGTTCCAACATCATCCAGTCATAGTTGGGTTCAGCTTCTTGTAATCCGGACTGTACCTTTTCTAAGGCATCAAGGTAACTTCTAGCTATAGACTCCAGATCTGGGACAACCACTCTCAATATTCCATTAGGCTTGAGAACTCGAAAACATTCGTCAATTAGATTCCTGGCTTCAGGTAGCTTAAGATGTTCCAAGACGTGAGAGTGATAAACGGCATCAAATGAAGCATCAGGAAAGACAAGACCTCGCCGCAAATCGAACTGGATAACACCTGGCGCAGAAGGAGACACATCGATGTTTATCCAGTCCTTATGAAAAGTTTTACCGCAGCCAATATTGAGCAATTTCATCAGAGTATGATAATTTACTAACTCGAATAACTGAGAAAAATACACTTTTGATATTTTACAATCTCTCATTTTCATTAAACCATTTTTATAAAGAAAAAGTAAAGGAAAACTGAGATTTTCGCTCTAGCATTTATTCTTAACACTGTATAGTAACGATAAACTGTAAACTGTTCGCGATAACCACAAAAGCCTATCCTAACGACGTAAGTTATACCGAGTGGCAACTGATAGCACCTCTGCTTCCTCCTCCGAAAACAGGAGGTAGGCACCGAATTGTGGAAATGGACGAGATTGTCAATGCCATTTTTTATATTTTTTGTTCTGGTCACTAATGGCGGATGTTGTCCCACGACTTACCAGCGTGGCCGACAGTCTATTCGTAAACCCGCTCTTCGCTATTAATACTTAGCTACTTATCGTTAACCTTTACATCAACGATAAATATATTGAGCGTGTTTGCTCGGCACATTTATCCCATGAAAAATGTTTTAATCTCTCTTGGCCAAGCTTGACTAAGTTTTTCGATCTTTCTGAAGAATACAAAACTTTTTCCAGAGCTTGGACAATACTTTCAGGCTCATAAGGGTCGAAAAACTCAGCCGCATCTCCGGCTACTTCTGGCATGGAACTGGTATTGCTGCAAATCACAGGACAACAACATGACATAGCTTCTAGTAAAGGGATTCCAAATCCTTCATAAAGAGAAGGATATACAAACGCTGATGCGTGACTGTAAATATTGGCTAGGTCCCTATCTTCTCCAGATAGCTGGATAACCTGATTTTTGGGTATCCCTAAGTTTTCTATTAATTTTAGCTCTTCGGGAGAAAAAGCTCCTCCTCCAAAACAGATGAGCTTAAAATCACATTTAACAGATGAAGTTGCATATGCTTTTAGAAACCTATCAAAATTTTTATAGTAAGAGCGATTGCCAACATAAAGTATATAAGGGTAATAACTTTGTTGACTGCTGAATTGACGATAAATATCGCTAGCAAACGATGTCCCAAGATAAACAACTGATACTTTTTCAGGGTCTATATCCACAACTTCCAATAAGTCTCGTCTGGTATTCTCAGATATGCATATTACACGATCTGCTCTTTTAATTGCTTCTAACTTTGTTGTACATATTTTATTAGCCCCTGGCAAATTACTAAATTTTTCATAAAGCATATCATAAACTGTAATGACAACTTTAGTATTTTTGGGAGCCTGCCTTTTAGTTGAATAGTAAGTTTCATGTACAATATCTGGGCAATTAGTTCTAAACCACCATCGGCAAAGTTGAGTATTGTAAATCTGTCTAAACTTCCAAGTATTTGGAATAACAGGAAGGTAAAATCCAAGCCGTAAGTTAGAAGGGCAATTTACTAGATACTGATTGACGTAAATACCACCAATAATTTTTACTTCATCAAATCGAGCAATTCTAGTGGCTATCTCACAAAAATACCTAGAAATCCCACCATAGTTTTGCCAATAAAAAATTTGCCAATCATAAGCGATCTTCACCTCTTTTTAGCCCCCCCATTTAAACTTTGGCAAAAAGTTCATGTAATTGATTGTAATCTGAAAGTGTTTTGGATTGCATAGAAATTTTTACAAATATGTAAAACAACTTTAAAAGTATGTGATTATTTAATAGTGCTAACCATCTTTTGTCGATGTTTATATTAGTCAAAATATGAAAATTATTATTTGAGTGTAATGATAGAGACAGTTTTTGGGATAAATATTCTAGAGTTTTCCTTTGATAAAAAGAAATGTGCTGTCCTGTAGATAAAGAATAGTACCACCAAGAAGAAGGGGGTGGCGGACTTCCTTCAAACAACTCTGTTGAAAATATAATTGTTAAAGTTTCAGCTTCTATGAGAGAACTTTTGAGAAAATTAACTGGATCGTAAATATGCTCTAATAATTCAAAGGCAGTTATAGCAGAAAAAGGTTTAGTGGTGTTGAAAGATTCAAATCCTTTTGCCAAAAGGTTTTCACAATATTCGTCAGACCAGTAATAATCAAAACCAATATCTCTCATAAGCCTAGTTAGCATCCCATACCCACCCCCGACATCTAGATACTTTCCCTTTTTATCGAATAAGAAAAAAAGAAAGCAAGCAAGTTTTTTGGAAATGGCTATGTTTCGAGAAATTAAGCCTGTATCTACATTGGCGATCGCACTACTATAAGCCTCTTCTAGCCAATAGGGTTTTTCTGTCTGAAGCAGCCCGCAATTTTTACAAAACAAATAATTTATATTATGCTTTTTTAAAATAGTTGCTCTAAAAGAAATTTCTCTTTCACTATCACAAACAGGACACTTATCAATCATATCCTTGCCCTCAAATCAGCTCTTTTTACTTGTGCATTCTCTCTAAATGTTGAAGCTTATTTAAGGCTGCTCCCCCTACTATTACTAAAGAAAATATTAGCGTGCAAATTCCTGTTGCCCATGTCACTCCAGAAAGACCTATCAACTGGCCCAATAAAACTGATAAAGACAGATTGCTAATTGCGGAAATAGGGCTGACAAGGGCTTGGACATTTATATCACCTAAACCGTTTATTAACATTGCAATACATTGAGCAATAGCTATTAATAAAGTATTAAATCCCATAGCTAATAATAAGCTTAAGCCGGGAATTGCATCATTTCCAACCCAAGATTTGATAATATACGGTGACAGTACTAGGAGTACTATACCTGTAAATAATGCCCAAAAAAAACTTATAAAAACGCTTTTTTTAAATGTTTTAATAATCCAAAGTATGTCTCCTCTTGAAAAGGCTTCACTGTAGGCAGGCCATAAACCTTTCAAGAAAGCTGATTGAGGAAATAGCATAACATTATACAACTTCCAAGTAACTCCATAACTGGCCACTGCAAAAGCTCCGAATAACTGCGAAATAACAATAAAATCGGTTTGAAATATGAGAATAGATGAAATCTGAGCAATCCAAAGCTTCCCTCCATTTGCCAGTAGCCATTTTGATGTTTGAAGATTAAAATTTTGAAGCTTTGGACTTAATCCTTTTCGCCGAAATCCAAACAGGTGAATCCCAGCTATAACATCTCCTAAAATCTGGGGTCCAAAGAACCCTATCAAGAGAAGTGATAAATTGACCTGTAATTTAATAAAAAGATATAAAACTAGGACTGATATAAGACTGATTAAGCCATTCCATACTTCGTACAGATAACCTTCCTGGTAAGCTGCATAAATTCGACTTGGAATAGACAGCGGTAAACGCAGTATAAAAAAAATCATTATTATAAGAGTAGCGTCTTTTGCATCGGCTTTAGCTGGCAATGAAGTAACATTATATACGCGCTGCCAGTTAACTAAAGGATGGATAATTAAAAATATTGCCATCACTATTAGTGCTACAGCTACCATCAACCAGAATGCACTTGATACTGCTTCCTTTGCCTGTTGCTGATCTTCTTGACCGTCAGCAGCAGCAACCGCATTCATCAGAATGTTAGACAAACCCAAATCAGCAATACCCACCCACGTCAAAAATGTACTGAGTGTTAACCATAACCCAAATCTCTCTGTTCCTAAATACTGAGCTGTGAGTGGAATTGAGACTAATCCAGCCGTTAGCCTCCCTCCGTGTAGCAGTAAGGTGGTAAAGCCTGTTAGTCCAGCTCTCCAGATTCTTTCTTGCCCCCGACTTTTTAACAGACCTTTTTTTTCTATCAAATTTTTAAGAAATTCCATAAATTACACGATATCATAAAAATTGTTCGCAGAATGATTTTATCGGAAATAGCTGCAATCCGAATTCCAGCAAGCAAGGTTTTGTTGAGTCACAATATCCTTTTCAACATCCTTTTTGTTGTCTAAAAAATAGTAAGTAGGCTAGCGTATGATTTTTTCTTTCTTTAGTTATTCCTACTACGTCCAGATTTAAACAGTAACATTCTATTTGATTTTTCCATTACTGTTAAGTCGCAGAATATAACGCAAACGTCTATTATACCGATTTCTTAAAAGCAGGCTATCTCTAATATGGCTAGCCTAATCATGCGCCCTTTTTTTACTCAAATGTTCTCTACCTTTTTCACGTTGTTAATTATTTTGTCTCACTTTACTTTATTTTTCATTGGCTCCTTATTGGACAAGCTTATAATTGATAATTTACGGCCAATTCTGGATAAATCAAAATCTTATAGGTCTTCTCCCCTGGCTTCACGGCCTTCTCTACAGCCGCCGACAAATCCCCTAGCGAAAAGCGATCGCTCACCAGTGCATCCACATCAATCCGCTTGTTGAACACAATATCCGCTGCCAAACTTTGCACCCTATAAGACGAACTATAACTGCCCATCAAATCAATTTCTTGCCGATATAAAATATTCGGATTGATGGGAATTTCTACCTCATCAGGAAACTCAGCAAAAAACAGTACCTTACCACCTTTGCGCGTACAGTCAAGTGCTTGGAAGAAAGCTTTCTCGCTGGGAACAGCTAGCAAACTCGCGTCCACTCCCAAACCACCTGTGAGTGCGCGGACTTTGGCAGGCAAATCGGCATCGCGAGCGTCAAAAGCAGCCTCTGCCCCCACACTCAAGGCTTTTTCTAGCCGCGAAGGCAGCAAGTCCGTGGCGATCGCTCTTGCCCCAAAATATCTCACCAGCATAACAAACATCAACCCGATTGGCCCTGCACCCGTGACTAATACCGTCTGACCGGGGCCAATCTGGGCTTTTTTCACCGCCTTCAGGCAGCAATTAGTCGGTTCGACAAAGCTTGCCTGCTCGAAACTCACGTCATCGGGAATCGGGATCAGCCCCCCATTGCGAACAATATGCCCTGGTACTTTCACATATTCCGCAAAACCGCCCCCGCTTGGTGCGAACCCTGCTGTTGTCGTGATGTTTTTATAAACATCGCACATTGAGAAGTTATCGTTGAGGCAGTAAGCACACCGCATACAGGGGATGTGGTGCATCACTACTACCCGCTGTCCAACTTGCCAGTTCTTCACTTCTGAACCTACAGAAGCAATGACACCAGCCGTTTCGTGGCCAAAAATACGCGGCGGTTCGTAAAGGGGATAGAGAATCTTTTTAATATCCGATTGGCACAATCCCACGACCCGTACCTGCACGAGCACTTCATCCGCTGCCAATTCCGGCACCGGCACCTCTTCATAACTGAGCTGATTGACTCCTCTGAATACTTGTGCTTTCATGCAGCTTGCGTTTGACCTAGCGAAACTAGAGTGTATCAAAACTTAACAATTCATGCAACAGAGAGTTTTCGCGATCGCGGAATTGACTGCGGATGTCTTGGTGGTTGGTGGGAGCACCGGCGGCACCTGTGCTGCCATCCAAGCAGCCCGTCGGGGAGCCAAGACTATTTTAGTGAGTGAATTTCCCTGGCTGGGAGGCATGTTGACCTCGGCTGGGGTTTGCGCTCCTGATGGCAATGAACTGGCAGCCTTTCAGACCGGCATTTGGGGGGCCTTCCTGCGGGAATTGCAGCAGCGGCAAATCGGTGGGTTAGATAACGCTTGGGTCAGCTTTTTTACTTATGACCCGCGCATCGGTGCCGAGATATTTGCCGACTGGGTACGCGAGTTGCCCTCCTTGCAGTGGATTGCTGGCCAAGTGCCGCTGGAAGTATTGCGGCAAGGGAACCGCATTACTGGCGTCCGATTTGCTGATTTTATTGTCCGCGCCCAGGTGACGCTAGATGCAACGGAACTTGGAGACATATTGGCTTTGGCAGAAGTTCCCTATCGGTGGGGTTGGGAATTTCAATCCGAATGGGGCGAACTGAGCGCGCCCCTTGCAGCCAATACCTTAACAGAAAGATACCCGGTACAGGCACCTACTTGGGTTGTTGTTATGCGGGACTTCGGTGCTGGTGCGGTTGCTCCAGAGATTCCTGCGCCACCTTCGCACGATCCCGATCGCTTTATGGGCGCTTGGGACGGTTATGGAGCGGAGCAGTTTCTCAACTACGGGCGATTGCCTGACGATCGCCTTATGATAAATTGGCCCATTTCTGGCAATGATTGGGGGGAAGGGGTCGATCGCCTGATTCAATCTGAAGCAGCGCGGCAAGAATTTCTCCAAGAAGCCCGCTGGCACGCGCAAAGTTTTGCGCGCTTCATGCAAACCCAGATCGATCGCCGCTATGGGTTGGCTGAGGATATTTTTCCCTTATTACCTTCCAATACTCTCGGTGGTGGTGCTTATGCCCTGCATCCTTATTATCGCGAGAGCCGGCGAGTGCGGGGACTTGCGACGGTGCGAGAGCAGGATATTTTGCCGTTGCCAAGTGGTCAAGTAGCCAGCTTGCCGCTAGATGCTAATGGCCAAGTCAGCGCGATCGCGATCGGCAACTACCCCAACGACCACCATTACCCAATCGAAAAAACCGAGGATTTTGCCCTACACCTACAGCCGAAATCCATCCGCTGGGGTGGGCGCTGGACTGGCACTCCCTTCACGATCCCCTACGGTTGCCTGATCCCCGCTGAAACCGACGGTCTTCTCGTTTGTGAAAAAAATATCTCTGTTTCTCATATTGCCAATGGTGCTACTCGTTTGCAGCCTGTAGTTATGGGGATCGGTCAGGCGGCTGGGATGGCCGCAGCCCTGTGTGTAGAACGCCACTGTCAACCAAGAGACTTGCCGGTGCAGGTGCTGCAAGAAGCTCTTTTGCAAGACCCGCACTGTCCTGCCGCGATCGTACCCTTGTTCAATTTGACCCGCGATCGCTCCGATTGGCTCTACTGGCAGCGCTATTACCTCGATCGTCCTGATGTTTATCCGTCCGCTGGTGACTGTCCTTGGGAGGAAGAAAATAGCTTTTCTCTTGCAGAATCAATGCAAATCAAATCCCCGGTCTTCCCTACTTTTTCAGGCATTTTTCACCGTCACGGGGAGCAAGATTACACCCTCCAACTCACCGAGCCAGTGGAGTTAGCCCATCAAACCTGGACGCTCGTCACTCTGCGCCCCGATATAGACCGACAGCTAAAAACTTATCAGACAAACAATGCGATCGCAGTGGCAGGCCGTCTGAATCGCTCTGGTAATTGGCTGCTTGTAGAAAGAATTTGCAAAAACCAGCATGATTTGAAAGCGAGATCGACCAATTGAGCCCGCTTCAAATTCAGAATTTGTCCTGATGGACTAACTGGAAGTGCGTATTAGAGGACGGAAACTCTGATACGGACATCTCCCATGCGAACTCACGCCTGTGTCGTCTTATCAAGTTTGCTGTTCGTTGGGATCGCAATATGTGTCAAAGGGATTGATTCCGAATCGCAAGAGTTAGTTGGCTCCAATGCTTCTCGACTGTCGGCGCAAGCCAAACAAAATTGCGATCCCCATCGGGGCAGTGGGCGGAAAGATGACTGCTTTTTAGGGACCGTGACTCCCTCTCAAGCTGTGAGTTCTGACATTTAAATTTGGCCACACCCTGTTGTTTGGGGGTAGGAAGCGGCTGGTAGCTTATAAAATCAGCGCATTCTTCGCCTGTGGGATGTTGGAGGTTTGAGAAAAGGGCCACATACTGTTCAGCGGCTAGCCAAAACCGCTGCCCTGCTTGCTATTCGCGCATACTTGAGAGTTGCGATCGCACCTCCTCTGACAAACTGACTGATACAAACTCGTGTGGGGTTTCTGGGTTTTTTATAATTAATATAGTTGAAGGCAATCATCTACATGTCAGCGACCCCATGCTGGAAGGCAGGGTCTGAAGTAGGAACTTAGCGCCCTCCCGTCAGGGTAGAGCCGACGCAAGCGAAAGCCAGTCCCAGCCTACAGTCCCGATAAGGCTGAGGCATCTTTCGTCAAGAAATATTGATGGGTGGCAAGCTACATGAATTCAGCCACGCCCCAATCCTTTTCTAGGAATGGGCGCATTTGAGGAGGGCTGCTGACTCACCGGCCAAGAAGCGGCATGACCTATTCTGGTTTTGTCGCAACCATCATGCGCAACAATCAACAGAGGAGCCTTTAACTCCTCCCGATGTATCCATCTTAGGGATTGTGATGACTAACGACCTCACTCTGATCAAGCGCCTTAGCCCAAGTGCAATGGATCAGATCATGTTTTATCTTGCCTTCAGTGCTCTGAGAACCAGTGGGCATCGGCACGGAGCGTTTCTAGATGCAGCAGCAACGGCGGCTAAATGTGCCATTTACATGACCTATGAAGAGCAGGGTCAGAACCTGCGGATGACAGGTCACCTGCACCACATTGAACCCAAGCGGGTTAAGGCGATTGTAGAAGAAGTCAAAGAAGCACTGACGGAGGGCAAACTTTTAAAAATGCTGGGCTCTCAGGAGCCTCGGTATCTGATTCAGTTTCCTTATGTCTGGCTGGAACAGTATCCCTGGCAACCGGGGCGATCGCGCGTTCCCGGCACCAGTCTGACTTCTGAAGAAAAACGTCAAATCGAACAAAAACTTCCCCCTAACTTGCCCGATGCCCAGCTAATCAACTCTTTTCAGTTCATGGAGCTGATCGAATTCCTGCACGCCCGCTCCCAGGAAGATTTGCCCCCTGAACGACGTATGCCTTTAAGTGAGGCGCTCGCAGAACACATCAAGCGTCGCTTGATCTATTCCGGCACGGTGGCGCGAGTCGATTCTCCGTGGGGAATGCCTTTCTATGCTCTCACCCGCGCTTCCTACTCGCCTTCGGATGAAGAGGAACGCACCTATATCATGGTGGACGATACCGCTAGATACTTCCGTCTGATGAAGGATTGGGCAGAGCGGCAGCCCAAGGTCATGCGGGTTCTCGAAGAACTGGATGTGCCACCCGATCGCATCGATCGGGCTATGGAGGAATTAGACGAAGTGATTCGCGCCTGGGCAGATAAATATCACCGCGCTGGCGGAGAAACAATGATTTTACAAATGGTTTTTGGCCCCAAAGAAGATTAATGAGTGCTTCTACGAACGCACGAGGGCGGTAGGAACGCGGCGTGCCGGGTTCCTACAGGCACGCGCGTTGTCGAAGCTCTCGGATTTGTTCGCCCAAATCAAAATTTGGTCCAGAACTTGCAGCAACAATCCGTTCAATACCAACCCGAAGTCAAGCAGGAGAGCAGAACTCAACTGCACGATACTCGGTCATCGGGACTGGTAATGTCCTCTCCCATAATTCTGAAATCGGGATGACAGGATTTGAACCTGCGGCCCCCTCGTCCCGAACGAGGTGCGCTACCAAGCTGCGCTACATCCCGCGATCGCGTTTTATCGCTACAAAATCTATAGTATCACAAAATCTTGAGTTAGGATAAAAAAAGTGTAAATAAAAAAAACTAGCGTGACTGTCAAGCCAGACTGGTTGCGGGTGAAAGCGCCTCAGAGAGAGCGCGTCGGCAACGTTAAAGAAATTTTGCGAGATTTGGCCCTGAACACGGTTTGCGAAGAAGCCTCGTGTCCCAATATTGGCGAGTGCTTCAACGCGGGTACGGCCACTTTCCTGATTATGGGGCCTGCCTGTACGCGGGCTTGTCCCTACTGCGATATCGATTTTGAGAAAAAACCCAAACCGCTTGACCCCACCGAACCCAATCGCGTGGCTGAAGCAGTACGGCGGTTGGGACTCGCTCACGTCGTGATTACCTCTGTGAATCGGGACGAGCTGCCAGATGGTGGGGCATCGCAATTCGTTCGCTGTATCGAAGCTGTTCGCGTTGCATCTCCCCACACGACGATTGAGGTACTGATCCCGGACCTGTGCGCTAACTGGGAAGCGTTGGCGAGAATTTTGGACGCTGAACCAGAGGTACTCAACCACAATACGGAAACGGTTTCTCGTCTGTACAAACGAGCGCGTCCGCAAGGAAATTACGAACGGAGTTTGGAGCTGCTGCGGCGATCGCGCGCTGGCGCTCCCGCAACCTACACTAAATCAGGGATCATGGTCGGACTGGGCGAAACCGATGAAGAAATCGAACAAGTCATGCGGGACTTGCGATCGGTCGATTGCGATATTTTGACCATTGGCCAATATTTGCAGCCGACTCCCAAACACTTGCCCGTCACGAGATGGATAACGCCACAGCAATTTGACGTCTGGAAGCAGTTGGGTGAATCTTTGGGTTTCCTGCAAGTTGTTGCTTCCCCCTTGACAAGATCGTCCTATCATGCAGGAGAGGTGCGATCGCTGATGGAGCGCTATCCCAGAAAAATAAAAAGCTAGTTCGCAGATAATGACTGGCATCCAAAATTTAAAATTCACGCGCCAAACTTGACGAACTGATGCAACCAAAAAAAATGGCCATTATTGGAGCGGGTGTTTGGGGGACGACCCTAGGAGCCGTGGCCGCTAGAAATGGCCATCAAGTGCGGTTTTGGTCGCGGAGCAGTTCAGAAAGCTTGGGAAAGCTGGTGGCTGGGGCTGAAATCGTTCTGTCAGCTGTTTCGATGAAAGGTGTCAGAGAGGTAGCAAACCAGCTCCAGTGCGGGCCACTTTCGGAACGCACCATTTTGGTAACGGCAACCAAAGGTCTAGATCCGCAAACGGCTTGTACGCCTTCGCAAATTTGGCAGGAGGCACTTCCCTCCTTACCCGTAGTTGTCCTTGCTGGCCCCAATCTGTCCAAGGAAATCCAGCAAGGGCTGCCAGCAGCCACGGTGGTAGCCAGTACAAATGTGGAGGCCGCTGAAAGAGTACAAGGGGTGTTTTCTTCTCGAAACTTTCGGGTTTATACCAATTCCGATCCCTTGGGTGTGGAACTGGGTGGGACTTTGAAAAATGTCATGGCGATCGCTGCAGGAGTGTGCGACGGGTTGCAATTGGGCACCAATGCTAAAGCGGCTTTACTGACGCGCGCCCTTGCTGAAATGATCCGAATTGGCACCCACTGGGGTGCTCAGGCTGAAACCTTTTATGGCTTGTCTGGACTGGGGGATTTGCTGGCTACTTGCAACAGCCCCCTCAGCCGCAACTACCAAGTGGGGTATCAGTTGGCGCTAGGCAAGACTCTCGAGGAAATCCTCGTCCACTTAGAAGGCACTGCAGAAGGCGTCAACACGACTCGGGTGTTAATCGATCGCGCCGATCGACACGACATTTACGTTCCTATTTCGTATCAGGTTTATCGCTTGCTCCAAAGTGAAATTACTCCTCAACAAGCAGTTGAAGCTCTGATGTTACGAGATGTTAAGCCAGAGTATGAACTAAATCTTTAATTTCCCAGACAACTCCGGGTAACGTGATATTCTGAGCAAGAAACGTTGAGGATACTGCCCCAGACGTGACTGAAGAATATACGAGCAAGACTTATACTTGCTGCGGTCACGTTCACACCAAACTGGGAGGCTCCAAAATTTTCCACTGTCCCCAGTGCGGATTGACGTTACTGAGGGATTGGAATGGTGCTGGATAGAATTTTCCTGAAAGCTCTGCGGGATACCGCCTCTATCGCCTTTGATGGTGATAGTGCAATCGTTACATTGTCCGGGAATGTCCTGAATAATGTCGCGTAAATGTATCAGTATCGCACCTAGTCCCTGTTTGTCTGCAAAAGGTTTCAGTTTGCAGGCTGGCAGGTGGATGATATCGGCAGCTAAAAGCGGGTCAATGGCCGATCGCAACCGAGCAGGTTCAAGAATGGGGCGAGAAGATTCTTGTCTTGCGGTCAGTTCTGGGTGAGATTTCCTTCAATCAGAATTTTTGCCAGCTTTCTCGGCTGGCATTTTTTTTGTACCGCAAACTCTAAGTATGGCCCGCGATCGCCGAGTCGTGCAGGGCACCTCGCTGAGTTGGCACTCTTGCTGATGCAATTTGAAGGGAGGAGCGGCTTACCCTCTCTGAATTTTTCTGCTCAGTTTACGAGTACCGTGGATGTGGGAAGGTCGAATCCAGGGGATGGACTGCACTGAAAACATGACCTCTTCTCTAAAATGTAATAATTTATTTGGGATCGCTGGAATTCGCCCTTTTCAAGAACGAAAAATCTAGGTTTTGGCCCAGAGCTGAGCCAAGGGAGCGAGGACATTCGGTTGGCTCGATCGCCACGCAAATCTATATCGAGTTAAAAGTTACAATCTGTTACCTTGAAGGCCTGACTAGAAAGCGTGCGTCAATGATGGACTGAGCAGGGGGCAAGGTGTACCGATCTCCGCGCCGCACTTCCTGCGGGCCAACTAGGGCCATTTGGCTGCTAACAGCAGCTACAGCCGCAGCGCCCCAGCCGTTCTAAGTCGCGACGCCTACAGAGAATCTCAGACAAGCTTTTAAGCAGTGATCGGGATAACTTCTCAGCAGTGACGTAAATTAACGCATCGGCTAACAGAGGTCACAACCTCCTACCCCATCTGACTTTTATACTACTTACAAAACTAAGATCGTACTTTTTCCCGCTGACAGTCTAGCGGTTTGATAGCAGCATGTCTATCCCTGTTACTAGCTGTCGCTCGATCGCAGCAAAAATCGGCTTTCTGAGGGAGCCAGTCTGGGGCAACCCGTCCCGCCCTCGAAGCCCTTGCTCGTTCCCTCAACCTTAGTTATGTTTGCTAGTCGGTCAATGGCGGGAATAATAAAACTGAGCGACAGTACAGGTGCATCGAAAGTCACCCAGAGCCACTCTCGACGAACGCTATTATGCCAGGAATCTTCTTCTACGCTGATGCAGACTATGACGAACAACTGAATGCCTCTGGCATTCAGCCCGCTGGCACCGCAAGCGATGCCGAAAAGATCGGGGATGACTTCATCAATCTGGAGGTGGAGGGTGCCGATACTGTCAGCTTTGGAGCGAGTGCAAACCGCCGCACCACTGACCTGGTGCGTTTGTATCTCCAAGAAATTGGTCGAGTCCGTTTATTGGGGCGAGATGAAGAAGTCTCGGAAGCTCAAAAAGTCCAGCGTTATGTGAAGGTGCTGGAGTTGCGCAATCAAGCGGCTGAGCGCGAAGATGGCCCGATTCGCCGCTACGTCCACTTGATCGAAACGCGCGATCGCTTGGCTGCTCAATTGGGAATGCGCCCGTCTTTGGAACGGTGGGCAGCAGAAGCAGGGGTGAAGCTCAGCGAACTGAAGCCGATTTTGGCAGTCGGAAAACGCCACTGGGCGGAAAGCGCTGGTCTGTGTTTGGAAGAGTTGGAGCAACTGCAAGCGGAAGGCATCCAAGCAAAGGAACACATGATCAAAGCCAACCTCCGTTTGGTGGTATCTGTGGCCAAGAAGTATCAAAATCGCGGATTGGAATTGTTGGATTTAATCCAAGAAGGAACCTTGGGCTTGGAACGGGCGGTAGAAAAATTCGATCCCGTGCGGGGTTATCGCTTCAGCACCTATGCCTACTGGTGGATTCGTCAGGGCATTACCCGGGCGATCGCCACCCAAAGCCGCACCATTCGGCTGCCCGTCCACATTACTGAAAAGCTCAACAAGATTAAAAAAGCGCAGCGCAAGATTTCTCAGGAAAAAGGTCGTACCCCCACGGTTGAAGACCTGGCTGCTGAGCTGGACATGACACCGGCTCAAGTGCGGGAAGTCTTGTTGAAAGTTCCCCGTGCTGTCTCTTTAGAAACTAAAGTCGGTAAGGAAAAAGACACGGAATTGGGCGACTTGCTGGAAACCGACGATATTTCTCCTGAAGAAATTTTGATGCGAGAAGCCTTGCATCGAGACTTGCAGCACCTGCTGAGCGACTTAACCAGCCGCGAACGAGATGTGATTGAGATGCGGTTCGGTTTGGGAGACGGCCATCCTTACTCTCTGGCAGAAATTGGGCGCGCCTTGGACCTGTCGCGAGAACGGGTGCGTCAAATTGAGGCCAAAGCTCTGCAAAAATTGCGTCAGCCGAAACGCCGCAACCGCGTGCGGGATTATCTGGAATCACTCACCTAGATTGATAAGCTTAAATTCTTGATTGTTGAGGGGTAGTTGTTAACACTGATTAACAACTACCCCTCAGCGTTTAGGAAGCGATCGCCCCTTCCATAGCCCGCGCGCTAGAACCGTCCGGCGAGAATGTCATTGCTGCTGACACCGTAACGGCGTTGAGCTCTGGCAATGGCATCCCGAGTTAAAGGGCCAAATCGGTCATCTAAAGGCCCGTAGTACAAGCCTCGCTGTTTCAGCCGCTTTTGCAAGTCCAATACGCTGTAACGGCGAGCAGGAAAGCTGCCTTTGTCGATGTCGGAGGGATATCTCTCAGGAATCTCTGTCTGTTCTAGTGCTAGTAGGGTTACTTCGTCGGCGAAGCCGTCTGCTCTCAGCCCGACATATTGCTGAAAGCGAATGACAGCGGATTCAGTCAAGGTCCCGAAAAACCCGGTTATCGGGCCATCATAGGAACCGACTTCTTGCAGCCTCTTCTGTAAATCCGCTACATCTGCGCCGCTGTCGCCGCGCCCCAAAGTCCGGCGGCTGGGAATCGGGGCCAAATTCGGCAGCGGGCTCGCTACTGCTGAACTGCCCAGTGCGTTTTGGGTTGATAAGTCGGCGATTCCATAGGGGTACAATCCCCGATCTTGCTGGAAGCGCTTGACTGCCGCCTCCGTTAAGGTGCCGTAAAAACCGGTTATCGGGCCGTTATAATAGCCGGCGGCTTGCAGTCTCTTTTGCAAGTCTTCTACATCCGCGCCGCTGTCGCCTCTCTGCAGTGTCCTGCCGGTTTGAGGGAAGTTAGAAGTCTGGGTGGGAAGCCGCCCAGCTTGTCGCTGCAAGGCGATTTCGGTATCTGACCTGACAATGCCATCCGCTGACAACCGATTGGCTTGCTGAAATCGAATTACAGCGTCTTCGGTGAGGGAGCCAAAAAAGCCAGTAACCGGGCCATCGTAGTACCCGGCAGCGCTTAAATTTTCTTGCAGAGCCGTGACTTGGGAACCGCTATCGCCTCGCTGTAGGGCGGCTAGGGCGCTGCTAGCGAGACTCAAAATGCCTATAGCAGCAGAAATGGCCAGCAACCGCATGAAAGCTAGGCCGGAGAGTTTTTTCCAATTCAGTCGGGGAAAAATTTTCAGCTTTTGGCGATCGCGAACAGGTTCGATGTCTGCCGGAACTTTGCGATCGCCAGCCACTTGAAGACAATCGGGCGTTTCCATAATTTGCCTGTGCAATATTTACCAGATAGTTATAGCGGGTTTCTCCTGTGGGTGAAATAGGCCACTGCCACTCGCCTGCGTGCTATCTTCTCAGACGCAGGCGATCGCTTCTTGGACTGAATTCTTATAAAAAATTGAAAAATCGGGGAGTCCCGCAGGCAAAAAAAGCCCCGAGGACACATCGGGGCTTTGCTGTTCCTGTCCTCACACGTCGCTATCGCAGCAGCGAATCGTACATTAATGCGATCGCGACGGCAAAACCAGTAATCCCCAGGGCAATCAGGGGGTTTTGACCTTGACTGACCGCAAATGAAGTGACGATCCCGGCTCCCAAGGCGGCGGTGACGGCAGATCCCAGCAGGTCTGTATTTGAATTTTTCTTGTACATGTTTCCTATGGAAGGTGCAGTTTTTAATGTTGAACAGTCATCCTACCACCCTACTTTTCCTCGATCTAAGCTTGGCTGAGTTTTTGCAATTAAGCTTTATATTTTTTCAAGTTTCTTAATCTTATGAAGGCAGGCAAGCGAACGGGCGCGAGAGTTATAAGGAGCATTTTGCCAATAAAAAATTAGCCATTAGCTATTTGCTAACAGCTACCGGATAAGGGAATTTTAAGACATCTAAAGCGCTTGCGGTCTTATTCGTCGCTGACGCGCTCTGTATTGCCGCCTTTTACCCACCCTTTCAGATCGCTATTTTCCAAGCGCACGCGCTGCCATTCTTTATCTGAAGTTTCTTCAAGTACGACAACCGTTTCGTTGAAGCCCACCCCCCCGAGGCTGTTGGACTCGAAGCTGGGGCGATCGCGCAGCAGCAGACCTTGGGGCCAAATAACGCGGGCTCGGAAAGCACCCGGTTCGAGCTGTTTGGCAGCAGGCGTTTCTTTAGGAGTGGCCGCAGGAGAGGAGGTCGGTGCAGCTTTCGGCGCAGCCGGAGCATTTTTGGCTGGCTGCGCTGGTTTCGCGATCGCTTGTTCCTCCGCAAAAACGCTGAAAGGCTCGGTTGCGTAAGTCCTGGCCCAAACAAGAATGTATCATACCTAACAAATAGATTGATTTGGCATTAAATCCAAAGATTATCACAAGCATATAGCGTTTTTCAGTCTGCTCAGGTAAGGTCGATCCTCCTTTCCCCCCCTTCATAAGGCAGGGCTGTTTCATTCTAATAAAATTAGAAGTCTGTAAACCCTGTTAGCA
>CAYOOD010000047.1:0-56132 GCA_964405435.1 uncultured bacterium
TTAAGTATTGTAACGAATTCCTGCCAATATTTAATATTTTTTTAGGCTTTTGTCGGAAAGTGGCCCAATTCTCCGCTGCCTTGTGACGGGGGAGGCAGGAAATGTCAAGATCGAAGGCAAGGTAAAAGCGTCCACAAAAATTCATGCCCGAACTTACCCCATCCATTGCTCAGCATTACCACGAGCGCACCAAATACGATCCCCAAACCCTAGCAGCCAAAACGCATCAACTCGACTGGGAAAAACAGCCGGTGCCTTTCAAAGAATACAAGATCGGCAGGGTGTTTGACTTGAAACCCTATCTCCAAGCCAACCTCAGCGATTCCGATGCAGGGGCTTGGCAGCGGCTGTCTCGACTGCTGTTTTGCAGCTACGGGCTGACAGCCCGAGTGCCGACGATGACGGGAAATCCAATGTATTTGAGATCTGCGCCCTCTGCAGGGGGTTTGTACCCAGCAGAAGTCTATCTCATTTCTCGGGGCACGCCCTTGCTGCCTCCCGGGCTCTACAACTATCAGCCCCAAACTCACTCGCTGGTTCACTTTTGGGAGGAACACGTCTGGGGCAGTCTGCAAGCGGCTTGTTTCTGGCACCCCAGCCTCGAAAGCACCTATCTGGCGATCGCCATCACCGCCGTATTTTACCGCTCGGCGTGGCGCTACGAAGACCGCGCCTACCGGCGAATCTTCCTCGATACCGGGCACCTCCTGGGCAATATCGAACTCGCCAGCGCTCTCACCAACTACCGCCCCCACCTGATCGGAGGCTTCAACGACGACGCGCTCAACCAACTGCTCTATCTCGATGCGGAGCAAGAAGGCGCGATCGCCCTGCTGCCCCTCGCCGACTTGCTCGACTTCCAGCAAAACCTGCCGCCCGCCAGAACGACTTTGCCCTCCGCCACCCAAACCAACTATCCCCACATCCCCGATGGAGAACTGCTGGCATACTTCCACAAAGCGACTCATATCTCTGCCGAACCCCCTGGCATATCTGCTTGGAAATGCGATCCCGCCGAAGAACAAGACTCAGATAAATACAACTTCCCCTTCTGTACCAAAATTTCTACTGTTACCCCTTCCATTACCTGGGGCAAAAACCTGGAAGGACTCGAGGACGCCATCCTGCGGCGGCGATCCACCCGCGCTTATAACGGTGCCGACATCACTTTTGAAGAACTCAAAGCCCTGCTCGATTTCACCTACCAACCCCAACACTACATCAACCAGGATTTAGACCCCTCGCCGGACTATTTCGACTTGACGTTACTCGAAACTTTCATCGCCGTTTCAGGCGTCAGGGGTCTGGAAGAAGGCTGCTACTACTACGCCCCCAAAGCTCAAGAACTGCGCCAAATCCGCTTTAAAAATTTCCGCCGGGAGTTGCACTACCTCTGCTTGGGGCAAAATTTGGGGCGGGATGCGGCAGCGGTTTTATTTCACACGGCTGACTTGAAAAACGCCGTCGCCAAAACAGGCGATCGCGTTTACCGCTACTTGCACGCCGATGCCGGTCACTTGGGGCACCGGCTGAATTTAGCTGCCATTCACCTCGGTTTGGGCGTCAGTGGCATCGGCGGCTTTTTCGACGATCAAGTCAATGAAGTTTTGGGCATCCCCGCTGACGAGGCAGTTATTTACATTACCACTCTGGGGCGTCCGCGATAAAGTTCACAGCCAGGGAAGGGGGAAAAGCTATTTTTCATTTTTCCTTTTCCCTTGGTAGTGTCTGTGAAGGAGGGAATTTTATAAACCGCAAAGACGCAAAGGACGCAGAGAGACAGCAAGAAAGAAAGAGAAAGGCAAGGATTTTTTTGGGATTGTCGATCGCGACTGAGCGATCGCGACCTGCATTTGAATTGAGAGAGGGGAACTATTTATGGCTGATGTTTTGGTTGTTGAAGATAGTCAAACTCAACGGGAGGCGATCGCGAACATTCTCAAAGCAAGCGGGCTGAATGTCAGCGTAGCCGCTGACGGAAGGGAAGCGCTGGAGAAAATTCAGCAGCAGTGTCCCGATTTGGTGATTCTGGACGTGATTATGCCCCGCATGAACGGCTACGAACTCTGCCGCAAGCTCAAAAGCGACGCGAAAACTAAACATGTAGTGGTGGTGATGTGTTCTGTGATGGCAGAGGAATTCGATCGCTTCTGGGGCATGAAGCAAGGGGCAGATGCTTTTCTTGCCAAACCTCTCCCCCCGCAAGAATTCGCGGAGACGATTAAGGGAATGTTGCACAATAAAATCTAAGTTTGACAGTGGGTGACGTGTGTAAAAGTTATTTCTTAAGGTAATTACAGACGTTATTGTCGCATCAATATCATGCAAGTTAAAAAGAAGTTGAGAGTGAGGAAATGGGGACGGAGGGCGCGGCTGGCGGCTTGCCCTCTGTCAGCCCTGGATAAGGCGGCGAGTTGCCAGTTGGGAGATTGTCTACTCTCCCGCCAGCGCCCCCTAGCACCCCCACTGGCGGCAAATCCTTGCTTTTCAAGGGCGGGGCGGCTCTGCAGGCTTGGGCGTTCCCAGAGGGGGCTTGGGGCAAAATCCAGTCAGATGAGAGAGTGACATAATTTGCGATCGCTGATTCTTCCCGCCTCCCTACAGTAGAGTTGTAGAGTTCAGACAAGCCCGATGGAAATGTTCGCCATGTTCCCCCTCACCGCGCAAACTCAGCCCGCTTCCACCGTTAACTCCCGCGATCGCAAAGTACCTCAGTCTTCTCTTTCTCCCTGCCAAATCGCTCACGCTCTCGTTCTGGAAGTTTTGATGAGATCCTGCTAAATCTTGCGCGATCACTGACTGAGTTTCTCTTTCATGGTTTCTTCCTAATTTTCTCCTGAGTTGGTTGTTTTTGTCTAGAAATAGCTTGAATTCACTATCAAAGGCTATTAACATAAATTTTTTATGGCCAAATAAATTCGATAAAAACTTTTAACCTATACCTGACTCAATCGGTTGTGATGGGGATGAAGTACAGGCTAGAAACCCGGCTTTTTCAAAAAGCCGGGTTTCTGACGTTTCCCCATCAAAAAAACTGTTAGAAATAAAAACCGCTATATAAAATTGCCCCCAATTGAAGAAACTGGTTTCTTTTGAGAAGCCAGTTTTTTGCCATTTAGGAAAGCGCTAAAGCACTACAAATAGGAGAGCGCTAAAGCGCTCAATCCCAAAGGTGATTTAGCTCACACCGATGCCAGAACCGAGTCACAGTGACTCAGAGCTTTCGATCGCGCAACTGGCTGCCAACTGTCACAGACATCGCTGCTTTCGATCGCTCAATTTTTCTGAAAAAAAAGCGATATTAAAACTAACGAGTTCATTCTAATGACGATGCAAGCTCCAATCTGCCTGATTCAGAACGCGATCGCCGAAATGTGCGCGCAAGTCACCAGTTCCGGTTGCCTGACCCTTGCAGATCGGTATGGACTGATGGCAGCCATATTCGACGAAACCCTCACCGAAGAAGAGAGATGTTCGATCGACCGACTGCTTCGCGCCGTTCGTCGAGGACGGTTGAAAATTGTCAGCGAACTCTCTGCCTTACTCTGAGGCGCGTTTTCAGCGAGGAAAGCGGCAAGAAGAGAAAGTCCTATATAAAAAGCAGAACGACTGGCGAGTCGTTGTATATTATCCTCTATCTAACCTTTCTCTTCTTCCTCTTTCCTCCTCCGTGCCCTCTGCGTCTTAGCGGTTCAATCCATTAAACATAACGGACTGAGAGAAAGAAACCCGGCTTCTTGAAGAAGCCGGGTTTCTGAAAGTTATTTGCCAATGCAAAATCTACTGAAAATGCGATCGAGAACGGATTCGGTGACTTCTTCGCCCGTAATTTCTCCGAAAGCTTGAACGGCACCCCGCAAGTCAATGGTCCAGAAATCGAGAGGCAACTGCTGGGAAATTGTCGAAAGCACTTGCTCTAGGGAAGTTTTGGCGCGGGTAAGGGCAGCAGCTTGGCGCTGGTTGATGGCTAAATCCAGGTTGACGGCTTGCAAGTTGCCCGCATTTACGGCGTCTAAAATTGCGCGTTCTAAATCATCGATGCCACGATTGAGAGCGGCAGCAGTGCGGGCGACGCGGGCGATCGCTTGGGGATATTGCAAGGATTCCAGTTTAGCAGCCTCTACGAGATCGATTTTATTGATGACGAGAATTAGGGGGCGGTGCTGTACCTGTTCGTAGATTTCTAAATCGGCTTTCGTCCAACCTTCGAGAGCGTCGATCGCCAGCAGTACCAAATCAGCAGAAAGTGCTGCTTGACGCGATCGCATCACCCCGAGGCGCTCCACCCGATCCTCGGTTTCCCGGATGCCTGCAGTATCGAGCACCTGCACCGGAATTCCCCCGACAACGAGCTGGGATTCGACTACATCGCGAGTGGTTCCGGGCAGCTCCGTGACGATCGCGCGATCGCTGCGACTCCAGGCATTTAACAAGCTCGATTTTCCCACATTCGGACGTCCGACAATCGCCACTTTCAAACCGGAGCGCAGCAATTCTCCGCGATCGGCGCTTGCTAGAATGCTTGACACTTCGGCTAAAATATGCTCTATTTGAAGGGAGATTTCCTTTTCATTCAGGGGCGGCAAATCTTCTTCAAAATCAATGCGGGCTTCAATTTCAGCGAGCACGTCCAGACAGTCCGCGCGCAGTTGGCGGATGGGAGCGGCTAATTTTCCCTGCAAGCCGGCAAGGGCAGCCGCAGCCGCAGCGGGCGATCGCGCCCCCACGAGATCGGCGATGCTCTCCGCCTGCGTCAAATCCAAGCGTCCGTTCAGAAACGCCCGCAGGGTAAACTCTCCCGGTTGCGCCAGCCGAGCCCCCAACTCCAGACACAACTGCAAGACTTGCTGCACGGGCATGATGCCGCCGTGACAGTGGAACTCCACCACGTCTTCTCGCGTATAAGATCGGGGAGCCTTCATAATTAACAATAGGGCTTCATCTACGACCTGCTGGGTTTGAGGATGGCGGACGTGCCCGTAGAGAATCCGGTGGCTTTCCCAGGGTTGCTTGCTTCCCATTGGGTGAAAGAGGGTTTTTGCGGTGGCCACCGCGTGCGAACCCGACAGTCGCACGATCCCGATACTGCCTTGTTCGGGAACGATCGCCGTCGCGATCGCCGCAATTGTATCTCCCTGCGTGAATGTCATAGTTGAGTGCTGAGTGAAAAGTGCTGAGTGCTGAGTAGGGGCGAGAAAGCTTTTTCGCCGTTACAGGTAAAGAGCGAGAAAGTGAGAAGTCATACAAAAGTGAGAAAAATCGTCAGATTGTCATCAATGGTACTGCAAGCATTCCATAGCGAGTGCCCGTACAAAATCTTTGCCAATCAGCGCGCTCTGTTCTAAAAATAAAGATAAAAACACCCAAGCGATGAACCTATTTCACTGGTTGAGCAATCAAATCAAACGGAAATCGGCGATCGCCTTAAAATATAGACCCCGTCGGGTTAAGAGGCGCTTGCACTCTGGCGTTCCCAGCGCCAATAAGAGCGGCATAGTTGCGAAACACGCCGCGAATGCCGAGCGAGTCGCGCGTTACTTTTACCTGCGCTTTGCGCGAGTTCGGGGCACCCCCGAATATATTGCCAGAGGTCTGGCAGCGGGAGTTTTCGCCGGACTCTTCCCGATTTTTGGGCTGCAAATCGCCTTCGGCATTGCCCTCGCCTGGGTGCTGCGGGGGCACAAACTCATGGCAGCCGCCGGCACTTGGATTAGCAATCCAGCGACCAATATACCTATCTTTTTGTTTAATTTTCAGGTGGGGCGATCGCTCCTGGGTTCCAACCAAGCGTTTTCAGCCGCTAGCTTGCAATCCTGGGAACAACTCCAGCAACTGGGAGGCAAATTTATCGCCACCCTGTTTGTGGGGTGTTTGGCTGTGGGTTCGATCGGCGCGATCGCCAGTTATTTCCTGTGCTTGTGGTTTGTCTCGCAAGTGCGCAAGAGCCGCCGTCGCTCCCAGATGGCTTGACCTTCCCAGGGACACTCGGTTAGACAGCAATAATCAACAATAATAATGGAAAAGGCGATCCGACCGCTCCCACCCTAGGGCAGTTCGGATCTCCCCTGAAACAACAGACCTGTATGAGGTTGGGGTGCCGCCGTGATAGGCCAACTTTTGGATGGACGTTATCGCATTGTAGAAATTCTCGGTTCGGGCGCGTTTGGACAAACGTATCTCGCCGAAGACAGCCGCCGTCCCGGCAACCCTAAATGCGTTGTCAAACAACTCAGCCCGATTACCAACGGTTCGATCTCCCTGCAAGCTGCCCTGCGCCTGTTCAAGCGCGAGGCAGAAATTTTGGAACGGCTGGGCAAACACGATAAAATTCCCCAACTTCTCGCTTATTTTACAGAAGACCAGCGATTTTATCTGGTAAAAGAATATACCCCCGGCCATCCCCTGACGCAAGAAATCGTCCCCTCGCAGCCGCTCTCGGAAGAACAAGTCACTGCCATGCTGTCCGAGGTGCTGGAGATATTGGTTTTCGTACACGGCAATCAGGTGATTCACCGCGACATCAAGCCGGCGAATTTGATCCGGCGCGCCGCAGACGACAAATTAGTTTTGATCGATTTTGGCTCGGTGAAGGAAATCAGCGCGGCGATTACGCAGGGGCAAGCGCCCTGGACGATCGCCGCCGGGACGCCGGCTTACATGCCCGTGGAACAATTCCAAGGCAACCCGCAATTTAACAGCGATATTTATGCTCTCGGCACGATCGCCATCCAAGCGCTCACCGGGCTGCCGGCGGCTGACTTGCCAAAACTGCAAGATCCGAATACGGGGAAAATTAACTGGCGGCACCGCGTACACGTTACGCCTGCCCTGGGGACGATTATCGACAAAATGGTACACCACCACTACGGGCAGCGCTATCAGACGGCAGGTGAAGTCTTAACGGCTCTCAACAAACTTCGCCCCCCTGTAGAGGTGACGCCGCCGCCCGGGACGATCGCGGCGCAAATCGCTACTCAAAATGACCGCCCCTCGCTAAGGCGCTCTGGGCGGCAGCGGTCGATCGCCCTCATTTCTCTGGGAGTGCTCGCGCTTGTCGGTCTGATTTTTCTGCTGCAGCGTCCCAACCCGCTGAAATCCCAAAAGTTTTACAATCGCGGCCAAGAAAAGGCGCGATCGGGGGACCAACAGGGGGCGATCGAGGATTTCAATCAGGCGATTCGCCTCAATCCCAAAGATCGCGAGGCGTATTTCAAGCGGGCAAACGTCCGCTATGGTTTGGGAGATTTGGAAACGGCGATCGCCGACTACACCCGCGCGATCGAACTCGATCCCACTTATGCCAAAGCTTACTTTAACCGAGGGCTGGCGCGTTCCGAACTCGGCGATCGCTCTGGCGCGATCGAGGATTTCAACCAAACGATCAAACTTTCCCCCAACGACGCCGATGCTTACTACCAGCGGGGCCTGACTTATTTTGACTTCAAAGACTACCGCACGGCCATCGAAGACTACAATCAAGCAATTCGACTGGCACCCAAAGACGCAAAAGCCTATTACGCAAGAGGTTTAGCGCGTTCTTTTGCAGATGACAAGCAAGGAGCCCTGGAAGATTACACGGCGGCGATCGGGCGCGATCCTGAAAATTCGGAGGCTTATTACAGCCGGGGTTTGGCGCGCTATTTTCTAGCCGACTATCAGGGGGCGATGGAAGATTACTCGCAGGCGATTCGCCTCAACCCCCAATACGGCGATGCTTACGGCAATCGCTGCGCGGCATACTTGAATCTGGGAGAGCATCAAAAAGCCGTGGAAGACTGCACCCAAGCTCTGGCGATCGATGCCAAACAATCCACGGCTTATGAAAATCGCTGCATTGCCTACATGAACTTGAACCAGCTCAAAGCGGCGATCGATGATTGCACCCAGGCTATTCAGCTAGCGCCGAACAATCCCAAATTGTACGCAAATCGGGGACTGGTGCGGAGTGCGGCGGAGGATTGGCAAGGGAGTATCGAAGATTACAGCGAGGCGATTCGCCTCAATCCCAGCGATGCGGTTGCTTACAGCAATCGCGCTACCGCCCACGCCGAGCGGGGCAACTATGGCAGCGCGATCGCCGATTACGCCCAGGCGATTCGCGTTAACCCCAACTTTGCCGGTGCTTATTTCAAGCGGGGACTGGTTCGCGCTCAAATGGGCGACAAGCCGGGGGCGATCGACGATTTGCAAAAAGCCTCGAGCCTTTATCTCGAACAAGGCCGGCCCAGTGCTTACAAAGACGTCCAGCACGAACTTTCCAAGCTGCGGCAGTAGCTTCAGCAGGCTGTAGCGTTTTAGGTTTGAGAATTGAGATTGTAAAGTTTCGATGTTGAATGGGGAGGTTAGTAGATAAAAGTTAGCATAGAGAATAGATATATATTGAGCGAGTTCGTCTAATTTCGAGCTTGTTTATTGCAAACTCTTGCCTCATCTTTCCTCCCCTCCCCCCTCCCTCTTCTTCCCACAATACGAGCGGGTGCCGCAATGATTGGCCAACTTTTGGATCGACGTTACCGCATTATCAAAGTCCTCGGCTCCAACGCATTTGGACAAATCTATCTGGCTGCGGATACGCATCGTCCGGGGTACCCCCAATGCGTGGTCAAGCAATTGAAACCGCCCAGCACCCAGCCGAGAACGCTGCAAGTGATTCACGCTTTGCTGAAAAAAAAGGCAGAAATGTTGGAGAAACTGGCCAAACACGAGCAAATTCCCCAACTGCTGGCTTTTTTTGAAGACCACAAGGAATTTTATCTGGTTGAAGAATATATTGCAGGCCAATCTCTGGCAAACGAAATGGTGCCGGGGATGTGCCTGAGTGAAGAGCAGGTGATTCGCCTGCTGCAAGAAGTGCTGGAAATTCTGGAGTTCGTCCACCAACAGGGAGCGATTCACGGGCACGTCAAACCGGCGAATATCATCCGCCGCCAGTCAGACGGCAAATTAGCGCTGATTGACTTTGGAACGATTAAAGAAATTGGCTATCAAGTAATGAACGCGCAGGCACCCGTCAGCCAGCAAGCTGCTCCGATCACGAGTTCGGCTTACAGACCGACGGAACAAATCCAGGGCAACCTGCTGCCGAGCAGCGACTTGTACGGGCTCGGGGCGATCGCCATTCAAGCGCTGACGGGTTTGGCGGCGGAAGAACTGCCAACCCTGGACCCGGGGAATGGGCAAGTAAACTGGCGGGACAGAGCCCAAGTCAGCGCGCAGCTCGGCGAGCTGATCGAGAAAATGGTGTGTGCGGATTTCCAAACACGCTACCAGTCGGCGACAGAAGCGCTGGCTGATTTAAAACAAATTCGGGAGAGCAAGACAGAATCGCAGACGCCGACAGTCCCTTGGCAAAATTCGGTTGCGGAAACCAAAGCGTTTTGGATCGAGCGGCTGTCGCAACTGCGTCCGAGTCCGCTCGTTTGGGCAGGAGCCGCAGCGGCGATCGCAGTGGCGATAGTGACGTTTAGCTTGCACGAACGGATTCAGTACAGAATCGGAAATTTGAAACCGAGCAGCGTGGAAAGGGCAACGGGCGGCAATGAAGAGCGGGAAAGTTCCGCTTCACGCCGGGGCGCGGCACAAGAGTATAACATGGCGCTGCAGTTAAAACCCAACGACGCCGAGACGTACTACCGGCGCGGCAACGCCAAATACGACACGGGAGACTATCGGGCGGCGATCGAAGATTATACAGAGGCGATAAGGCTTTCTTCCGATCGCGTCAATGCGTACTACAATCGCGGGCTTGCTTTCTATGCCCTGAAAGAATATCGGCAGGCGATCGAAGATTTCGGGCAAGCAATCCGGCTGAATCCCGATGACGGAGAGGCGTACAGGAAACGAGCACGGGCTTTTGTGGAATTGGGAGATTACCAGGGAGCGATCGCGGACTTGACGCGGGCGATTCAGCTCAATCCGAGCGATGGGAAAGCATACATCGAGCGGGGAAATGCGCGATTGGCGGCAGAAGACCAGCAAGGGGCGATCGCGGACTATACCCAGGCGATTCGCATCGATCCCAATCGCGAGGATGCCTTTGCCAGTCGCGGCAAAGCCAGACTGGCGATGGGAAATTATCAAAGCGCGGTGGAGGATTACACCGAAGCGATTCGCATCGATCCCAAGAGTGCAAGCGTTTACAGCAATCGCTGCGAAGCGTACTTGAATTTGGGCGAGTACAAAAAAGCAGTAGAAGACTGTACGGCGGCGATCGGGCGCGATCGCAACGATGCCGGGGCTTACAGCAACCGCTGTTTTGCCTCGTTCAATTTGCGGGAATATCCAAAGGCGATCGAAGACTGCACTGCCGCCATCGGGCTCGATCCAAACAATGGCAAAGCTTACAGCAATCGAGGACTAGCGCGGGCGGCGGCAGGGGATAGAGCTGGAGCGATCGACGATTTCAGCCGCGCCATCCGCACCGATCCCAGCGACGCAGGGGCGTACAGCAATCGCGCGGCGGCTCACGCAGAGCTGGGGGATTTGGGCGGGGCGATCGAGGATTACACGCGCGCCATTCGCATCAAACCCGAACACGACGGCGCTTATTACGGGCGGGGTTTGATTCGCGCCCAGTTGGGAGACAAAACCGGCGCGGTGGAAGATTTCCAGAAAGCGTCTAAATTGTGTCTCGATCGCGGCAATACGGCGTGTTACAGCGACGCCCAGACACAGGTGAAAAAATTGCAGGCGCAGTAGCGATCGCAAAGAGAGGGGGAGTGTAGAGTGTGGAGTGTGGAGTGTTGAGTGTGGAGTGTGGAGTGCTGAGTGCTGAGTGCTGAGTAAGAAGAAGTTCTCCCCCTCCCTCCCTCTCCCCCTCCCTCCCTCTCCCCCTCCTTTTCTCGGCTACAAAATCGGGATGCTTTGATGGCGGAGTAGCCCCCAGGCTGCATTCACTTGAGGCTCTCCTCAATCAAGCGCATAATTTGCGCAAACTGAAAATTATCAGCCAAATCCCTGAGAGCGTTTGCCAGAGCATCCGCGCGATCGGGCAGTTGTTCGATCAGCATCAAAACCACATCGTCGCTGCCTTCCGATGCGGCACTGTACACCCGTTCTGTCCACTCTCGCGGCATTTCAAACAGCAGCTTCTGCAAATCCCCCTCGGCGATCGCTTCGGTTTTTTCCGGCTCTTTTTCAACCGCTTGACTTTCCCGTTCAAATTCATATTGAACGCCGAGATATAAGCCGATTTTTTCCAATAAAACATCCGCTTGAAATGGCTTGCCCACAAAATCATCGCACCCGGCTGATAAAATCGTTTTTCGCTGTTCCTCAAATGCACTCGCCGTCAAAGCAAAGATGATAGTTTTGCCGGAAGGCGATCGAGAGGACGAGTCACAATCGCCGCTTTTCTGCTGGCTAGCCGCTACTGCTTGTCTTGCCTTCTCCAGGGCTCTAATTTGCCCAGTTGCTTCGTAGCCGTCCATCACGGGCATCCGCATGTCCATTAAAATTAAATGCGGCTGCCAATCTTTCCAGATTTTGACGGCTTCTTGCCCGTTTTCCGCTTCGCGGACGGAAAAGCCGAGCGAACCCAGTAACTTCACCAATAACAGGCGACTTTCTGAAATGTCGTCAACCAAGAGGATGCGATATTCAGGCTGGTTGGCGGCTATGCCAAGTATTTTGGGGTAGGGCTGGGATGCCTGAACTTGCGCGCCATCCGCTGCGCCGATTTGAATGTCAAAAGCAAAGATACTGCCCTCGCCAGGGGTGCTAGTTACTCGGATTTCTCCTCCCATCAATTGAACGTATTTTTGGCTGATTGGCAAGCCTAATCCCGTTCCTTGACCGGATTTTCGCCCGGATTCCGTTTGTCCGAAGGCTTCAAATAATAGGTAAATTTCTTCAGGATCGATGCCAGCACCGGTATCTTCGACCTCAAAGTGAAGGGTGAGTTTGTCGCCATCTGTTGCTAAGGGACGTTTGTTTTCAGCGAACAATACACAGCCAAGCGAAACGCGCAGCGTCACGCTGCCAACTTGCGTAAATTTAATCGCATTTCCCAAGAGATTGAGCAAGACTTGACGCAACTTGCCTTCGTCAGTTCTCACATACTGAGGAATGCCCTTGCCATATTCAAAGAATAGGCGCAATCCTTTGGAAGCCGCTTTTAATTGCAGCATTTTTTCTAAGCTATCCAGCAGGGGTTTTAAATCAAAGCAGCTTTCATTAAAATTCGTCCGTCCTGCTTCGATTTTGGAGACTTCTAAAATGTCGTCTATTAGAGCGAGTAAATGTTCGCCGGCGCGGTTGATAATCGACAAATTTTTATGATGATCTGGCGGGAATGTATTGTCGCGGCTCATCACTTGGCTGAAGCCGAGAATGGCATTGAGCGGCGTTCGCAATTCGTGGCTCATGCTGGCGAGAAATTCACTTTTGGCGCGGTTGGCGGCGTCGGCGGCTGTGACTGCTTCTTGCAGGGCTTCGGATTGTTTCTTCGTGCGATCGAGCAATTCGGCTTGTTGCAGGGCAATTCCGAGTTGATTGCCGATATGCACGACAATAGAGATTTCGGCTTCTTTCCACTGGCGAGGCGTTTGATTTTGATAAGCCGCCAAGAGCCCCCAAAGTTTATCGCCGCAAAAAATAGGAACGGTGATGTACGCTTTGACTTGCAACAGTTCTAAAATTTCGATATAGCAAGGGGAAAATTTGGCTTGGTAGATATCGTCGACGGCTAGGTAGTGAATGCCTTTATTGTAGATGCCTCCTCGCGTTGATTGCAAGTAACTATCTTGGGCGAAAACATTGATATGGCTCAAGTTTTTGACCGCGCAAGCGTCGCTAGAGATCGCTTGGCTGTTCAGGCAAGAGTGCTGCAAGATGGCATTCCACTCGCTGGCGACAGACTCGGCGACGAAAGTGCCGCTCCAGTCGGGATTGAACTGATAGACTAAAACGCGATCGCAATTAATCACCCGCCGCAATTCCGAAGTTGTCGCCGCAAAAATGGTTTCTATATCCAAACTTTGCCGCATTTTTTGAACCACCCTAGAAAGCGCTTTTTCGCGTTCGGCACTTTCTTTGAGCGCTTCCTCAGCCTGCTTTCGCTGGGTAATATCAGTCGTCGTGCCGATCATTCTATAGGGTTTGTCATACTTATCGCGCAGGCATTTAGCCTTGGCTTCCACCCACAGCCAGCGCTCATCTCTGTGTTTCAGGCGGTGAATGTTTTCATAAATGGGGGTTTTGCCGTCAACGTGCGCTTGAATTGCGGCGATCGTGCCCGCCCAGTCATCCGGGTGGACGCGATCTGACCAAGTGGTCAAATCTTGTGGCAATTCGCCTTCTTCATAGCCCAGAAGCTGCATCCAAACCGGGGAGAAATACACGCGATTGCTTCTCAAATCCCAATCCCAGATCCCGTCATTGGTGCCCGATACGGCGAGGTTGAAGCGTTCCTCACTTTCTTTGAGGGCTGCTTCGGCGGCTTTGCGATCGCTGATATCGATTAAATAGCCGACGTACTCGATCGGATTGCCTGCCGCATCCCGCAACAATTTAAGCTGGCTGTAAAGCGATCGGTAATTGCCATCGCGAGTTCGGAAGCGATACTCGTAACTGGCAAAATCCTGGTTTAACAACTGTTCTTTACTCAGGATGCCGTTGAGGTCTTCTGGATGGACGCGCTCCGCCCAGAAATTGGCATTTTCCACGAACTCCTGCGCCTCGTAGCCGAGAATAGCAGCAACGTTTTCGCTCATAAACGTTGCTGCAAAATCGCCCTGAGCCTTACAGCTAAAAATGACAGCAGGGCTGGCTGCCAATAAGTATTGCAGCCGTTCTTTTGCCACTTGCAGGTCTAATTCAGCCCGCTTGCGGTCTGTAATTTCGACCAGAAATGAGCCCACACTCGAAGGGGCGCTGCCCTTGAGAGCGATCGGGAAATAAGAAACAACCCAGTGGCGCAGTATGCCCGGTTGGGTGCGGAGTTCTCCGGCTATTTCGCGATTGATAATCGCTTCGCCGGTTGCCAGCACCTGTTGGTATAAAGGTTCGACTATGGGGGCGATTTCTGGCAAAACTTCCCGAATAGTTTTGCCGATATGCTCGGCAGCGGGCACCCCGTTTATTTCGGCGAGAATTTCGTTGATTTGCACGAATCGCAGGTCGCGATCGATGATATTCATGCCGGCAGGAGCGCAATTGAAAAAAGCATTCAATCTCGCTTCTCTCCGATCGAGTTCTCGTTCTAAAGCTTTGCGATCGCTGATATCTTTGTGCGTTCCCGTCATCCGCACTGGTTCCCCCCGTTTGTTTCGCTCGGAAACTTTCCCCCGGCAGAGAATCCACTTCCAATAACCTTGTTTCGATCGCATCCGACACTCTACTTCATAAAAGCTTTTTTCGCTTCGCAGGTAGGCGTTTAAAGCTTTTTTGACGACTGGCTCGTCTTCTGGATGCAGCAGCCGGCGGAACGCTTTTACAGTATCTCCGATTTCGTTCTCTTCATAGCCTAGCATTTTCTTCCAGGCGCGATCGCGGTAAATTTTGCCGGTTTTCAGGTTCCAATCCCACAAAGCCAAATTGCTGCCTTCTAGGGCGAGTTGCAAGCGTTCTTCACTCGCGCGCAAGGCTGTTTCGGCTGTTTTGCGCCCGATGAGCGAACTCACCATCGCCGCAACTGCCCCCACTAAATCGAGCAAGCGCTTATCTTCTTTGCTGGCGCTGCGCCTGAAGAAAACTAAAACCACTAAAACTTTGCGATCGGCGACTACAGGCACGCCAAACGCAGCTTTTAATCCCTCTTTAGCGGCTATTTCTGCCCTCAAAAACGTTGAAGGTTCGGTTTGGGAAGCGTCTTCTATCCATTCTGGCTTGCCAGATGCCCAAACCCTGCCGGCGAGTCCTTGGTTGGGAGCCAGCATAATTTTTTCGCTGTACCGCCGGAATTTTTCTAAACTGGGTTTGCCACCATACCAGCCCCAACTCGACTCTAAAAATTCGCCGCTTTCTGACGGCAGCCAAGCTTCGGCAAAGTCCCAACCAATGGTGCGACTGACTAAGCGCAAAACGCTGGCTAGAGCGCTGTCGATGTCGGGCGCTTGGGTGATGGCGTTGGTGGTTTCCAGCAAGAGGCGGAGTTCGTCTTCTGCTTTTTTGCGATCGCTGATGTCCCGAGCCACCCAAGCCACTGTATTGTCTGAAGTCGGTGCCACACTCGCAGAAAACCAAGCCCGTTCCTCTCCCACCCTCAAGCTGTACTCGCAATTGATCACCTGCTGCGCCTCCAGCGATCGCTTGACGTAGTGGCGAAATGTCTCGTGCTGTTCGCCAAAAAATTGTTCTATAGTTTGACCGAGGATGTCAGTCCCCTCCGGATATAGTCGGGCAGGATTGGTCGGAGCAACTTTGAGGGTATTGCCTTCCGAATCAACCAGCATGACGATATCGGCCATCGATTCAAAAAAACCGCGAATTTCTGCCTCGGAAGATTTTAACTTCTCTTCCAATAACTTTCGCTCGCAGATTTCCTGCTGCAGCAGATCGTTTTGATTGCGGAGCTGTTTTTGCAGCTGACAAATATTCAAGTGATTCTCAATTCGCGCGATCACTTCTTCGATTTCAAAGGGTTTTGTAATGTAATCGACTCCGCCTGTTGAAAACGCTTTGACTTTATCAAATGCTTCATTTAGGGCACTTAAAAAAATCACCGGGATCTCGCGATTTTTCGCATCGGCTTTGAGCTGAGCGCAGACTTCATAGCCATCCATACCCGGCATCATAATGTCCAGCAAAATTAAATCGGGAGCCTCTGCCCGAACGGCTGCTAGAGCCATCCGCCCGTCTCGAACTGGACGAATTCCATATCCCCGACGGCTTAAAACATCCGTCAGCAATCGCAAATTATTTGGGTCGTCATCGACCACTAAAATATTCGCTAGCCGACCCGTTTTAGAGAGACTCATATTCCAGCTTTCTCCTGCCATTAAGGCTATTTTTTATGCAATCTTGCGGTCAAATAATCTTTGTAATTTTTCATACATCAAAACATGATAAAAAGGACCGATCTACTCTTATTTTTCCAGAATAAATCATCCCTGCACCCTCTCTGAATAGTTGGCTGTCCGAACCGCGCGGGACGGGTTAAACTTGTCATTCTTCCCCGATCTTTTTTGAGCTTTCAATCGCTGCTAGTATCTGCTCGTAATCAAAATTTCCTACTAAATACTTCAGCGCCTCGGCAGCACGCGAGTTAGCCGTGCTAATTTCATCGATCGCGCTGTAAATGTTATTCAAGCTAGCCCGAACGGTCGCTTCCTCTAAGCGATCGACTAAATCTGGAGGTAAAACAGCCAAGTCGGCTGGGTTAAGCGCAATCATTTCGGGGACGGACGCGGATTCTTCTAGTATGTTTTGGTAAATATAGCGCACTCCTAAATATTTTGTCAAGCTTTCAAAAATTTCTGACTCTCGAAACGGCTTGCTGATGAAATCATCGCAACCGGCTTCTAAAATCGCGGTTTTTTCTTCCGCAAAGCTGCTGGCGGTGACAGCCACGATCGCCGTGGCACGCCTTGGCCCTTGCCTGTGGTTAGCCAGTGGCCGAGAAGACTCAGCAGATTCCTCTTCCCCTCTTTCACTGCTATTTTCTGTTTTGGCTGCCTCCACCCGCGATCGTTCCTTCTCCCGCGCTTTAATCTGCGCAGTTGCCTCGATACCAGAGAGTCCGGGCATTCGCACGTCCATAAAAATCAGGTGGGGTTGCCAACTCTCCCATAAATTCAATGTTTCAACCCCGTCACTGGCTTGAGCGAGAGAAAAGCCAAGGGGAGAAAGCAACTGAATCAGCAGTTGGCGGTTGTCCCGTTCGTCGTCTGCAATCAGAATCCGGTAGCGAGGTTGGTTGGGTTCGAGGGCGAGGACTCGGCGGGTTGGCTGAGTTTTCGTTTCGCTCTCAGATGGCGTGCCCGATCCAACCTGAATGTCAAACTTGAAAGTGCTGCCGCGCCCCACTTGAGAGCTGACGGTCAGTTCACCGCCCATAAGCTGTACGAATTTGCGCCCGATCGGCAAGCCCAAACCCGTCCCTTCTTGGGATTGTTTGCCCGTTCTCGTCTGCAAAAACGGTTCAAAAATCTTCTCTAATTCAGTTTCAGGAATGCCGATTCCGGTATCTTCGACTTCAAAGTGAAGAGTCAGGCGATCGCTGTCAGCGTTCCCCTCTCCTGTCTCTTCTAGCGCTCCCTCCCGCTTCACGGCTGACACCCGCGCTGAAATGCTCCCGGTTTCAGTAAACTTAATCGCGTTGCTAATCAGGTTCATCAAAACTTGACGCAATTTTATTTCGTCTGTTCGTATCCATTCCGGCACGCCATCCGATCGAGAAACTCTTAACTGCAAACCTGCCTGTTTTGCCCGCAGAGAAAACATTTTTTCTAATTCCTCAAGTAACCCATACAGGTTAAACGTTTGTTCGTCGAGCGTGACGCGGCCTGCCTCAATTTTTGCCATATCGAGGACGTCATTGATCAGCGCGAGCAAGAGTTGGCCGCTGCGATTAATAATCCCCATATTGTCTCGCTCCTCGGGGGTGAGTTGGGGGCTTTTGCTCATTAACTGCGCAAATCCGAGAATCGCATTGAGCGGCGTTCTCAATTCGTGGCTCATATTGGCCAGGAAAGTGCTTTTGGCGCGGTTGGCGGCTTCGGCGGCTTCGGCAGCTTGTTGCAGTTGCCGGGATTGATTTTGAATCTGGGCAAAGAGTTCGGCTTGTTGAATCGCGACGCCTAACTGAATGCTCACTTGCGCGATTAATTGAATTTCCTCGGATTTCCACTGGCGGGGGGCGTTGTTTTGGTAGGCGCTCAGCAACCCCCACAGTTGTTCGCCGGCATGAACGGAAACCACGCAACAGGCGCGGGCTTGAAACTGCTCTAAAAGTTGAATGTGACAATCCGACAACCCAGCCTGATAAATGTCATTCACCGTAAAAGTTTCTTGTTGCTGATAGCGACCGCCTCGGGTTGCTTGCAAGTAAGGATCTTCCCAAACCGTTTGAACGTCGTTGCTGACTAGGGAAACCCAACCGGGAGCAACGGACTCGGCGATAAATTGACCGCTGTAATCGGGATTGAATCGGTAGACGCTGACGCGGGAACATGCTAAGGTTGCCCGCAATTCGCCAGTGACCGTGCGGAAAATGGTTTGGAGGTCGAGGGTTTGGCGCATCTTTTGCGTGATCTGAAAAAGCGTTCTTTCCCGCTCCCAACTCTCTCGCAAGGCAATTTCCGCGCGCTTGCGATCGCTGACATCCATCCCCGTCCCAATCAGGCCGACCGTTTCTCCCCGTTCGTTGAAAATCGGTTTTCCTCTGAATTCCACATATCGAATCTCGCCGCTGGGGCGGATAATGCGCAGGTCGGCTTGAAAGGGTTTTCTGGCTCTTGCCGGTTCGAGAATCTCAGTTTGATAAACGAGCAAATCATCGGGATGGATGGATCGACTATTATCGGGATATTGTGCGACAGGTTGGCTGGGATCGAGTCCGTGAATGTGGAAGAGTTCTTCTGACCAAGTAGTTTTCCCAGTGGCGCAATCGAATTTCCAACTGCCAATGTGAGCGACTTTTTGAGCTTCGCGGAAATTGAGTTCGCTCTCGCGCAAGGCTTCTTCTGCCTGCTTGCGATCGCTGATATCTTGCACGGTGCCAAACAGCTTAATGACTTCTCCCCTGTCATTAAAAACCGCCTGTCCCTTCCCGAAAGTATACCGCAGTCTTCCGTCGTCCGGTCGAATAATGCGAATTTCGTGTTCGTAAGATATCCCCTCAGTGACGGCTCGTTCTACATTGCGCAAAAATACTGCTACATCGTCAGGATGGGTGATTTGCAACAACTGCTCGTAAGGGGGCTCTCCTAGGCTGGGATCGAATCCGTAAATGCGGAAAGTTTCCTCCGACCAAGTGATTTTCTGGGTGATGCAATCGCAACACCAATTCCCTACATGGGCTATTTTTTGGGCTTCAGCTAGCACTCTTTCGCTCTCGCGCAGGGCTTCTTCGGCGAGTTTGCGATCGGTGATATCGACTGACATTCCGATCAGTCTCGTTGAATTTCCAGCCGCATCAACCTGCACTCTAGCAGTCACCTGCAACCACCGCCATTCAGAGGGGTTTTCGTGACTGATAACCCGGTGTTCGATCTCAAATCCTCCCCCTCGGGCGATCGCTTCTTCGTTGGCGCGGTGCAGCCGTTCTCGATCCTCGGGATGAACCCGCGCTAAAGCTGCGCTATAGGGCATTATCACCGGTTCTCGATCGGTTGGTGTTGAGGTGAAGAATAGCTCGTCAGTCTGCAGATTGCGTTCCCAGGCGATCGCATTGGAGACTTCCATCGCCAACCTCAGTCGGGCTTCTCGTTCTTGGACGAGGGCTTCAGCGCGCTTGCGATCGCTCACGTCCAAAACAATTCCGTGCCAGACAATTTCGCCATTTCCTCGCCGTTCTGGTCGAGAACGCCCCTGAAGCCATTTTATCTTTCCAGAAGGCGGGACGATGCGCCATTCGTGTTGAAACAGTTCCCAGCTTTCCAGTGCATTTGCAACGGCTTGTTGATAGCCCGCCCGATCGTCTGGATGAATTTGGTTGAATGTAATTGCCGGATTTTTCAGGGCTTCTGCGAGGGGAATCTCGTGAATTTCTTCAAAGGCAGGACTGAGGTACTCGTAACAAACAGGGCCATCGGGATATTCCACAACGGCATAAATCACTCCCGGCGAAGCGGCAGCTATTTGCTGGAAGCGAAATTCACTTTGCCGCCACGCTTCTTCGGCGCGTTTGCGATCGGTAATATCTAACAAAACGCCGTACCAAACAATCTCCCCATTCTCCCGGCGTTCGGGACGGGAACTGCCCTGCAACCATTTCAGCTTTCCGGAGGGATTCCTGTGCCGCCATTCATGCTGAAAGGGCTGCATAGTTTCCAGGCTTTGATTCACTGCCTCTACATAACCTGCTACATCGTCGGGATGCGTTTTCGATGTCAGGACTGTAGCATCGGCGATCGCTTGTTCGGGGGTGACTTCCAGCATTTCTGTGACGCCCGAACTGACGTACTCGAAAGCGTAGCTGCCATCAAGGCGGCGAACGTAGATGTAAATGAAGCCGGGTAACGCGGCGGCAATTTGTTGGAATCGGGCTTCACTTTCCATGAGGGCTTGTTCGGCACATTTGCGAGCGCTCACGTCCAGCAAAACCCCATGCCAGACCAGATCCCGATCGCGGTGTTGCGGGCGAGAATTCGCCTCGACCCACTTGATTTGCCCCGAAGGCGTCACCAGTCGCCATTCATAAGAAAACGCCTCCATTGTTTCCGCGCTGTGGCGGACGGCAGCCTCATATCCCGCGCGATCGTCGGGATGTATTTGCTCGAAGCAAAGATCGGCATTTGCCAGAATTTGCTCGGCGTCTACCTCGAGAACCTCCCGACAGCCGGAGCTGACGTATTCAAATTGAGCCGATCCGTCAGGGTGCAGCGCCAGCGTGTACAGGGTTCCGGGGATATTTGACGCCAAGGTTTGTAGTAAGGCTCGGCTCTCGCGCAGGGCTTCTTCTGCCTGCTTGCGATCGGTGATGTCTAAGGAAATTACTGTCACCATCCAGCAGTTTTGGGATTCATCCCATCGGGAGCTACTCGTCTCCGATACCCAGCGCAAGCTGCCATTTTTGTGGCGCAATCGATACTCGCGATTCTCGGTGCGCTGCGCGAAAATACTCGCAAATAACTCCTGTTCTATAGCTTGCCAATCTTCGGGCAAAATGTTCTTTGTCCAGAGGGTTTTATCGGCTGCGATCTCGTCGGTGGTGTAGCCAGAAATCGCCTCGCAACCGGCAGCGAGATACTCGATATTCCAGTTTCCATCTGGAAATACCCAAAAACTGCTAATAGCGGCAGGAGCTGTATTGAGAATGTCATTAAACTTCTGTGTTGACTGTTGCAGGGCGAGTTCGAGCTGTTTGCGTTCTGTAAAATCGGTTGCTGTCCCGACTATCCATTTAGGAAAACCGCTCTCGGTTCGGGTTAAAATGCGATCGCGGCTGGAGAGCCAATGCCACTCACCTTGAATGTCGCGCATTCGATACTCTACTTCCATCCAGTCGCTATCAGAGAATGTTGGCAATCGCGCATGGGTTTCTGCAATTTTTGGCAAATCTTCTGGGTGAACTAGCATAGAGAATAGATTGCCGCCCATCGCCTGGATTTCTTCTGCGCTATAGCCTAACAACTCCTCAATCTGAGAATTTACATAAATATTCCGCTGTTCAACAAAATCGAAAATATACAGAATGGCAGAGGTAGATTCTGTCACTTGTTCGATGATGCGCTTGCTCTCCAGCAACTCCGCTTCGGCTCTCTTGCGATCGGTAATATCTCTAGCCGTGGCATAAATCAGGTTGCCAACCGGAAAAGAACGCCATTCCAGCCAGCAGTAGGAACCATCCCGGTGCCGGTAGCGGTTGGTAAAATTCAACACGGTTCGCTGCTCGGACAGTTGGGCAATGGCTGCGAGTGTGGGTGCGATATCGTCGGGATGGACTAAATCTAAAAATCTGCATCCCTCTAACTCCGCAAGAGAGTAGCCTAATGTATTTGTCCATGCGGCGCTGAGTTTTCGGAAATAACCGTCCGTGTCGGCAATGCAGAGCAAATCTAGGGCAGCGTTGAAGAACCGCTCTAGTTCTTCTGTTTTTTCCTGTAGGGCGAGTTCGAGCCGCTTGCGATCGCTTATTTCGACCACAACTGTTCCCACTCCAGCCGCACTACTTTCAGAAGCTACAATTGGAAAGTAAGAAACGAGCCAGTACCTTTCTACTCCAGGCATAGAGGGGACTTCGCCCCTCACTTCTTGATTTAAAATTGGCTGTCCAGTCGCCAGCACTTGCTGATATAGCGGTTCAAGTACCGGAGCTAAACTTGGCAAAATTTCTCGGAGAGTTTTGCCGATATGTTCCGATTCGGAAACCCCGTCAATTTCTGCTAAAGTTCCGTTGACTTTCACAAACCGCAATTGGCTATCTACAAAAGCCATGCCCACCGTGGCAGAAGCAAAAAAAGAATTAATTTGCGCTTCGCTGCGCTGTAGAGCCTCGGTTCTTTCTCTCACTTGCACTTCTAAGGTACGGTTGTAATCGGCTAAAACCTGCTGTGCTTTTTTCCGATCGGTGATGTCAGCAAACGTATTAATCGTGTAAATAACGTTTACGTCCCGGTCAAATACGGGACTAGCCCTCACTTCCAGGGGAATAATTTGACCGTCACTTCGGCGCACTTCTATATCTTCAGCAAAGACAGTTTCCCCATTCCGAGCGCGGACTACTGGCAGTTTTTCGATTGGGTAAAGTTGCTCCGTCCCGGCGATATAAACTTGATAAGCTTCGGGAACATCCTCGGCTGGTAAGTTAGAAATTACGCCTTGACCTGCAATCTTTTCTCCTGCATCATTGATAACAATTAACTGACCGCTTGCATCAAAAACCGATACACCGATCGGAATAGCATCTAAAAGAATCGCAAATTTTTGTTCGCTTTGCTTTAGCGCTTCAAACGAGATTTTGAGAGAGCGAGACATCTGGTTGAAAGACTCCGTTAATTCGTCGATCTCATCAACGCTATTTACGGCAATTTTGCCCTCAAATTCTCCATCAGCAATCTGTTTCGCTGCTGCATTTAAGCGGAGAAGCGGTTGCGTTATCCACCGAGCGGCGAGAATGCCCGTCCCTGTCGTGACAATTAAAACAACAACACACACCAGACTGGTCGTGCGAACATTTTCGCGAATTCGTACCATAAAATCGGACTCGGGCACGGTGATAACTATCAGCCAGTCCAAGCCATATTTATCTCGATAGGGGATGATTCGTGCGAACAATGGTGCCCCTTGGCTGCTCAGGTTTAGTTGTTGTGGAGTTTGCAAGTTTTGGAAATCGCCAAAGCGCTTTGCCAGCTCTCTAGTCACGTCTCGCGTCCGCAGATCCTGGCTGTTGGCGGCAGGCAATCGTTCTAGCTTGCCTTGTCCCGATTTGAGATAGGGAGTTTCTAACGTCGAAGTCGCGACTAAATTACCCGATCGCTCGATAATAAATGCTTGTCCCGATTGTGCAAACTTTAACTCATTGAGAAAGGTATTCATATCGGATAGAGCCACGTCACAGGCAAAAACTGCTTGTAATTGTCCGGCACTATCGTAACCGGGAGCCACGGCAAGAAGTCCTAACGTTGGCGCGGATTGATAGAAGGTGACTGGCGACCAAGCTTGATTTTTACTGGCTTTGGCTTGCCGATACCAGGGAAGGGTGCGAAAATTAATAGGTATAGGATAAACAAGTTTTTTTGACTTTCCCCGAGAATCAACGGTGTAGAAGTTTCGGCGCGTGAGTTCGGGCTTTTTCGATTCAGAGAAATAGAGCGTGCCGATGGGCAATTCTTCGCCGGAAATTTGGCGAACAACCGCGCGCATCCCCTCACTGAGTATGCGTCCGTATCCAAGAGTTTCTCTGTCTTGATTGAGCAAGTAGATCCCAGTCAGCGACGGGTGCAGGTTGATTTGCTGCCAAAACTGCTGCCGCACTTGTTCTAAGTTAGCGATGTCTAGGGTTCCCTGCTGCCATGCCAGGTGGTTTGCTGCGGCTACCTGCTGGGGTGTCTCTAAGTATCGGTCGAGGCGATCGCCGATCCGCGCGGACACTTCTTCCATGAGTTGCTCGGCTAAATCTTCAACCGCCTGCTGCCCATTTTTATAAGAAAGATATCCCACTAGCCCCACTGTCCCGCCGATTTGCAGCAGGAAGGGGACAATGAGGACAATTCGCAGCGGCACTCTTCTATAACATTTGATAGCGGCGTTTAAAACCTCAGTTCTCGACTGATTTAGGAAGTTTATACCCATGATTATAAAAAATTTTATTGCGTTCAGCAGCAGGCCGGCTTGCATTGGTTACGTTCTGGACGATCGCGGAATCGCGGAACTCGCTTTTTCCAATTTCCTCTTCTCCAACTCTTCCACTAAACTACCCACTTCACACTTTTTTTACATTGGGTGGATACAATTAAAGGTGACATGCAGGCGATCGCGATCGCGATCGCCTGCAGTTTTTTACGCGCTCCCACCTGTTAAAAAGTGATTTTCTTTCTACTTAAGTAGCATACGGCGATCCCATTCGTCAAATGGTTTTAATCAGTGCCTGTTGCGCCTCAAACTCGAAGTCAAGCGCTGACCTCGCGCTCGGAGCTAGCCTGCTGTATGGCCCTTTCCGGCCAGTCGGGCCCCAGGCTGCTACTTGCCCTAGGGGCTATCTGGGACAAATCGAACCGATTTCCTCCTTCAGAGGTATTGGCAAAAATGACACGCTCCTGAAAAATATTTCCAACAGGCGATTGCGTTTTTTAAGTTTTTTTTATTAAGATAAATAAAGTATTTTTTGTGATAAGCGAGATAAGTTCTTCCCTACCAGGGGCTTTAAAAGAGAAAAGCAAGCGATCGCGCCTACTGAAGCGATCGCCTAAAAACTCTTTATATTTTTTTAATTGACTTGGGAAGCGATCGGGGATTACGCTAGGAACGCTTCAGAAGAAATGCGGAGTTAACCGATGAAATCTAGGTATGTGTACTTGCGCGATCCCATCGATAATAGCGTTTCGTATCGCAACGACCATACAAATTTCTCAGGGGGGAACGAGTATCCCGCTCCCAATCCCTACTATCATGTCTTTGCAGGTTCTCGAACCTTAAAGCAAAAAACTCGTTCGCCGTTTCCGTGCGTAGATTGGATGCCTGCGGAAAATGACCAACCTCCCGAACAGCATTGAGCGACTGTTATATCTTGCCAAGCTCAATCCCGGGTATAAGTCGAGGAACCCAGTTTTGGGAGCATCCCGATTTTGTAACCCTACCCGTTCGGCGGGAGAGTATTCGCGTAGATAATCTGTCGGTTTACTCTAAAGATTTAAGCGCGTTAGCGACAGCCACGCGCTCCGGGCTTTATGCTTCGCCCCTACAAAAGTGGGATGCTCCCCCCAGTTTTTCTAGAAAAACTGAGTTTCTGGGAATGGAAATTTTTACCCAGTTCTGACGCGAACAGCGCTAGATCCGGCACGGCTCTGACACGAGCTGCACATCAATAAAACTTAGCAAAAAAACTTAGCAAAGAGAAACCCGGTTGCTTGGAGAAAGCAGGTTTCTGGCTGCCGTTGCATTCGGTTGATTGACGTCGGCTTGCGAATGGCTGAGTGCCTGACATCTGGGGCCGAGTGCAAAATGACAAAACTTTTCAGTAATTTTAATAATCTAGTTTAAAATATTACTTAAGTGATAAACAGGCAATTGCAGCCCGAACAGCGCGGAAGCTGGATTTTGTGCCACAATCAAGCCAGAGCAGCATTGGGTGCTCACCGGTGATTGGCAAACTTTTAGATCGGCGTTACCGCATCGTTAAATTCCTGGGATCGGGTTCGTTTGGACATACTTATCTGGCCATCGATACTCGCCGCCCGGGCAACCCTCAGTGCGTCATCAAGCACGTACTTCCCACGCAAAAAGAGCCAAAAGCGATCGTCGCAGCGCGCCGCCGCTTTCAACGAGAAGCCCAAATTTTGGAGAAGCTGGGAAAACACGACCAAATTCCCATGCTTCTGGCGTATTTCGAGTCCAAGCAGGAATTCTGCTTGGTGGAAGAGTTTATTCCGGGCCATTCTCTGGCCTCCGAGCTGGTGCCCGGTCAGCCTCTGAGCGAGGACGAGGTGATCTGCCTGTTGCAAGAGGTGTTGGAAATTTTGGTCTTCGTACACGGGCAGCAGGCGATTCACCGAGATGTCACCCCGACGAATATTATCCGCCGCGCCTCGGATGCGAAGTTAGTGCTCATCGACTTCGGGGCGGTGAAGGAAATTAGCGCGGAGTGGAGCGAGGGGCAGTCCCCCCGGACAATTGCCACGGGCACGCCGGCTTACATGCCTCTGGAACAATTCCGAGGACACCCGCAGTTTAATAGCGATATCTACGCGCTCGGAGCGATCGCCATTCAGGCGCTCGCAGGGGTGACGGCTAAGGAACTGCCAAAATTAAAAAATCCCCGCAGTACCACTCCCGGCATCTGGCGATCGCAAGTGCAGGTCAGCCAGCCCCTGGCAGACATCATCGACAAAATGGTACACGACGACTACACGCAGCGCTACCAGTCCGCCAAAGAAGTTCTGGAAGAATTGCGAAAAATTATTGCCACGTCTGACGGATCGCAACCGCCGCCAACCGTGCTTTACTTTCCTCAGACTCCGCCGCAACTGCCAGGATTGGGTTTGCAGTGCTGGTGGTGGTCGGGCGAACTCGCCGATTCCCTGCTGCGCTGGCTGACTTGGATCGGGGTGGCGGCGGTGGCCGTCGGCGGGCTGACGCTGGCTTTCCAAAATCAAACGCACATCAAGGCGCGGGAGCTGGCGGAGCGGGGCGCGCAGCGGGCTGTATCGGGAGATCGCGCCGGGGCGATCGAGGATTACACCCAGGCGCTAGTCCTGTCGCCCGACAATGCCGATCTCTACAACCATCGGGGGAAAGTCCGCGACGCACTCAACGACGCGGCTGGTGCTGTGGAAGATTACACCCGCGCGATTCAACTCAATCCCAATAATGCCGATGCTTACGAAAATCGCTGCACCGCCAAGCAGCACTTGCAGAAGTTTGAGGAGGCGCTCTCGGATTGCACTCGCACGATTCAGTTACAGCCCGATCGCCCGACTGCCTACAACAACCGCTGCAGCGTTTACTTGCAATTGGGAGCCTACGCGCGCGCGCTGGCAGACTGCACCCGCGCGATTGAACTCAATCCCAACGATGCCGGCGCGTACAGAAATCGGGCGCTGGTTCGGAGCGCGCTCGAGCAGCAGCAGGGGGCGATCGCCGATTTTACCCGCGCTTTGCAGTTGAATCCTCAAGAGGGTGGGGCGGATGCCAGCGGGTTTGAGATTGCCGGCGCTGATGCCCGCACCAACCGCTGCATCGCCCGCGTGAATTTAAAGCAGTTTCAGGGGGCGATCGCCGACTGTACGGCTGCGATCGCTCTCGATCCCAACCGCCCTGCCGCCTACGGGTATCGCTGTCTCGCTCAGCTAAATCTCTCGGCTCCTCAGAACGCGATCGACGACTGCTCCCGCGCCCTGGAATTGGATGCCGCCGATGCCGATGCCTACACCCGCAGGGGGTTAGCCCGTTCCGCCCTCGGGGATCGATCGGGAGCCCTCGGCGATTTTACCCGCGCCATCGAACTGACTCCCAAAAATGCCGAGCCCTACAAGCAGCGGGGCACGGTTTACTATCGCATGGGCGAGTATGACAAGGCGATCGCGGATTTTTCTGCGGCGCTGCAACGCAATCCCAAAGATGCCGGTGCCTACAGCAATCGCGGCAGCGCTCGCTACGAACTGGGACAATTCCAGGGCGCGATCGCTGATTTCACCCGCGCGATCGCCTTGGTGCCTGATTCTGAAGCCAGCCATTACAACCGGGGCAGAGCCCGCGCTCAGTTCGGCGACAAACCAGGCGCGATCGCGGATTTTCAGAAAGCTGCCCAACTTTGTCTTGACAAAGGACTGACAGCCTGTTATAATGACTCTCTCCTTCAGATTCAAAAGCTGCAGTAATGGGGAATGGCGAATCGGGTAGGGGGCAAAAGGGCATGAGGCATCGGGAAAAAGAATTCTCAATGCCCTTTTGCCCAATTATCGGTCTAGTTGGGTTGTTTATCGTGCAAATCCAGTCCCATCTCTTGCACCAGACTATTGTAATTTTCTCGTGCCGTAGCGTAGTCAGGATCGATGGCTAGTGCCTTTTCATAAGCTATCAGCGCGTCTCCATATTTCCCCAATTGCATGAGCGCAAAACCTCGATTGTTCCACGCTTTAGCGTAGTTGGGATCGATAGCCAGAGCGCGATCGTAGGCGGCTATTGACTTATCGTAATTCCCCATCTTCCGCAGCGCAAATCCCAAATTATTCCAAGTTTTGGCATAGTTGGGATTGATGGCTAGAGCGCGGTTGTAGGAAGCAATCGCTTCTTGATGCCGTCCCAATTGCATCAGGGCAAAACCTCGGTTGTTCCAGGCTCTGGCTTGCTTGGGATTGACAGTCAGGACGCGGTCATAAACAGCAATAACCTGTTCGTACTTTTCCTGCATGGCTAGTGCAGCGTTGCTCATAAGTCTGTCCTAGCTGTAGGTGGAGCTCGCTTTCATATCTCGGAGTCGTTCAAAGCTTAAAATATCTGAACAAATCGGATATGTTATCACTTAAAATGTTATAAATCGGCTGCACGAGTTGAAAACAGAATGGGCTGTCCCGATCTAGACGGTTATCGCCCTTGTGGGGGTTAAAACCTCCGGCTTTGGTTTTCAGGAATGCCTCGCCAAACTTATCCAGGCTTATTGCCAAGAGACAGGCAAGTTTAAAATAATAAGCCTAGCTACTGTTGGACGACCGAGCCGCTGGCAAGTTCCCGCAGGTATGGCGGCGACCTGCCTTTTGGCAGGCACAAAACTCGGAGTGTTTGCCTCTGCCCCAGACAGCAGCGCTGTCCGTGTTGAACCAGATCCAGGTAGCCGCAGCGCTCGACACGCCAACCGAAGCACACTTGCCCGCAAGACTCGGGCAGTCCCTCAACAGTCTGTTGAACGCTGACGCCTCCACAGGCCGTCATACCCTCTTTCAATTTTAGATTCTAAATTTTCTAGTTGCCAGCGCTAAAATCCCTGTTTTAGGCCAAAAAAACTCCCAGGGCGATCTCCCTCTGGCACCATCTCCCCACCCACCCGGTCAACCCGCAAAATCCGTTTAATCAATTATTAATAGTTGACACGGCAGCGAAAAGCTCATTCAAGCGATTTTTGGCAACCCTGGCAAAATAAAAGACCTCCCACTTGCCCGCATCATCCAGAATTGACAGGCAGCCATCGCAATTATTTATAATTTCGATTAATTTTAAGTATGCCTGCTTTGGCATCAAAAAAGCTCTCTCATAAATTGAATTGACATTGATAGCAGTTTGCTTTCCCTTGTGAGGGACGTCAGGAACCCGGCAACTTTGACGAAGCCGAGTTTCTGGCCTGGACTTCATCAGACTGAAAACCGCTATAGCGCTCCTAATTGATTAGTAAAAACACCTCTTTCTCCTGATTACAGCTTCCTGGCTAGTAGCACTTCTCTGTCAGTCGTGAACCCTCTTCAAACCGATTGATCAGTACAGCCGTTCGCCAATCAAATAGAACCGCCCTAGAAAAGATGTTAGCCTGCTTTCAGGCTGTCCGCCCAGTCGGCAATTTTGGTATAATTGGAGTCAAGAGCCTCAAACCTGTTATAGTAGCGACAGTTGTGAGGTGGCAAGTCACCGGGCGAATCGCTATCGCTAAGCTTGCGCTTCATGCGCGTCACGGAACCTACTCAAAATGCCAGCAAAAGTTATCCTAACCGTCGTCGAAGGAACGCTCAAAAAACAAAACTTTGTATTTGAGGAACGCACGATCTGCCTGATCGGTCGAGCCAAAGACTGCCATCTCCAACTACCCGACGACAAAGCCCACAGTACCATCTCGCGCTATCACTGTTTGCTCGACATCAATCCGCCTCAGATCCGCGTGCGCGACTTGGGCAGTAAAAACGGCACTTATATCAACGGCGCGATGGTCGGAAAGCGCCACGCCAAACCAACCTCTGAAGAAGGGGCGCAGATGAAATTCATCGATTTTGAATTGAACGCAGGAGACGAAATTAAAATAGGCAAAACCGTGTTTCGCATCAGCCTGGAATTCGTCAGAGGCGAGGAACAAACCGAGCCATCCGATGAAATTAAAAAGCCCATAGAAAAGTTCGCGCGATCGCTCCAAGAAGGGACGCTGAATTTCCCAGATATTGAAAACTACAGCATTGTCAAACAACTCGGCAAGGGAGAGAGCAGCTTCGTTTATTTAGTCCGCCACAAGCAAACTGGCGACTTAATGGCACTCAAAGTTATGCTTCCCAAACGGGCAGTTAGCCGCAGCGCCGAAAAGTCATTTTTGCGCGAAATCGAAAACGCCAGTGCTTTAAATCATCCTAATATAGTGCCGATAAAAAACTTCAGCTATGCCGACGGTCTTTTTTTATTGATGGTAGAATATTGCGAGGGGGGAAGCGTGGCAGATTTAATCGCCCGGGAAGGCGGGAGGCTGTCTGTTTACGAAGCTGTGCCTATCGTCCTGCAAGTTCTCAACGGACTGGAATACGCCCACAACGCTGAAATTCCCAGCGCTAAAAGCAAGGGATTGACACACCGTGCCTTAAAACTCGAAAATATTTTACTGGCAAAAGCAGGCGATTCTCGCATCGCCAAAATTTCAGATTTTGGATTAGCAAAAGCATTCGATATAGCGGGTTTAAATGTTAAAACCATAGGCGGTTATACCGCCGAGATACCGGGGTTCATACCCCGGCAGCAATTCGTGGATTTTAAATATGCCAAACCCGATGTAGATGTCTGGGCAGCCGCCGCCTGCCTCTACTACTTGCTAACCGGAAATCACCCAAAAGATTTTAGTACAAAAGATCCGTGTCTGGCGGTGCTGCAAAGCGATGCCGTGCCAGCGCGCGATCGCAATCCTTCAATTCCCGGACGACTGGCAGAAGTCCTCGACCTCGCCCTGAGCGATCGCCCGGAAATCTTTTTCAAAAGCGCTGCCGAATTTCAGCGCGCGCTTTTAAAAGCGCTGTAACTCAACTCGCCACCGGCAATTTCTCAATTTCAGAGCGCCATTTTTCCAAATCAGCCAAAGCGCGATCGCGATATTTCCCGTATCGCTCCTGCTTGTTGCGAATTTTTACCCCCAATTCCGGCAAAATTCCAAAATTTGGCGGCATCGGTTGAAAATGTTTTGGCTCAGCCGAACTGATAAACGCAAATAACGCCCCCATCATCATCGTTGGCGGCAGCGCCACCGCCTCCAATCCCAACGCCAGCCGCGCCGCATTCGTACCCGCCAGCCAGCCACCCGCCGCCGCCGCCGTATAACCCTCCGTTCCGACGAGCTGCCCCGCCGCCAATAGCGTCAAGCGATTTTTAAATTGCAGCGTCGGATGCAGCAATTGCGGCGAATTGATAAACGTATTGCGGTGCATCACCCCCATCCGCACGAATTCCGCATTTTCCAAGCCGGGAATCATTTGAAATACTCGCTTTTGTTCTCCCCAGCGCAGGTTAGTTTGAAATCCAACCATATTCCACAACTGACCGGCTTTATCTTCTTGCCGCAACTGTACCACCGCATAAGGGCGCTTTTCCGATCGCTCGTCTTTCAATCCGACCGGTTTGAGGGGACCATAGCGCATCGTATCTTCCCCGCGCTGTGCCAGTTCTTCAATCGGCAAACAGGCTTCAAAAAACTTTGCCGTTTCCCGTTCAAAATCCTTTAATTCTGCCTGTTCCGCGCGGCGCAATTCCTCCCAAAACGCGAGATACTGCTCCTTGTTCATGGGGCAGTTAATGTAATCGGCGTCTCCCTTATCGTAGCGAGAAGCGCGAAAAGCAATCTCAAAATTAATCGATTCACCGACGACAATCGGGCTGGCAGCATCGAAAAAACTCATGTATTCCATGCCCGCAAAATCCCGCAAATCATCGGCTAGCCCTGCGCTCGTTAAAGGGCCGGTTGTTAAAACGACAATCCCGTCGCGAGGAATTTGCGTGACTTCGCCCCGACGCAATTCGATTAACGGATGGCTGGCAAGAGTTTCCGTTAAATCGCGGCTGAAAACAGCGCGATCGACCGCGAGCGCGCCGCCAGCCGGCACCTCGTGTTCGTCTGCTTTGCCGATAATCACCGAACCCAACCGACGCAATTCTTCGTGCAGCAAACCGGCAGCGCGATCGCTCGCTTTCGCGCCAAAAGAATTGCTGCACACCAATTCCGCCAATTCCTCCGTGTGGTGTGCCGGAGAAGTCTGCACCGGACGCATTTCGTGCAAAATGACTGGCACCCCTGCCCGCGCGATTTGCCACGCCGCCTCAGTGCCCGCAAGCCCGCCGCCTATGACTTGAATGGGTTGTCCGCTGTAGTTTGTCATGTTTCCTGTATTTCTCGCGCGCGATCGCCTAACACAGCAGTTATCACCGTTCGCTCATTTCAAAGCTAGTTTCTGAAAATCGCTGCGGTGCCGTGAAGAACAATACTAGCACAATGCCCGTCTTCCTTTCAAGCGATCGCGCTCTCAGGTGTCGCAGCAACCTATCAACAGATAGTCTAAATGATAAACTCAAACAAAGCCCTAACAAATAGATATGTACATCTTAATTGGTGGAGCCGGATTAGTGGGGCTGAACTTAGCCCAAAAATTAGTAGAACTCGGACATACCGTGGCTGTCATCGATAGCGATCCCAATGCCTGCCGTTACGCGCGCGAACAAGTAGGCGTGATGACTTTTGAGGGCAGTGCCGTCAATACAGAAGTGTTGTTAGAAGCAGGTATTCGCAAAGCCGACTCTTTAGCCGCCGTGCTGCGAGATGATGCCTTAAATCTAGCAATGGTGACACTCGCCAAACATTATGGCGTTTCTCACATAGTCAGCCGGATGAGCCACCGCGATTTTGAACAACCCCTGCGCATTGCTGGAGCGCATCACATTATCAGCACCGTTGATTTAGCCGTTTCCATGATGGTGAATGCCATTGAGTATCCTGAAATCGAATCGATGATGCACTTCGAGCAGGGCAAAATTGAAGTATTAAAACTTTCAATTCCCTCCCAGGGCAGTGTAGTGGGGCGGAGCTTAGCGCAAATCGCTCGCGATCCGAATTTTCCGAAAGGTTCGCTGATTATCGGCTATCAACCGCACCCGGAAGAAGAGCTAACCATTCCTAATGGCAGTACCCTGTTAGAACCCGGTTCGACAATTCTAGTGGTGACGAAACCGGGGCTGTTGCATCAAGTCGTTGATTTTGTGGGTGCCTCCCCCTAATCATCCTCTAACTTGAGGAGTTCCTCGTCAAGCGCTTGCAGGCGGCGGCGCGCGATCGCTTCATTGATAATGCCTTTGCGCAGCGCTTCATTCAGGGCTCCTTTTTCTGCCAAGAGCAAGCGACGCCAAATAGCATCAAATTTGTTGCGATCGCCGCTATTTTCGCTTAGGGCTTGCGGGCGTTGGTTGTATAATTCGCGCAACGTTTTTTCTGAAGCGGCTACTTTCACTTGATACGACGAGCGCATTTCTTCATAAAGAAATTTCGGCAAAACGCCAACTTTCAGCAGGCTGTCTAATTCATCTTGCGCCGCTTTAGCCGTCATCAACTGAGCCTGCAACTCCTCAGTTTGTTGCTGCAATTCAGAAAATCGCGATAGGTGCAGCCGTTTCACCAGCCAAGGCAAACTGAGTCCCTGCCCAACCAGCGAAAGCAGCACTGTACCGAACACGAGGGCAATCAATTTCTCTCGCTCTGGCATCGTTACAGGTAAACTGAGCGCCATTACCATTGACAAAGAGCCTTTGATATTGCCAAAAAATAAAACGTGCTGCCAGCGAAGCGGCACCGGGCGATCGAACCAACGTACCAACCTCAACAGGGGATAAACTGAGAGAATTCGCCCGATTTGATAAGCCAAAACAGCCAATAAAACCGCTGGCAAAGTCTGCCATAGTGTAATTAAATCTATTTCTAAACCTATCAGCAGGAAAATAAATGTATTCACCCCAAAGCCCGCATATTCCCAAAAACTCAAGAGCGCAATGCGACTGGATGCGGATACGTTTGTAGAAATGCCCATATTGCCAACAATTAACCCGGCAACAACGACGGCAACAACCGCCGACACCCCTAAAGCATTTCCGACTTGAAAAGTCCCTAATGACACGGCAACAGTCAGTAAAATACTGCTGAGCGGATCGTCTGCTCTGACAAATATACCCGTACTCAAGTATCCCAAGGCTGTTCCCACCAGACAGCCGCCTACAATTACGACAAAAAGGTCTTGAAGTCCTTGTAAAACTGTCAGCGAACCGGTTTGATATATTTTTAAGATTAGACTAAATACAACCAGAGCAATGCCATCATTGAAGAGGCTTTCTCCCTCAACAATCGTAGACAGTCGAGCGGGGACTGATACTTCTTTAAAAACGGCAATCACCGAAACCGTATCGGTAACCGCCAAAGTTACTCCAACTAATAAAGCAGGTATCCAAGCCAACCCCAATCCGAAATTTAATAAAAGTGCTGTAATTCCCGCAGCAACGATTACCCCAGGTCCTGCCAGCAGAGCAATGGGTTTAATGGTGCTACGAAGGCGGCTGATATCAGTGTTGATAGCTGACTCGAACAGCAGAATCGGCAGGAAAAGATTGAGAAGGAGCGACGAGTCGAGTCCGACACGGCGCGGCAGTAATTCAGTAATGGCTAAACCGGCCAAAACCAAACCTGCTACATAGGAAATCCGCAGGTAGCGGGAGAGCAGAGCAACGCCAGTGGCAACGATTAGAAGGATGATTAATATCGTCACTAATCCTTCTAATCGATCGGGCGTTGATGACTCTATGGCTTGATTATTGCTCAATAAAAATGGCGGAAGTGATAGGTTGAATAAAGCGATCATGTTGGCTCTTTAATACGAGTTAGTAAATTGAGGGTGAGAAAATTTACTTTTTCTCCTTTTGGGAAGAGAAATTTTTGATGACTCTCCCCGTGCTAACAAAAGAAATACCCTGAGCGCTTTCGGCGGTAATCATCACGGTTTCAACGATGGGTTGAGAGACTTCTTTTTCAGCTACCCATTCTACAATAAAATTAGCTCCAGAACCGCCGCTCCGGTCAGTTCTTTCGACGACAAAATCTAGAGAAGCCAAGGCAGGAAGCTCTAGGGGTTGTTCTAAATAGCCTCTCACCAGTTTCCCGTAGGTATCATAATAGCGTGCTGCTGTAATAATGATGGAGTTGTTTAAATCTGTATTGCGAATGCTCAGCGTAGCCGATAAATCGATATAATTTTTTTGATTTTCAAAATAAATATGGGAATAAACGGGAGCGTAGATAGTTTGCCCCGCGACTATTGTTTTGGCATCTACAGTTACGGTTTTAAAGGGGTTTTGGGTGACGCTTTCGGGCGGCTTTGAGAGCAAGGGGCGATCGCTGGGTAACGAACAGGAAGAAAGGAAGAGAACCGCGAAAAGCAAACAGAGGGAGAAATATCGGGTCATGGGAAACAAAGGATAAGTTTCTTGTACACAGCGTTGGCTTCTAGCCATCCTCCGGATAGTTTGGATTTCAAATGTTGAAACCTTCGATCTGTAGGAGGGTGTTCTCGTCGATCGATCGCCCGACTCGACAAAATTTTTCCGCTGTCTTGTCATTTCCGAGGGAGTTTTGCAAAAAAGCGATCGGTTTCTATAGCGTTTCTCTTTGAGTTGTTAGACAGCAAGGGAGGCAGAGCATTCCGACAGGCGTTCTCTTTCCTCCCGCCTGGGAACGAATTCCACTCCCCCCTGCCGCAAGCCGATTCAGCGGCTCAACCAATTTGTGAGTATCGCCGGGGCTGGCAGAACAATCAGAATCAACACGGCCAGAGCCAGCAATCCCCACAAATCCCGGCGATTGTCAAGTTCGCTGACGTCATTGAGTGCGGGTTCGTCGCGAATGGGCATCAAAAACAGCAGCAGCGCCCAGAGCAACAATTCTGGGCGAATCATGGACAGGATTAACATCAAAAAGCGGGCAATCTGACCGACGATCGCGCTGGTGCGCTGCCCGAACATGGCGTGAACGATATGTCCCCCATCCAGTTGCCCGACGGGCATCAAATTAAAAGCGGTGACAATCAAGCCGATGTAACCGGCGATGCCGACGGGATGGAGGGCGATCGCCGACTCCGCCGTCACTGCCCCCTCGAGCGCCAACTGGCTCAACACCGTCAGCAGCAGCGAAAAGCTGGGATTGAGCGCCCCAAACGTCAACATCCCGGCTTTCTCCGGCATGGGAACTATCTGAGAGTGAGCCAGCCCCCAAATCAAAAGCGGCAGCGTGATGACAAAACCCGCTACTGGCCCTGCCAAACTCACGTCAAATAGGGCTTTCCGATTCGGCACGGGCGACCGCATTTGAATAAACGCGCCAAACGTCCCTAAGAAAAAAGGCACCGGAATAAAATAGGGCAGGGTCGTGCGAATTTTGTACAGGCGAGCCGCTATATAGTGGCCCATTTCGTGGACGCCCAAGATCGCCGTCAGGGCCAAAGAATAAGGCAAACCTTTGAGGATGAGCGCCGGGTTGGCTTCCACGGCTTTGTCAGTCACGCCGACAATTTCAGCGCCGATCGCCGTTGTGGTAAATACCGTCAGCGCCAGCAGCAGCAGTGCCAGAAACGGGCGCGTCTGCGGTTCGGCATTTGGCAAAGTGCTATTTTCCCGGTAGGGATTGGCCACGAGGACGAAAAACGGCTTGCCGTTGAAACTTTCGCGAAACACGACCAAGAAGCGATCGCCGAAGTACCCCTCAATATTGTCTTTAACCGTCTGGTACGCTTCCTCCGGGCTGGCGCGCAGCATCCCCGTGCAGATGACCGCCTGGGGGCGGTACTCCAGATTTTGCAGGTAATACACAGACCAGGGAAAACAATCGCGCAGGTGAGATTCTTCGGTTTTGTCGAGCGGACGCACCGCCCCATCCGCCGCCTCATCCCCCTGCAGCGAATCGGCGTTTTGAGATTGAGTTGCAGACGACTGCACCGGCTGGGGGTTTTGCCCCTGACGTCCGAGCTGAATTAGCCACCAGTAAAGCGGCGGACACAGCAGAAAAGGGCCGATCACCAGAGCCGCCGGGATCGGTTCGTTTTCGCCGCGAACTAACACCCAGCCAGTCCAGATAAACGCCGGCGTCATCATCACCAGCCACAAAATCCAGATCGGCGTGCGGGTTGTCGGAGCCACGCTGCGCTGCAAAATGAAATATGTGATTATTCCCAGAAGGAGTAACGAGAGAATCATGCTATGCCCAAGCCACCACAGGCTGTCCTTGATGCCGTTTTTGCGTTTTCACCCAACCGGGACACCTTGGGAGCAACCGCTTATTTCATTGTAGAAAACAGCGCCAATATCCTCATCGACGCGCCGGCGATCGACGAGGAAAATTTAGAATTTTTACAGCAACACGGAGGCGTGAGGTGGCTTTTCATAACCCATCGCGGCGCAATTGGCAAGGCGGCGGAGTTGAGTAAAGCCCTGGGCTGCCAAGTGGTGATTCAGGAGCAGGAAGCTTATCTTCTGCCGGAAATCGCCGTCACGACGTTTGAGAAAGAGTTTGCCCTCAGCCCGACGGCCACGGCAATTTGGACACCAGGCCACTCTCCGGGGTCGTCTTGCTTGTACTGGAGCGGCATCGGCGGGGTTTTGTTTGCGGGGCGTCACTTGCTGCCCGACAAACAAGGCGAACCGGTGCCGCTGCGAACGTCAAAAACGTTTCACTGGTGGCGACAGTTGCGAAGCGTGCAGTTATTGATCGATCGCTTTACACCGGATACCTTGAATTACATCTTGCCTGGTGCCAATATCGGCTTTTTGCGCGGGAAAAAGGCGATCGAGCGGGGGTGGGAGCGTCTGGCTGGCTTGGATTTGGCTGCGCTCTCGCGATCGCAAGCTCTGTTGTGAAGGCGTGCAAGATACTGCCTCGATCTGTCGAGACAGTATCTGCGCTCAATCAAGCCGCTTCGGATTTAGTAGCGAGCAACGCCGTCTTGACGGGCGGCGTGTATCACCGCAGCCGACACTGCAGTGGCCACGCGGGGATCGAAAACGGAGGGAATGATGTATTCTCGGTTCAAGTCCGACGGGGACACCAAAGCCGCCAGGGCGATCGCCGCTTCTAGATACATGCTCGGGGTGATCGTGGCGGCGTGGCAGTCCAATGCCCCGCGAAAGATGCCCGGAAATGCCAGCACGTTGTTAATTTGATTCGGGTAATCGCTGCGCCCAGTTGCCATCACGGCGACGTCCATCGCTACTAATTCCGGCTGGATTTCCGGGATGGGATTGGACATGGCAAACACGATCGGGTCTTTGGCCATCGATCGCACCATTGGCGGCGTGACGACATTCGGAGCGCTGACGCCGATAAAAACGTCCGCGTCTACCATCGCCTCAGCGAGAGTCCCCGACTGCTTGACGGCAAAGTGCCGCTTTTCTTCGTTAATGTCCGGGCGATCGGTGCAAACAATGCCTTTAGAGTCGCAGAGGATGAAATGTACCGCGCCCGCTTTTTTGAGCAGGTGAGCGATCGCGATCCCGGCAGCGCCTGCGCCGTTAATGACGATGCGGATTTGGTCGATCGATTTCTTCACCAGCTTCAGGGCGTTGAGCAGCGCCGCCAACGTCACGATCGCCGTACCGTGCTGATCGTCGTGAAACACCGGTACAGTCAGTTCTTTGCGCAGTCGCGCTTCGATCTCGAAACAGCGAGGCGCGGAGATATCTTCTAGATTTATCCCTCCGAAAACGGGAGCGATATTTTTCACCGTTTGGACAATCTCGTCGGTGTTTTGAGTAGACAGACAGATGGGAAAGGCATCAATTCCCGCAAATGCCTTGAACAGCATCGCTTTCCCTTCCATCACCGGCAGGGCAGCTTCTGGCCCGAGGTTGCCCAGTCCCAGTACGGCACTGCCATCGGTGACAACCGCCACCGTGTTTTGCTTGATGGTGAGCTTGTAAACTTGCTGGGGATCTTCCGCGATCGCCGTACAAATGCGCCCGACGCCCGGAGTATACGCCATTGCCAGATCGGCTTGCGTATTGAGCGGGATTTTGTTCTCGATGGTGATTTTGCCGCTGCGGTGCAGGTTGAAAGTGCGATCGTAGACATTGATGAGCTGCAAGTCCGGCACCTTCTTGAGCGCTTCCACGATTTCCTCAGCGTGTTCGGTGGAAGTGGCATCGATCGTCAAATCTCGAATCACGAATTGCCGCGTCTGGTCGATTAAATCAATTTGACCCAGATTTCCGCCTGCAGACGCGATCGCCTGCGTTACACTGGCAAGCATTCCGGTACGGTTCGGCAGTTGCAAGCGAACCGTTAAACTGTAACTGGCGGTTGGTGTCAGGTCTACCATAATCCTTGCGCTCTCCTGTGGAGCTCCAAATCAGCTAATGCGATAGTTCGTAGGTACTTCCTACAGGACGTCTCTATTACTATCGTTCCCAAATTACTAGAACGATCGCTTCACAAGCGTACTGATTTCCACAAAATCAGTTTTTGCCGACTAGGCTATTTTATTGGTCAAAATCCGACAGAAAGTCACAATGCTGCTGCCGGAACCGGAGAAAAAGCACCAGCAGGCAACAGCAGGCGTCTGGAGCGCAACAGGCTTGTGGTATGATTCCCTAGTCTTGAGTTGCGAGGACTGAACAAATGGCAGACGGTCAAAATAAGCGATTTGTGTGCATCACAGGAGATAAAGGCGGTACGGGCAAGAGTACCTTTGCGCGAGCCTTGCTGGATGTTTACCGCCAGCGGGGCATACCCTGTCTCGCCTACGACAGCGATCGCCGAAACTCTCAACTCCACCGTCACTATAAAGATTTAGCCTCTGGCGTCGTTCAGGTGGACATTGCGACCCGAGGCGGAGCCGATGCACTCATCAACGATATAGAATCCACAGATGCCCAAGTCGTCTTGCTCGACTTGCCGGCGGGTGCTGAAGAATCCTTAGAAAAATTTGACTCGGAAATCGAGTTGATCGCGACTGCCGCCAATCTCGGCTATCGCATGACAACCGTATCCGTTATCTCCCGCGTCAGAGCCAGCGTTGAGGCGCTAGATTCATTAGTCAACTATTGCGATCGCAATGTCGATTATGTCGTCGTCAAGAACCTGTTTTTCGGCGATCCGAACAAATTCCGGCGCTATGACGAATCGGAAGCCCGGAGAAAAGTACAGGAACGGGGCGGCATGGAAATTAACATGCCCGATATTTTTGACGACACATTTGATTTGATAGACGAACACAACCTGACGTTTAGGGATGCCACTAACAATAAATTGCTAAATCTCGCCCACCGGATGCGCGTTTCTGTGTGGTTGAAAAAGCTAGAAGCCGAATTGAATAAGGCGGAATGGCAGTTGGGTTTGCGCCGCAACTGATAAGCAATTAAAAGCACGCGCGAACATTTCTTGTCGGGCATGGCGAAAGCGTTCCGGGCAGTAAATATCGCCCTCAAACCGATAAATTAGCAGCCCAGATGCTCCGCCCCAGCCCGACCCATCACATCAATATGCAAATAAATATACAAAAACTGGATACTTCCTTCCGTGCTAACGCCCTTTGGAGCGTAAAGACCAGCAATTGCTCCTCATACAGGAATTTTAAGCCAACAACTCATTCACCGCAATACTAAATCCCGGCAGCACCAATTGAGTGTTCACCACATCACCAGCGCTAAACGCCAAAGTCCGATTCTGCGTTAAGATTAAAATTAGCCGACTTTCAGGAAACACCAGCCAGACTTCCAAACAACTCGATTCTAAATACTCTGCGGCTTTAGCAAACAAATCCTCAGCCGAATCAGTGGGAGAAGCAATCTCCCCAATCAACGGCGGGCTCTGGGGTAACGTTGGCAAATCGGCAAACTGATGCAGCAACTCTGGCGTAACATAAGACACATCGGGACGACGCCCCTGCCGGTTCGTGCGACAAGGGAGCTCTACATAAACCTCGCCTCCTTGTCCAGATTGGATTTTGTACTGTTTCCAGTAAAAAAGCAAGTTTCCCTGAATCCGACTGTGCTTAACCGTCATTCCCGTTGTCTCCACAAGTTTACCATCCACCCATTCCGTATGGTCTGGGGGATTCGTCATAAAATCTTCTAGAGAGAAGCCTTCAGTTACAATAGCCGTCACCATCGCCCTCTACTCCCTATCTACTAACCAATATTATTACAGATAGCACAGGGCGCGATCGCACCGTTCGTCGCGAGGCGCTTCAGCGCTTCCCCGTTGCGGAGAGCATCGCGAATATCCCGGTAACGGCTTCAGAGAGATTACTTTTACTCGATGCCAGCCGACAACCTCAAGCAGCAGTCTGACAGCCTTGAAATATCGAGTACAGGTAAGAGCAATTCCCCTGTGGTTGCCCCGATTGTAAGCTGTCTGCCTTTTGTGAACTTGGGGCAGTCGTGTTTTTTGTCCAATTGCCCTAAGATACGGTTATTGAAATTGATGGGTTCTGTACGCTGCCCTGTGTTCGTGTAGAGCAGTTGAGGGAGTTGAACGAGGTTGAGGCTTGGAGTGTTACTATGCTATAATTCAATAGCACTTGACTGGACTAAAAACGCTATAGCGATCGCCATCGAAAACAGGTAACAATTATGTCAACAGTTTATCGGTTCAAAGCTAGCGAACTAGGTCGTAATTTTCTTGAAAAAATCAAACCTATTTTTGTAGATCAATAAATTGAAATAATTGTTTCCGAAGTTAATGAAACTGAATAACTTTTATAATCAGCTAATAACAAGAGTAGGCTTTTAAAAGCGGTTGAAAATATTAAAGCCAATCAGAATCTAGTTGAAGTGGATTTACAGGATTTGCAATGAGCAGAAGAATTGTGTTTGAAGCTTCGGCTTTTGCAGATTTTAATGAAGGGGCGAAATTAGATAGAAAAATTTATCGCAAAATTGTAAAACTGATTAAAGATATAATCCATTCGCACTCCTGAGAAAAGCAAACGTCCGCCATTTTATTCAGCAGAGCGATCGCAAATTTAACTAAACTCGTCTTGAATGGTACGGATTGTTTTGCATAAGCCATCAATATGAAGCCAGCCGACATAACCAAAATAGAGAGTATCCCCGTTCTGATTGGCAATTTTTACATGATGAACACCCAGCATATTTTTAGCGAGAATGAGCGAACCGCTATTGTCCTTTATCTGAAATTGTGTTATAATTTCGCTCTTCAAGTCTGGGAGTTCAACTCTAACTTCAGTCATGCCCGCAATACTTTGAATGCGAGAAACAATTTCCCTCATATTAGTATTCGCAATTTCTAAGGGATCGTGGGGATATATGATTTTAGCAATATGCTCTGCAATGACACGCTCCTTCCAATAGCAAAGATGTCCGGTGGGTGTACCCACAACAGCAGGTATACTACTGATTGCTGCTTCCAAATCAGGGTTCATTTTGATTAATAATTGTGCGGGGCTCGACTGAATGAATTGGCGGAGCTTAGTTTCGATCGCGCTAATGTCATTGGTTAGGTAAATGTCTTCAAGGGTCATCAATTGCGGATTGACTTTTTTGAGGAGTGGACGCAAAGGATAGGCAATGATATCCGACGCATGAATAAAGTTAAACCACGGAAGCGTGCCCCGATCTTTTTGAAGGTAATGGCTCAGATTTTTTTCAACATCTTCTAGGGTTGTGCCTAATGTCATATTGACAAAGGGAATGGGCGAACCCATCGTTACAATTCCTTTGAGGGCAATTTTTGTTGTTAATAATGAACGAATGGCTAAAGCCGCATCATCAGTTTGAAAACGATTTGAAAAAAGAGTATCCCAAAGAATGGCTGTTCCCAAAGAGTGAGCGATGAAATAAATCTCTGTCGCCTCATGGTAGAAACTCAATGCTTCTTTCAGTTGCGTCGCGATTAATTGGCGAATTTGCGAACCTGTACTCGAATTTAAATAACTAAAAGCATCAGCGACAAATTTAGAAAAAGCCCCTTTTTTAAAACTTTTATATTTAAAACACTGAGATTCATCAAAAATAGGGTTTCTATATTTTTCCTCAGCAAATTCTTGCTCGATCGATGTCCACAGCTTTTCATTTTCGCCCAAAAAATTACCCCAAAAGCCTTTCCGAATGTAGGGAAGGGGTTTCTGTCTCTTCGTCAAAGCTTCTTGAATAAGCATGGGAAGCGGATCGCCGTAGTCTGCATGACGCTCCGAGACACCATGCAAAAAAAACATGAGTTTTGCCATTGTATTTAGATTGTTAGAGGTGAAGCTCTTGATTTCTAGCGTGCATTAAATTGTGCGTTAGACATTGGGAGTGCAGAGAGCGCGCCTAGTGGCGAAGCGGAAGGAATGAACCGCGAAACCTCTTCGTTCTATTTCATTGCTGCCAATGCCAACTGCCCTAACTCAGTATCAATAACCTCCCGTTGCTCTAAAATTTCGTTATCCGCATTCCAGTATAACCCCGCTTGCGTCTAAAAGCCAACTTTTTTCTGCCTGTCTGCTTGCCGATTCTGGATGAACGATCGCCCTTTGCCTGCCCTCCCCACCCGCGCTTCCCCATCCGCGCGAGCGCTCTCCTATTCGCACCAGCCGCCAAAATTAGCCCAATCTCCTTAATTGGCCTAAAAAAAAGCCCGAAATATTATTACGAGTAATCGGGGCGAATCTCGTTCCTTTAAGTTTTTGCTACTCACCCCACAATCTAAAACATAAAATATAAAATGTAAAATAGCAGGGAGCAACTCGCCTTTCTGCTGCGATCGCGCACAGCATCCCCGGAAACACATCTACCACCATGCCCCCCACACCATCCCTCCAATCCGCTTGGCAACAACTGAGAAATCAAGAAATCACCTGCGAAGAAGCCCTCAAACTCCTCGTAGACGAAAACGGACTCCTCAACCTGAGACTGCTCGATCGCGAAGTCAGCTTTCGATTCTTTCGCGAATTTCCCGATTCCAAAAACTTACCCCCCGTCATACCCCTACTGCTGTGGCGCAACTGCTACTATCTCGGCAGCCCGGTAGAAATCGAACGCGGCACCCTCGATCGCATCAGCGATCGCACCTTCACCAAAATCAAAATCATCCCCATCAGCGACAAAAGTTATCGCTCCTGGTATCACTCCCAAAATCTCGATCCCAACCGCATCAGCTCCGCCCCCCTCGTCAACCCCCTCACCGGCGAAGAAGACAAAGAAGACATCGGCGAAACAACCGAGCTTTACCTCTCTAAAGCTGTCACCCAGATAAGCCGAATCAAAACCCTCATCTCCGGCGCTCTGCGCAACCGCGCCAGCGACATTCACCTCGAACCCACACCAGAAGGCTTGCGAGTTCGCTACCGCATCGATGGCGTCTTGCGCGACATCACCACCCTGCCCCGCGACATCAGCCGCCGCGTCGTTGTTGCCCTCAAAGTCATGTCTAGCATGGACATTGCCGAGAGCCGGCGTCCCCAAGACGGGCGCATCGGCGAAAACTACGCGATCGAGCAAGAAGTCGTAGGATTGGACATGCGCGTCAGTACCCTCCCCTGCGTCGGCGGCGAAAAAGCCGTGATTCGCTTGCTCCCCCAGCGCAACCCCTTTTCCAAGTTGGAAGATTTGGGGCTTTCCGAGAAAACTATCGGCACCTACAAAAGTTGGTTAACTCAGCCGCAAGGGATGATAATACTCACCGGACCGACCGGTTCGGGGAAAACCAGCACTCTCTACACCAGCTTGCAGTATGTTGCTAAAGAATATGTCAACGTGGTAACGGTAGAAGACCCGATCGAATACGTTCTGCCGCGCATCACCCAGACGCAGGTGAATGAAAAAGCCGGCATGACCTTTGCGGCGGGGCTGCGGGCAATTTTGCGGCAAGACCCGGATATTATCATGGTCGGAGAAATTCGGGACCGGGAAACCGCAGAGACAGCGGTGCGAGCCGCCCTCACCGGACACTTGGTATTTACCACCCTGCACACCAACGACGCGATCGGAGCCATTCCCCGACTGAAAGATATCGGTCCCGATCCCGGGTTAATTAGTGACGCCCTCTTGGGGATTGTCGCCCAGCGTTTGGCGCGCAAAGTCTGCCCCCACTGCGGCGAAGCTTGCGAACCGACTCAGCAAGACTTGCAAGTGCTGGGCTTGGAACGACACGAAGCCAATCCCGAGGCGTGGCGGCGGGGGCGCGGCTGTGCCAATTGCTTCAATTCCGGGTATATGGGGCGGGAGGCACTGGTGGAAATTCTCGATATAGACGAAACGGTGCAGGAACTGATTTATGAAGGGACAGTCACCCAGTTGAATCGCTATCTCAATCAAAATGGCTTTGCTTCCTTTCGCATGGCGGCGATTGAGAAAGTCACCAACGGGCTGACTACCACCGAAGAAGTGCTGCGGGTGCTGCACCGCAGTGCCTTGCGGCGCAAGCAAGTCACTGCGGTTAGCGCCTAGCTAGAAGTACCCATCAACAGGGATAATGGCTAGTAGGTAGTTGCCATTGGCTTTCCCATTCTCTATTTTTCGTTTTCGCGATCGCCCAGGAGCATTTCATGCAGGTAGATGAATTTGTGCGCAGATATGTAGCCGGGGAAAGGAACTTCAGCGGTGTCAACCTCAGCGGTGCTGATTTGAGGGGAATTAACCTCAGCGGCGCTAACCTGAGCGGAGCCAATCTCGATCGGGCATTCTTATTGGGGGCGAACCTCGCCGGCAGCAACCTGATGGGAGCGCAGTTAATTCGCGCGACTCTCACGAGCTGCTGCCTGATTGGGATCAAGCTGAGAGGGGCCAAACTTTGCGAAACCAACTTGATCGCAGCAGACATGACGGGAGCGGATCTCGCCGACTTATCCCTGTGCGGAGTGCAAATTATGGGCACCAGACTTTTCTGTGCCAATCTCGCTGGAGCCGATCTGAAATTAACCGACTTCACCGGCTCGGACTTGAATAAAGCCAACCTATTCGGTGCAGATTTAACAGAGGCAAATCTCACCGGCACGAATCTCACTTTCGCCAAACTAACTAAAGCGAATTTGCAAAAAGCCAACCTCACGGGGTCTAACTTAACAGGAGCAGACTTGAGTGAGGCGAATTTGACCGGAGCCGATCTGAGGCGATCGCACCTGACTGCGGCAAAAGTCTTTAACGCTATCCTGTGGGATGCGAATCTCACAGATGCCATCCTGGACGGTACAAATTTGGGCGTCGCGGTTTTGAACGGCGCAACCATGCCCGACGGGACAATCCACCGAGGCAGTGGCTGAATCCCTGCCCTTTCCGCAAGTGAGGGCAAGAAAAATGCCCGCCCTGAGTGGGAAATTTAAAGATTCATGCAGAATTGTGAATCCACAATGCTTTTAGTGATACCACAGAGAAGGGAGAGACGCTGAAGGAAGCCAATACAGGGCGCTCGGTGAATCCGGGCCATGCGACTTGGCCAACCGCGATCGAATCGGAAGAATAGCTGCTTTTAGGGAGGGGGAGTTCTCAGGGTGTGTAAATTTTCAATCCCTCATAGGGATTCAGTTACTCTTGCTCCCACCACATTCAGATAGGATAGCACGTCTGGGAACCTATAAGGCGCATGTCGATCGCCCGCTCCCCCACAAATTCAGACATTATAGCACTTAAGGAAACTTTTGACAGACTTCTAGAAGGGTTTTCCATCCCCCATAATCTGTTAAGAAACCCGCTATAACTCACAAGTAGCCGCAATTTTTTTAAGAACTATCAGGCTTCTGTTCTCTTGCAATCTAAACCGTATGACTTTGCTCCAGAGCCGGCCTTGGCGATATTTAATCCTGGTGGGTGCGCTCGCTGTCACCTACTTTTGGACAGCAATCCTAGCAACCTTGATTCCGGGACTGGATGTGAAAGCATCCCCAGTGGGGCCGCCGGCTGGCCTCGCGCTAGGCGCTCTCCTCTCGGGCGGCGAAAGCCTGTGGCCCGGAGTGGCTCTGGGTGCCTTCTTCTTCGCGCGATCGCAGGATGTCTCCTGGCTCGTTGCCGCCGTGGCTGCTCTGGGCAATGCCGTGCAAGCAGTCGTGGCGTTCAGACTGCTGCGGCACCTGAAGTTCAATCCCGCGATCGAGCGTCCGCGAGATGTGGTGCTGCTCTTCGGGGCAGCTATGCTGTCGGTACTGCTCAGCGCCACCCTCAGTGCCCTCAACCTCTGCCTTGCACATCTGCAAACTTGGAGCGAATTTGAGGCGATTTGGTGGAGCCTGTGGGTGGGCGACATTATGGGCATCGTCCTCGTCACGCCGATGTGGTTGACTTGGCGCGAGTGGCCCTCGGACAACAACCGCATCGGGCGAAGCTTAGAAATCGGTCTGTGGCTGATCCTGCTGTTGAGCATGAGCTGGCTCGTCTTCTGCTCGCGAACCCGAGTCTATCTCGCCCGGTATCCGATGGAATACCTGCCGTTTCCTTTTGTGGTTTGGGGAGGGTTGCGATTTGGGCTGGGGGGAACCGTCCTAGCCAATCTGATTATTTCTGGCTTTGCCCTCTGGGGCGTCGCCCGGGAAAGCGGCCCCTTTCTCAAACACGCAGACAACAACGCCAGTACAGCCCTGCTGTCCCTGCAAGCCTTTATGGCAGTGGTGACGCTCACCTCTCTCGTCTTAGCTGCTGCCATTGCAGGGCGCAGGCAGGCAGAGATATCGCTGCGGGAAAATCAAGCCAGTCTGGCGAATGCCCAGCGCATCGCTCATTTGGGAAATTGGGACTTAGATTTGCTAGATCGGCATTTAAATTGGTCGGATGAAATTTACCGCCTCCTGGGTTTTGCCCCGGCTGCCTTTCCCCCGGTACACGAGACATTCTTGAATTCAGTCCATCCAGACGACCGCGATCGCGTCAGCCAGTCCATCGAAAAAGCCCTCAGCGATCAAATCCCCTACAGTATTGACTACCGACTCGTGCGACCTGACGGCACTGAATGTATCGTACACGAACAAGTCGAAATCATTCTCAATGCAGCCAGTCAGCCGATTCGCTTGATCGGCACGGTTCAAGACATTACAGAACGCCAGCGGGCTGAAGAATTTCGTCTAGCCAAAGAAGCCGCCGAAGAAGCCAACCGCGCCAAGAGCGCCTTTCTCGCCAACATGAGCCACGAGCTGCGCACGCCCCTCAATGCCATTATCGGCTACAGTGAAATGTTGCAAGAAGAAGCCGAAGACTTGGGGCAAGACGATTTCATTACCGACCTGGAGAAAATCAATTCGGCGGGCAAACAATTGCTGGGACTGATCAGCGATATCCTCGATTTCTCCAAAATAGAAGCCGGTCGGATGAACCTGCACTGGGAAACCTTCGAGATCCCGCCCCTAATCTGGGAAGTTGCCACTACCATTGAGCCCCTCGTCGCGAAAAATGCCAATACCCTGACGGTAGAGTGCGCTGAAGATATCGGCACGATGCAAGCAGACGTGACCAAATTGCGGCAATCTTTGCTCAACCTGCTCAGCAATGCGGCTAAATTCACCGAAAAGGGCAGCATCACCCTATCCGCCTGCCGTCTAGCTGGCCATCTGGCAGGCAAAAGGCTATCGACCGCGAGTTTACCGTGTCCCGACAATGGTGAAACTCGGGACGATTCCGATCGCCCCAAAGCTTTGGCAAACGGCAAAAACGCCGATGCAGGCGCGCTCAAACCGGTGGCGATCGAGGATATAGAATGGATTTGCTTCCAAGTCACCGACACCGGCATCGGCATGACGAGAAAGCAAATGGATAAAGTTTTTCAACCTTTCACCCAAGCCGATGATTCCACGACTCGCAATTACGGCGGTACGGGTCTGGGACTGACGATTTCTCAGAAATTCTGCCAAATGATGGGCGGAGAAATAGCGGTCGAGAGCGAGTTTGGGCGCGGCTCTACGTTTACCATCTGGCTGCCGGCGATCGCTTGCGTTCCCGTGACAGAACCCACCTATCACGAAGCATCGGAAACCGGAGAAAGATCTAACTGATAGCGATAAAGCGCTACAGGACGTCCGATCGCCTTAAAGTAGCCGGGATCTTGGGGCGACAAGTAAACCGCTGTCACTTGCGATGCCTGAATCGGTACTGCTGAAGTCGGCTCGTTTCGGTAAGCGGTTGTCGTCTCGACTTCGTTGAAGTAAACTAGAGCCCCGCCGCGAAATTCCTGCTGGATTACTTCTGTCGCCACAAACCGGTCGGGTTCTGGCGTTTCGCTGCCGCGAAGCGTCACCGTAGAAACCAACTGGCGATCCTCTAGCAGTAAAGTAATCTGTCGATTGGGGTTATCCGGATCGACTTTCACCGCTATCACGGCGCGATCGCCCAAATAAGTCCGGGCAATATTCAACCCATTAAATCCGCGATCCGCCACCACCCACACCAATCCGGTAGGGGCGATGCCCCCGTGCTCGCCCGCCCGCTTCCATCCCAAAGACGGCACCGCCAGCCTTGCACCCTGCCTAGCCCCTTTCTCCACAAAACGGACGCGAAACCTGACCGGCTGATTCAGATACTTGCGATTGCTCTCAAACCCAGGCGTCACGAGATCCGGTGCCAGCGGCGCAACTAACTCCACCAGCGTGCTCGTCACCTCCCAGTCGCCAGCCATCCACGCCGGATAAACCAAATCTCCCTCAGCCGCCGCTGCTGACGGTTTGCCCTCCCAGCGCGGAAAACTGGCCATTCTGTCAGCCAAGGCTCCTGCTCTCGCGTCGGCAGCTCCCCCCAGCAAGAGCGCCAGAACCAAGCACAAACTGCAAATTATTCTCACAATTAAATTTCAGAAATAATATCTTTAAGTGAGAAATTACCCAAAACTCAAAACTCAAAACTCAGCCGAGGCACCCTGGCACTCCTGTACGGGCTTTTCGCGAAAAGCCCCTACGCACTCAGCACTTCCTCACTCTTTACTCAGCACTCAGCACTCAGCACTGCGCACTCACCCACTCCCCACTCTCTTCATCCTTCCACAGGATCTGGCTGCCAAACTTCCCCGTACTGCTCGCGCAGTTGCTGCCAAGCTTCCACCTTCCCGGGTTCGTATTCACCCGGCTTCCCCCACTGGAGAAATAGACTCAGGGCAGCTTCTTCTTTCTCATCGAGAAAGCGAATCGCATAAGTCGTGAAATCTCCGCGTTTCGACGCGCCCGTCTCGAATTTCACCCGCACAATCTTGTCCATATTCAGGTGAAACTCGAAGTCCTCGGCGTGCATGTTGGCATACTTGCCCTTGGGCAACTCCATGTAAAACAACTTTTGAAGGGGCGATCGCAATTCCAGAACGCCGGCAGAGTTCATCACAATAATCCGCAGCGTGCCCAAATTTTCGCAGGCGTCTAAAAACTCTTTCAAGGTAGCGGCCATAATCAAACCTGAGAGTGAAAAAATCTCGAAACTCAATAACCAGTTTACCTGCACGCGAGCATCTAGGAGGTAGGAGTAATGCTGGGGAGCATCTCAGTTTTGTAGTGCGGGCCAGAAAGCCCGCGATAGGGTCATAGATCGCGGGCTTTCTGGCCCGCACTCCTGATAGTATTTTTACAAAACTGATATGCTCCCGTAATGCTGTGCGATCGCCCACTACCCCCTTTCTACTCCCTTCCCACCCAGAGAATCCCCGCGTAGGAGCGAGAAAGCGTTTCGCCCCTACAAAAATTCTCCTAATCCCCAAATCCCCAAATCCCCGATCGCTCCCAAGCTAAGGAAAACCCCTCAGCTCTCGTACTTTTCATAAGCCGCCACAATCCTTTGCACGAGCGGGTGGCGCACCACATCTGCTTGGGATAACTGGCAAAAAGCAATCCCCTCAACGTGTTGGAGGATTTTCTGCGCCACGATCAAACCAGACTGTTGATTGGGCAGCAAATCCGTCTGAGTGATATCGCCAGTCACCACCATGCGGGAACGGAACCCCAGGCGCGTCAAGACCATTTTTATCTGAGCGGGCGTCGTATTTTGCGCCTCATCCAAAATCACAAAAGCGTTGTTGAGGGTGCGACCCCGCATGTAGGCGATCGGCGCGACTTCAATCACGCCCCGCTCCATGAGATTCGAGATTTTTTCAGGATCGACGAATTCGTACAAAGCATCGTAAAGAGGGCGCAGGTAGGGATTGACTTTTTGTTGCAAGTCTCCAGGCAGGAAACCCAATTTTTCGCCGGCTTCTACAGCGGGGCGCGTCAGGATCAGCCGTTCGTACTCATTAGCGAGCAGGGCTTGAACCGCGAGAACTGCGGCGAGGTACGTTTTGCCAGTACCCGCCGGCCCGATGCAGAAAGTAATATCGTGGGAGCGCACTGCTTGGACGTACTGCCGCTGCCGAAAAGTTTTGGCGCGGATTTCCTCGCCGCGACGGGTTTTTGCCAGAACGTCTTTCTGCAAGTCTTGCAATTCGCCTTGGCGCTGCGTATCGAGGGCGTGACGAGCGGTGAGAATGTCCACGCCGGTAATGGCTTTGCCGTGTTTCCAAAAGTCTTCGAGCGATCGCACCAATTGGCGGCACAGTTCTATTTGATTGGGCGTGCCGGAAATCAGTAATTCTTGCCCCCGCAGCACCAGTTGCGCCCCGGTTTGGCGGGAGAGGATTTTCAGGTTTTCTTCTCGATCTCCGGCTAGGGCGATCGCGCTGTCAATACTCGGTAATTGAATGGTCTTCCCTTCTGTCATCCTATATTATTTCCTACTGCGATCGGAGCGGGCTTCTTCAGACCCTTTTCTGTGTCCGAGAAATCCGGGCTAAAAAAGCCCCTACCCGATTCATTGTATTTTTACTGCAAAAGCCAACATCTGTTTGCAAGACGGACAATCCTCTACCAGCGCAATTCCTTCCCAAACAACTTGTTTGTCAAATCCATGCAAAAAGACGCCTAGGGACAGGCCACTGCACTAGCCTCCTCGGCGTCTGACGGTATCGACGTGACATCGATACCGCTGTAAAACGTTAGAGTGGCGGGCGATCGCTATTTATCTCAACCGTAGCGCTTGCGGGAGGCTTCCGCTTTGCGCTTGCGACGCAGGCTGGGCTTTTCATAGCGTTCCCGACGCTTGACTTCCGACAAAATCCCAGCCTTCTGTATTTTTTTCTTAAAGCGTCTTAACGCCGAATCAATCGACTCGTTTTCCCCCAATCGAACTTCTGACACTGCTGCTTTTCACCTCCTGACACTTCCCCTAAAGTATGTCGATCGCATATAGGGACTTCCCTATCTAACTCAATTTTATCCAATCTGGCAGAAATATTCCAACCCATCCTACAGGCAAGGCAAAGGAGCCAAGCAACCAGCGATCGGAAAGATCGATCGCCGCCCGATCGCCAACGAAGCGCAAATGATGCTTCCCATCCCCAGATTCTGACTGGATTTCGCGTCATTTGAGCAGAGCCTGCTAATTCATCCAAGCCCGCCCTATTCTAATTTTAGAAAATCTCTCGTTGCTCAGCCTAGCTTTTCGGCGCATCTTGAAAAAGAACCGCTGCGGTATTTCTTCTCTAGCCCGCATTGGCCACAGTCACCTATTTGTTTTACCTCTTTGCCGGGTTTTCTGAAACACGAGCAGTCATTGCCCTAAACTCTCACTGCCTTTAAAAATCTTTCATGTGACTTGCGAGACTTTCTAAATAAAAAAACGCTCGAACTGAGCCCTCGAAGAAAATTTATCCCTATTTTAAAATCACTAGCATTTCCATTTAGATCATGGCGCTGACCTTAATTTGTCAGTTGTCTCAATGTCACTTCATTCACATCAAAAAATAAAGAGTTTTTTCCGGGAATATTTTATACCAACTCACTGGTAGAGCGTGACCGATCTACTTTGGAATCCCTCCCGCACTCCCTCATTCTCAGGCTCTGCCCGAGAATGAAAGGGAGTTAGGCGGTGCTGAATGAAAATTCAAGGGAGACAAGAGACAGCACGACAGAGGAGGGAGCTGATTGCCCTTTTCCGCAATCAACCAGGACCGCGATAACGGGGTCTGGCAGAAGTCCGGGACGGACTTGAGGAAGGGCGAGAAGGAGGTTTTGAGGGTTTTCCTGCCGGAGAGCGACTGGGAGGAGCGCTCTCGCGCCCGCCAGACTGGCTGCCGTAGATATCCAAGTACAGGGAGTCACCTGCTGCCCGAGCAGAGGCTTCCAACACCGTCCGGATTGCCTGAATGTTGCGCCCGCCCCGACCGAAAACGCGACCTTTTTCCTCGCCTTCAAAGGCTAGCCGAATCCAGACTCGCGGCTTGCTGGCGGATTTTTCGCAATCCACTCGCAAGGCATCCGGAGAGTCTAAAAACGGCTCCACTAGAAACCTGACCAGTTCGGCGTAGTCTGGACTAGCCGATGCCGGTGAGGTTGCTGGTTTCGGGGATGGCTCAGGCACGGAGTTGCTCGAAAACATTGGCTTTTTGCAGAATGCTGCGCACCGTTTGTGTAGGCTGGGCACCCTCTTTCAGGCGCTTGACAATTGCTGGAACGTCGAGCTTAGTTTCATCAGTTCTGGGATTGAAGAAGCCCAGTTCTTCTAGGGGACGACCGTCTCGGCGAGAGGTATCGTTTGTCGCTACGATGCGGTAGCTGACGTCCCGTTTTTTACCGTACCGCTTTAAGCGCAGTTTAATCATGTTGCTGGCGTATACTCCTGTTAGGATTTTAAGCTATTCGCTATTAGCTTTCAAATTTCATCTGCTTGCGAGTTTCCCATTATATCACTTGTCCGGCACCCGTAGTGCTGGGCAATACGGCGGGGAAAAATGGGCCAGAAGCAGGTCGGCCTAGCCCTGCGAAATCTGCCGCTAGAGCGTACCGAAGCCTTTCTTCTTCTTTTCCTTCTTTTTTTTCTTCTGGGGCGGGCCGCCCGGATAGCCCCGCCAGCCCGGTTGCGAAGCGCGATAGCCGCCCCCGGGCCCGCCTCCCATACCGGGCATTCCCGGCATTCCTGGCATCGGCAACTGGCCCTGGCCCATCTGCTGCATGAGCGATCGCATTTTCGTGAAATCGCTCACCAACTGGCCGACATCCGCCTCGCTGTAACCCGATCCGCGAGCGATCCGCCTGCGCCTTGACGGAGAAGACGCCAGCAAATCCGGGTTGCGGCGCTCCTGCTGAGTCATCGAATTAATCATCGCCTCAGCCTGCTTCAGCTTCGCCTCTCCCTTCTGCAGCTCTTCTTCCTTGAGCTTGTTCATTCCCGGAATCAGCTTCAAAATCCCGCCGAGCGACCCCATATTCTTCATCAGCCGCGTTTGCTTCAGGAAGTCCGTGAAGTCAAATTTTGCCGAGAGAATTTTCTCTTGCATCTTCTCGGCATCGGCGAGATCTACTTCCTCAGCCGCCTTCTCGACTAAGGTGAGGACATCTCCCATGCCCAGAACCCTAGAGGCCATGCGCTCTGGATAAAATGGCTGCAGCGCCTCCACCTTTTCCCCGACGCCGACAAACTTAATCGGCGCACCTGAAATTCGCCGCACCGACAGCGCCGCACCGCCCCGGCTGTCCCCGTCCAACTTGGTCAGGATCGCCCCAGTGATGCCGATCTGTTCGTGGAACGTGCGGGTGAGATTCGCCGCCTCTTGGCCGGTCATGGCGTCCACCACCAGCAGAGTTTCGTGGGGCTGAATTGCCTGCTTAATTCTAGCCAACTCCGCCATCATGTCCTGGTCGATCTGCAGGCGACCCGCCGTATCGACGATCGCCGTATCGACGCCCAGTTCCCCGGCTCGTTCGATCCCCCGACGCGCGATCTCCACCGGATCGGCGTCACTCCCCATTTCAAACACTGGCACGTCAATTTGCTTGCCCAGAGTTACCAACTGGTCGATCGCCGCTGGGCGGTAGATGTCCGTTGCCACCAGCAGAGCAGTGCGATTTTGCTTGCGCAAGTGCAGGGCTAGCTTGGCAGAAGCCGTCGTTTTCCCGGTGCCTTGCAAACCAGCCATCAGCACGACAGTCGGAGCGCTTGGTGCTGTGCTTAGGGGAACGTTGGTTTCCCCCATCACCTGCACCAGCTCGTCGTAAACTATCTTGACGAACTGCTGGGCAGGGCGCACGCCAGCAATGACCTCAGCTCCCTGTGCCTTGGTTTCTACCTCAGCGATAAATTCTTTAACCACCTGGAGGTTGACATCGGCTTCCAGAAGGGCGCGGCGGACGTCCCGCAGAGCCTCTTGGATGTTGGATTGGGAGATTTTGTCCTGACCTCTTAATTTTTTCCAGGCAGCTTCTAAGCGATCGGCGAGTGCTTCAAACATGAATTTATTGGTTCTCGTTAACGCATTTCCCGTTAAATCAAAGATTATAACGAGGAAGTCTCGGCAAATTTAACTGCTGAGCGTCTTTAACTCTAAAGGAATAGCCAAAATCCCACTTTTCCTTCCTGGGATTAACCAGATTGGGCTGTTTTTTACCTGTCGATCTTTACGTTGATTCACTCGCAGAGCGCGGATTTTATTATTCCGCCCCTAATCTTTGTTGATTAGTTAGACTGCGCTTCCAGGCAAGTGCCGTGCCCGTTTCGCGGTTTTCCTATCGGTCAGCGTGTTTTGGCCCTGACCTAGGATAGCATAAAATACATGGATTTTTCGTTTCTGCCTGCCTGCCCGATCGATTGCTAGGGAGAGGTTCTGGCAATATCGGACAGAAAGGGGCTTTCTGCGATCGGGAGTGAAGCGCTTTTCAAGCGCGTCAGCGCATCCCTCTGTCAGCTACCGAGCTGCTGAGCGCAGAAGATGGACAAGGGCGCGATCGCCGTGTCCACCCGGTGCGGGTCGCGGCAGGCAAAGGCTGGCCTAGAAATCTCGCTGCTTGCAAGCGCTTTACGTCCGATCCAAACACTCCCTCGGCGGCCGCTCTAGAAGCACGAAACATTCTATTTTGAAAGGGTCTGTCAGGCAAGCTTTTGCTCTCGCAACCGTTCCCTGCAAATTGTCCGTGCTAAAAAGTACAAATACTTAGAAAACCGATCGACTTGACTTGTGGACACTGGAGACATCCTGAAGCTTCCGGAATTCTAAGAAGTTCGATATTGACTTTGGGAGCCTCTCATTTTTGGAGTGCGAACGACTCGTTCGCTGAACGTCTTTTTCGCGATTGGATTGATAGGGAGCGAGACGCTTCTGAAAAAAGGTGTTTTTACAAAAATCGGCATGTTACTATTGACTTTTCTAGATTGTATATGTATTTTTATTTGAAAAACAAAAACTCGCCAATAAAAAAACAAGAACATTTCTTTCAGGCTGTTAGGGATATTTGCCCGAAGTTTGGGTGTGATACCAATTCTCTAAAGTTTGGCTACAGATAAAGCTGATAAAATATCATGCCGTCCCGCAATCGACGCGCTTATTTGAGGGGGTTAATTTTTCCAGTTCGGCTTTTAGATATTGCCGCAGCTCTTCCAGATTCTTTGGCATAATCCAACGCAACCGACGCTTGAGATATTGCCAG